>PEAN01000080.1 GCA_002753735.1 Magnetococcales bacterium DCbin4
GGGCAATCCCCCAGACCCCTTTTTTCTTTCAATATTCCTATGCATATCAGTCAATTGCCAGCCATCCTCTCCAGTTAATGAATGTAACAAAGTAGAATTATTCCCTACGAAAAATTGTCCTTGCAATGGGGTCCACCTCAAATTGTTTTTCCTTAGGGAATAGCGGAAGCCACTTCGCCATATCCACGCCAAATCATATCACCTGCGACATAGGCGATGATGGCAAGGCCAACCCAGGCGATCCAGCGGTGATTGTGTATCATCTTTGCGATATAATTGGCAGCGAAGGCCATCATGATAATGGCGATCACCAAACCAGCCACCAGGATGGACGGATGATCCTTGGCTGCCCCCGCTACTGCCAACACATTGTCCAGGGACATGGAGACATCAGCCACGGCCACCTGCCAAACGGCAGCAAGCGCGGTTTTTTCCTTGCCGGAGGAGGCACCAGATCCAGCCTCTTCCGGTGTTACCTCATCCTTGCCGTGTGTCCGCAACTCCCGGTACATTTGCCACACGACAAACAGCAACAGCAGACCACCCGCCAAGGTTAACCCAACTATCGCCAGAAGCTGAGTGGTGATCAGGGCAAAGACGATTCGCAGCGCGATTGCAGCCCCCGTACCCCAAAAAATCACCTTGCGCCTGTATTCCATAGGAACTGATGCCGCAGCCATCCCAACAACGATGGCGTTGTCACCCGCCAGCACCAAGTCAATGAAAATGACCTGAACGAAGGCGATCAATTGACTTGTCAGTTCTTGTTCCATCGCAATCCCCCACGAAAAAAGACAAAATCACCACTCAAGATGAATTACCTCGCGCATGGTTGAAAAACTTAAATCTTTCCAAGGGCAGACGCACATAGGGTTTGCTGTGATCAGGCAACAACCACTGCCACCACCACTACAACCCGTTCAAGAAAAAGTCAAGCGACTTTGGAGGCAACATCACTGCGAATGAGTAATGAACACACGGACATGAACATTCAAAAGTTTCAGAAAAAGCCCCGCATTGACTGAAAGCGATTTGGACATTTTATGAACAGGCGATGGAGATATGCTCAATGAATCTTTGGGATATCACTCCCAACGCGCCTCCGCCTCCCTCTTGACAAACTCTATGGTCCCTTTGTCTGGCGTGAGTTGCCGGATGCGCCAAGGGCGCCCCTCAGAATTCAGCTCCACCAAACCCATGCCTGCGCGATCAAGCAGGCGCCGACCAGCAGGAGTTCCTTCCGGCTTGCGTGGTATCACCCGCATTCGGCGACGACTTGTAAGCCAGTTAAGGGGTGAGCGGGGTGAATAGAGCCATCGATTGAGATGGTCCAATATGGCCAGTAGCCGTGGTGGGAATTCGTTGCGTATACCGCTACTGCATATCTGCCAGATTTCTGGTCCGCCTCGTCGTCCACGCAACTCAACATCATAGACAAAGGAGTAGTGCACATCGCCGGAGAGTACCACAAAGTGGTGAGGTGTGCCAGGATGGCGGAACACGTTGAGGATGCCAAAGGCGGAACCAGGGTGGGCCATCCAGTTTTCAGCGTCCACCAAAAGCGGCTTGCCCAGCATGGTGAAGAGGCTCTGAATTACCTCAATCAGCTTGACACCAAAGATGGGGGCGGCAGAGACCAAGAGCACAGAGGTTTTACCCAGCAGTCGCTGCTGAAGCTCGGTAATGGCTTCCCAATCGAGGAGTCCGGAAGGCTGCACGGCCAGGGATTCACTATGCCAACGTCGGGTACGTGTGTCCAAAACAATGAGTGGCGGCTCTGTAGGCCAGTCGAAATCCCAACCATGGAAGCGGAGGATGACGTCAACCAGTTCCTGGTGATCTCTTCCTCCCGGCTTCGCCATCGCGGCCTCCACACAAGTCAATAACTCCTCGTCAAAAGCCTCCGGTCGGTTTCCCCATCCCTGGCATATGAGATAGGCGATCAGTCCGTTGCCAACCATGCGTCGGGAGAAGGGGTGACCATAAACAGCATCCTCCCAGGCTCGATGAAGATTCCAATCGTCAGAAATGTCGTGATCGTCGAAGATCATTGCCACCTGAAGATGAGCCATGACCCGCCGGGCCGATGGTAGATCCTGGATGAAGGACGCAATCAGGGGCAGTTCCTGATCGAACCGACGGCGTCCAGCACTGTCAAGAGTATTTGGAGGGGTCATCTCCAGTAGGGACCAGGGCACCGGAGACCACACGAGCAGGTACATGGCCAAGTATTCCCCGGCACTGATCAAGTGGTTATGGGCACTGTCGGCGATAAATATGGGTTTGGCCGCACCGGCGAAAAAAAACCGTGTTATCGAACGGACGGTATGACTTTTTGGAAGAAGATGCTCGCGTTGGTAGTAACAATGAACGTGGTTGTAAAGGTCAGAGCTGGTGTGAACACCTTCCAGCTCCAGACCTGTGAGATCTTCGTCTGGAACGCCAAGGCGTTCCAGAAGGAGTTGGATCGCCCTTAGCATCGGTCCGGCCACGTCATCAGCGTAAATCTGGTCGCCAGTCAAGACCAACATTGCAGGCCAGGCCGGGAGCTCCTGCTTGCCGTCCGACTGGAGGCACGAGGCCAGAAGATGGTCTGCGGCCACCATGCCATCTGCCGAAGGATGGTGCGGTTTGCGGCAGGAGCCGTGCAGCACAGAGGTTACGCGTCGGGGCAGACGGAACCCCGGGGATGGACGATGACTGGAATAGGCCAAGTCTGGAGCCCACTGCTGCCAGTCCGACCAGTCCGAGGAATCCTTCGCCTGCAAGGCCAAGTCGTAGCCTATCCAGCGATCCCATGGCAAAGGTGGAATCAATGACAGATCGACGAAGAGAAAGTGAAGTTGCCGTCCGGCGGAAATAAGACGGCAGGCAGGATCGCCCGGAGATAACAACCACTCCATGGAGTTCCCGCCTTCCGGAAACAGACGCAAGCGTACCCTGCACCAGGTGGTTACTGCCAGCCAAAGGCAGAGCCGACCAGTCTCCACCCGTCGCAGGATGGGGCCGGCCAATACCAGGGGAACGTCCGCATTGAGACCGGGCATTGTGTTGAAGCGCGTTGGGGTCACTCCTCGTCCATACGGGCTGCCAGTGTGCCGCCGCCCGGTTGATTGGTGAAACGGAGGAAAAGCGAAATGGAATCGTTGCCCACAGATTGGCTGGTCAACTGGGATGCGCACCCAGAACCTTCAAAAAATTTGGGCCCCTGAGGTGACTTGGAGCATCGATGGTTGTGCCAGATGGTGACCTGCGCATCGTTCATGAACAGTCGTCCTTTTGCGAGAGTGGGCTGATCGGTCATCGGAAAGATTGAAGCTGCTTCATTCTACTGGTTCAAATGGCGCGTGAAAAACAAAATCAAAGTCAAAATCAACACCCTGGGGGCAATCCCTCAAGCCCCCTTTTTTCTTTTAATATTTATTTAAAATCATCATATTGCAGTAAAACGATGTGTTTACCCACATTGAACGCTGGAAGGGCCTTATTTTTTCTCCGATTGCCCCAGCCGCGATACAACGATGCGAATCCCTTCCAACGCGGATGTCGGTACGACCATGCGCAGGATTCCCGAATCGGGATCGGTGCCCGCTTCGATCTGGTCCAAGGGTTGCCCGTTGAGCGTGAACGTCTTGATTTCATAATCCCCCTTTCCGGGGACCTGCCAGACCATCTCTCCCTTGCCGAATCCCTGCGCCTGAAATTCAAAGGTGCCCGCCTCGTTGAAGGTGAATCGGGAGAGTCGCCACCGTCCTTCGATCAGATAGGGGCGTGGTGCGGGCGGGGGAATGGCAGGGGTGGCATACGGGACAATCATGATCCGGGGGGTGGCGACAGCCGAATCCAACGCCACATACAGACTTCCCTGAAAATGACGTTGGCCAAGTACTCCATGCGATTGCGCCAGATCCACCTGACGCAGCGTCGCATGATCGATCCGGATCGTTTGCAGATCGCCCCGGTCGCGGAGTTCCACCGCCCCCGAAGGAAGGCGAAACAGCTTCGCTTGGACGGCACCCGTGGCGATGGCGGCATAGAAACTGGCCGCAACCGGTGCCAAAGGTTGGGATCGGGCATGGTCAAGATTGTGCTTCAGGGCGTTGAGGCTCGCCAGTTTCTCCCCGGAATAAAGGTGATAGTAAATATTGAATGGAATCAACCTTCGAGGGGATTCGGTATTCTTGATGGTCTGGACCAGATGCATGAACCCGAAAAAATGATCGGTCCACAGGCTGGTGTAGGTGTTCTCATTGCTGGCGGAGGCATAACATTGCCATTCCTTCCCGACCATCCGTCCCAGGGGGGCCACCCAGGCGACCGAAGGGTATTGGGCATCAAAGCGGGTGTTGCCGCCATTGATGTTGTTCATGCCCAACAATCGGGCTTCGCGTAATGCCCGTTCAAACGGGAGGGTATTGCCCGACCATTGCATCAGTTTGATGGTTTTCCCCGGGGGTAACACCTGTTGAATGGTCTGGTTGGCCCCCTGGATCTCATCATGCAGACTGAACGGTTTGACGGCATAGGCCCGAGGGGTTTTGTAATCGTTGTAGCGTTCTTTTTTGACCGGTTTGTCACTGTCGGGATCTTCGACCCGGACCGCAATGTTGCGCCACAGGGAGGTGTCGATGGGAATGACGCTATTCTTTTTCTTGAATCCCAAGGCTTCCAACAATCGATGGGAGCCGCCGATGAGTTCCCGTTCCGGGTAGTTTTTAAGAAACGGAATTTCGCTGGCTGGATCGAACTCTTCAAAAAATCCCCAATCCAAAGGGTGGCTCAGGGTGTGGTTGCCCGCTTCGACATGGGGTGGGGCGAGCAGCATTTTGGCGATGTCCTGCATTTTCCTGGAACCATACCATTGGGGGTCAAGGTCGCCAACCACGGGGGCGACGGTGACGGGCAGGTCGGGATAGCCCAGGATGATCTCTTCAAGGATGACCTCAGCGGCAGTCTTGCTTTTGTCGCGGTACGGTTTGACCTCGGTCAGGTTACGTAAACCATCGCCGTCGATGTGGCTGTAATAGATTCTCCGGTTGGACATCGTGCTGGCATCGGGTTTGGGCAGGTCGTCGGTGGCGAAGGCGTGTCGGAAAAATTCGAATGGGTTGATGATCCATTGGACAAAATCATGATCTTCCCGGGGAAGGTTGGTGAAGAACAGGCTGTAGTCGGAGGCGACGAATCCACCCCGGGGGGTGGTTGCAACCAGGATGTTCTCCTCCTTTTTATCCGGTCCGCGGCGCACCTTCAGGTGTGCCCGGACATCGGAACGGCCCGGAAGAATTTCCATGTAACCAGGGAGTTGGTTGGGCAGTGGACGTTCAAAACCGATTATCCCGGGGTTTAGATCGACGATTTCCAGATCGTGGGTGAATGAAATCCACTGATCACGGAATCCGAATCCCAGGGTGTTCCAAAATTTTTCCCTGAGCGGAAATGGAGTGACGACACCTTGAAAATTGGCGGACCAGGGCGCTGGCCCCATGAGAACCACTCGTTTTCCTTTTTCCATGAGCGTAATGATCCATTGGAGAAAGGTTTCGGGCTGTTCGATCTGTTCAGTATTGTTCCACAGGAGGACCCCGCGGACATCGTTTAATGTGGTGGGGTCGGGCAGGGGTTGATGAATCTCCTGATATCGGACGGTCAGGCCCAGATGATTGAGGGGCAGTTCGGCATATTGATGGATATTGCCAAACCATGCCTCGCCGTTGCGTTGTTTGAGGTCATAAAAGGAAAGGATGACACGGGGAATTTCGACCGCTTCGGACTCATCGGCCTGGAGCCGGGTGGTCGCGAGGGAGATGAATGCCAGCATGAAAATGAAATTCATTCTCTTCATGGGGAGGGCTCGGGAAACACCTGGTTGAGTTCGATGGTGGAAACATAGGGGATGAACCCGTGTTCCCGTTGCTGACGATAGATCAATGCCTGTCCTTTGGCATCGGTGGGATCCCAATAATCCAGTGAATAGAGTTTCAGGCGGGGACGGATTTCCTTGAAGCGGCGCAGTTTCGCGGCCGTCGCTTCATATTCGGCATCGGGCGTCAGGTGATGTCCTTTGCCATCAGGATCGGGCAGGCTGCGGGTCGATTCAGCCAGGATCATGTCCACGTCGTAGATCAGGTGATCCAGAAGGTCGAAGCCCCGGTTGATCATGATCGGCAGCTCGGGATAGTGCCTCCGGATGGCTTTGACCAGATGGATCCCCCCCTGGCGCATCCCTCGATACCGTTTCGGATCCAGATCTTCCAGGTAACCGGGATTGTCCAGGGTGTCGATGAACAGGCCATGAAATCCTTGTTGCAGGAGTTCGGGAATCAAGACCTCAATGACCAGTTCGGTCCAGACGGGGTTGCGGACGTCGATGAAATAACTTCCTGGCCAATCTTCGTTTTCCATCAGGAGGAGTTTTTGTTCGGTCACCGTTGAAAAATGACGCCGATGGTTTTCCACTTCCCCCAGGCTGAGATAACCGAGAATGATCTTGCCCCGTTCCTTCAACCGTTCCAGGGGCGGGTGGTACTGACTGTCGAAGACCAGCAGCGAATAGGATTCAAAGCGGGTTTCGGGTTCTTTATCGGAATAGTACACCACCCAGGATTCGGCATGGAGTGGTGTTGCCCGATGAAAAAAAACGAGGACAAGGGAGATCCAAAGTAGAATGTTTCGTGAAATGGTGGTATGCATGCCAACGCCTGACCAGAATGAATGAATGTTTGCTGACAGGATGCCTTGTCCCGCAGGTAAATGCAAACCCCCATGGGCGACGGGCATGGTCTGATCATTTTTCCGTTTATTTGATGTGGAAACCTGTTAAAAGGATGAACCAATCAAGCTTCGATCATGTGATTCGATTGACCTGGGTGGGGAGGGATGTCATGGGTTGGAATGATATTGGATTGGGGAAAAAAATATTTTTTGGCACCGGTGTGGTTTTGGCATTGTTGATTTTGGTAGGCGTATTGGCGTTTTCAGGTATTTCCGGAATCGTCGGCAATGGAATGGAGGTTATTCAGGGCAACCGTTTGCGTGGCGAACTGCTCAAGCGTGAAGTGGATCATCTCAACTGGGCCAAACAGGTCAGTTCATTTCTCAGCGATGAAAAATCGACAACCTTGAGCGTGCAGATGGATCCGCACCAGTGTGCCTTTGGCAAATGGTATTATGGTGAAGGCCGCAAGCAGGCCGAAGCGATGTTGCCCCAATTGCGTCCACCGTTGGAGGAAATCGAAGCGCATCATACGCGGTTGCATCAGTCGGCGGAAAAAATCGGTGCCGTCTTCAAAAATGCCGATACATCCCTTCCGGCATTCCTGACCGCCCGGGAGGTGGATCACCTGGCATGGTCGGAAAAGGTCCAGGGGGCCATTCTGGCTGGAGCACCGAAACTGGAGGTGGAACTGAACCATACCCAATGCGGGCTGGGCAAGTTCATTTATGGGGAAGGGAGCAAACGGATGCTCCAACAGGATCCCCGGTTTGGTGAATTGATGAAGATCATGGAACCGGCGCATCGAAAATTACATGCGACGGGTGAGGAAATCCAAACGGCCCTGGGTGGGGGCAACGTGGATCAGGCCAAGGATCTGTATCGGGGTCCATTGAAGTCGGCGTTGGGGGAAGTGCGAGATTCACTCAAGAAAATGCAGGGGGTGGCCACCGAAAATCTGGAGGGTAAAAAGAAGGCGGAGGCCATCTTCACCCTGGAAACCCAGGTGGAACTCAAGGAAGTGCAAGGTCACCTCACTGCCATCAGCGAAGTGGCTGGCAAGAGCATGTTGACCGAAGAGGGGATGTTGTCGGAAGCCTATTCAACCCGTACCCGGGTGGCCGTGGTGGCCGTGGTTGCCGTGGTGCTTGGTTTGATCCTTTCGTTGTTGATTTCCCGCTCCATCACGCGGCCACTTGCCCGCAGTGTCGATTTTGCACAAAAAATCGCCGAAGGGGATCTGACGAAACAGTTGGACATCCATCAAGCGGATGAGGTGGGGCAACTGGCGACCGATCTGAATGCAATGGTGATACGTTTGAATGATGTTTTGACGCATGTGATCTCGGCATCCGATCAGGTGGCCAGTGGCAGTCAAAGCCTTTCCGATTCTTCCAACACCATGGCTCAGGGGGCCTCGGAACAGGCGGCGAGTATTGAAGAAACTTCCTCCGCCATGGAACAAATGACCTCCAACGTGCAGCAGAACACCGACAATGCCACTCAGACCGAAGCGATTGCCACCCAGGCGGCAAAAAACATGGAACAGGGGGGCGAGGCGGTCAATCAGGCGGTGGATGCCATGCGCAAGATTGCCGAAAAGATTTCCATTATCGAGGAGATCGCCCGCCAGACCAATCTGCTTGCGCTCAACGCGGCCATTGAGGCGGCACGGGCTGGAGAACATGGCAAAGGGTTTGCCGTGGTTGCGGCGGAGGTGCGCAAATTGGCGGAACGCAGCCAGACGGCGGCGGCTGAAATCAGCCAATTGTCGATCTCCAGTGTCGATATCGCGCAACATGCCGGCACCATCATTTCCCGGTTGGCACCGGATATCAAACGGACTGCCGGCCTGGTTCAGGAAATCGCTGCCTCCAGTACCGAACAGAATCAAGGGGTCAAGCAGATCAACATCGCCATTCAGCAATTGGATCGTGTGATTCAACGCAATGCCGGGGCCGCTGAGGAAATGTCGAGTACTTCCGAAAGCCTGTCACAGCAGGCGCGGCTGTTGTATGAAGCGATTTCCTTCTTCAAGATACGGGATGTTCCACGGATTGGCGCGCAACCGACGCAACGATCCATGGGTGGGGAACTGGCAGTCAGGCATGAGCCGGGGGAGGCGTTCGATCAGTTTTGAATGGCACCCCATTTGGGATGTGTCGTTTTCAAATGATCGGTTTGCGAATTGATGAATCATTGCAGTTTCAGGGAAGAGAGGCTGCACCCGCTTCCACGGTGGTTGCCTTGGACATCGCATTGAAAACGGTATTTCCTGGAAATCAGGAGATCGTCAAATCTTTGCCATGCCGATGTGGCGCAGGATGACGACGCGATCGGGATGGGGGAGGAATTTATGATTCCGGGGTGGGCGTGCGGGGATGAAACGATTGAAACGGGAGCCAACGAGGACATGATCCCACGGCTTCAACGGGATGCTGCGTAGCGTGGTCTGTTCCTGGTGCAGGATGAGGTTTCCCGACACCTGGGTGACATGAGCCAGTAATCCCTGCAATTGGTTGATGCTCGGCAACACATGGGTCACCATCAAGTTTTTGGCCTGGATGAGTGCCTCCTGATGTTCCCGGATTCGGGTGCCAAACCAGTTCAGATAGCTTTGCTCCTGACGCAGCAAGGCGACCAGCTTTTTTTGATAGATGTCCAATGCCAGGGCATCATCTCCCTGGGACAGGGCATCATCGATGGACCGGCCCGTGGCATATAATTGCATGTGGACCGGTTGCAGCATGGCGAGCAATTCCTTGAGCACGACATCGGAGCGTGCAGCATTTTGTCCCGCCTCGCCCCCGATCAGGCGACCGATTCCCAGGTCCAGGGGATTTTCGTTGAGTTGGATGGAGTTGTTGCGCGCAATGATTGCCTTGTGGACGCGGGCGGCCCAGGCCAGATTGCCGACCTCCAACTGGTCGATGAGATGCGGCAACGCCGGATCCAGATCGACATGGGTGGCGGCGATTTGATTCAAGGCATAACGCAGGCGGGCCAGGGGGGTGTGCATGATTTCAAGCGCTGGCGCCAGGGCGGGAACCTTGTGGACGACATATTCCCGGCCCGCCCCTTCATACCATGCGCTGAAGGCATCTTCATCGCTATCGGTCAGCAGATCCAAAACCCGTTGTTGTTCATGATCCAACGAACGTTCCACCCATTGCAGATAGGCAGGTTTGGGTGCGACCGGCGGCAACGATTCCGCGGTTGCACGGCCTTCACTCACCATGCCATGCAGGCAAAGGCAACAGAATAGTCCGACGAGCAACGCAAACCATCCCCTGCGTTGCCGAAACGCCAAATACCTGTCGCTTATGTGGCCACGGTGGCGCACGAATCCTGATTCCTTTCCGTTTGCCGAGGGATCACATCAGCCAATCCCGCGTCGATGAACGGTTGCCATGCTCAAAGCCCAACCCCCGATGTGCATCCATAAACCGGTGAAACCCTGGACAACCGATGGAAATTCATGGGATTCTCTCCAGGTCAACGGATCATGGATTTTCACGCAACACAGGAAAGCAATTTTTGTACCGTTTATATATTGTTTCGTGTTCCGGGTTGATTCCGGCAATGTTCCCGATACGGGGGTTGCCGTGCCCGTGAAGCTGGTACGATGCCCGGGACCGGGGATACTGCGAAGGATTGGGTGAATGTTGCGTATCTTTTTATTGGGATTGCTGCTTTATCTGGGATATCGCCTGTTCTCTCATTTTCTGTCGGGGGCGATGCAAAACCATGAGGATGGTGGATCCATCCGCAAGGAGGGGGGGGATGTCCTGGTTGCCTGTGAACACTGTAAGACCAGGGTTCCCCGACAATTGATGGTCCAACGTGGTGAAAAACTGTATTGCAGCATTGCCTGTGCCGATTCCTGATGGGTTTGGGTCACTCTTTTTGCGCATCGTTTGGTGCAAGGGGATCGATGCATGTCGAAAACCAATCCTGAGGTAACGGTGGTGTTGCCTGCCTATAATGAGGCGATGGCCATTGGGACGGTGGTCTCTGCGTTGTGCGCTGCCTATCCCGGATGGGAAATCCTGGTGGTGGATGATGGTTCACGCGATGCAACGCGGGAAATGGCGATGGCGGCAGGGGCCAGGGTGGTACACCATGCCAGGAACATGGGCAACGGGGCTGCCGTCAAAACCGGGGCGGGACATGCCCGGGGGCGGTATCTGGTCTTCATGGACGCCGATGGTCAACACAGTACCGATTTGCCGGGACAACTCATCACCGTGCTCAAGGAGGGGTATGACATGGTGGTGGGTGCGCGTGCCATGGATACCCATGCGGGTCTGGCGCGGCGTTGGGGAAATCGTGCGCTGAATTATTTCGCCTCGATGATGACGGACCAGGCGATTCCTGATTTGACTTCCGGGGTACGGGCGGTACGCGGCGCGGCATTCAAACGATTTCTTTACCTGCTGCCCAATGGTTTTTCCTATCCCACGACCATCACCATGGCCTTCATGCGTTCGGGATTGGCGGTCACGTTTCATCCCATCCGCGCCAGGAAGCGTCAGGGGGTCAGCAAGATCAAGTTTGTTCGTGATGGGTCCCGTTTTTTGATCATCATTATGAAAATCGTGACCCTGTATTCGCCCATGCGCATTTTCCTGCCGGTGAGCTTGGCGTTTTTCTTTACCGCCCTGGGCTGGTATCTCCATGTCTATGCCACGAGTGGTCGTTTCACCAACATGCCGGTGTTGTTGTTCACCGTTTCGGTGGTCACCTTTTTGATTGGCCTGGTCTCCGATCAGATCACCACGTTGCACATGTCGCTTTCACAGATTGGCGTTCATGATGGTCATGAAACCCTGTTTGACCCTGCCGGGAAGGTTGGGCAACGGCCTGTGGAGGGATCAAGGGTTGCGGAGGAGGGCCGCCGTCCAGATTCCCATGATGACATCGCGCAGGGTGTCTGAGATTCGGAACAGGATGGCCGTCATGAGTGCTGCCTCCATGCCGATGACCGGTTCGAGATAATAGACCAGGACCCCTTCCCGGATACCGATGCCGCCAGGGACGAAAAGGAACAGGAAGCCGGAGAGAATGGCTGCCGGGGCGGCGATCAGTGCTGCGATGACGAGGGTATGGGAGGGGACGACCCCGATGGTGGCGGCAACGCTGCACAACAGGACGCCATTGAGGATCCATTGCCCCAACGCCAGCCAGCACAGACCCGCAAACGCCCTGGAACACAGGTGGGCCGATCCCTGTTCCACCAGCGGGAACAGCCGTTTCAGGGGACCTTTGGCCAACGATTGCAGATGGCCGATCCCTTTACGCCCCATCGGGCACATCAGGAAGGAGATGATGGCCAGGAGGGGCAGAAGCCAATGGATCTCATCGCGCCATGTCCCTGCCGCCACCAACAGCAGACCTGAACCCAGGATGGCCAACTGTTCGAGGGCGGTGGCGGTGGTGACGGCACCGGCGGCCATTCCCAGGCGGCGGGCATGCAGACCGCGACCGACAAGGCCCCACAGCTTTCCCGGAACATATTTGGCGATCAGCAGGATTCCAACATGGGCCATGGCCTGTTTGTAGGGCAGGGGGACCGGGGTGACGATGCCCAGTGCCTGACGCCAGAGGGATGCAGCCAGTAGGATGAGTGCCGCATGAAGCATGAGGAGGAGGGGGAGGAACCCGGGATGTTCCAGGGATAATGAAAAATCTCCCAGGGAAGCGGCAACCTTGAGGACGGCCAATGCCAGACCGACAACCAATAGTCCATGGATGAGGATGCGACGCCATGGGAGGGGGGGGGATGATTCCTCGGGAGGGGTGGTGGTCATGGGGGGGGCAGGCGGGGTGAGGGAATGGCGGAAAGAAAGGTGGCCAGGTGATCGACGATGATACGGCTGGGTTCGTTCGGGGGCAAAGGGAGCCGATGCCATTCCCGGTCGACATTGCTGGCGACGAAGGTATCCACGATCTGGTCATCATCGTTGGCCAGGATGACGTTCTTGCCCAACCCTTCCTGTCGTTCCGTGGCCTGACGCAACAGCAGACATGGGAGTCCCAGATAAGCCGCCTCTTCCTGATTGCTGCCGCCATCGGTCATGAGGAATCGGGACCGGGCCAGGAGTTGGATGAAGGTGATGTAATCGGTTCGCTCCATGAGGGTGATTCCTGGTGTCGCTTGGAGTCGGTTGTGCCAGGCGGTGGATTGAAGTTTGGCACGGGTGGCCGGATGCAGGACGAACCTCAGCCGAATCGGGTGGGAAACCCGCTCGATGGTTTCCATGATCCACTGAAAGCGGCGTGGGTTGGAAAGGTTTTCAAACCGATGGATTGAAACGACACCGTAGGGTTGGGGGAGGGGGTCGGGTTGGGGCGTTTGGTTGTGCGCGCGCAGGGCGAAACGCAGGGTATCGAGCAGGGTATTGTGGTGCGTATCGATGATCGTGCGGTCTTTGCGGGGGACGAGATGGTTGGCGGCCCAACTCCCGGGACAGTAGAACACCTCTGCCAGATGGGAGACCAGGATGCGGGTCAATTCTTCAGGAAAGGGGTGCAACAGGTTGAAGGAACGCAAGCCCGCTTCGACATGTGCCACCGGGACTCCGGCAGCTTTGGCCATGATCGCCCCGGCCAGGGTGGAGAGGGTATCGCCATGGACCAGAACGATCCGGGGTTTGGGCTGCCACAGCCGTTTCTTCATGGAATATCCACTGCGCCACAGCAGCAACCCCAGCCAGCGCAACATTTTCAATTGGGTATTGGCTTCCATGCGGGGGATGAGTTCAAGATCGGGTGGCGGAATGGCAAAACCATCCAGCAGATCCTGCATGGTTTCATGGTGTTGTCCGGTCAGAATCAGATCATGGGGGAGTTGTCGGCGTTGCAGTTCAAGTATGACGGGTGCCATTTTGATCAATTGTGCCTTGGTACCCAGGATGATGCGGATCATGGGAGAGACTCCGGAACGCTGCCTTGATGGGTTGACGATCAGGGACGATCAAAAATAAAGTTTCCGTCTTCGTGGAAAGGATGAGGGATGGTCACAGGGTTTTGTTTTCACGTTTCTTGCGCCAGTCGGTGCAGGTGACGGCAAATGATGCTGAATCCCGGTTGAGACCTGTTCCGATTCGGTGCCGGTTCTGCTATGATCGAACAAGGAACATGATCGATCCAAGCCTGTCAACCGATGGTCCCCTGTTTTCGTGATTCAGACGCCGGAATCGGGGCCAACTTTGGTATCCGGGACATACCGTCCATGATCTTGCTGAATTCGTTGCAGACAAGGAGCGTTGAATGGTGGGGCCGCGGTCGCATGGCCTTGCGGCAGATGAGCGAACGCCTGGTCACGTTCAGTCAGCCATGGGTGCAACGTCTTTCCGAGGCCGTTGCTGGCGCCGAAGGTTGGCAATCCTGGTTTCAGGACTCCGCGCTGAAGACGATCCCCGCATCGGGGAAAAGCAGTCATCTGTCCGAAGTGGAATTGTATTCCCCTTCGGGAACCCGGATCCACCGCAACAGCCACACCAAAGGGGTGTTCAACCCGGGGGGCGCCTCCGGTTATCGTTCCCATTGGCCGCGCAACGCCTATGACCTCGACCTGTCCGAAACCGCCATGTTGACCCATGGCATTGCGACCCATGCCACGGCATCGAGCCCCGGGCAACAGGATTTTATCCATCACGTCCTGGATGTTCGCAAGCAGGGGGGGTACGATTCCCGAATTTTTGATGAAGCCAAGCAACTCCTGCGCCAGCTTCAACCCCTGTCCGACGCCCAACCGGATGCCTGATCCCATGCCCGATAAGGCTTCTTTGATGATCGGGTTCACAATCGACACGGAACGGTCTGCAATGAGACAGCTTGCGCCACTACGGTTCATGTTTTTTATTGGAGTATTGTTTTTTTTGGCATGGCCCGTTTGGCTTCAGGCTGAAGACAAACCGATGTTCACCCCCAAAGAGTCACAGGCGGCGTTCAACCGATTGCAATCGTTTTTGTCGGCCATGCGCACCATGGAAGCGGAGTTCATTCAGCGGGTCGTCAATCCTTCGCGTGGAACCCCGGGGGAGAGCAAAGGGAAATTCTATGCGTTGCGTCCTGGAAAGTTTCGTTGGGATTATCAATACCCCTTCATCCAGAACATTATTTCCGACGGGAGGGAGATCTTTTTCTATGAGCCTGACTTGAAACAGGTTTCCATTGCCAGTTGGTCTCGTTTGAACAACTCTCCCGCCTCGTTTTTCGTCAGCAACGATCCCCTGGAAGCGGTGTTCGACTGGTCGGTGCTTCCCGACCCGCTCTTTCAGTATCCTTTGGTGCGGTTGAAACCCAAAAAACCAGGCGATGTCCAATACATTGATGTCCTGCTCAGTCCTGAGAACAATACGTTGATCAAGTTGTCCATCCTGGATTCCATGGGAAATCTGTCGCACTTTCATTTTTACAAATCCCGCCTGAATACGGAGATTCCCATGGATCGTTTCCAGTTCAAGGTTCCTCCGGGCGTTGATATCGTCAAGACCGATGAGGTCAAACAATAATTTTTTCCTTCGGAGCATTTCATGCCAACCTTTGACATTGTTTCGGAAGTCAATCTTCAGGAAGTGGACAACGCCGTCAATCAAACGGCCAAGGAGATCGGTACCCGTTATGATTTCAAAGGATCCAAATGCAAGGTTGAGCATGAAGGGGCAACCATCACAATCATTGCCGATGACGATTACAAGTTGGAACAGGTATTGGAGGTGTTGAAGGAAAAGCTGGTCCGGCGCAAAATTGAGACCGGCGTCCTTGATTTTGCCAAACCGGAACAGTCCTCCGGCAACTTGGTTCGCCAAGTGATCACCGTCAAACAGGGGGTCGATACGGAACTGGCAAAGAAAATATGCAAGATGATCAAAGGATCCAAATTGAAGGTCCAGGCCGCCATTCAAGGTGATGCGGTGCGGGTGACGGGGAAAAAACGCGACGATCTCCAGGAGACGATTGCCAAGGTCAAGGAGGCGGGTTACGAGCTTCCTTTGCAGTTCATCAATTTTCGCGATTGATCCCCGGTCATGATCAGAAAGAAACAGGGGGGAAGGATCGGCGTTATTTCTTTGGGTTGTCCCAAGAATCTGGTGGATACGGAAAAAATGTTGGGTCGTTTTTTCGAGGCGGGTCATGTTTTGACCCCCAACCCCGAAGAAGCGGATCTCCTGGTGGTCAATACCTGTGGTTTCATCGCCGAGGCGGAAGAGGAATCGCGTCAGGCCATTCGGGACATGGCGGCAATCAAAGCGCGCCATCCGGGAGTTCGTCTGGCGGTCACCGGGTGTCTGGCCCAGCGTTATGGTCGTGAACTCAAGGAACAGATTCCCGCCATCGACCTGTTGTTGGGTACCCATGACAGCGCAACCCAACCGCGAACCTTGATCGCGCCACCGCAACGCCGTGCCTTGTCGGTGCTTGATCCCTTGTATCGTCCTTTGACGGGTGCCCCCCGGGTATTGACGACTCCGTCCCACACGGCTTATCTCAAGATCGCCGAGGGGTGCAACAATCCTTGTTCCTTTTGTATCATTCCCCGGTTACGCGGCCCGTTTCAATCCCGTCCCGGGGAAGAACTGGTTGCCGAGGCCCGGGCGTTGGCGGCGGGCGGGGTGCGTGAACTGAACCTGGTTTCCCAGGATACCAGTCTTTATGGTCGTGATCTGACGCCACGTTCAAGTTTGAAATCACTTTTGACCGCCCTGGAAACCGTTGCGGGCATTCAATGGATTCGGCTGCTCTACCTTTATCCCACGCTGGTCAATGATGCATTGTTGGACCACATTGCCGCCTCCGAAAAAGTGCAGCCTTACCTGGATATTCCGTTGCAACATTCCCATTCGGCGGTCTTGGCCCGGATGAAGCGGGCTGAGCGGGGCGGGGATATTCGTCAGTTGGTGACACGCATTCGTTCGCGTCTCCCCCGTGCGGCCATTCGGACGACATTCATTGTTGGTTTTCCGGGAGAAACTGAAGAAGAGTTTCAGGATCTTTATGAATTCATGAGCGAGTTCAAGCTTGATCACGTTGGAATCTTTGCCTATTCCGATGAAGTCGGCACGGAAGCGCACCACATGCCCGACAAGGTCGCCGCCGAACTTGCCGAAGCCCGTCGGAGTCGTCTTTATGATTTGCAGGAAAAAATAAGCGGGGAAAAATTGGCCTCCCTGGTGGGTTCGACCTTGCCGGTCCTGGTCGAGGGTCGGCTTGATGGTTCCCTTGGGTCACGCATGGGACGAACCCCATGGCAGGCCCCGGAGGTCGATGGACATGTCAGGCTCAAGGGAGAAAATCTGGTTGCCGGGACGATTGTTTCAGCCAAAATCATCCAGGCTTCCGCCCATGATTTGGTGGCCGAGGTATGAGGTTTCATTGGGAACTTCTCATTGATCTTGATTGTTGAGTGGGCATGCGTATGACCGGGTCCGGTGGGGCGGTACGACCTCCTTTGGCTGATCGCATGCGCCCGCAGATTTTGGACCAGGTCCGGGGACAGGAACATTTGACCGCCCCTGGACGTCTGCTGTTTCAGGCATTGCAATCGGATCGTCTCCCCTCATTGATTTTTTGGGGACCTCCGGGTTGCGGGAAGACGACGCTGGCACGAATCATTGCGGCGCAAACCCGCAATCTTTTTGAATCGATGTCTGCGGTCATGGTTGGGGTCCGTGAAGTACGGCAGGTGGTGGATCGGGCCAGGGAGGAAAAGCAACGCTCGGGCAGGGCCACCATTTTGTTCATGGATGAAATCCACCGTTTCAACAAAGGGCAACAGGATGCCTTTCTCCCCTTTGTCGAAGATGGAACCATCATTTTATTGGGGGCGACGACGGAAAATCCTTCATTTGAACTCAATGGGGCACTGTTGTCGCGTACCCGTGTGGTCACTTTGAATCCGTTGGACAGGGACGTATTGACTGGAATCATCGAGGAAGCATTGAAGGATGAAGCGCGTGGGTTGGGGAATCGGGGGATCAGCCTGGCCGATGGGGTTGCGCAACGAATTGCCGAAACCGCGGATGGTGATGCCCGTCTGGCTTTGAACCTGTTGGAAACTTTGGTTGAACTGCATCGCGTTCGGGACGGTGAACCGGTTCATCTGGGATTGGATGAATTGAATGCTGCGGTAGCGCATGGGACATTGCGGCACGACAAGTCGGGGGAGGCCCATTACAATCTGATCTCGGCGTTGCATAAATCATTACGCGGATCGGATGTCGACGCTTCCTTGTACTGGCTGGCACGTATGTTGGTTGCTGGTGAGGATGGATTGTATGTTGCACGGCGTTTGATCCGGTTTGCCAGTGAAGATGTGGGCAATGCCGATCCCCAGGCATTGCTCATCACCCTGGCGGCCAAGGATGCCTATCATTTCATGGGGCGGCCCGAGGGTGAACTGGCTTTGGCGCAGGCGGTGATTTATCTTGCGACCTCGCCCAAAAGCAACAGTGTTTATACCGCCTATGAAACGGCGAAGGAGGTTGCGGTCAAAAAGGGATCGTTGCCCCCGCCCTTGCATTTGCGCAATGCGCCGACCCAATTGATGAAACAGATGGGATATGGTCGTGGTTATCAATATGCGCATGATTATGAGCATGCCCTTGTGCTTCAGGAACACCTGCCCGATTCACTCATTGGCCATACCTTTTATGTCCCCGTTGAACGAGGATATGAAAGGGAGATTGCCAAGCGATTGGAATATTGGAAAAAGTTGAAAAAAAGGCGTCAGGCGGACATCTGATTCCATTTCTGAATCATAAGGATATTTTGGAGTGGCAGATTTTTATATTATTAAAAGAAAAAAGGGGTCTGGGGGATTGCCCCCAGGACTTTGATTTTGAATTTAAACAAAAAGGTTTCCATGCTCCGCTTTTGACTTTGTTTTTAAGGTCAAAGTCCTGGGGGCAATCCCTTAAGCCCCCTTTTTTCTTTCAATAATTAATGTCCGGTCAAGATTGGGTGGCGGTTTCTGCCGCTGCCAGCAGTTTTTTCAATCCTGCGCGCGTGCTGACCCCGGCCTGTTTTTGCAATCTGACGCCCTTTTGAAAGACGATCACGGTTGGAATGCTGAAGATGGCGTACTCTTCGGCCAGACCGGCATGTTTGTGGGCATCCACGACCACAACCTCCGCCTGTTGGCGGTAGTGCTCTGCAAACCAGGGCAGATGTTGGCGCAGGACCGTGCAGAGCGGGCAGTTGTTTCCTGAGAAAACCAGAAAAATAAATTTATCCGGTGCTGCGGTGGCCAGTTTTTTCTTCAAGGATGCACTCGGCGAGAGCGGTGACCGGGCGTATTCCGGGTTGGGTGTGTGCTGCAACAGGCGGTTGATGATTTTTTGAAAGGTGGCGGGTGTCGTCGAGCGATTGGTCAAGGCTGACAATATCTTGACCATGGTATCACTCTTATGTTCAGGATCCTCGTACGGATGTTCATGGAGCAGGCGGGAAATGGTCGTCAGGTAGGCGGTCATTCCCCCTTTCAGACTTTGTATTGCATGATTTCCAGAAAACTGGCCCAACAGAGCCGCACTTTCATGGCCTTTGCTGCAATAAAGCAATAGGAAGCGGTTGGTCAGTTGTGGTGCAAAGCGCTTTTCAAAAGCGGCGGTCCGTGCTCTGACATCTGGCAGATAAAACCGGTGTGAACCCGGGATGGACGGATCATTGGCGGCTCCACCGCGCAGATCAATCAGAATGGGGGTTGTTGGATCTGCCAAAAATGCGTCGATGGTGAGCTGATGGGTGTTGTGCGCGGCATACATGGCAGTCCATCCAAAGCGATCAAGTGTCATGGGTTTGGAACCGGGGTACAGCAGATCAGAGTACCCGCTGTCAAAAAATTATTGAAAGAAAAAAGGGGTCTGGGGGATTGC
>PEAN01000010.1 GCA_002753735.1 Magnetococcales bacterium DCbin4
TCATACGACACCGCACGCACCGTCAGGGTGAAATCATCCCCCGAATCCGCCGGAGGCGTGATGGTCAAACCCACCAGATCTTCCGTCGACAAGGACCAGGTGCCATCACCATTGTCCGTCCCCGCCGAAAGAATGGCCCCCTGGGGAACACCCTCCAAAATCGTGATGGACAAGCTTTCCGATCCATCGACATCGGCCAGATGCGCAGTAATATTCAGCGGAATCGCCGTATCTTCCACTCCCGCCACATCGTTCAACACCAACACCGGCAGGTCGGCATCGGCATCCACCACCACGTTCATGATCCCGGAAATCGAACTTTGCGACCCATCACTCGATTCCGTAGCGGTCGCCGTCACGCTCAGTTGAAAATCGGCATCCGAATCGGGTGCCGGAGTCACCGTCAACCCCACCAGATCATCGGCACTCAACACCCAGATCCCATTGCCCATGTTCTGGCCGGCGGAGAGCAATGCCCCCTCGGGAACCCCTTCGATACGGACCTGGAGCGACTCCGATCCATCCAGATCATTCAAGGATGCGGCAATGGACAGGGGAATCGCTTGATCTTCGACTCCAGAGCCGTTGGCCAGATCGAGCGACGGTGTTTCCGCTCCCGGATCGCTCCCCGCCCCAAACGTTGGATCAAAACCCGACAACACACCCACACCCGAAATATCGGTTGCGGTCGTCGCCGCAGCCTCCGCTGTCGTCACCGTTGCCGGTTCCGTTGCCGCTGCATCCTCCGGCACCACTTCTCCCGTCCCCAGGCCAAAGGTCGGATCAAATCCGGACAGCACACCCACTCCCGAAATATCGGTCGGGGTCGTCGCCGCGGCCTCCGCTGTCGTCACCGTTGCCGGTTCCGTTGCCGCCGCATCCTCCGGCACCACTTCTCCCGTCCCCAGCCCAAAGGTCGGATCAAATCCGGACAGCACACCCACTCCCGAAATATCGGTCTGAGTCGTCGCCTGAGCCTCCGCAGTCGTCTCCGTCACCGTTGCCGCCGCATCCTCCGGCACAACCTCCCCCGTTCCCAGACCGAAGGTCGGATCAAACCCGGACAACACACCCACTCCCGAAATATCGGTGGTCGCCGTCGTATCGGTGGCCACACGATCGGTCGCCGTTGGCTCCGGTGCCACCTCTGCATCCGGCGGAATCTCTTCCGTTCCCAGGCCAAAGGTCGGATCAAACCCGGATAAAACCCCAACCCCGGAAATATCAACTGAACTCATCGCAGCCGTTGTTTCGGTCTCGGCGGTTGCAGCCACTGTTCCGGTCGATGCGGTAGCGGTCTGGTCTACCGGATCGATCGGAATCGTTGTTTGTGTGTCGGAAGGGGCCGCTTCCCCAACATTCAGACCTCGGGTATCACCCATGGCCCCAGTCGTTGCCGCAGCGACATCGCTGATGGTGCTGTCAAGCGTTTGCTGGTCACTGCTCGTCGTCGTATCGGTCATCTCAGCCATGGCACTCTCTCCGTTTCGCTTCGGGCATCTGTTGCGTACGGTTTGCGGCTCCTGCCGTGAACCCCCGTTGCCGGGATTCTGCCCCTCGTCGTGTTTTTTTATAGCCGGTTTCCAAGGATTTCACCCAACGAAGATGTAACAGGCCGTTACAAACAAGCGTTCAGAAACAATCAAAAGACCCATCACTTGTTGCCTTCAGACTCTTCGCAGCGATGCAGCGTACAACGTTTTGTAACAACCTGCCTCACACAACCACGCACTACATGCAATCGACCTTGCAGGGAGCCACCCCTTACCTTCATAGTGGCAATTCCCGGACCATGTTCATCCATGGACCGGGAGAAAAGGTACGTTCTATTTTTCTCTATTCATTTATAAAGTTAACCAACACCCCTCCCCCGGTTGGTTCCGATAAGAACGGATCCCCAGCCCGGGAAGACCCTCAAACGGTAAAATTATTTTTACATGAAAGTAAAACAAAATGACATCGCCGGGTTGCGGCAACGGGGTACGCTCCCCCCCTGTATCCTCCTTTACGGCCAGGATCAGGGGATGATTCAAAGGGAAAGCCAACTCATTCGCCAACAGGTTCTGGGCGAGGGGACCGAAGAAGGGTTCGATCACGAATCCTTCATCGCGGAAGCGCTGGACGAAGAACGTTTTCTAACCGCCTGCCGCGCCTTTCCTTTTTTTTCCGAGAAGCGGCTGGTCACCCTGAAAGAGATCGACAAACTCCCTGCCGGTTCCCGAAAAACGGTGATCGATTATTTAGGGAAACCATCACCGTCGACCGTGCTGCTGATCCTGGGGGGTAATCTTCCGGTCACCCACCCGGTACGCAAACAGTGCGAACAGGATAAACGCCACTGGGCAGTCGCATATTTCCCCCTGGACCCGTCCAATTTAAGGACATGGCTGAGAAATCACCTGGCCCGGGCAGGTTACGAAGTGGAAGCGGATGCCTTGCGTTTTCTGGCGGGACGTCTGGATGGCGATACCTTGTCGGCGGAAGCGGAGATGGAAAAGCTGATGCTGTTCATGGGCAACGCGCGCCGGATCGGCCTGGATGAATGTTTGGCGATGGTGGGCGAAACCCGGGTTCACAGTGGGTTTGGCCTGATGGAGGCCCTGTTTTCGGGTCATGTCGGCCAAGCCATGGCCATCCTCGACCGTGTGCTGGCAGCAGGCGATGAACCGCTGCAACTGTTGGGACTGTTGATCAGCCGATTACGCCGCCTCATTCAGGCCAGGGCCATGCTCGCTGCGGGGGAAGAGCCCCAGGCGGTAGCGCGAAAACTCAACATTTTCTGGAAAGAAAACGATGCCTTTTTTGCTCAGTGCCGGCAAATCAGAGAACCGCAACTGGCTCAGGGACTCCTCGATTGCCTGGAGGCCGACTCGGCGCTCAAGAGTGGCGGTGAAACGGAACGGGTGCTGGGGGGATTGATCCTGCGCATCGCCGCACGCCACCCCCAATCCGAACCCGGGACAAGGTAACCCTCCCCAATGCAATTGCCCGGAAATCGAATCCCTGCATGCGGTGCAGGTGCCCATGGAGGGGACGTTCCATTCAGCAATCAAAGATCAAAAAGATCACCCCTCATGAATCGATGCCTGCCTTGTCAGATTCGGTTGAGATGGTTCCTTCAACGCGATCCGGGGGAATTTGATGAGGAACAGAACCCCCGCACCGATGGCACTCTGGCAGGAAATCGTCCCTTGCAAGGTTTTCGTGACCAGGTTGTACACCACATGCATCCCCAGACCGCTCCCCCCTGTCCCCTCCGGGTCGTAAAAAATGGTTCGAACAACCGCTTGACCCCATCGGCGTTGATTCCCCGGCCATTGTCCTGGTAGACCAATCGAACCTCATCCTCATGGATGGAGACATCGATCGTGATCCGCCCCTGATCCATCCCTTCAAACCCATGGATCAGGGAGTTCATCACCAGGTTGGTCAAAATCTGGGAGATGGCGCCTGGATGGGTCACCAACGGTTGGTTTGCGGTGCAGTTGATCTCGATGAGATGTCGGGTATTTTTCAATCGTGGACGCAAACTGGGAATGATTTCATGAAGGTGGGTTGCCAGGTTGATCGGACGCGACTCCTGGCTGGTTTGATCCACGGCAACCATCTTGAAACTGTTGATCAGTTGCGCCGCCCGTCTGAGGTTGGTCTCGATCAGCGTTGATGATTCGAGCGCGATTTCCAGGTAATCGCGCAATAATTCCTTCGTCAGGTGACCGCCGTCGAACCGTTCGGCAAATTTTCGGGTCTGGTTTTTCAAATAGGTCGCCGAAGTGAACCCGATCCCGATCGGGGTGTTGATCTCATGCGCAATCCCCGCCACCATCTCCCCAAGCGCCGCCATCCGTTCCGACTGGATGAGCTGGGATTGATATTCCTTCAAAAATTGAACATGTCGCCTGTCCAACTGAGAAGATGAATCACGGAAATCCCGGTCAATGCTGCATAACCATGAATGAAAACAACAACATCATCACGGGTCTCTGGAACGACCCAAGAACGCCTCAAGCTTCCCCAAGACTTTTTTTACAGCCACATACTCTTTTGTAATCTGGGCGATCACTGTGTCTTTGTTGGCTAATTTATCCTTTAACCCCTCATTCTGTTGCCGAAGCCTGGCCGTTTCTGAGTCTTGTCTGGATTCAAAGAGCGAAGGCATTCCCTCAAATACCACTTTCTGCCATCGGTAGAAAAGTGTAGGGTGGATACTGTATCGATCACAGAGGTCCGAGACTGGAATTCCATTGAGTAGGTGTTCCCTCAGAATGGCAGTTTTTTCCTGCGAGGCAGGACAATCTGTCTCTGTTGCCCAAGGTACTGGAACAGATCATGCGTGGCCTCGAAAGCGAATCGGCCCTCCTGCGGATGCAAAGCCGCACCGACCGTGCGGTCGGATTCAATGTCTATCTGGGGTATGAACCGCAATGGAGTCACGCCGATCAGGAACACTTCAAGGATCTCGATCCCTACCCTGAAGCCATCCAACGGGTCGCACCGACACGCATGGTGATCTGTGAACAATACTTGCCAAAAAACGATTTGTTAAAAGGGGAGTATTATAATGATTTTCTGCGACCACAGGGAAAATTCCATTGCATGGGCGGACATATTCTCAAGCAGCCCACACATTTCATTCAGCTTGGATTCCAAAGAGGACCTGATGCCAGGGGATACGACGAAAAGGATTTACGTGCATTGCACCTGCTGGAACCCCATTTAAGGAGGGTTTTGACCCAAATCCAGCAGCTGACCGAATTGAAGAAGCAGGCACGGATCCACGAACAGATATCCGACATGATGCCCCAAGGAATCATCGTCTTCGACCAACACCTCAAACCCGTCTTCATCAACCGTGCGGCGGAGACGATCCTGGCGGGGGATTCGGGATTGAAGCTGACACCACAGGGCATCGCAGCCCCCATCCCGGCGGAATCAAAACAGTTGCAGACCATGCTGCGTCAAGGATTGCAACTGGCGACAGGAGCGGGTCTCCTGGAGAAAAACAGCTTGCAGCTCACTCATGCACTCTGGGATCGTCCCCCCCTCTATGCCGTCGTGATCCCGCTACGGCCCGACCGTCAAAACACCGTATACACCACCCCCATCCCAAGCGTCCTGTTGTTCCTGAGTACGTTGCATCAACCGACATCCTCCACATCTGAAATGCTGCTGAAGAATCTGTTCGGCCTGACCACTGCCGAAGCCCATTTGGCCCAGACGCTGACCTTGGGGTCCGATCTGGAAGAAATCGCCCACACCAAGGGATGTACTCTGCACACGGTACGCAATCAACTCAAGGCAGTCTTCGCCAAGACCGGAACCCGTCGCCAGGCGGAACTGGTCCGCCTCCTGCTTTCCCTTCCTTCCATTCCGTGACCGACCCCGCCCTGCAACAGTCCGGCACCAACGCCATGAAGCGCCTGGAGGTTCATGTAAAAACAAATTAAACTGCTGCAAGCAATACCTTCTTAATTCTTTGTCTTGAAACGATCACCCGGGAGCAACGAATGGATCTGGTCCAGCAGGAGATGACCCGGATGGGTCAACAGGCACGGCAGGCGGCACGTCAACTGGCACGGGCTTCGGGAGCAGCAAAGAATGCGGCGCTCAATGCCATGACCGATGGGCTCATCCGCAACACACTCCACCTGCAACGGGAAAACGAAAAAGATCTCCTGGCAGGTCGGGAAAAAGGGTTGTCCGCCGCCATGCTCGACCGGTTGACCCTGACCAACGCCCGTATCCAGGGAATGGCCGAGGGCATCGCTCAGGTTGCAGCCCTGGAAGATCCGGTGGGAGAGATCATCGGGATGAAACCGCGCCCGAACGGTTTGATGATCGGACGGATGCGGGTCCCGTTGGGAGTGATCGGCATCATCTATGAATCCCGCCCCAATGTCACCGCCGATGCCGCCGCCCTGTCGGTCAAGTCGGGCAACGCCGTCATCCTGCGGGGTGGATCGGAAGCCATCCATTCCAATCGCGCCATTGCCGCCATCCTGGCTGAAGGGTTGGAAATGGCCCAACTGCCACGTTCGGCGGTACAACTGGTCCAAACCCCTGATCGTGCTGCCGTCGGGGCGCTGCTTTCCATGAATCAACATGTCGATGTGATCATTCCCAGGGGGGGCAAGGGGTTGATCGAACGCATCATCGCCGAATCCCACATCCCGGTCATCAAACATCTCCATGGAATTTGTCATACCTATATCGACCAGGATGCCGATGTGGACATGGCAATCAAATTGACACTCAACGGCAAGATGCAGCGTACCGGCGTCTGCAATGCCACCGAAACCCTGCTGGTCCATGCCGCCATGGCCGACACCTGTCTGCCGCCCATCGGCCAAACGCTCAAGGAGGCGGGTTGTGTCATGCGTTGCTGTCCCGAAACCTTGAAACGCCTGGCACCGTTGGGAGGGATTCCCGCAACCGATGAAGATTGGGACACCGAATACCTCGATGCCATTCTTTCCATCCGGGTGGTGGCCAGCATGGACGAGGCGATGGATCACATCGAACGGCACGGATCCCAGCATACCGACACCATCGTCACCCGGGATCATGCGCGAGCCATGCGTTTTTTGCGCGAAGTCGATTCTTCATCGGTCATGGTCAACGCATCCACCCGCTTCAGTGATGGTTTTGAATATGGTTTGGGGGCGGAAATGGGCATTTCCACCGACAGGCTGCATGTCCGGGGTCCGGTAGGTCTGGAAGGATTGACCACCTTGAAATATATTGTACTTGGAGCGGGGCAGACTCGGGGATGAGTCGGCTGTTGGGCATTCTGGGTGGTGCGTTCAACCCGCCACATCATGGGCATTTGCGCGCCGCCCTGGAAGCCAGGGAAGCATTGGGGCTGGAAAAGGTATTGCTGGTTCCCTCAGGCCATCATCCGTTCAAAGGCAACGATCTGTTGGCGGATTCGGGTCACCGTCTGGCCATGACGGCCCTGGCCTGTCGGGATGTTCCCGAACTGGAGGCATGTGACATTGAAGTCATGCGCCCGACGACCGCCTATACCATCGACACCCTGAGAGATCTTTCCACCCGTCATCCCGATCATGAACCGGTGTTCCTCATGGGCAGCGATCTGGTGGAGGAACTGCATTTATGGAAGTCGTGGCGCCGTCTTCTGGAGGTTGCCCATCTATGCCTGATGTCCCGTCCGGGAACGACCGCCGACATCGATGATGGCAGCCCGACATGGGAATGGTTGCATCGGCATGAGCGGACCGGCGTGAACACACTTTCCCGAGATTCCCAGGGGCATTTTGGGTATCTTCCTTTGCCGATCACCCGTTTGGCCATCAGTTCCTCGGACATCCGCAACCGGGTTCGTCTGGGGAAATCGATCCGTTTCCTGACTTCGGAACGGGTCATCGACTATATTGACCAGCATGGCTTGTACCGTGGCCATCTGGAACACCAGGATCAACCGGAGGGATCACCTTCAGGGAGTGAACATGGACAATGAACGGTTTCTCGATGCACTCAAGCAGGCATTGGATCAAAAAAAGGGAGAGGATATTCAGGTCATCGATCTACGCAATCGGGCCATGTTCGCCGATTTTTTCCTGCTGGCCACCGGGACCTCCCGAACCCATGTCGCCGCCCTGGCCCAGGAAGTGGACCGGATCGCCACCGTTCATCAGGTTCATGTATTGGGGACCGAAGGATTGAGTGAAGCAAGCTGGGTCTTGCTGGACCTGGGTGACGTGGTCGTTCACCTGTTCCAACGGCAGACCCGGGCATTTTTCAATCTGGAAAAACTTTGGAGTCCACGAACCATGATGTTGACCCATCCCATGCCATCCATTGAGGTTGGTGAGGGATGATGAAGGTGACCATTCTTGCCGTCGGCCGGGGGATGGAACCTGCCATCGCCCATCTGGCCAAGGATTATCAAGGTCGCCTCCGTCGCCTGCTGCCGGTCGAATTGTTGGAGGTGGCGGAAGAACGCCGACCGCCCGGGCAAGCGGGACGAAAAGAAGAAGCGATGGCGAAGGAAGGGCGGCGTATTGATTCCAGATTGCCCGAAGGGGCTTTGGTCGTTCCGTTGGATGGCCGCGGTGAAGCGCTTTCGTCCCTGGATCTGTCCCACCGCCTGCAAAAACTCATGGAAGAGGAGGTGCGGGAAATCGTGTTCGTCATTGGAGGACCCGATGGACTGGACCCGTCATTACTGGCTGACCGTTCCTGGATTTTTTCCCTGGGACCGATGACCTATCCCCACATGTTGGTACGGGTTCTCTTGCTGGAACAACTCTACCGTGCCATGAGCATCATCAAGGGGATCCCGTATCATCGTTAACCATGAACAACACCCCCTGAACGTCATGACCCCTTTTATGACCCTGCGATGGAGTCTACATCACAGACGAGCAAGCAATTCCTCCCGAATCATGCCTTGGCACCCATTTTCTTCTTGAGTTCATCTAAGAAGCGCCTCGCCCAAGGTGACGCAGCACTGATCTTGCCTGGATCTATTATTGCGAGAAGTTTGAACGAATGCTCGCCTTTGCCATAGGGAGCCTTCGTCTTGCAATTGCCGCTCGCCTTGTCCAATCCATCATAGATCTGGGGCTTTAAAACACCTTCAATCGCATTCGCAGCCGCAGGAAGTAAATGACTCTTGAAGCCCTGTCCGAAGAACTCCTTCAGAACATCGCGATCAGCAAGAAACCAACTTTCCATGACCTGCACCATGAGGTGACAATCAGTATCAAGACTGCCGTTGGGCTTTTCCCAACCATCGCCTTTGCGTTGCTTCAGGTGCTGCCATGGAAGCCACGTCTCGGGTTTCGCCGAATCCGACTGATACTCTGCGGCAACAGACTCCTCGCTATCCACAAGCAGCATCGCATCTTCACCATGGCTGATCGCCGTGCAGAAAGACTCGTAGGCGTCTTTGCGGCTGCCACAAGCGACAACCCGCGGACGCATGTTCAGTCCAGCATGGGTGATGAACGTCGAGAAACCCTCACGGCATGCTGCCTTAAGGGCAGCGGTATCGCCGCCACCTTCTACGTAGCGTTTTACCAACGGACCCCCCCGATCTCACCTCGCGACCATAACTGCCCAAGGCGATATTTTTCAAGCCACGGTTTCAGTTTTTCGGCGTCCAGGCGTTCGAGCGTCGTACCGTTCTCAGTACGTCCAGCAACCAATATGGCTTCAGGCATGTCCGTCATCGCATCCACCAGGACATCGGAATGGGTCGTGACAATGAGTTGGGTTCGCTCGGAAGCTTTTTTCAAAAGCTGCGCCAAAGTCGGCAGAACATCGGGGTGCAGGCCAAGCTCCGGCTCCTCGATGCACACCAGAGGTCCCGGATTGGGGTGACAGAGGATCGCCAACAAACAAAGGTAGCGCAGTGTGCCATCTGAGAGACGGGTCGCAGGGATGGCATTGCGCCCCTCGTGGAAGAACACTTGCACCGTTCCGCCTTCGATCTGGACATCAAAGTCATCGATACCGTCATACAAGATACGTAAAGCCTCCAACAACCGCTTCTTGACGACAGGTTCTCTGCGTAGGCGATTCAGAACCAAGCCGAAGTTGCTTGCATCGAGTTCCAAGTACTCGTTAGGTAAATCTGCCTTTTGTGGAAGGCGCTGCACCGTGTTGCGACCGAAGTTCCATTCTCGATACAGCCGGAACTTGCTGAAGGTATTGCCCAAATAGGTCAGTTCCGGATACTGGTCCGGATCCTTGCGTTGCGACAAGATGGATGCCGTGGGTTCGATCTCTTCATGTTGCAAGCGACGCTGCTGACCCTTGATGTTCAATACACCATGGCCATTTTCAAATCGGTAGTAGAAATACGGGCGAGCATGGCCATCATCCGTTTTTTCATTTTCGACATATTCATCAATGATTTCAAAACGCTGCCCGACCTCTGAAAAACTCAGGACATAACGGAGATCAACCGACCCCTTGGGATTGTCGAATACGGCATTGATCTTGGCGACGGGGATTTTGGCCGCGCCCTTCCAAAGCCAGTCTCGTACACCACCACCATCGCGAATAGCGGCGAGCAGATTGGATTTTTCCGAGGTGCTTGGGGCGGATCGAATGAGATCAATCGCTTCAATCAGATTGGATTTGCCCGATCCATTGGGCCCAATCACAACGTTAAGCTGCCTCAGTTCGATGGGTGACGACGTCTCTCCAAAACTCAAAAAATTTTCGAGATGAATCGATTTAAGCATCATGACGACACCCATTGAATCGATTACGAACCGAAATCCCCGCTGAGACGAATTCAGGGGGATTGGACCGGGCAGCGATTTCATAACCGAAACGCCCCAGATCAGATCGCGTTGATCTGTCTTCAGCAAGGGGGCACCCACTGGGACAGTTCATGATCTAATGATGACGATCCACGGAGAACGTCGCCAACCGGATCAGGGCATCGCGTTCGCGTGAGGCGGGAAAACAGTCCGCTGCCTCCACCGCAGCCTCCGCCAGACTGCGCGCACGCGCCATGGCATAATCCAGGGAACCTCGTTGGCGCACCAGATCAATGGCCCGTTCCAGGCTTCCCTCGGGTTGATCTTTGGCTTCGATGCAACGGGTCCAAAAACGACGTTCTTCCTCGGAGCCATGATGAAAAGCATGGATCAAAGGAAGCGTGATCTTGCCTTCCTGGAAATCATCACCAATCCCCTTGCCCAGGGTTTCCCGGGTGGCGGAATAGTCCAGGGTATCATCCACCACCTGGTAGGCCTGTCCCAGAAGCAAACCATAGCGCGCAAGACGCTCTTCCTCGTCAACGGAACGATGATTCAACACGGCACCGATGCGGGCGGCGGCGGCGAATAATGTGGCGGTTTTTCTGGAAACCACTTCCATATATTGGGATTCGCTGGTCTCCAGATTGTTGCTGACCAACAATTGCATCACCTCTCCTTCCGAAATGACGGCACAGGCATCGGCGATGATTTCAAGCACACGCAGATCGCCATGCTCCACCAACATTTGGAAGGCACGGGAAAAAAGGAAATCACCAACGAGTACTGGAGCTTTGCTGCCCCAAACGGCATTGGCGGTCTGCCGCCCGCGCCGGGTGAGGGATTCATCCACCACATCATCGTGCAACAAAGTGGCGGTGTGAATGAATTCGACAACCGCAGCCAGGGTGTAATGCTGTTCCCCCCGATAGCCAAACATGCGGGTTGCCAAAAGCGTCAGGATGGGCCGGAGCCGCTTGCCGCCACTGTTGATCAGGTGGGAACCCAGTTCGGGAATCAACGGCACCTGGGAATCAAGCCGATCAAGAATGACACGGTTGGTTTCCTTCAGGTCGGACCCGATGATGTCATGGAGATAGTCAAGCACCGACTGGTCCCGTTCGCGAACCGACCGGTCCTGATGCGGGGATGCTTCCCGGGTCTGAGGCTGGACGAAGGCATCCATCTAGGAAAAAGTCCGTGAGGCAGTTTTCATCATTAATATTAAAAGAATTCTGTTCCAGCGACCACGTTATTTGAATGCGCGCATTCGGCTTGAAAGGCGGAGATTAAGTCCTGGTCAGCGTGTCGTCAAGTGTTCATTCATTCATCCGTCCCCATTAACCCAAAAAACATTCCCGACCATCCCCACCCCATGGCGCCCCCCTCAGGATTGACGGATGAAAGAACCTGTGGTGAAATGAGGTCCATGACCTTGAGCCCGCGCCAATTTTGTTGCAATCCCCTGGACCGTTTGGAGTGTCTATGATTTTGCCACCGTTGCGCCCCCCGGGGTTGGAACAGATCGGACCCTTGCGGCTGGCGTCCGCCTCGCCCAGACGGTTGGAATTATTGCGCCAACTGGGTTTGGAACCGGAGGTCTTCCCACTGGACCTGGATGAAACACGACGCCCGGGAGAAACACCGTACGATTATTGCGTACGCATGGCCCAAACCAAGGCTGAAAAGGGATTTGCCCCGGGGATCATGGCCTGTCTCGGGGCAGATACCGTCGTCACGAAGGATGGCCGGGTTTTCGGCAAACCGGAACATGCCGCCCGGGCACGACAAACCCTCAATGAGCTGGCGGGAGGCAGCCATCAAGTGTTGACCGCCGTGACGGTGGCCGCCGGCGCCCGACCGCACCTGCGTACCCGGGTCTCGACAACCGATGTCTGGATGAAAAAAGCGACCACCCGGGAACTCGATGCCTACATCGCCACCGGTGAGCCGATGGACAAGGCGGGCGCTTATGGCATACAAGGTCTGGGTGCCTTTCTGATCGAGCGAATCCATGGGTCCTATACCGGAGTCGTCGGACTGCCCTTGTTTGAAACCGTGGCTCTTTTACAGTGGGCAAAAAACCTGTATCTTGAAGGGAGCAATATTGCTGCCTGACTGACACCCCATGACCGCCATTTCCCAACCTTGGAGTCGTTGTGATTCAATCCTTGAAACGCACCTTGCGACCCCTCCTGGAACGATTGGGTTTATTGACCCCCTATGATCCCCCCAATTATCGCGCCGTGATGTTTGCAGCGTTGACACGCCTGAAACCTTCGCTTCAGGGACAGCGGGTTTTAGAAATCGGACCCAAGGATGGCAAGGATTCCGAACGGTTGGCCTCACTGCAACCCGAAACCCTGGTGTTGATGGACATCCCCGCCAACTTCACCCGGAATATCACCTCCAACGCCATCACTCCCAGAGAACACATCCCTTCATGGTTTCACCGCCTCCAACTGCCGGGCAAATCCTACAAGGAGGGCAACATCCTATACCTGCCCCCCCGGGAACTCGATGCTCTGGGTCAGTTCGACCTGATCTGGTGTACCGGCGTGCTGTACCACAATCCGGAACCTTTGCGGTTCATCAAACGTCTATTCAATCTGTTGCGCCCAGGCGGGTTGTTGATCCTTGAAACCTCCCTGACGCGACATCCGGTCCTGAAAAATTTCAACTGCGTTGAACTTCTGTGGCCAAAATCACAACAGTGTCTCCGATTGGGTGATGATGACAATACGCTGATTCCCAGCCTGGTCACCCCTGACGCCCGACAATCGCTGTCGATTCAAAGCAATGTTTCCCATCTCCCTTCCCGTCTGGCAGTGTTGAGCTGGTTGGAAATGACCGGATTCCAAGACATCATGGAAATTCCCATCCCCATTCCCGACCAGACGAGGCTTGGATTGTCGGCCAGGAAAGAGACCTTTTCCGGTTATACCTACAGCAATCGTGGACCAACACCCTCACCCTACGGCATCGGAGATTCGTTATGATCCCGCGCCCCAAGAGATTCGGCATCCAGACCTTGGAGTAACGTCACATGCCCGGGCAGTTGTTCGCAGAAAAGGGTGCGACGGGAACAGGCCCGCTGCAATTGAAACCCCTTTGGATCATCCTCCTGAGCCTCTGGGCATTCCTGTTGGCCAGCGGTTGTGGTGGTGGTGACCGCACCAAGGATACCACCAGCAGTGATTCCCCCACGTCCTCTTCGACCTCCTCGACCGCATCAACCTCATCCACCTGGTCCATCGCGGAAAAGAATGATTTCGTCCTGAGCCGCATGCGTGAATGGTATCTGTGGTACGATCAAATCCCCAGCAATCTCAACAGCAATAACTATTCTTCACCGGAAGCGGTGTTGGAAGCGGCAAGATACAAAGTCAAGGACCAATGGAGTTATATCGCATCCCTGCAAGAGATCACTGCACAACTGTCCACGGGTGAATTCACCGGCATCGGAATCCGTACTTATCTGGATGATTCGATCAAACTTTGGGTCCGTCAGGTATTTCCCTCCTCACCCGCATCCACGGCTGGAATTCTCCGGGGAGATCGCATCTTAGGCATCAATGGCCGTACCGTCGAACAGATTCAGGCCGATAACGCTTGGGATCAGGCATTTGGCGCTGATTCCCCCGGAGTCACCATCACGCTGAACCTGTTGCGCTCGGGGGCGACCAAACTTGACATCAAGGTTACCAAAGCGACCTTTTTCGTCAACCCGGTTTATACCAGCAAGGTCATCCAGCAAGGCAGTACCAAAATCGCTTATCTGGCCTTTGATGCCTTCACCAATGCCGCCTATCCCTCCATGCTCGATGCCTTCAATGATTTCAAAACCTCTGGCGTCACGGAAATGGTATTGGATCTGCGCTACAACTCCGGCGGGCTGGTTGACATTGCCGCCTATCTGTCCAGCCTGATGCGAGACGCCTCGGACAAGGATACCTTTGCAATTTTGAGCTATAATAATCGCCATACCTCCTCCAATCAGACCTTGAACTATACCCGGATGTCCTCCGATCTGAATCTTTCACGCATCTTTGTAATCACCACTTCAGCCACCTGCTCGGCCAGCGAAATGGTCATTCAGGGGTTGAAACCCTTCATTACCGTCGTGACCGTTGGTTCGACCACCTGTGGCAAACCGGTGGGGATGGATCTGGTTCCTTTCGATGATTTGGTTTTGGCTGCAATCACGTTCAGAATCACAAACGTCAACGGCGAGACCGATTATTTTGATGGCCTATCCCCCTCCTGTGCCGCCACCGATGATCTTTCACATGATTTGGGTGACACCAGTGAATCCTCACTGGCGGCTGCCTTGTCCTTTATTGCCCGTGGCAGCTGTCCTTCATCGACCAAACGCCTGCTGCCCAGGAATACCATGACGGCCCTGCCACGCAGACTCCCCGATATGGGATGGGACGGCATGTGGTAGCAATGCATGGTAATTGCCATGGAAGTTTGGCAATCTTTTAAATCGCCTATATATAACAATATTATTGTGTTGTTAACACAATACAATCTCTTGAGATTAATTGTATTAATTCTATATTAATACAATTCATGGAGAAATATTGAAGTATAAATGTCTGGCGAGCAGTAAATAATCATGGTAGATTTATTTCATGTGGTGATAAAAATTTCAACCGACGCAATGTACCACTTCCATTTTTTTAACACAAAAAAAACGGAGATTATCAACGATGGCAAGCATGCTCCGAAAAATGCGTTTCCGCACTTTGATTATTCTTGTGTTCACCATTTCATACAGCGTCTTAGATCGGGTGATCAGTCTGAATTTTCGCGCCATCGGCGAAGTCAGGGACATGGGCCGACAATTACATAATGGCCCGATCAAACAACAGATTTTTTGGCAGGATATCGTCTTGGGTGTGCAAAAGGCGGAAGGGTTACGGCACCAATTCAGGCTGGACCACCATGCTGAAACGGTGCAACAGATGGAACAACTGGTAACAGAAATCAAAGGATCCTTGAGCACGCAGGGTAGCAAAGGTGACCAGAATGCATTTTTCGTGATGGTTGAATTGGATCAATATCACAAAGAATTCCTCGAACTGGTCGAAACCCGAACTCAGTTGGACCAGTCCCGGGCGCAACTGGTCAAGAAACGGGAAGGGGTGGAAACCCTCATCTATGAAGCGGACAACGCTGGACTGGAAAAAGCGTTGGAAGAATTCATCATTGTCGAAATGACCTTTTTTACCGAGACCTCTTCTGGAGCCAAGATCAAAGGGGTACGGGTCATGCTGGATCGGCTGGATCGAGACGGGGCTTCGATCAAAGATGAAAAGACCCGGTCTGGCCTGACCCGGGCGGTATCAGAATATCGAAAAGAATTCAATGCGCTTCTTGATTTTCAGGGACAAATGGCAAGCCGTTCCGAAGCCTTGCGCGACAGTGCCCAGCAGATGGTGAAAGATGTCAATGCAAGCACGGAACAGTCGCGCAACGAGGCGGAAACCGCAGCTCAGGCAGCCGACCAAATGGCACAGGATGCCCGCATGACCGCGTTGCTTTGGACATCCATCGGCATTGTCATCTCATTGCTGATGGCCGTGGGATTCGAACGCCGGATCAATCATCAGTTGGGTAGTGACCCGATTGAACTCGTGAATATTGTTCGTAACGTTGCGGATGGCAACCTGGTGGATGCGGTCAACAACACCTGTGAAGGAACATCGGGTGTGATGTGCGATCTGCGGGGCATGTCGGTGCATTTGCGCTCGACGGTCACCGAAGTATTGGAAATCGCCCGGGGTGTGGATGAGGGAGCCCAGGAAATGACAACCAACACCCGTATTCTGACCGATGGTGCCGTTGCCCAGGCCACGGCGATTGAACAGACTTCGGCAAGCATGGAAGAGATCACGACCCTGGTCCGTTCCAACAGTGAAAGTGCCCGGCAGACGGAAGAAAAGGCCAATCAGGCAGCAACCGAGGCCCAGGAAAGTGGGACTGCGGTCAGTCGGGCGGTCAATGCCATGCGCGACATTGCCGGACGGGTGACGATCATCCAGGAAATCGCCCGCATGACCAACTTGTTGGCCTTGAATGCCGCCATTGAAGCGGCGCGGGCGGGAGAGCATGGGCGAGGATTTGCAGTCGTTTCATCCGAAGTGCGCAAACTGGCACAACGCAGTCAGGTGGCGGCGGGTGAAATCGATGCCTTGGCCAATTCAAGCCTTCAGGTGGCTGAGGATGCGGGTAATCGGATCCAAAGACTCTTGCCCACCATTCTTGAAACGGCCGAACAGGTTCGCTCCATTGCTGCGGCGGGAAACAATCAGGAATCACATATTGGCCAAATCGATCAAGGGATCAAAAAGTTGGAGGCTGTGATCATGGCAAATCGTGAAGCGACTGAACGAATTGCCTCCACAGCGGAGCTTCTTTCACAAAAGGCGGCACAACTCCCTGAAGAGTTGTCATTCTTCCGGGTTTGAACCCTGTTCAAAAAATAAGGCTCTTCCAGCGTTAGATGTGGTTGAATTGTGGAACCATTGCAAAACAGTCACTTTTTCTACTTTATCACATTCATTGATCAGGGATTATTGACAAAGTAGAATTACAAAGCGTGAGGCATGACCAAATGCGGCCCCGAAGGGCCGCACGGTAAGACCTGTTATTGTTGCTGGGCAGCAGGAGCCGCTTCTTCGGCACCCTGGGGAGCCGCAGCGGGAGGAGCACCCCAACCGGGAGCACCACCCCAAGCACCCGGACCACCCGGACCAGCCGGACCGCCCCAAGCACCCGGACCGCCGCCCCAACCACCCGGACCACCCCAACCACCCGGACCACCCCAACCACCCGGATATCCGCCGTAAGGGCCGTAGCCATAACCGTTGTTCCAACCGTTGTTATTGTTCCAACCGTTGTTCCAACCATTATTGCCCGATCCGCCACCATCACCGCTCATGTTGAAACCGAAATTACCGGACGCACGACCGTTGCCAGTGCCGTTGCCGTTGTTCATCCAATTATTTCCCCAGTTGCCATTGTTATAGCCGGGGCCGTTACCCCACCAAGCCATGGCATCATCAGCGTTCATCATCACGACGCCCCCCAAAAGGGCCGCCACGGCCAACGTGGTCAATGTCTTCTTCATAGATTCGTTTCCTTACTCACATGGTTGATAAAAAAACACAAATCAAAAAATTCACTACCTTTTGAACAAACTACCATCCCCAACCGCCGGGGCCACCCCAACGTCCAGGACCCCAGCCACCTGGACCACCCCAATTACCAGGACCCCAACCAACCGGACCACCCCAACCCCCCGGGCCCCAGCCATTGTTACCCCAGCCATTGTTGCCCCAGCCATTGTTGCCCCAACCGTTGTTCCAACCGTTGTTCCACATATTGTTCCAGCCATCGCGGGTCAATCCTTCGAGATCCCCCTCCATGGTGAAATTCAAACGCGCCGTACCCCGCCCCCGACCATCGTTATTCCAATTATTTCCCCAATTCCCCCCCCCATTGTTCCAACCCGGACCATCACCCCAACCCGGTCCCCACCAGGCAACGGATTCACTGGAAATCAGCATGCCAATGACCCCGATCAGAACGGCCAAAACCGTCATTTGCAATTTTTTATTCATCCATCGACTCCTCATCCCGACAAAAAAAAAGCACCTTCCCCAGCAGCCCGCCAAAACGCCCTGGGGGTCTCAATGTCTCCAAAATATTCGTGTATGGACTAAAAACTAAAACAGGAATAAAGGTGGAAAAGAACAACCCAAGCCCTTCGTACACCCCGGCGCAACCCCACGCACCGACGTTTCCTACCATCGCCCCCCATCCCAATCGCCATATCCCCCATTGCCCCAGGGCCGCTCCTCCCACCCACGAGGGGGTCCATATGAGCGATCCCCTCCCAATCCATGATCTGGGGCGCCCATATTGGGATTCACCGGAGAACCGTCACGGCCAAAACGCCAATCTCCACCCTCAGGACCTGCCCACCCGCCTGGATCGTGTTCCCAAGGGGCGATTGCTCCGGAACCATAATAATTCCGCCTCCGTTCCCAATCCCAATCGGCATGGGACGAAGAAGAGCCCCAAGGATCATATTCCATCAAAGGCGAATTCCAATACCCCCACTGATTGGCACCCCATGGATCATACATGGGCACCGGTGTTCGATACCGATAGACATTCCTTCCATTTCCTTCAACCGGGCCATACCTCCGTTCATCAGCCTGCGGCGCATACCTGCCATCAGAAGCGCCTGCACTGCCCCGGTTCCCATCCACCCCTCCGGTCACACCGGCATCACGCTTTGCACCGGACTTGCCCATTTCCTGCATGAAAGATCCCATGAACCGGCCAAACCGCTCACCCATATCCTGCAACTCACCATGGGCCGGAGCTTCACCACAATGGCCAAGTCCATTCCATAACAAAAGCACCTGAAAGAAACACCCAAAAACGATCAACCGTGTCATCAAGCTTTTTACCATGGCTCCCGGCAAGAAATGTTCCCTTTCCCTGTGTAAAATCCAATGCCATCGCCCCCATTTTATTATGACCACCATGCCACCTGAAAACCAGGATATATATTTTGAATTTTTCATTATTCGAATATTATAAAATTCTAATATACAGACTGGGAGCACACTTTGCAAGAAAATAATCGGCGTTCCATCCTCATTTTTTCACCCCATCCGCCTGTGGAGGGGCACTGACTTTCTGAAATCCCGCCGGTAGATCAAACAAGGATTGAGGTTGCGCACCCTGTTTAAGGTTTTCCATATTCACTTCCAGGCCATCCACATAGGCTTCACGAATGGCAATTTTCAATCCAACATCCACCCACATCCGGGCATAAGGTTCAATCGAACCACCAGGGGCTGACGAACGCAACGAAATATCCCATAAACGGGTTTCACGCCCACCGATTGCCTGAACCCCCATCTCCCTGCAAACGAACTGAGGATCCTTGCGACACGGACTTTCCTGTTCATCCGGCATGGGTGGGCGACCGATGACCATCCCCTCGCTGACCGTATATACCTTCTGTTGCGGAAACAACGTCCAAACCAATTTTTCTTCGGGTTTGAAGATCATCCATACCTTCTGTCCCGCCCGTTCACCTTCAGTCCGGACACCATGACGTCCCACATACATCCTTCCTTGGGTCACCCTGTTGTTTTCCTTTGTGTTCCTTCGCACAACATCCGCCGAAAATTCGTAAACCTCTGCGTCACCCTTTTCCGCCGCCGCTGCCAAGGTTGGCAGCCCGGCACAACAAAATACAGCCAAAAGCACACCCCGAACCCACAAACGCTTAAGCGCCGAAGAAACCAATTGAATCGTAAAATTCATGAAATTCTGCCTGTGGAGACGATTGACCGGTATTGACATTCAAATAACAAAAAATGATTGGTAAATTGCATCAAGTCCATATTATGATTTAATACCATCACGGCAGCCTTGTCACACGATTTAAGATTTAAATAAAAAACACCAGTTGGTTGAGGACAGGGCGTTGTCACGCATGATTGACCAATCACCCAAATTTCGGATCTCAAGCATGCGCCTGACAGGACGGAAACAACGCATAACTTGCTGGCGACTGGAAAGCAGGAAAACAATGTTTTTTACCATTCACCCGTTGGCAGGAAATCAATCAAAATCCCAGGTCCAATCCTTCAACATTCCTAAACCGAGCCAAGCTTGGAATGCGCATTGTAACCATCCAGATCCACCCGCTTTTGGAAACAACCAAGAAAAAAAGGGTCCAGGAAAGGAAATTCCTCAAGGTTCTTCCATTATGCGCGTGATCGATCACCAATGAAAAACCTTGGGGGACTTCGTCCACCAGGTTTTGTTTTTTTCTTTTCCCGAAGGGACGTATCCTGAAACCAAAATCAAAACCAAAATCAAAACCTGGAGGACTTCGTCCCCCACACCCCCTGTGGGGGCTGTAAAACCAAAATCAAAATCTAAAGTCAAAACCCCGGGGGCAATCCCCCAGACCCCTTTTTTTTCTTAATAATGATGACAAAAACCACGTATCTAGAAGGCAGCGCGAATTTTTCTTGCTCAAGGGTCATCGCCGAAAAGCATCATCACCCCTGAACCGCGGTCCCCCCCCTGAAAGATCCTCCTCATCCTGCCACTCCAAAGGGACTTCACCCCAAGGCCGCACCGATTTCTGACGTGTCTGCGGCACAACCACCTTGTCCCCATCCTGATGCATCACGGCAGGCCACCCATATCGGGCACTTCCGGAAGCCGAAGGCGATGAAGTTCCATTCCGGCCGGTTGCCTGCGCGCCATCAGGGCGAATACGATATAAACCACTCCCCCAGGGGAGATCACCCGCCTGCCCCCACGCAGCAAAGGCCAATACCAATGCGACCGTCATTGAAATCCGAGAAAACGTCGACATGACAACCTACCGTCGACCAGAATTGAACATCAGGACAGGATGCCCTTGATGTGTTCATCCAACACGACCACTGCCCGCACTCATCGCCACGGACCACGTACCGACCCCCCATCGGGATAATAACCACCCGGCCAGGAATAGGGATCATATCCCGGTCCATATCCCAAATCATTCCCACGAAAGCCATCCCCTGGCCTCATCCACCCATCATAAGCAGGATTCAACCCCGGACTCGGAATCTCCCAGCTTCGATCACCACGATTCTCCCACCCCCCCGTCCACGAAAAACTGGAACCGCTTCCATTGCTTCCCATTCTCGAATCACCCACCCCCCCAGGGGCCACACGTCCCGGATGATCATCGCCATACTGCGGCCGATAAGGTCCGGAACCATATTCATAAGGATTGGAATCATAGGCCGTTCCCCTGCTTGGATCATCACCCGAACGCCCCTGATCAAGCCTCCCCGCATCACCCGAATCGCGGAAACGTCCCTCCCCAACCTCGTCCTGACGAAAGCGACTCCCCGAAGGAGGATAACCATCATCCCGGTATCCATCTCCAGACCAACGCCCCGTCCCATCAACCGCACCACTTCGACCATCGCCCCAGAACCCCCGTGGCGGTTCCGCATGGACATCACGGCGCTGCTGCTTGCGCAAAAAATAAGGGTCAATCTCACGACGAGGGTCCAGCGTTTCCGAATCATAGAACTGATCCGAAGCCCCTGATCGATCAAAGTCGAAACGCCCCTCCCCGGATGAATCCCGCTCCGATCCCGATCCCACCCCCCGATCCTCACCAAATCTTGGATCGGGCAGTTTGCCATCACCATACCTCGGATCGGGCAGTCTGCCATCACCAAACCTCGGATCGGGCAGTTTGCCATCACCAAACCTCGGATCGGGCAGTTTGCCATCACCCTCATTGCGAAATTCAGGCGGTGGATCCCAATAACGACTCCCCTCACCTGTATTCCAGCCCCACCCACGATTAGAGGCCGCCGGTGACGGTTGCCCAGTCGTGGTGGACTCCTTCCAACCATATACCCGATGTTCCGTACCAGCACCCGAAAAACCAACAGTGGCAGGATCGCTCGGCGATCCCTTCACTCCGGAATCATTGCCTTCTCTTCCTTCTTCTCCCATCCTTTGCGAACCGGAGGTGGAAAACCGCTCCCCGGAGCTCACTGGACCCTGAACAACCGCCCCTTTCCCTGCCCCCGTTGCAGAAAATTCTCCGGCGGTGCCCACGACCGGGATCAAACCCAAAACACACAGAACGAAAGGCAATGACTGTGCGCATGAAATTGGGCGCATCACACCTCCTCGACGGTTCCTTCACCCGGATTCTTCGTCTTCAAACGAATCCCCCGCCGACCTCCGGTTGCCCCTTGCCCCTTGGATCGCCCCTGCGTTTGTCGCGAGGAAACACCCACATCCGCAGACTCAGGTTCCTTGACCGGCTCCAGCTCCTTGGGATCAAGCGCCACGGTATCCCTCTCAGCAACACCCGGGTGTTCACCCATGCCCACTTCTTCGACCATCTCCCTGGTCTGAGATTCATGATGAGTCGGTTCAATCTGATCTGCAACTGCCTCGCGTTCCTGAACCACAGCAGCTTCCTGAACCAAAGCAGCTTCCTGAACCACGACAGCTTCCTGAACCACGACAGGCTCCTGAACCAAGACAGCTTCCTGTCCGACAGGATCTTGGACCTCGGCAGCCGCTTTTGGTTCCAACTCAATCTTGGCAGGTGATTCTTCGACCTGTACCTGAGCGACCGTTTCCTGAACCATCACCTCGGACACGCCATCAGATTCCTTCGCCACGGCAACATCAACCTTGGGTTTCCGTGAGGTTGACCTCCCTTTTCCAGAACGCCGCCCCTTTTCTTCCACATCGTCACGCGCAACCTCCTTGCTTGCGACGATCTTGCGCAATTCGCTCTTGGCCCGGGTATAGGAATCCTTTTCCTCATTCACCGTTTCACTTTCACGCCATTCCACCGGAGCCGGGAGGTCAGGATCACATGCGGCACTGGCCCTGGCCGTCGACACACCACTACCCGGCCTGGCGAGGAAGCTTTCCGGTTCAGGGTGAACAAAACCACTCTGAGCCGTCACACATCCCAGGGGGATCACCAATAATGTCAACAAGGTGGAAACCAAAGCACCGAACAACAGCGAAATGGCCATCCCCTGAAAGATGAAATCCCCCAAAATCACGCTCGACCCCGCAACCAGGGCAAAAGCGGTAATCAGGATCGGACGTGTTCTGGCCTTACACGAAAGAATGACCGCATCCCGTACCGATACCCCTTTGAGGATCTCCTGTTGGGCGAAGTCGACCAACAGGATGGAGTTGCGCACGATGATCCCCGCCAACGCAATGAAACCGATCATCGAGGTTGCGGTAAACTTGGCATTCAACAGCCAATGCCCGGGAATGATTCCCAACAGCGTCAACGGGATGGGAGCCATGATGATGGCAGGGAGGATGAAGTTGCCAAATTCCCAGACCACCAACATGTAGATCAAAATCAAGGCGGCCCCAAACGCCATCCCCATGTCACGGAAGGTTTCATAGGTCACGGTCCACTCGCCGGTCCACTCGAAACCAGACTGACTGTAGTTTTCCGGCGGCCCAAAATAGTTCCCTGAAATGGTCACGCCATCGGGCGTCTTGTACGTTGCGAGTTTCTCCTCGATCTCCGACATTCCATAGATCGGGGCATCCAAACGACCCGTCACCTCACCCGTGACGAACTCCACCGGTCGTAAATCCTTATGGTAGATGATGGGATCTTGAAAATCCTTGATGAAACGTCCCAACTCACCCAATGGAATCGCCGTCCCATCCGGCGCAGAAATGGGCAGGTCACTCATGCTGGATACCTTGGAACGAATTTCCAATGGGACCTGAAGGACAATGTAGGTCGGCTCCAGAATGCTCCCCCCTTTCACGTCACCCAACTGGGCCCCCCCCATCGCCATGGCCAGATTGCGATTGATGGCATCGACCGAGATACCCCGGCGTACCGCTTTTTCGGTATCGACCTCAAAGCGCCAGAATTCATACGTTTGCTGGATGTAATTATCCACATCGACAATGCTTTCCGCTTCTTCGAAAAACCGGGTCATCTGTTCTGCCACCTGACGCCGGATCACAGCGGTCGGACCGGTCACCTCTGCCACGACCGACTGCAACACCGGCGGTCCGGGAGGCATTTCCACAACCTGAATGCGGGCACCCACCTTCTGGGCATAGGGGGTCAGGAATTCCCGGGTCGCCACCGCCAGATCATGACTGGTCCGTTTGCGATCACGCTTGTGCAACAGTTGCACCTGAATATCGGCCTCCCATGAATTGCGGCGCATATAGTAATGCCGCACCATCCCGTTGAAATTGAATGGCGAAGCGGTGCCGATATAAGTTTGCAAGGCCGTCACTTCGGGAACCTGACTCTTGATCATTTCGGTCATGCGATTGGCCACATTGACCGTCCGTGGCAAAGCGGTCCCCTCGGGCATGTTGATGACCACATTAAACTCGGGTTTGTTGTCCAACGGCAGAATCTTCACCGTCACGTCAGTGGTATAGAACAAAAACATCGAACCAAAAAATCCCGCCACCAACAAACCCAGAAAGGCAAATCCCTTCACCCGGCTATCCAACAGGCTGGGGATGATCCAACGATAAAACCGCTCCAGCCGCTCGACGCTCCGATGTTCCTTTTCCGAGTGAATGTGCAACGAACGCATGCTGGGTTTGATGAGCTGCGCCAGCCACGGGGTGAAAATGAACGCGGCAAACAATGAGAACAACATCGCCACCGACCCCAGCGCTGGAATCGGCTCCATGTACGGACCCATCATCCCGCGGACAAACCCCATCGGCAGCAGGGCCGCAATCACGGTAAAGGTGGCCAGGATCGTGGGATTGCCCACCTCCCGCACCGCATCAATGGAAATCAGATGACAGCATTGGTCTTCCAACAGCCAACGCCGATAGATGTTTTCCACCACCACAATGGCGTCGTCCACCAGAATACCGATGGAAAAAATCAGCGCGAACAACGAAACCCGGTCGATGGTGTACCCCAGGATCCAGGCGGCGAACACCGTCATCAGGATCACCACCGGGATCACCACCAACGTCACGATGGCCGGCTTGAACCCCAGGGAGTACCAGACCAGGAAGGTCACGGCCATGGTGGCGATCAACAATTTGAACAGCAGTTCGTTCACCTTTTCGTTGGCGGTTTCGCCATAATTGCGGGTGACCGAAACATACACATTGTTGGGAATGAGATGCCCCTTCAACTCTTCCACCTTGGCCAACACCTGATTGGCGACGGTCACCCCGTTGGAGCCTTTTTTCTTGGCGATGGCCAGGGTTACCGCTGGAACGGAATTGGCCGCAGGGGTTTCCCCCTTGTAGGCGGGCCCGGTGGTGTAGGTCACCATCTGTTTGGTCTCTTCCGGTCCGGAAAACACCTGGGCCACATCCCGGACATAGACCGGCGAGTTGAACCGGGTTCCAACCATCAGCCGTGAAACATCCTGGGCACTCTTGAGGAAGGATCCGGTATAGACCGTGAATCCCTGGTCGCCACTTTCAAGATGACCGATCCCCTGTTCGCTGTTGGCCGTCTTGATGGTTTGCGCAATCTGGTCCAGACTGATCCCGAACCCCGACAACCGCTCCGGAAACACCTCCACCCGAATCTGCTCCGCCCGGCCACCGACGATAAACCCCTGGCTGGTATTATCCACCTGTTTGATCTGTTGCAGCACATCCAGGGTCAAGGCACGCAAGGCACTGTCGTTGACATCCTCGCTCCACAAGGTCAACGTGACGATGGGAACGTCGTCCACCGCCTTGGGCTTCACCAGCGGCGGATTCACCCCAGGCGGAACCTTGTCCATGTTGGATTCGATCCGGTCGTACAACTTGACCAGCGATTCCTCCATATCCTGGCCGACATCAAACTCCACCGTGATCATCGCCTGCCCCCGCATCGATGCGGAATAGACATGCTTGACCCCCGATATTTCACTCATGATCCGTTCCAACGGATCGGTGACCAATGTCGCCACCTGCTCCGAAGAGGCACCGGGATATTGGACAAAAATATCCACCATCGGTACGGAAATCTGAGGATCCTCCTGGCGCGGCGTCAATAACAACCCCATCAACCCCATCGCCAGACACGCAAACAAAAACAACGGCGACAATGGCGAATGAATGAAGGCCTTGGCCATGTTGCCGGCCACGCCAAGGTTATGGTGAGGCCCTTCCATTTTTTCGGGTGGAGGAGGCAACTGACTACCTTTGGAATTGGAGGCTTTGGTCATGGTTCTTGGTTGCAACCGGAAATTAAGGGTGTATGAATGGTATGTGCATTAGTGTTACCGCACCGACCGATCATCGGATTCATCATAACAATCGACAACAAAAATCCGATGCGTCCGCTCCATGAATTCAAAACTTTGGGGCAATCACCGCCCCCGATCCCCTGTTGAGGGATGTAAAACCATAAAAAAACAAAATCCCGGAGGCGATCCCCTGGCCCCCTGTCTTCCTCGATCCATGGTTCCGAGGAACCTTCCTTGAACCGCACCCCGCTTCAGATGCACCGTGTTCAAACGTGATTCCCGCAAACACTTTGGAATCCACCAGCGATGAACCTCACGTTGAATCCTGATGTCCCCCTCTTTCCCTGATCATGAGGGAAATGCATCTCGTACCGGCTGCGGATCAGAACGAAGGTGATGGTTTTTCCTCTTCCTTGTCCTTGCCCTGCTGGGTATCCCAGCCTCCGATCATCCCTGCGGGTGGCTCGGCATAAATCTGCTCCCCAACCTGAAGCCCCGACAACACGCTGACCGAATCGGTTTCCACAAAACCACCCAGCCGGATCATGCGCAGTTCGGGTTCCTTCCCCGGCGTCACAATCAAAACCGCCGGCAGAGAACCGCGCCAGCTCACCGCCGACTTGGGGATGACAGGCAGACTGCGCACCGGGGTGGTGACGTCAGGAATCATCACCTCGGCATACATTCCCGGCCCCGCCGGAGAACCCTTGGCCAGATCCAGCTTGACCGTCACGGTATGCCGTTGCGGATCGGCCATGGGAAAGACCTGAGCCACCTTGGTTTCCGCTTCAACCCCCCCGACATCAAGCTTGGCCGGAATCAACATCCCTTTTTTGACACCGGGCATGAGACGCGCAGGAATGTCCACCTTGATCTGAAGATGCCGGGTATCGGCAAAACTCAACAACGGCATCCCCGGCTGCACGGTATCGCCAAGTTCGATATGCTTGGCAACGATCACTCCGGCAAACGGGGAAATGGAACGGGTATCACGCAGTTTGGCCTCCAGCTCCTGAAGCGCCGCCTGCGCCTGTGTCAATGCGTAACGGGCCTGGTCGATCTGGGTCCCCTGGGCATAGATCTGCGCCCTCCGGGTCAGTTCGGGACTGTCCAGCCCGATCATGTCGGACATGGGACGGGTCATCACCCGATCAAACATGCGGGGCATGTCCATCCCCATGTTATCCGAAGCCATGCTCGAACCCGAATAAACCTGACGGGTATACTGCACCCGGGCATTGCGCCAATTGGCGGTTGCCGTTGCCAATGCCGCCTGCGCCGATCGGCGCTTGGCCAGCAGGTCATCCTCGTCCAGGGCCACCAACACCACCCCCTTCTTGAACCAATCCCCCTCCACCCCGGCAATGTATTCCACCCGGCCGGGCATCTGGGCGGCAAACGACACCTCCCGATAGGGAACCACGGTTCCCCCCAGGGTCGTGGTTGCGCCGATGGCCGCTTCCCCCACGGTAATGATCCGGTGCCCACCTCCCGATGCTGCGGTGCCAACGGTTCCACTACCGGAAGCACTTTCGCCGGCTGCCCATGGCACATCGGGTCGAACAATCCAGACCGCAAGCGCCAGCAACAGCGCCATCAATGTGATCAATGTCCTCATGGAACAAACCACCTCGCAAATCAGGAAGGGGATCCACCCATCATGACAGTAAATGGAAGCGGCCCGAAAAGACGCTTCAAGGCAAAACCTTCAGGGCGAATCGGCGCCCGGGTTCACACGCGTCCCATCACCGAAAAGGATTTGATGAATGGCGCCGCCATTCGTGGATCCTTGATCATGGCACCGTAATCCCCCACGTTGAATTTAAGCTTGCGTGAGGTATAGGCCATGCCAAGACCCATCATGCCGATCCCTTTGGAAATCCATTTTTCCCAGTTGGCCTTGCTGGCGCGCAGATCCCAATTGAGGGGTTCTCCGTCGTAGGGACCGCTTTTGACGACCTTCCCCTTTTGCACCACAATCACACCGACGGGTTTGTCATCACCCTCGAAACCGTAGGCAATCGTCGAATTGAAATCGATTTCAGCCAGGGCATCGGAAAGTTCCTTTTCCTTATTCCACTCTTCCTGAAAACGGGTCATCCATCCTGCGGAAAACAATTCGGCCATTTCAGCTCCTTTTCCTGTCATCAGATAGTTACACTGTACTTTTTCAATATGAGGATGTTTCTTGGTTTTATTAATTATTTCAAACGTTCCCTTTCATCCTGAAAGCGGTTCAACATACCGCATCACAGCCTGTTTGACAATCCTGAACTTCCCCTTCGGGGCAAAAAGTGGCTGTGGCGTGATGCAGTGAATCTCAGACGATGATGCGGCGACGCACCAATGCCACGGCAGCGACGAAGGAGATCATGGCATAAATGGCGATCACCGCCAGATTCATCCCGATCTCTTCCGGCAGGCGGCCGTGCCCCGCGGGACGTACCAATGCCACGACATGGGTCAGGGGAAGCGATGACACCAGGAACTGGACCAGGGACGGCAGTGAGGCGACCGGATAAAAGACGCCACAGAACAAAAACATTGGCGTCGTCACCAGGGTGAAATAATAAAGGAAAAAGTCGTACCCGGGAGAAATCGCCGTCACCACCATGGCCATGGCACCAAACGTCAAGCCCGACAGAAACACCACGGGCAGTGCCATGATGGCTGCTTGCGGCGGAAAGGCATCCAGCAGCATGGCGACGATGAAAATAGCCACCCCTGCGATCAGGGAACGGGTCGCGGCCCAGACCACCTCTCCCGCAACGACATCGGCCACCGTCAGTGGCGTTGCCAGCATGGCATGAAAGGTGTTTTGCCGAACCATCCGGGTGAATCCGCCGTAGACCGCCTCAAAGGTAGCGGTATTCATGCTGTTGGCGGCCAGGATTCCCGAAGCCACATAGACCAGATAATCCATGTCGCCGATCATTCCCACAAACCGCCCCAGGCCATATCCCAAACCCACCAGATACAAAAAAGGTTCACCCAGACTTCCGGCAAGGGAAGCAGCCGCGGTTTTCCGCCATACCATGAAATGCCGCAGCCATACCTGGCCGAATCTTCTGGAGGGGATGAATCGCCACACCTGCCGCATCATGGAACCCCCGCTCATGAGCCTTCTCCCAGATCGTGACCGGTCAAACGCAAGAATACATCCTCCAGGTTGGCCGGACGCAGAAGACAGGAATAGCCATCCCGTTGCCGCACCCGGGCACGCAACGATTCCAACTGCACGCCATGAACATAAAGGACATCCCCCACCCGTTCCAGTCGTCCCGGAAGTGGTCCGAACGTATTTGGATCGGGGCACCCCTTGTGGGTCCAAACTTCCAGCACTTCCGGTTCCACATGTTTGGCGATGAGGGCTTCAGGGGTCCCCTGATCAAGAATGCGTCCCTGGTCAAGGATCAACAACCGGTCACACAGACGGGAGGCCTCTTCCATGTAATGGGTCGTCAGGAGCAGGGTGACCCCGCGTTCCTTGAGGCTGGCCAACCGCTGCCAGATCAGATGCCGTGCCTGGGGATCCAATCCGGTCGTCGGTTCATCGAGAATGACCATTCTGGGTTGTGCCACCAGGGCACGGGCGATCACCAGACGGCGCATCATGCCACCCGAAAGGATGCGTACCGGGGCATCGCGCCGGTCGCTCAACTGGGCAAACTCCAAAAGATGTTCGATCCGTTCCGCCCGCGCCCTGGCCGGCATACCGAAATAGCGGCAATAGACCTCCAGATTTTCCGCCACCCCCAGATCGGTATCCAGATTGTTTTCCTGGGGAACGATTCCCAATTGCGCCGCAATCAGGGGATCTTCCGGAACGACATCACGGCCCAGGATTTCCAGCCGGCCCCCATCCCTCGGAGTTAAACCGGTGATCATGCGCATGGTGGTACTTTTGCCGGCCCCATTGGGTCCGAGAAACCCAAAGCATTCCCCTTGCCGGATTTCAAAATCGATCCCATCCACCACCATGCGCGCCCCATAACGTTTGGTCAGATTGGAGGCCAGAATGATGGTCGATCGCATGGTTGAATTCCCATTTATCGGTTGCACAGATGAAAAATACCCGTATTCTGGAAGCGCGTGTTCACATTCACAAAAACAAACCATGAAAATTGGGGCTGGAACATTGCCCGAGGTTTTTGATTTTGATCTTTACCTGAACAATGATGAATACCTTGGAAGATTTCGTCCCCCGAACCCCCTGCTAGGGAAACTTCTGGACAACGTCACAATCAAAACCCTGTGAGCAAACCTCCAGCCCCATTTTTTAATTATTTGGCAACGATGGATCAACCGCTCTTTAAGTTTTTCACTCAAGACACGGATCAGACCATGGCAAAACTACTGACCAGCGCCCAAATGCAGGAAGCGGACCGGCGAACCATTGAGGAATTAGGACTGCCCGGCATGGTATTGATGGAAAACGCCGGCCAGGGAGTCGTCCAGATCCTCAAGGCTCAACTGGATGACTGGCACCAACGACGCATCCTGATCGTGGCGGGAACGGGCAACAACGGTGGCGACGGGTTTGTCGTGGCACGACGCCTGTTGCAGGACGGTGTCTCCACCACAGTCCTCCTTCTGGGCCGCGTCCACACCCTCAAGGGGGATGCCGCCACCAATTATCAAGTATACCATCGGCTGGGGGGAAAAGTCCGAGAAATCGTTGTACCGGAAGATCTGGATCGGCTGCAAAGCCGATTGAATCATGCCGGAGTGATCATTGACGCCCTGTTCGGCACCGGTCTGATTCGCCCCGTAACCGGCATCATCGCGACCGTCATCGACATGATCAACCAGACCGGCAAACCGGTGTTGGCGATCGATATCCCTTCGGGCGTCAGCGCCGATACCGGTCGCGTCATGGGAACCGCCATCCGCGCCGACTGGACCGTTACCTTTGCCGCCGAAAAGATCGGTCATCGCCTCTACCCCGGTGCCGGACTCTGCGGCCAACTGTTCCGGGTCGAGATTGGAATCCCGGCCGGTTATCTGGACCTTCCCCAACATCGGGTTGCCCGCAATCTGCCTGATGATCTCATCATTCCCGCTCGTCCCCGAGACAGTCACAAAGGACGGTTCGGTCATCTGTTCATTGTCGCCGGATCGGTTGGCAAGGAGGGTGCTGCCGCGCTGAGTGCCCTGGGAGCGCACAGTGTCGGTCCCGGACTCATCACCGTCGCCACCCCCGGCATCGCCCAACCCGCCGTCGCCTCCAAATTATTGGAAGCGATGAGCCTCCCCCTCCCCGACGACGGTCTGGCCTGCATCCAACCCGAAGCCCTCACCACGCTGCTCAATCACACCACCCAACCCTCGGCGATTGCCATCGGACCGGGATTGGGAACGGGTGATGGGACGGTTGCCGTCGTCACCGGCCTGCTGCACCATTGGCCTGACATTCCCATGGTCATCGATGCCGATGGCCTCAACGCCCTGGCCCGCAACCATGAGCCACCGCTACGACACCACCGCTCCGCCGCCACCGTACTGACCCCCCACCCGGGAGAAATGTCGCGTCTCTTGTGTCAACCGGTCGCTGCCATCCAGGGAGATCGGTTGTCCGCTGCGGCGACCCTGGCGGCCAGCCTTCAGGCATGGGTCGTTCTCAAAGGAGCCGACAGCGTGATCGCCGCCCCCGATGGCCGTCTGTGGATCAATGACACCGGCAATTCGGGTCTTGCCGCCGGTGGCAGCGGCGACATCCTCACCGGAGTGATCTCCGGCCTGCTGACGCGAGGCTGGCCGGTCGAAAGTGCGGTTCGGGCGGGCGTATGGGTTCATGGCCGGGCCGCCGAAGCAGCCGCAGCCGCCTTTGGTGGCGTCGCCGGGATCAAAGCGGGAGAACTCCCCCCCTTCATCCGCAGTGCCATCAACGCACTGGGATAGCGGAAGAGGGATGCCATGGAACGACGGCGCTTCGGCAAAACCGACCGTCTGCTTTCGATTTCCACCCTGGGGACCATGCGTTTCTGGTCCACCGGGCCCATCAGGAATTTTCCTGAAATCATTCACCTGTCATCAGGGAAAACAGGGGGGGCAACCTTCGCAGAAATGACGAAAGATTGCCCCGGTCCTTTTTTTCCTGATCATTTCCTGGACGAGGAAGCACCCATGATGACCCCTGAAGAGCAGGCCGTATTGGCGCGGCAAAGCCGGTTCAAGGTGCATGGTCGCAAGAAGGGGATGCTCAAACGCAGTGAGGCGGACTGGTTACCCGAACGGGTTCGGCAATTGTCCCCCCCCTGGGCCGAAACCCGCAGGGAACTGTTGACCCGCTGGCACGCCAATCCCGACCATGCCCGTCTATGGTTGGAAATCGGCTTCGGCAATGGCGACACCCTGACCCACATGGCGACCCATGCCCCCCAGGATCGCCTGATCGGTATTGATGTTTTCATGGAAGGTTTTTCGGCATTGCTGCGACGGATGGAACGGTTGCACCTCGACAACATTGCCGTGGAAGCGGGGCATGCCCTGGAGATTCTTGAAACAAGGGGGGTAACCCATCTGTTCGACCGGGTCATGATCAACTTTCCCGATCCCTGGCCCAAAAAACGCCATCACAAGCGCCGTCTGATCCAAACCGATTTTCTCGACACCCTCGCCCGGGCGATGACGCCCGGAGGACTCCTGACGCTGGCCACCGACTGGCCTGAATATGGTATCTGGATGCTGGATCATCTGGAACGCCACCCCGCATTCATCAACGCCTACGGTCCCCGCCAGCCCGCTCCCGAACCCGACTTGTGGCTCCCCACCTGTTTCCAGAAAAAAGGGGAAGCGGCAGGCCGCACCATTCTCCATCTGGCCTACCATCGTCCGTAGGCCCGCTCCTGCAACCTTCCATGCCATGGAGATTCAAGAAAACGAATAAAGAAAGGGTATGAGGCTGCGCCCCATACCCTTTCTTTTCCAACAATTGATTTTTTATGTCAACACACCCTAGTCGATACCATTGACCATCTGTTCGTTCGGTTCAGAAGGAAACCGTTTGATCATCCACGCCAACAATAACAATCCGGGAAGCGCCGCTGCGGTCGTGACCAGAAAGAACAGCTCCCAGGACATATGGTCCGCCAACCAGCCCCCCGTAGAGGAAAGGATGGTGCGACCAAAGGACATGAACGAGGAAAGCAGTGCATACTGGGTGGCGGTATAGGCGATGTTGCACAGGGAAGAAAGATAGGCGACAAAGGCGGCGGTTCCCATGCCACCGCTTAAATTTTCGATCAGGATCGTCATCGTGAATGCGGTCATGTCATTACCCGCACGGGCCAGAATCACGAACATCAGGTTGGAGGCCAGTTGCAACACGCCACACCAGAGCAGCGAACGCATGACCCCCAGACGGTTGACCATCCACCCCCCCAGAAACGCCCCGACGATGGTGGCGGTCAACCCCACCACCTTGCTGATATCGGCGATTTGGATGCGGGTAAAACCCAGTTCGGTATAGAACGGATTGCCCATCACCCCGGCCAGGGCGTCGCCCAATTTGTAGAGCAGGATGAACAGCAACACCTGCACCCATCCCCTGCGGGTCATGAACTCGGCAAAAGGACCAATCACCGCCCCGGAAAACCACAACACCAAATTCCGGCCCGTCTCTCCCAGGTTGAGGGTCGCGATGCGGGCGCGCATCTTTCGTTCCAGCCGGAGCGAAGCGCCACTCACCGGGATCTCCGGTTCGGGGGCCAACAGCACGGTCAACATTCCCACACTCATGAGACCCGCCATGACCAGATAGGTGATCTTCCAGCCAAACCAGGTCGCCAGATACAAGGCCAAAGCCCCGGAAGCCAACATCCCCAGGCGATACCCCAATACCACCACCGCCGCACCCGCCCCGTAATGATCAGCGTCAAGCGCTTCCACCCGATAGGCGTCAATCACGATGTCCTGGGTGGCAGACCAAAAGGCGGTACTCAAGGCGAACACGGCGGTCCACCACGGCACGATATCCGGAGATGACAACCCCATGGCCGCAATGGAACACACAAGGAAAAACTGGGTCAGCAACGCCCAACCGCGTCTGCGGCCAAAGGCCCGGGTCACCCCCGGAATCGGCAGACGATCCACCAAAGGGGCCCAAAGAAATTTGAACGTGTACGGAATTCCCGTCAACGCAAACAGGCCAATGGAAGTTTTACTCACCCCCGATTCGGACAACCACAGCGACAACGTGCCAAAGGTCAACGCCAACGGCAGCCCACTGGAAAACCCCAGGAACAACACCACTACGACCCGTGGATGTCCATAAACGTGGAAAAAATCAGTCACACTTGCCCATGGGTTGGATGAACCCCGTTGCATGCTCGTTCCCATCCCTCCTTAGTTTGATCCAAAAGAACGGTGATCGTAACCTTATTCCCCTGCAACAGACACGGTTGATCAGCAGACATCGTCACTTTACAAAAATTAAATCGTCAGACTGAAGCACGACCCGGTGTCATCGCCTTAATCGATTGAACCAAGGCATCGATTGTGGTCATGGACATCAACGCTTCGATGGAAAACCGAATATTGAAAATTTCCTCGGCCCTGGTAATGACTTGCATGTGGATGATGCTATCCCAGTTGGGAATATCCATCATGACCAGTTCCGGGACGATTTCCATGGTGTCATCTCCAAGGATCTTGCGGATTTCGTGAATCATGGTATCGAGGATCTGTGAGGACATGGGGGGATCTCCCTATTGAACCTGGAATAGACAACAGCACCCGAAATCTTGAAATAGATACATGATTTTCCCACACGTTCATCGACCGGGAAGCCATTTTGTACGCATTACGCATCTGGTGAAAAGACTGAAAATACCCATCGGCGTCATAATCCTTGATCTCCTTCACCAAGAACAAAATAATATCCCCCCTGCAAAATTGCCTGCAACAATTCCGTTGGACCTTTCATGAGACCACCGGCATCACCCGGGGTGACGACCTTGAAACGATGACGATTCAACCAGGAACGAACCCACGGATAATCAAAGGAAGACAAACCCCGATATTCATTGCGGGCAGCCCACTGCATCACCCCGTCGAACAGGACACCGCCCACCTGGTCGATATCTGAATCAACCCACAGATCAAGACATTCCAGGTAGGGGTATCCTCGCACAATCCGCCGCTCAAAAATTGCATATCCAGCCAGCGTCTCTCCCTGAAAACATCCAAACAGTAATTTCATTTTGGATGGAACGCTGAAACAATACCAGTTAACATACGTTGCATTGCGAACCCGGGTCGTCGAAAATGCGGTTCGAGTTCGCTGCCAAAGATGATCAAATGCGACCCCTGCTTGGTTTAACTGTTTCACCTGCCAGGGTCCACTGGAATATTTTTGGGACAACAGCAACTTAATTCGAACATACCACTGATGAAATGATCCCAGTCTCCATTGTAATCCGATGGGCCATCGTCGGATGATGGATACATCGTGAAGCCAAGCGAAAATACTTGAAAAAACCAGGATACGTTGCGAAAACGGGTAGGGAATTGGCTGATAATGGAGTCGTTCAACTATTGCTCCAGACAAATTATTAAGTGTCGTATTCCATATAATTGTATCAGCCCCTTCCCTCAATACGGATAGAAATAGAATCAGGCCATTTTTCCTGTATTCCGGAGTCACATACCAAGAAGATACAGTCAATGTCAATCGTTCCTTCCCTGCCAACTGGAAAAGAATCGGAATACAGCTAATAAACCCAACAATTCGTCCTTCTGCCCTTAGTAACCAGCCCCGAGGGATTGAATCCTCACGGAAAGGATTTTTATCCCACCACATGGCAAATTTTCCTTGCCAATATTCATTAGATCGTACAGTGTTCCGGAAATCATGTAATAATTCCGCAATACCATCATAATCATTCGGAGTAACGCCATGAACAGAAACTGCGTGAGTTGGCTGTGGATTATTCATATCACACGAACATGATCTGTAAAAACCGTTTATTTATACTCAATTACCTTTTAGGCGACATGTTTATTCCGTCATCCGACAACGAAACAAAACGACTTTGCAACTGGCCACAAAACGGTCAATGACTTCCATAGCCAATATCTGCTCCCGTTTTGAAACACCGTGCAATAATGGCATAAGGGCGGTACAACCCATAGTGAATCCAATAAATGCCTGCATCACTTCGAAATCAGATCCAGGTAACGACTTAACCATGATGATCCCGGTAATCGATACCATTGATCCACGACAAATGGATATCACGTTTTTCTAAGAAATATTCAATAATTAGCTTGAAATTTCATTCGCCCTCCGCGACAAGGCAAGAAAATCATCATAGCCATTTTCGGCACAAACAGAATGTGCCGATATACCAAGTCAGGGCCATTCAGTATCATTTCCACCTGGGGCGAACACCGTCTGCCATCAGGAAGAATACTCAATAATATTTCCATAATCCAAACCATCAGAAAGCTGCCAGGATATCAGGATTATGGGCGACAATTTGTTCAATGATATCGGATATCCCGTAATCCTCATGATCATTCATGAAAACAAATACTGAATACGTCATCATATTCTTATTGTGTCAGATATTCATGAAGAAGAGTAAAAGCCATGGAGCGCGCCCACTTTGGCATCCCTGGGTCTTGTTTGACATTGGAGTGTATTGTCAAGCAGGCGACCTTGATCAGTTTCTCTGTCATGTACAATCAACAACTCCCAATAGATTCCCATCTGGATCAGTCACCGGAAAATGATTATTCCTGAAGCGGTGAACAAATGACCCGGTGAAGGGATGCCGCATGCAGCGAAGCCTGGTTAAGAAGACCAAAGCTGGCAAGATCGGATTCGAAACAGCTCCAAAGGTGGATTTGATAATGCGCGTCCCTGTTTGGCTGATCATTACGGCATCGAGACAATATGCCCTTTGAAAAAAAAAAAGTCAAAACCAAACCGCGGACAGATCATTCCTCCACACGATCCAGCAATACGTGACGGGGCAAAGACCCTGCTTGATCAAGCTGAAAGCATCCGACACCTAGGGAACATTAAGGATCAACAACAGATCCTCCTTGCCCGCATTCTCATGAACATCATCGGACCGATCAATGGTCGTCCCATTTCCGACACCGCTCCGGCCGATAGTTGCCGCTAAAAATCATCAATATTCAACCCCCCACATCCCAGTTGCCAATTGGATCGCCACCTTTTCGCACAACGGGTGCCGGGAACACCCTGACCATGGATTCATGCGACCAGCCTGTTCATTGATCAAAAGAAAAAATAGAAAAAACCCCCCAACGCCATCATTGCAGTGCAACGACTGGAAGATGTTCGCACAACACCGTCACCCCCTGGGATCATTCCTTCTGTTCCACCATGGCCTCGTCACGACCCTCGTCCATGCCTGGCGCCCCGCCATCCACCTTGACAGAACCCTTTCCATTCGCGCCCCCAACCACCCCTGTTCATCTCCCATGGCATTGCCCCCCGTCATTTATCCTTTCTTTATTCTGAAATCGTGACACCAAACCGACCACGCTGACGATTCCATCACCATCTAATCATTTGTTTTAGAATATTTTATTTTAATATTTCCCCCAACACCCCCAATCACCTGGAATTTATCATGACAATTTGATATAAACCAAGCATAAAGAATCGAAGGGGAAATAACGCTGCAGGAACCAGAATACCTCTATTTTTCAACATCAAACCATTCATAAAGGATTTGTATGCAACGGTTCATCCTCATGCTGTTGACTGCATTTCTGGCCCCCGCCACTGCATGGGCCAGCTCCACCACGCCAAACATGGAGGGGCCGGCACTCTTTGGCATCCCCCTCGATTTCATGTTGTTCGCCCTGGTCCTCCTCGGTGTGGCACTCTTTCACAACAATACCTTGCAGGTCGCCGTCACCGGTGTCACCACCATCATCATCTATAAATTGATCTTCACCGGTTTCAAACACGGAGATGGCCTGACTGGACTGGCGCTGCATTTCCAGCATGAATGGGTCATTCTGACCAATCTGCTCTGTCTGCTCATGGGATTTGCCCTGCTGTCCAACCATTTTGAACACAGCAAGGTACCTGACATTCTCCCCCGCTTCCTCCCTGGCGGCTGGGTCGGTAATTTTATCCTGCTGATTTTAATCTTCGTCCTTTCCAGCTTCCTCGACAACATCGCCGCCGCCCTCATCGGTGGCACCATCGCCAAAAGCGTCTTTCGCAACAAGGTTCATATCGGTTATCTGGCCGCCATCGTCGCCGCCTCCAATGCCGGAGGAGCAGGCAGTGTCGTCGGTGATACCACCACCACCATGATGTGGATCGCAGGCATCAGCCCCCTGGCGGTCCTCCACGCTTATGCCGGGGCATTCGCCGCCCTGCTGATCTTCGGCATCCCGGCATCCATCCAGCAAGACAAACACTGCGCCATCAATTCCGATATCCCCGCCGACATCAAAGTCGATGGCCTGCGGGTCGCTCTGGTGGCCTTCATCCTGGTCATGGCCATCAGTGTCAACACGTTCATCAATGTCAAGTTCAATGAAATTTCTGATACCTTCCCCTTCATCGGCGTTGCCGTCTGGATCGCAATCCTGGTCTCCGCCCCCATCCGCAGCCCCGATTGGAAACTGCTCCCTGATACCTTCAAGGGAAGCATTTTTCTCCTCTCTCTCGTGGTATGTGCCTCACTGATGCCGGTAGAAAAGCTTCCCGCCGCCTCCTGGGCCACCGCATTGGGACTGGGTTACGTCTCCGCCGTCTTCGACAACATCCCCTTGACGGCCCTGGCGATCAAACAGGGTGGCTACGATTGGGGGGTTCTCGCCTATTCAGTTGGTTTCGGCGGTTCAATGATCTGGTTCGGCTCATCTGCCGGGGTCGCCCTCTCCAACATGTTCCATGAAGCGAAATCGGTGGGCCAATGGCTCAAACACGGTTGGCATGTCGCCGTCGCCTACACCATCGGATTTTTCATCATGCTCACCCTCGTTGGCTGGCATCCGACCGCAGATCGTTACCACCAGGGAACCAATGGTCATCCCACCACTCCAGTCGAAATGACCGCACCCGCGCCTCACTGAGACATGGTGTTTGTCATTCCAGGCAAGAGCGGCAATGACCTGAAACAATGAAGGTCCAACATTCAAAAGAAAAAAGGGGGCTTGATGATTGCCCCCTTTTTTCTTGATCAATCCTCCGCCGTCAAATCCGCTTGCCCGCCTTGATGAACGCCGCAGCCATGGCACTCTCACCAACGGCAGGTTCCTGGCTTTTCTTCCGCTCCTGCGGAACCTGAACAGACGGACCCCGTTTGGAACGGTCGGTCGGTTCAAGCGGGTCATTCAACCGCATGCTCAAGGCAACGCGCCGCCGTTTCAAATCGATCTCCATCACCCGTACCTTCACCACATCTCCCGCCCGAACCACGGCATGGGGATCTTTGACGAACCGGTCCGCCATGGCTGAAATATGGACCAGGCCGTCCTGATGAACGCCAATATCCACAAATGCGCCAAAATTGGTGACATTGCTGACCACTCCCTCCAAAATCATTCCAGGCTGCAAATCCTTGAGATCCTCCACCCCTTCCTTGAACGTTGCGGTGCGAAACACAGGACGGGGATCACGCCCGGGCTTTTCCAACTCCTGCAAAATATCCTGAACCGTCGGTTCCCCAAATCGGGCATCGATGAAATCAGCAGCCCTGAGACCCCGCAATACCTTCTGGTTGCCAATCAGCTCCGGCAAGGAAAGACCCGTTTTTCTCTGGATCCGTTCCACCAGGACATAGGACTCCGGATGAACCGCAGAGGCATCCAACGGGGTATCGCCATGGTTGATGCGTAAAAATCCGGCGGCCAGTTCAAACGTTTTCACCCCGAACCTGGGCACCTTGTTGAGCGCCTGACGATTGGGAAACGGGCCATTTTTATCGCGAAAACGGACAATATTGCCTGCAAGCGTGGCATTCAACCCCGACACCCGTTCCAATAACGGTTGCGAAGCGGTATTCACATCCACGCCCACGGCATTGACCGCATCCTCCACCACCCCGTCCAAAGAAAGCGATAAACGGCGTGGATCGACATCATGCTGATATTGCCCCACCCCAATGGACTTGGGATCGATTTTGACCAATTCCGCCAACGGATCCTGTAAACGACGGGCGATGGAAACCGCTCCCCGCAAAGAAACATCCAATTCAGGTAATTCCTTCGAGGCATACTCCGAAGCGGAATAGACCGATGCCCCCGCCTCACTCACCATCACCCCTTCCACCTTCAACTCGGGATGATCCTTTCTCAATTCCGCCACCAGACGCTCCGTTTCCCTTGATCCAGTGCCATTGCCGATGGCGATCAATCGAACACCGAATTCCTGCACCAACAAAGCCAGACGTCGTTTGGCCTCCTGCCACTGGTTCTTCGGGGGATGGGGATGGATCGTCGTTGTGATCAGCACCTTGCCGGTTTCATCCACCACCGCCACTTTCACCCCGGTCCGCAATCCGGGATCCAATCCCATCACGCCAACCATCCCCGCCGGTGCCGACAACAACAGGTCACGCAAATTGGCAGAAAACACCCGAACCGCCTCCTCCTCAGCGTTCTCGGCCAAACGGTTGAACAAGTCGCCATGCGTATGAGGCTTCAATTTTTTCAGCCAAACCTCATGCACCACCTCCATCAACCAGGGATCGGCAGGACGCCCCGCGTTCCGGATGGAACAATGATGACCGATCAATGCCTCGCATGCAGCCATCCTTTTACCCTCTGCCGCCACATCCCGGACATGTTCAATGCCCAACCGCAGAATCCCCAGGCTTTTGCCGCGCAGGAGCGCCAGGATTCGATGGGGAGGAAGTTTTTTCACCGGCTCATCAAAATTGAAATAATCGGCGAACCTTTCCCCCTCCTCCTCCTTCCCTTTGACCAGGCGCGCCTGCAAGATTCCCTCATCCCACAGCGCATCCCGGATCCGACCGACCAATGCCGCATCTTCCGCAATCGTTTCGGACAAAACATGTAACGCCCCCTCCAAGGCCGCCCCCACATCGGCAACGCCCTTCGCCGGATCGACAAAAGCTTTGGCCTCCTGTTCCGGAACCATTTGCGGATTCTGGAACAGCTTCATGGCCAAAGGCTCCAGACCCGCCTCCCGGGCAATCATCGCCTTGGTACGACGTTTGGGCCGGTAGGGGAGGTAAAGATCCTCAAGCCGGGTCCGGCTTTCCGCCGCCATGATCACCGCTTCCAATTCCGCAGTCAGTTTTCCCTGTTCACGGATGCTTTTCAACACCGCTTCCCGGCGTTCCTCCAATTCACGCAATTGTCCCAACCGTTCCTGGAGCAGACGCATATGGGTATCGGTCAACCCCCCGGTGACTTCCTTGCGGTAGCGGGCAATGAAGGGAACCGTGGCCCCTTCATCCAAAAGTGCAACCGCAGCGGTCACCTGGTCTTCCCGTACACCCAGTTCCTGGGCAATCCGTCGATTGATCCCGCCAATGACATGTTCCGTGGGTATATACATCAATGGGTTCCCTCCCCGAGTTGAACTGCCTGAATACCTGTTTATCGCAGATTCAAGGTCGATACCTTGCCGTAACCCCATTCATCAGATTCGATTCCTGCGTTTCGATGAAAGGATGCCGTTTCCTTTCAGCGGATAAAAGAGTAACATCGCCGACCGTGCCCTTAAGAACAAGATTAAGAAAACTTAAAATTGTTACACTGTCCTTAATCCAGGAATACCCATGTGAGCATCCGTCGTTTCAGCCTGCCCCTGCTTTTGGGTAAGGTTCGTCGTTTCCTGATGGTACGGTTCCGTCCGAACACCATAGCGCAACGTGCAGCATTGCGGCAGGGTGACTGCCATCGATGCGCCATCTGTTGCGAACTCCTCTACCGTTGCCCAATGTTGTCCAAAGACAATTTGTGCATGGTCTATCATTCGCCGTTGCGGCCAGCCGTATGCCAACACTTTCCCCTGGATGATCGCGATTTGCGCGATGTCGCCCGTCTGGGTCGAGGCATCGGTTGTGGCTACGCCTTCGTGCGACAGATCGAAGGGCATCCCGTCGCGGAACGCACCAAGGAAGCCTTGGAGCCCCGTTGCCCCTGAGATCTCTTCATTTCCGAAGATGACCCAGATGCAGTTCGATGGCCTGATGGATCTCGCCGCAACCGACATCCAGTGTGGCACACAGAAGAATCATGTGTCTGGGAAACATGAAGGACCATGAAGCATGCAGGATACGGCACCACATCGTCCGACCCGTGGGAAGATGTGGATGGGTCAAGGTCACTACCACTGCGGGCAGCACGACCCCCAGCCATCCCCGGGTCCGCCTCACCCCGACAACATCGGTCCATGGAACGACCTGATCGCTCAAACGAAAATCGGTGATCCCCCCGTGGTTGATCCGGAGGATCATTTTGCACCCGGGGCGCAACAGGCGCCGAACCGCCAGGAAGGCGAAAAACATCCCCGGCAGACCCGGCACCGCCCCGACCTTGACGCTGAACATCCCCGACATTTTCCAGGCCACGTAGAGCAGCAGGAGCCCCATGACGAACATGAAACCAACCCGGTTGTCATCCGATTGGGCATTGATGTTGGGTGGAGGGATTATCGAAGTCATGGTTCGACCGTAGGCCGGTTGGAGTGAGCGCCTGGAGACATCAACATCACGTTTCACCTTTGAGGTCACGTTCCATCAACTCCGACACCACGGATCGTGGCGATCGGTGTTCATGGAGGATTTCATGGACGGCGTTGGAGATCGGCATGTCAATGGCACATCGGCGTGCCAGTTGATAGACCGCCTGGGCAGTCCGTACCCCTTCGGCCACTTCTCCCGCACCGATTCGTATCATTTCCAAAGTTTCACCCTGTCCAATGCGAATGCCCACTGAACGATTGCGTGATTGATCCGAAGTCGCCGTCAGGAGGAGATCGCCCAGGCCGGACAGTCCGGCGAACGTCCCCGGTTGGGCGCCGAGGTGGACCCCCAGGCGGATCATCTCCGCCAGCCCGCGGGTGATCAACGCCGCGCGCGCGCTGTGACCAAAACCCAGACCATCACTGATCCCCGCCGCCAGGGCGATGATATTTTTCAGTGCCCCGCCAAGTTCCAGCCCAACGACATCGGAAGTACGATAAATACGAAAATAAGAGTTTGAACAAAAATGTTGCAATGTTTGCAAAAGATCCTCCCGGAACCCCGCCAAGGCCACAGCGGTTGGCAACCCCGCCAGGACATCGCTGGCAAATGAGGGACCGGAGAGGAAACAGGTCCGCGCCAACCCTTCCGGTCCGAACACCTGGCGATAGATTTCCGAGATCAAGGTCAAGGTATCGACTTCGATCCCCTTGGATGCGGAAATAAAGATACGCTCACCATGGATATGGTCGCGCAACGCATGGAGGATGGCACGGGTGAACTGGGTGGGGACGACGATGAGCAGAAGTTGATTTCGCGCCGCATCCTGCAACCGGGTGGTGGCATGGAGGTTATCGGGCAGGTGATATTGGGAGACAAACAGGGGATTTCGATGCCGTTCGTTGATCCCCCGGGCAACCTCTTCCTCACGGCACCACAGGGTTACGGACCGGGCTTTGGCCGCCAGGAGGGCCGCCAGGGCGGTCCCCCAGGAACCGGCACCAATGACGGAAACATGTTGCAGATCCATGGAACATCCTGTTATTTCAATGGGAAAAAATTAATATGACAAAGCCGCCGCAAGCGATGACCCCAAAAATCGTGATTTCAACCTTTGCCTGGAGGGTATCATGTTTTCCATCGTCAAAACCCTGGAGACCATCCCTCAAGATCTCTTTTTTTCTTCAATTGTTTCCCTGCACAGATCGCGGATGGGCCAACGGGCACGGGCATCCAGTGTCCCCCGGGAAGAATCCGAGGGTTGTTGCAATTGCGCCCAACCCGCCAGGGCAATCATGGCAGCATTGTCAGTACATAATGCCATGGGAGGGAAATGCAAGGTGATTCCCCCCTCACGGGCCTCCTGAAGCAACCGTTCACGCAACCTTTGGTTGGCCCCCACCCCACCCGCCACCAACAAACGCCGACACCCCACATGACGACATGCCCGAATCGACTTGAACGTCAGTGTATCGATAATCGCTTCCTGATAGGAAGCAGCCACATCCTCAAGAGGCTGTACCGGGATCGTTCCCGCCTGTTGACGCAGCAGTTCGGTCCTGAGCGCCGTTTTCAGACCGGAGAAAGAAAAATCGAATTTTTCCTTATCCAGCAGGATGCGTGGGAAGGCAATCCGGTGCCGATCCCCCCGTTGTGCCGCCTGTTCGATGGCAGGTCCCCCCGGATACCCCAGACCCAATACCCTGGCCCCTTTGTCGAACGCCTCACCCACGGCATCATCCCGGGTCTGCCCCAAAAATTCATAATCCCGCACCCCCCGGACATGCAATAAGAGGGTATGACCGCCCGAAACCAAGAGTGCCACAAAAGGGAAATGGATCGGTTCCGGAACGGAGGGTGCCAGAAAAGGGCTCAACAGATGCCCTTCCATGTGATGAACGCCAACCAGTGGAATCCCGGCAGCCAGGGCAATCCCTTTGGCCACTGCCAATCCGACCAGAAGACCTCCGATCAACCCGGGACCCCGGGTCACCGCAACGGCATCCAATTCACCCGGTAGCACCCCCGCCGCATGCAACGTCTGGGCAAGGATGGGTCCGATATGACGAATATGGGCACGGCTGGCCAATTCCGGCACCACACCACCATATTTGGCATGTTCATCCAATTGACTCCAGACCACATTGGCCAAAACCCGGGCTTGCGCCAAGGTTGCGCCATCATCGAACTGCACGATGGCCGCAGCGGTTTCATCGCAACTGGACTCCAACCCCAATATGATCATCCCCTTGTCCCCGGTCCATTCCATGTCTATCCTGCCTGCACATCCACTGAAGGAGTGTACGTCCGATCCCTTCGACCTTAAAGACTTGTTGTGGGAGAACGCCATCCATGGCCAAGAAGAATGTAAACATCGGCACGCGCAGCAGCGCCCTGGCCCTGTGGCAGGCCCGTTGGGTCAAATCGAAGATCGAATCCCTGCACGATGCCGTGACGGTGGAACTGATTCCCATCAAAACCCGTGGCGACAAGATCCTGGATGTCCCCCTGGCCAAGGTTGGCGGTAAAGGATTGTTCGTCAAGGAACTGGAAGATGCCCTCCTCGATGGTCGTTGCGACCTGGCGGTCCATTCCATGAAGGATGTCCCGGTCGATTTTCCCGAAGGGTTGATGTTGGGGCCCATTCTGCCTCGGGAAGATCCACGCGATGCCTTGTTGTCGGTCGCCTATTCAGGATTGCATGACCTGCCCCATGGGGCACGGGTGGGATCTTCATCACTCAGACGCCAAAGTCAATTATTGGCCATCCGCCCCGACCTGCGCATCCTCTCCCTGCGCGGCAATGTCAATACCCGCATCGACAAACTGCTTGCAGGTCAATTCGATGCCATCGTCCTGGCGGCGGCGGGGGTCAAACGTCTGGAGGCGACACAACATGTCGTGGAATATCTCGACATCCAGAAAATGCTGCCCGCCAATGGTCAAGGGGCGGTCGGGATCGAACTGCGTTGCGCTGATCCCGAAATTCAGGCATTGGTGCAACCCCTTGATGATCTGGCCACCCGGCATTGCGTCCTGGCGGAACGGGCTTTTTTAAAAACATTGGAAGGGGGATGCCAAACCCCCATCGCCGGTCATGCCACCCTGAACGGTGACCTGCTCCATCTTCGGGGACGGGTCGCTTCGCTCGATGGCGGAATCTGTTACGAAGAGGTCATTGAAGGCGCCGCCCGAGAGGCGGAAGACCTTGGCGTCGCACTGGCCCAACGTCTGTTGGCCTCAGGAGCGGACCGACTCCTGGCCGATCTGCTGCGCGCCGCCCATGAACACCCCTGAGGCGATCAACCCTCATTGCGCCGATCACAAACCGGGATCCAACCTGGCGGGTCGCCTGCTGTTGATCACCCGTCCTCTGCCGGAAGCACGAACCACCGCCCGCCAGTTGGAACGTCTCGGTGCCACGGCAAGGGTAAGCCCGGTCCTCCACCTTCAACCGCCCGATGATCCCGCCCCCTTCCGGGAAGCCCTCGCCCATCTGACCCGCTATGACGGCATCATCTTCACCAGTGCCCATGCCGTCCGGGTCTTCCTGGATGATCCCGTTGCCAAAACCCCGCTTCCCAGGATTTATGCCGTTGGCAACAAAACCGCTTCCTTGCTGATTGCGGCAGGTCTCACCCCCGAAGTCCCCGACCGTCCCCTGGGGGGACACGAACTGGCATTGGAACTACTGCAAAACCACCCTTCGGACCGCCGATTTTTGTTTCTCCGCGCCCAGGAGGGGCGGGATGAATTGATCACCACCCTCCGTCAGGCTGGCAAGGCGGTCGATCTGGTCGCAGCCTACGCCATGGCCCCCACCCCCCACCTCGACCCCGAAACGCTGCACCTGTTGGAACAGCGGCGCATCGATGCCATCCCTTTTTTCAGCGGACGGACGGCACAGGTGTTTTTCAATCTGCTGCCAGACGACACCCGACACGCCCTGCTCGACAGACCCCTTCTGGCCGCCCTCTCCGTCACCACCGCCCGCGCCATGGAAACCGCAGGGATGAGGGTGGATCTCATTTGCCATCAACCCGGAACCGAAGCCATGATCGCCACCCTGGAAGAAGCATTTCGGCTGTCATGATATTTTTTTCATCGTTCCAAACAGAATGAATCTTCCCGCAAACCAGAAGCCAAGGGGTTTGAACATCATGAGCAGCAGCCGGTCCAGACGAGCGAGCATCGGGTAACTGTCGGGGACGATCCGGGTCACGAACATGTTGAAAAACAGGGTTTGTGATTGTGCCAACATGGCACGGCATGCGGCAAGATCGTGTTCGTTGAGCTTGACTTCATCCTCGGTGATATACGGTTTTTCGTTTTTGTAGATGAACGAGACCAGGCGCGGGTAGAAGAATTCGCAAACCCAGCGGGATTCGCGTATTTTCTGGATCAGGGAATGGGTATAATTTTCATTGATCATCACCATGGCCCCGGGGTTGGCCATGTGGGACAATGCCGCCAACGCCTTGCCAACCTCCACATGGTGCAGAATGTCCCGGGCAAGGATCAAATCGAATGTGTGCCCGTGAAGGGAAGGTTGTTCCGCCGAGGTAACCTGGAAGTCGATGGTCAATCCTTCCCGGTCGGCGAGGTCACGCGCCAATCCGATCATGTCGGGACTCAGGTCGAAGGCGGTCACGCGATACCCCAACCGGGTCAACAGTCTGGCATCATCCCCCTGACCGCATCCCACCACCAAAGCCGATTTCCCCGCCCCCGGATAACGGCGCAGCAGGGTGTACATGGTCCAATAACCATTCCACCAACGGCGCTGGTTGCTGGTGATGACATTGAGATCGACGGAGGCCCCCTTTTCCCGGCAAAGCAGGGCATGATCGCAATGGTATTCGCGTTCACGATGTTGTCGTGTCGTCAGGTTCATCGATGTATGGCCACGGGTGTGAACCAACGAAAAACGGCCCGAATGGAATCCCATCCAGGCCGTTGAATTTTTGGCTCCCCGGCGCGGACTCGAACCACGGACAAGGTGGTTAACAGCCACCTGCTCTACCGACTGAGCTACCGGGGAATGGTTCAGAACAGGAAAGGGCAGGCTTTGTCAGGAAAATAACGCCCCCTTTCCGGAAGACCGATATTAGGGGGTCGCTTTTTGCGGGTCAAGGAACTTCCCGGCGACTTGGAAAAATTTTCTCGCGCGTCTCACATGGCCCTTTTATTGCGTGATCCATAGGCATAAGACAACACCGTTTCCCAGGAGTTCAGATGATGAAACGCAATCCCATGTGCATCAAGGATACCGAAGGAAAAGGGGCGAAAACCTTTTTTATTGCCACTCGGGGCGACCTTCTGGAGTGTCTCGACGAACGGAGGCTGAGCGGAAGCAAAGCCAAGAACGGCAGCCTGAACCCTCCGGGAAGATCAATTGCACTCAAAACCCGGATGCCCGAATGAATGGATCCATGGCGGTCGTGAAACGATCCGGACCGGGATCCATTCTTCACGCCTCGGAGGTTTCATGTCGCTTGATGATGCCCAGATTGAACGTTACTCCCGTCAACTTCTGTTGAAGGAGTGGGGGGGAGCGGGACAGGAACAGTTACTCAATTCCAGGGTATTTCTCCTGGGAGTCGGAGGGCTTGGGGCGCCAGCGGCGTTGTATCTGGCTGCGGCGGGCGTTGGAACCCTGATCATCGCCGATTCCGACCGGGTGGAACGTTCCAACCTGCAACGTCAAATTCTCTATGGCACCCCCGACATCGGGCAACCCAAGGGGGAGACCGCAGCCCGGGTATTGCGTCGGCTCAACCCCGATGTCGAGGTTCAAGTCATTGGAACACGGGTCACCGATGCCATTCTTGATGATCTCCTGCCCCGATGTGATCTGGCGCTGGATGCCAGCGATAATTTCGACACCCGTTATGCATTGAACGCGGCGTGTCTGCGCCATGGAAAACGGTTGGTGACGGGGGCTGTGCTTGGATTTGAAGGGCAGGTGGCGGTGTTCCACCATGGCATCGACGCCAACGCCTCATGTTATCGCTGCCTGTATCCCGCACCGTCACAACGGTGTCAGGCGACCTGTGCCACGGCGGGCGTTCTGGGCGGGGTGGCCGGAATGATCGGCACCTTGCAAGCAGTAGAAGCGATCAAGGAATTGTTGGGCATCGGCACCACCCTGGCGGGACAGGTGCTTCTCATCAATACCCTTGACACCGTGTTCCACCGCGTCCGCGTCCCCCGCAATCCATCCTGCCCCACCTGCCGCCGCTCCTGAGAAATTGGAAGCCACCAACCTGTTGTCGGCTTTCCACTTCTACTTTGTCACATTCATTAACAGGAGAGGATGGCTGGCAATTGACTGATATGCATAGGAATATTGAAAGAGAAAAGGGGGCTTGAGGGATTGCCCCCTTTTTTCTTTCAATAATTAATTCAAAATCATCATATTGCAGTAAAACGATGTGTTCACCCACATTTAACGCTAGAAGAGCCAATGAAAACCCTTGTTGAACCCATGCGCCTGATCATGAACCCTGGGAGATTGCGTCCTTCCTCTTTCTGCCGCTCTACGGACCCAGGGATCAACATTCAATTCCCACCACGGTCATGTCGTCACTCTGCCCCTTCCCCGCACGATATCCTCGTAGCGCATTCTCAAGCATTTCCAACGATTCGTTTCGATTGATCATCTGACTCAAAAGTTTTTCCATTTTTTCCTGGCCAAACATATTGCCCTCCGCATCCCGTTCCTCGACCCACCCATCCGTGAAGGCGAAGATTCGGTCACCAGGTTGAAGATCAACGGTTTGACCCGAGCAAACAGGCCGATTGAGCACACCAAGAGGAAAACATTTCGACCCCAGACGGTGAAGAAGCCGTCCTTTTCGAAAAACCAGGATGTCCGGGATGGTACAATTCCAGACGGTCAGCATCCTTCGATCCAGGGAAATCTCTAAAGATCCTGCGGCCATGAACATGTTGACAGGCGTCTTCTTGGTAAGCATGGCATTGATCTCGTTTACGATTTCCGCAAGCGGAATATTTTGTTCCGTCATGGAATAAAAAATATCCGCGACCAAAGCCCCCCCCACGGCTGCTGGAAGACCATGTCCGGTAAAGTCCCCCAGGAACACATGTTGGCTTCCATCGGAACGAAAGGCGGAAAGGAGCAAATCGCCGGTGGTATGTTCCACCGGCGATTGCAGGAAATGAAGGGATCGGGAATCGAACTCCTCATTCGTGCGCATTCGGACAATGATCTCTTCAATGATTTCCCGTTCACAGCTGAGATGGTCTCGGTGTTTCTTGATCTCATCCTCCAACTCTTTTTGCTGTGTGATATTTTCGGTGAACATCATGACCCCACCCGTTTTTCCGTCCTCCTTTTGCCAGGGAAAGGCTTCCCATCGGTACCATTGAACCCGCCCATTCCGATCTTCGATGGGATCGGCGTCATGCCTTTCCCATGCACCGTTCAGACAACGCTGATGAATGTCCCGCCAATATTTTATATCATTCGGAAGGAGATCATAATGACATTGATGTATGACCGACTGATGAACGAGGCCGAAATCATCGAGCCATTTTTGGCTGGCATGTAGATAGCGCATTTGCTCGTCGAACATGGCAATGGCAACAGGCGCTTTATGCATGAACAGTTTGATCCGCTCATCCCGTTCACGAATGATCTTCAAATGTTCATGGATTATGTGAAGATTTTTTTGTTGCCGCAGAAGAAGCCGAATGCGTTGATGAAGAACCGCCCAATTGATGGGCTTGGTGATATATTCCTGGGCGCCACTTTCAAACGCCCTGTTGACCAAATCCTCATCTTCCAGACCCGTCACCAAGACGACAGGGACATCCTTCCCATTGGCGCTTTCCTTCACCAGACGGCAAGCATGAAAACCGTCCATTATTGGCATGTCTGCATCAAGGAGCACCAAGGAGGGTTCATGCTCTATGAACAAATCAACTGATTCCTTACCATTTCCCGCCTTGATCACGCCGTATCCGGCCTGTTTCAGATAATGAGTCATGGCATCCAGCATGTACTCATCATCGTCTGCGACAAGGATGGTATCCGGGCAGGCAGAGTGAAGCGCGCTCATGACGATCCCCCATAACAACAAAAATCCACAATCTCCATCTTTCCATGATGGAGATCCAATAGAAGCTAAAACATAAAAATTATATCACTTTGAAAGTAATCACAGGAATGACGACCGTATCAATTATCGCAAAGTTGTATTTTGCTGGCTATTGCTCCAATTTTTCCCCATTTTACCACAGAGAGTTTATGAAGATAAAGCCAGCATAAATCCATGCATTGATGATCGACAAAAACAATCAAGGAATATTTCTTGGCAGATTTGCGAAAAAAAATCTCCATGATAGTGATGAAAAAAACCTGAATCACAATCATGGAGACAATTCCCCGTCATTCCCGCGAATGGGGGAACCCTTCATTTTTCTTGATCATTGTACGGAATCGATCGGCACGTTGAGATCGATCATGAGACTTTGCAATCGATTGTCGCGCAAAAACGTCAATACAGGCCGAGGATTGCGCTCGCGGGAACGCAGCAACCGGACCAGTGTGTGCGACGAAGTCAGGGGGGCATCATCCAGGCGCAAAGGACGATCACCCACCTTCAAACCTGCCCGAGCGGCAGGAGAATCCGGCGTCACCTCGGTAATGACCAACGCGGAAGCAACCATCTCCAGAGCAACCCCCAGCCGGGACAGGGGGATGTCGGACGGCGGCGGTGGCGTTCCCCAGGCAAAATCGGCAGCCATCGCTGGCAGCGGTTGTTCCTGACCATTCCAAGGCAGAAGCGTCACTGTCTCTTTCTCTAGTCCCATGGCGGCCAGTTGATGGGGAATCCCATGCTTCATCAACAGGTGACCCGAACCTGCAAGGGCAACGATCCGCCCCCGTGGATGCCGTTGCACCCACTGGGCAATCGCCCGGGCCATGACCCCATCCCACAAGCGCTGGGCATCGATGAAATATTCCAGATTGCCCGCACGTGACATCATCGGATGGCTGTCGAACACCTCCTGCAACCGTTCCCGATACTCGGGGACAGCGGGTGCCAGAGTCGGCAACTCTTTTTTGACCGCATCCTCCAGTTGCTCCAACCCCCGGGTTCGCACCTGGCTGACGATGGTGCGATCAATGTTCATCGCGACCAGGGGAATCCGATGCGTGCGTGCCAGACGCAGAAGTGGCAGATAAAGTTCAGCATCGAATCCCCAGGTGAAATACCAGGTTACGGCATCGAGGAATTCCGTCTCGGTCATCCCCCCCGCGATCCATCGATCCAGAACGGGTTGCAGATGACGGGGAAACATTTCCATCGCCAACGCCACCTCCCCCCCGCGTTCCAGCATGGCGGTCAAGACCGCTTTTTGTACCTCATGGTGCCCTGGATCATCATGGGTTTCCCCCACCAGAATGATGCGATGGCGCGCCAACTCCGACATGAGCGCGCCCTGCTCCAATCGCCGCCCCTGCGCAAGCCAGACGATCTCCCCCGGTTCAATGTTCAATCCACCCATACCCATTACCTGCTGCATGATGAGAAAGGCGACAACGGTAAATGGAACCATTTTTCAACGCCTTGAGTTTGATTGTGGAAAAATTGGGACAAACAGAGTCTTTAAGGATCATTCCCTGTCAGTACCATGAAAAGGGCCACCTGTTTTTCCTGCAAGGCCCCTCAGGCCAGCCAGGGACTCAGTCCTTCCAGGGCCAATGCCCGAACCTGGTCGGTCACCCGGGGATCGACGAATACGCGGGCCAGGCGGCGGCGACTCTGGCCGAGGAAATGAACCAATGGACTGACCTGTTCTGCGGGTCGCACCGTCCCCTCCTGCGTGATGACATAGACCGGATCCGCGCCCAAGGGATCATATTGCAGGTGGGAATAGGGGGCACGCTGAATCCGATCCACCCGTGCCAACAAACGCAACGGAACATTCAAATAACCCCCATCCTCCTGAGGGGTTGCGATCATGTCCTCATCATGGTCGCGAAAAAACCGTTCAACCCGTTCCACAAGCTGAGGGTCATGGATCAAATCGGTCGCCTGTGGTGCTGCCCGTAACGTCGGATCCAATGCCACGCCCCCGGGGAACGGGGTGAAACCAAAAGACAACTGCCCTTGATCCTCGCCTCCCGTCGGCATGTTCCACCTCAGTCGGCGATAAATGGACTGGCGATGACAAAACATGCGGCAACGCTGCCGCAACTCGCCCTGTACCGCCGTGCGCGGTTCCATGCTGGCCCAACGTCCAAGGGCATAATCGACCACCGTATCATCCAAAGCAAGAAATGCTTCGACCCCGGGATCCCGTCCCTGACGGGCGCTGGTCAGAAAAGTCACCAATGGCGGTGGTGTTTCAGGGGGTGGCGCTCCTTCAAGGGTCCAGATCCAATCGATGAGGCCGAAAATATGGACCAGCAAGGTTTCAAAGGCGCGCACCGTCTTGTGATCATAGACCTGACGATACATGTGATCCCGGGCGAAAATATAGCTTTCCAGGGCGGCAGGCCCTTTACCCAGATCGACACACAACCGCAAACGTCCATCCACCGGTTGCACGTTCAAGGAGTGCAGCAGCCATTCCAGATCGAATCGGCCATAGGAGACCCCGGTACAATGGGCATCGCGCAACAGATAATCCATGCGGTCGGCGTCCAATTGACTGGAGATGAACGGCCTGCCGCTTAACCGTTCACTGGCACACGTACCGGAAGGCTGCCATATGTCACGCAAGGCATCCATGAACCGGTCCATCGCCAACCCCAATCGGTGACCATGTCGCTCCAGGAGGGTTCTGGGCAGACCCGGTTCCGAAAGAATGCGCCATCCCCAAGCTTCATGGTTGGGCAGATCGGGGAAAATATGTTCAAAGGCATGGGAATGGGGACCATGCCCGATATCGTGAAACAAGGCGGACACCTTGATGGCGAGGAGTTCAACCGGCTCAAGTCCGGTGAAACCACCCTGAATCGCCTGGGCGATCATTCTTTTGGCCAGGTGGAGCGTTCCCAGGGAATGCGAAAACCGTGAATGTTCCGCCGAAGGATAAATTTTCGCGGCGGGTCCCAACTGCCGGATGCGCCGCAGTCGTTGCATGGGGAGGGTATCGATCAGGTCCAACAGCAACGCATCCCCCCAATCAACCGGGGCACAATCAGGGCCCTGGTCGATCCGATGCAGGATGATCATGTCATGCACCGCATCACGAAATACCTTGCGGGCAACCATCCAGATCCCCCATTTTCCAAGTCGTGTTGGTAACAATGAATTGTTCTGGCACCAAAGGAATCGGCTACAATTCGGTAACGTGTATGATGACCAGGGCTTCCAACATTTTGGCCCCCCCCCCCCCGGGGGGGATGATTGATGATCATTTTGGTCGTGATTTGTTGTCACAGGGAAAGTTCAGCTTGCTTGAGTCTTCCTCAGTGCCTCCCAAGCTGATTGAGGGTCGAAGACATTGCCAGCCAATTCCAGGTCAAGCAGTTCTTCCGAAAGATACGGATGATGCTTCTCGGTTTTCTTGATCGCTACATGACGGGCCAATGTCAGTGGCTCAGGGGGGCCATGCGCCACGAACCGTGACAACAGTGCTTCAACCTCTGGCACTTTGCACTTGTCGAGCCGCAGGAGCGTCCACTCCTGATTGGCTTTAATCCCTTCGGCAACCAACCAGAATCGCAGGGTATGCAAAACGCGGTCCCCCTGCCAGACAAACAATAACACCTCCGTCCCCTCTTGCAAAAGCCTGACCCTCCCTAAATCCAAACGCCGAAAATGGTCTCGTCCTTCCACCAACAACCTTTGAGCCCCGGCATCCAAATAGGGGGGGACATCGTCTGCCCCGTACAGGGCGAACATCTCCTGCCGTACCGCATCATGAATCCATGCCCCATTGCCGCTGAACAGGGGGGGTTGACCACCTTGACTGGGAGTCAAAATGATGGCCCGGCCCTTTTCATTGATTTCAAGGATCTGCCAGCGCTTTCCGGCAAACAGCAACATCTGGCCAGGTGCCAGGGGAAAATCCACCGGCAGCGTGCCCAGGGTCTTGCCGTTGCTGATCAAACGATATTCCTCAGGCGTTTGGAATGCGGCATAGAACGTGTAGTGGTTGACCACACGCTCTCCCATTGCTGCCAAAACCAATGTGCCGTCATGGTCCTGGGTGATGAGGTCGTGTTTCGCCAGATCCCTCAGGAGTTGCTTGAAATGGTTATTTCCCAATCCATGGAACGGACCCGTCTGACAGAACACCCGCCACGCCTCGTGCGGCTGGATACCACCCCGTTGCGCCAGGAGGGAAAGCAGCTGCTGCACCAGGGTGGAAAGATGCAACCGATTGGGACGGGGCGGTTCCGTCCAGCGTCGCAGCATCAGGTTAACCATGGCCACGGTTTGGAAGAAACGCATTCGCAAAAGGTCAACGACACTGACCAAGGGTGTCAGCGCACGCTCCTGGACATACAACCGCAACACGGAAGGGGATCCGCGTCGACCTGATCGACCCAACCGTTGCCGCAGGGCTGCAACTGACGGTGGACAGCCGATCTGGGCCACACTGGCCATTTGTCCAATATCGATCCCCAGTTCCAGGGTGGAAGTGCAGATGGCCGTGGCAGGAGTGTCGCGCTGTTTCAAAGCCGCTTCCACATCTTCCCGTATGGCCTTGGACAAATTGCCATGGTGCGGCCAGAACTCGTTGGGGAGATGCTGATCTTCGCACCTCCGGCGCAGCTTGTCGGCAATGATTTCCACCGTGCCCCTGGCATTGGCGAATACCAGATGCGAATCCCCACGTAAAGTTTGAAAAAGTGCCGTGATGATCTCATCCTGGTTCTCCTCATGCGGGGGCTTTTCATCCTCCGACGAAGAACCCCGTTGCCGGAACGGATCCCTTTCAATAAAACCGTGCAGTTTTAAACGCACGGTCTGTCCGCCACCATCCGCTTGTACGATCTGACACGGCCATCGCCCATCGTGGCGCAGGGCACGCACGGCAAGCCCCGGTTCACCCAGGGTTGCGCTCAGACCGATGCGGGGCACCCGCCGACGGATGGTCAGCTCCAGTCGATGCAGCAAGGACTGGAGCTGCATCCCCCGTTCCGTGCCGATAAACGCGTGCAATTCATCCACCACAATACCGCACAGGGGCTGAAACAATGATGCCACCTGGCTACCACGCAGCACCATGAGGGCTTCCAACGATTCCGGGGTGATCAGGAGCACGCCTCCCGGTTCCTTGATGGCTCTGCCCTTCTCGGATGCCGAAACGTCCCCGTGGCGACGATGCAAAGGGAGATCCAGACGTTCACACAATCCTTGCAGGCGGTCGTATTGATCGTTGATCAAGGCTTTGAGGGGACTCACTGAGAGTACCCGGAAGCCCATGATCGTCGAGGTTTCTTGCAACAGGCGGGTAGCGAGGGGGAGATAAGCCGCCTCGGTTTTACCAGCGGCGGTGGCAGCGGAGACCACCACATCACGGTCTGCGGCAAGGATGGGCGGGATGGCCCGTTCCTGGACATCGCGCAAGGTCGCCCACCCCTGTTCCCAGACCCATCGCTGAACTTGAGGATGCAATACGGCAAAGGCGTTGGATGGCCCGCATTCGGCAGAGGATTCCACCGGATTGGCGACCCTGGCGGGAACGCCATCAGAGGCGGAAGTCATGGAGGTCGTCATCTCCGGTCGAAAGTGGCGTTGTCGGCCCGTCGGTGTCATCGAAGGTCAGGGGAACCAGATCCAGATTTTCTTCCTTCTGGATTTGAACCCGACCCAAAAGGTCCTCCCATGCCATACCGGGTGCGTGTTCCAGGACCGCAAGGAGGTCCAGAAAGGCCCGGATGGTGTTGCGAGGGGTTTGGAAATAGGCGCTGCCCATGGTTTGGGCGCAATGATGCATGAAGGCGTGCAAGGCTTCGTCGGGCACGGCCAACTTCGTCGGATCGCCACCAGCCTGCACCAGCCGCAGTTTACCCAACAGCACGTAAAGATCCTCCTGTGTCAGGTTGGCCAAGCGGATCACCGGACCGGAAAAGTCCCTCACTCCTGCCTGAGCCGCGAAGCGGTTCTCCCGCAAACGGCTTTCCAACGCAGAATAACTGTAAAGTCCCCGGCGGGGATCGGTCAGGAATTCCGGAGTCCCGGCCATCAGAAATCCCAATCCCTCCGTAGCACCCTGGAGGGCATCGTTGAGGATGCGCAGAATCTGTTCATAATTACCCTGCCGCGCCTGGGTGTTGGCCATCTTGTAAAGATTGACCATTTCATCCAACCCCACCAGCAGCCCTCGATAGTCTGCCAGTCGGACGAAGCGGGCCATCAGTTTGAGCTGGTCGTAAACATTGGCATCGTCCACAATGGTCCGCACCCCCAGGGCGTGGCGCGCTTCGGTTCGGGTGGCATACTCCCCGCGCAACCAGCGGACGGCATCGGTCTTAAGCGAATCATTACCACTCTCGTGTCCGCGCCAATAGGCCGCAATGACCTCAGCGAAATCATAGCCGCCCACCATCTCTGAAAGATGCTCCAGACGGCGGTAGATCACTGTTTCCACAGACTCCCCAGAGTTCTTGCCCTCTTTGAGGGCCGTACTGACGAACCGTTCCACGACACTGGATAAGGCACCCCCCTCGTGTTTGGTGCGCGTGGCCAGGTTTCGCATCAGTTCGGCGTACAGGATACGTGCTTGTCCCCGGGTGGCGTGTAAACGGCGATCGGGGTTGAGGTCGGCTGTAGCGACCACGAGACCTTTTTCCAATGCAATGGCGCGAATCAGATTGAGAAAGAACGTCTTTCCGGATCCGTAATCGCCGATGATGAAGCGAATGGTCGCCCCACCATCCAGCAGACGGTCCAGATCGTCCACCAAGGCATGCACTTCCTCAGCCCGTCCCACTTGGATGTGTTGCAGGCCATGGCGCGGCGCCACTCCGGCGCGCAAAGATTGCAGGATGGCGCTGCGTTCCCGGGGACGCAGTGGAACGACATGGCTCATGAGATCATCTCCTCGACGATATCCCGATTGACAGTGATGGGATCCTCTCCTTCCACCAGGGGATTGCCACACGCGACAAAGGCCGCTTCGTTGATCGCTTCCATGGCGCCGTCGGGTAGCAACGCCAATTCAGCGCACAGGATCTCATAAGAGGCTCTGGCCCATGTCCCCTGCTCCCGCAACCGGTGGAACAGGCTCAGGAGTTCACCCTCCAATCCCGGCACGCTTGGCAGCGCAACCTCTGCGGAAGCGGACACGACGGGTGCTGTGACAGGTGTGGGTTCATCTTGTTCTGCGACAAAAATCGTTGCCAACAATCGTTGCACGGCCTCGGTATTGGCCATGGTGGACGCCACCTTGCGCATATCGAGTTGGACCCCCGGCACGGGGAGATGACCCAAAACCCCTGTCGGCGGTTGCATCAAGGGCATTTGTTGGCCGTGGTCCCACCCGTCCATGACTGGTTGGCGGGAAGCCGCCTGGAAGGCATGCAAGTCTGAGTGGATGGACGCGGGATCCAGATGAAGCAATGGGTATAGGTTACCCAGAATTTTGATCTCGGCTGGATCAATGTGACCGTCAGAACCGGCAATGGCCATCAGGAATCGGGCAATCGTTTTCCCTTGTTCGACCGTCAACGCCCCCAGACGGCTTTTCAATCCGCTCAACCGGGGCCGTTCCTCCAACAACCATTCCAAGTGGGCCCCCAAACGCCTTCTTTCCCAGAGTTCGAGTCCGTCCAGACAGACGAGGTACTCTGCCAATTGCTGGTATTCCTCTTGGGAGACCTGGCCATCGGCGCCGACCATCGTGGCCGCAAAATGTAAAGTGACCGCCGCGTTCTTAAAGGCTTGGGAGGGGGCCGCCCCCTCTGTTTCCTGTTGCCGGAAAAGGCAGAGTTTGCCATTTGGTTTGAGCTGAAACGGGCCAAAACGGATGTCGGGCTCCAATCCCACATGGAGCTTGCCCAGGAGTTGGGCCATGGCGACCGCTTCTTTTTTACTCACCCTGCCCGTTTCCTGCAACGGCCAGTGATGGAGCAGGTCGGCAGCCACCACCACCACCTGTTCTTCCCGCCCCAGGATCGTCCGGAGTGCCGAGGCCAGGGGCTCCAGGGGGGGCTCATTGACTTTTGCACGCAAAAGCACGGGGTGGAGCAGGGTCAACGCAGTCAGACTTCCAATCCGTTCGGGATCCCTCCCCAACAACCGGCTGTACGGCTCCAATTCCTCCATGCACCACTCGGCAATCTCCCGAATGGCCCTCATGGGTTTTTTCAAGGCGCTCACATCCGGCAAGGATGAAAGATGCTCCATGATTCGATGACCGAATCCACCACTGGCAGGTTGATAGGTCGCCTTGAGCAGGGTTTTGTTGGGCGGGATGATCATCCCTTCCAAATAATCCTGATCGTAGCGCCAAAAGAACAGCTTGGCGAACATCTCCCAACAACGCGTGGCCGGTGTCCTCAGTCGGCTCTCGGGATCGGCCAACAGCCAAGCCAGGGCAAGATGCGCAGGAATCGGCTGATGCTCATGAACCAGCCGTCCAATATGGATCAACACATCCGATGGTGGATTATTCCAAACCCCCTGTTCCAGCAGATGGGTCTGCGTCAAAGGAACAGTAAAACCGTCGCGCAACGCCAGGAACGCCAGCAATCCGCCGGAATATCTACGAAACGAACCGTTGTTGCCATAAATCCGTCTCAGACGGAGGATCTCCCGGGACAATACAGGCCGCTCCTCCCGGGCATGCTCCGAGGTATCGACATCGACCAGCAGGCGGCGCTCCAGACCGTAATAATAGAGGAACACATAGCCGATGTTGGTATCCGGGGATTGGGCACCGTCGGCAAGCCACTCCAAATACGCTGCCCGGGCGCTTGGCCGAAACTCGGAGTAGGAGGGCCAATAGTCCAATGTACTGCCTGACCGATCCGGCAGGAGGGAATCGATGGGTTGGCGGGGGCGGATGAGGGATGGTTCCACACCATCCGCTTTGAAAGCGCCAAATGCGGATGAAAGCTGGTTGCCCACATAGACCATGCCCCCCGGGATCACGTACCCTTGCACTGAAACCGGCTTGCCTGCCGGAATCCAGCAATCGTCTCCATGTTGTGCCAAGGTCGGAAGCGGGGATGACGGTAAAGTCCATTCGCGTCGTGCTTCGACTTCATCAATTCGCAGCGCGACAAGTGATCGATCATGCAGATCTGGGATCGGCTCCGATGAAGGTTGGTGGATGCAATGTCGGGATTGAGGAAACCACTCTTGCGAAGAACTGAGTTGAGAAGGGGAAGAGGTGACCTCACATTCATGCCCCCCACAGTGACTTCCCCCATCTTGCGACAGACTGTCGGGTGATGGAACTGGGGTTTCGGGCGGTCTGGTCACATGTTTTGATTTTGGAGCATACGCACCCGTGGGTGGTTGTGGAAAAGGGGATTTGCGCAGTCTGGTCACATGTTTTGATTTTGGAACAGGCGCGCCCGTGGAGGGATTTGGGGATTGAGATGGATCAGAAGGTTTGGCTTTTTCTCCAAACAACCAACGATGGCCAATGAACACCACTCCGAGCAGAAGCAAAAACTCCATGCACTTTCCCCAGAGGCTTTGGATTTCATTCGATATGGCATGATCATATCAGTTGTTTATTTCTTCCGCAAGACGACAGCATACCCTTCACAGGCTTGCAATCATGCCATCCATACCTCACAACATTAAACTTTACTTTGATTGTCGATCAGGAACGAAAAAACTTCATATACTATGATAAAAAACACCAGGCAGGAGTGAATCGGGGGACCAACCGCTCCACGCATCATGCATGAAAGCATTCATGACAATCCCTTGATCCCCATTTGATCTTGATCATACCGACGGAAGGTCGTTGAGTGTCGCCCAGGCCCTTTGATAACGCTGCATCCGCGCCCAATCCCGTTCATCGGGGACATGATCCAGACGGCGAACATCCATGTTGTCGATCAAATCCAATAATTTGATCTTCCGGGCAACCCGATTGGGCTTCAACCGCGCGATATAATCTTCATAACTGTCCTCAGCACGGTGGGTCAGAAGATCCACCACCGATAAAACCGATTCGGAAAACCCTTCGCGCTCCAAATCTTTCAAGGTGATCGGGGTATCCTCCACCACATCATGAAGCAGGGCGATCATCTGATGGGAGGGATCGTCCAACTGCATCATCAACCGAAGTGGGTGCAGGATATACGGCTGACCCGACCGGTCAACCTGCCCCTCATGATACCGGGCCGCCAGGGCCAAAGCCTTCTCCAGAGTAGACATGATCACCTGCCGATCAACTGACGGAAAGCATCCGTTCCAAGGCCAGTTTGGCCAGTTGCGCTTCCCGTTGGGGAACGGAAATGCGATTGACCAACCGCCCTTGGACCAATTGTTCCAAAGTCCAACACAAATGTTGGGTGTCGATGCGAAACATCGTCGAACACATGCAGATGGTCGGACACAAAAAATGAATTTCCCGGTCAGGGAGTTCGTGTTTCAAACGGTTGACCAGGTTCAATTCGGTACCGATGGCAAACCGGCTCCCGGGCGGGGCAGAGCGTACCACCTGCTGGATCTTCTCGGTGGAACCCAACTCGTCGGCCAGGTCACACACTTCCATCGAACATTCGGGATGCACCACGATCCGAATGCCAGGAACCCTTTTGCGGAACAATTCCACATGGGCCGGTTGAAACATTTGATGGACCGAACAATATCCATTCCACAAAATCACCCGCGCCTTGCGGATGGCGTCCTCGGTCAATCCCCCCAGGGGGAGATCGGGCTGGTACAGGACGATCTCGTCCAGCGGGATCCCCATCCGTTTGGCACTGTTGCGCCCCAAATGTTGATCCGGGAAGAAAAACACCTTGGGACGTTGGGAGAATGCCCATTTTAATATGTTTGTGGCATTGGAAGAGGTACAGACGATCCCTTGATGGGCACCACAAAAAGCCTTGAGTTCAGCAGTCGAATTGACGTAGGTAACAGGCGTCACCTGGGATTCCACGGGAATGACCCGTTCCAATTCCTTCCAGGCCGCCGTCACCTGAAGCAAATCGGCCATATCAGCCATGGAACACCCTGCCGCCAGATCAGGCAGGAGGGTCACCTGATTGGGACCGGAAAGGATGTCTGCGACCTCGGCCATGAAATGGACACCGCAGAACACAATCGTCTCGGCCCGGGTTCGTTGTGAGGCCAGGCGCGACAATTTCAACGAATCGCCCGTCAGATCAGCGAATTGATAGACCTCCTCCCGTTGATAGTGGTGGCACAGGATCACCAGTTTTTCCCCAAGCTGGTCCCGTGCCGCCTGAATACGCCGGTTCAGTTCCTGATCGCTGCACTGATACAGGGATTCCAGCAATGATTGGGAAGAATCGGCAACAGCATTCATGAACGAACCCGTCAGGATGGGGGTGGACGATTCCCGGAGGAAACCGGTCGGCAGTGAGCACCACGGCATGGACAATGGTAACAATCCCTGGCTGAAACTGAAAGAGTCCTTGCGTGCCCGGGCACATGCATTGGGATTTGACGCCGTCGGTTTCGCCGCCCCGCACCCCCCGCCAGGGAGTCACCATTTCCCATCATGGATCGAATCGGGCCGACATGGCTCCATGGAATGGCTCGCAAACCATGTGGAACGCCGCCTGGATCCGGGTCGATTATTGCCGGGGGCCGGGGTCGTGATGACCCTGGGGATGAATTACCGCCCCCGGGAGGCCACTGATGACCATGACCCGGCACCGCACCGGCCACGAATGGCCGCCTTTTGCCGCATCGATGATTATCACGTCGTGGTCAAGCAACGATTGAAGGAACTGGCACGGTGGCTGGAACGGGAATGGGGGGCACCCCTGGAAGGACGTGTATTCGTGGATACCGCACCGATCATGGAAAAACCCTTGGCCATGGCCTCCGGACTGGGATGGCAGGGAAAAAATACCCTGTTGGTGTCAAGAAAATGGGGCTGCTGGTTGTTTCTGGGAGAATATGTACTCCCCCTCCCCTTGCCCCCCGACCCTCCCGCCACCTCCCATTGCGGACGGTGCCGACGCTGTTGCATCGTCTGTCCCACCGGCGCCCTGGAAGGCAATGGCGGCATGGATGCCCGACGCTGCATCGCCTATCTGACCATCGAATCCCGGGATCCCATCCCCAGAGATTGCCGCACCGCCATGGGCAACCGCCTGGTGGGATGTGACGATTGTCTGCGCATCTGTCCATGGAATCGTTTCGCCCCGCCAACCCGTGAACCACGATTCAATCCGAGAACAACCCTGGCCAAACGTTCACTATTGGCGTATGTGACCCTGGATGACACCGCATTCCGCCGCCGGTTCCACAAAACCGGCATCCAACGGCTGGGACGGACACGATTTTTACGCAATCTGGCCATCACACTGGGCAACTGGGGAACGGCGGCGGCGGCAGAAGGTTTGAAACGATTGTTGCACGAAACCGAACCCCTGATCCGGGGTGCAGCGGTGTGGGGCCTGGGTCAGGTCGCCGTTAATTCCCGGGAAAATGGTCAAAAAATATTCCCGATCTTGCGGGAAATGGCACAACGGGAACAAAATCTCCAAGTACGGGAAGAAATCGACCAAACCCTGTCGCCCTGCACGAAGTCATATCAATAGATAAATGACACTCCATCCATGACAATCCCGATCATGACCAAACGTTACCTTGGCGCCATACTCCCCTGGGTGATTCTGCTCACCGGCTTTGCGATCACCGGCCTGCTGCATCACATGGCCCAAAACCATGCCTACAACGTATTGCAGGACAATTTTCAGTCCCAGACCCGGGAGATCACCGCGCGGATCAAACAACGGATGATCTCTTATGAGCAGGTTTTATGGGGGATCAAAGGGTTGTTTGCCGCCTCGGAACAGGTCACCCGCACCGAATTTCACCGCTTTGTGGAAGCACTCCAGTTACCCCTCCAATTCCCGGGGATCCAGGCGGTCGGTTTTACACGGATCATCCCGCCCCGGGATAAAGAAAAACATATCCAGGAACTCAGAAATGAAGGTTTTCCCCAGTATACCCTCCACCCGGAGGGAGAACGGTCGATTTATTCCGCCATCACTTATGTGGAACCGTTTTCCGGTCGCAACCTGAAGGCTTTCGGGTTCGACATGTATTCCGAAGCGATCCGCCGCGTCGCCATGGAGCGTGCCCGCGATTCAGACCAGGCCGTCATCTCGGGCAAGGTCACCCTGGTGCAGGAAGACCAGCAACAAATTCAGTCCGGATTTTTAATGTATGTCCCGATCTATGCCAATGGCCCCCCACACACAACCCTCGAAGAGCGCCGGACCCATCTGATCGGCTGGAGTTATGCCGCGTTTCGCATGAACGACCTCATGAACGGAATTCTCGGCCATTTGTATGACCATTTCGATCTGGAAATTTACGATCAACCCAACCCGACCCCCGATTCGGTGATGTTCGACGCCGATGGATGGTTATCCTTGAATCCCCGGGAGGGGAAATCAACGTTGTTCCAAAGCATGGAGCGTTTGGACCTCGCCAGACATACCTGGAGCATCATCATCCACTCGCTGCCGACCCTCGAGGAGCAACTTGACCGGCAACGCCCAAGGATTGTCATGATGTCGGGTCTCCTGACCAGCGTATTGCTGTCACTGCTGGTCTGGTCGTTGGCGACAGGTCGAATTCGCGCCCTCAAACTGGCGCACAGGATGACCCATGAACTGCAACAAAGCGAACATCGTTGGAAATTCGCCATCGAAGGGGCGGGCGATGGACTCTGGGATTGGGACCTGGTCACTGGAACGGTGTTTTATTCCAAACGATGGAAGGAGATGCTCGGATTTTCGGAACACGAAATCGGGGAACGGTTGGAGGAGTGGCAACAACGGATCCATCCCGAAGATCAAAACCAGGTATTGGCAAGAATACAGGCGCACCTGAATGGCGAAAAACCGATCTACCAGAGCGAACACCGGTTTCAGTGCAAGGATGGCCAATGGAAATGGATGCTGGATCGGGGAATGGTGGTCCATTGGGATGCCCATGGCAAACCCAAACGGCTGATCGGCACCCATTCCGACATCACCGAACGCAAACAGGCAGAAGATGTCCTGATTCTCTCACGCAAAGTATTCGACAACGTCGGCGAAGCCATCCTGATCACCAATGAAAAGGGATTGATCACTGACGTCAATCCCGCCTACGAACGGATCACCGGTTACCGCCGGGAGGAACTGTTGGGAAAAAGTCCCGGCACTGCAAAATCGGGACGGCACGATGCCGATTTTTATCGCCACATGTGGGAGAAACTGACGCAGGAGGGACGATGGGAAGGGGAAATATGGGATCGGCGCAAGAATGGGGAACTCTTTCCCAAATGGCTTTCCATCAATGCCATCCGCAACGCCATCGGTGAACTGACCCACTATGTCGGGGTGTTTATCGACATCAGTGACCGCAAGGATGCGGAACAAAAGTTGGTGCAACTGGCCTTTTACGATCCATTGACGGGACTGCCCAACCGTTTGTTCTTCCGCGACCGCCTGACGCATGAACTGGTCCATGCCGGAAATCGAGAACACCCCATGGCCTTGATGTTTCTTGATCTGGACCGATTCAAGTGGGTCAACGACACCCTGGGTCATGCCGCCGGCGATGATTTGCTCAAGGAAGTCGCCAAACGTCTGCAAGGGTGCGTCCAGGACAACGATACGGTCGCACGTCTGGGAGGGGACGAATTCACCATCATCCTGGCCAACGGCCAGGGACCGGAACAGGCCACCCTCGTTGCTGAACAGATCATCAATCGGGTTCGCGAACCGATGACCCTCCACGGTCAGGTCGTGCATGTAGGGGTCAGTATCGGGATTGCCGTTTATCCCGGCGACGCCAGGGAGATGGAAGATTTGATCAAATTTGCCGACATGGCGATGTATCAGGCCAAGGAAGCAGGACGCAACACCTTCCGTTTCGCCTCCAATGAATTGCATATTCGGGCCTTTGCACGTTTGGCGCTGGAAAGCGACCTGCACCAGGCACTCGACCGGCAGGAACTGGTCCCCTACTATCAACCCAAGTTTAATCTGCACGACAACCGGTTGATCGGTGCCGAAGCCCTGGTCCGTTGGATCAAACCGGATGGTCGGCTGGTGAACCCCGGTCAATTCATCCCCCTCGCCGAAGAAACGGGTTTGGTCGTTCCCATGGGTAAATTGATCCGGCAACAAGCCTGCCAATGCACCGCTCAATGGTTTGCAGACCGGGAAACTCCGTTTGTCATGGCGATCAATCTTTCCTCGCGGGAATTCCAACAACCTGATCTGTTGGCACGCATCCTGGACACATTGGATCAGACCCGCCTCTCCCCGGAACGGATGGAGCTGGAGATCACCGAAAGCGCGGTCATGGGCAATCTGGAACAGGCCATCCATATCATGCGAGGATTGCGCGACGCCGGCATCGCCCTGGCGATGGACGATTTCGGCACCGGTTATTCATCGTTGGGATATCTTAAAAAATTTCCCCTGAACACCCTCAAGATTGACCAATCCTTCATCCGGGATCTGCCGGGGTGTCATGGTGACGGGGCCATTGTGGAAGCGATCCTCTCCATGGCCCACAGCCTGAAATTGAAGGTGGTGGCGGAAGGGGTTGAAACCGTGGCGCAACTGGAATATCTGCGGCAGAAAGGGTGTGAAGCGGTTCAGGGATATCTGCTGGGCAAACCGATGCCGGAAAAAGAGTTTGTCCCGCTTTTGGATGCATCCCCATTCAACGTGGCCTGACCCACCCCCTTGAAGCCGGGCCAGAAGAACATGGTCCATCGCCATGTCAGGATGATGCGGCGATGGACCAAATTCAAACAGATCGTTCAGATCTTTTCAAACGCTTCCGGCCCCTCGCCACACACCGGACATCTTTTGGGTGGGGCGTCGCCTTCATGGATGTGGTCACACACCGTGCATTTCCACTTTTTCATGATCATCTCCGTAAAATTTAAGATCGAAGGAACCTCAATATCCGTTCACTGTACCACGAACCCCGTGGAACGGCACAACGCGGCAGCATCCAACCGCCACGATCCATGCTATTGGAGCCTATCCGCCGGCCCAAGGGAAGGGACAACGCATTTGAAATACCACAATGTTGCATTATTGATCGACACCCCTCTGGCACCCCGGTTCCCGCTCCTCGTTTAATCGGGAGGTCAAAAACGTTGTAATGACGTGGTCGAAAATCAGATGGGCATCTTCTACCGGACCATATTCCCCGCGATGCGTTTCAACCTTGAGGACATGGTGTGCCATGTTCCCCAGTTGACCGCCATCGAATCCAACCAGAGCGATGACAATCCCCCCCCTTTCCTTGGCGAACCGGGCCGCCTCCACCACATTGGGGCTGTTACCGCTGGCAGAAATGACCACCAGGACATCGCGTTCCTGGAACAAAAACATCATTTGAGTTGTAAAGATGTTATGGTAGCCATAATCATTGCCGGCGGCGGTAATGTAGGAAACATTATCCGTCAGACTCAACGTCCTGAACCCTTTGACCTTGGCCTTCCGGCCCACTTCCGCCAGATCCTGACAAAAATGGGAAGCGGTCGCGGCACTGCCGCCATTCCCAGCAAAGAAAATGGTGCGCCCCTCTTCTCGGGCACGAAGAAAGACCTGTCCGACCGCTTCCAACTGCGCAAGATCGACAGTTTCCAGGCATCGGTGCAGGTAGGAGGCGTATCCGGTATAAAAAGCGGCCAGACCGGGTGAACGGGCCAGGAGGTCGGAAATTGAATCGCCTGTGCAAACATCCATATTTTGGTTCCTTTTCCCTGAACCAGAAATGATCCCAAAACGTAATAATATATAATTTCATGAGGGTGGGGCAATGGGCTGGAACGGCGGATGGAGATCGCTCATGAACAAAATCCGTTGCGCAGGGTGAGACCGCGCTTGCAAGATCGTCAGGAACCAAAGAAAATTGGTCCGTGTTCTTTGATTTTCCGACGCACAGGAGGGTGACCGAACCCCTGATGGTCAAGCAGAGAAGGAGGTACCCCCCATGAGCACGGATCACGATCTTCAAATCCCTGAACTCCATCCCATCGAAGATCGAGATCTTGATGGCGTTTGTCGGTTTCTCCAAGCCAATCTTAATCCAAAAGTATCCCTGGAAGAATGGATGCGGGCTTATCGTCATCCCTGGGATCCGGAAAAGCCGAACAACGGATTCATGTTACGGTATCAAGAGAGGATCGTTGGGGTGTTCATGGCCATTTACAGTCGGCAAACCATTCGGGGTCATGTGGAACCATTCTGCAATCCGAACAGTTGGGTTGTTGAACGTGATTTTCGCAAATATAGCAACCTTCTGTATCGCGCCCTGCTGGCCCAGAAAGCCTATCACTTTTTCATCACCACACCCAACCCCGTTGTCGCGAAAATTTTCAGCAGGTCAAACTTTCAATATATGCCTGATCAAATCACGGTATTGCCCTGCGTTCCTTTGCGCTGGAGTTCAGGACGGATTATAGACAATGGCCGGGATTTTGAAAATTTTCTTGATGCCACTTCCTATCAAATTTTTAATGATCACCGTGACATTCCCTGGTTGCATCACGTTGCGGCAGGCAGTCCGGAACATTATGTCTACATGATCTTCAAACGGGTTCGGTTAAAAAGGATGAACAGTATTCGTATTTTGCATGTCAGCAATCCAGATCATTTTTTGGATTACCGTCATCTGTTGGCAATTCATTTTTTTCGACGTTATTTTGCGATCACCATGCAGATCGACCGTCGTTTTCTCAGTCAAACGCCACTCGTTTCTCTGAACAGGCAGGACGGACAACCGAAAATGTATTTCAGCGACCATCTGGGCGCTGCTGATTTCGGCTATATTTATTCTGAATCGACAGCTCTGGATCAATGACGGATCGAATGGCTTCAGTACAATCGATTTTTCCATGGGTATGGGAGGTTTGGTTTCATGAATATGCAATGGACCGCTGTTTTCAAGAAAGTTTCGGAAGGATATATCGGCTTTGTCGAGGAACTTCCCGGGGCGAACACCCAGGGGGCCACCCTGGAAGAAGCCCGAACCAACCTGGAGGAGGCCATCCAAATGGTGATTGAGGCCAACAGGATGATTGCGGAAGAATCATTACAAGGGGATGGATGGATCCGTGAATCATTCACTCTGGTCATTGCATGAAACGGCGTGATTTGATTCGCCACCTTGAACGCTGTGGATGTGAATTGTTACGCGAAGGAAATCGGCATTCATTGTTCATCCATCGCACCGGAAACAAGATCTCAACCGTTCCCAGACATCGAGAAATCAACGAAAGTCTTGCCATAAAGATATGCAAAGACCTGGATATCCCAAAACCTGATTCGATTCGCTGAATGAAACCGCAACCAGATTGGGAATGGAGATGAACCTGAACTCCACTCACCCCTTGACCGATTCATTCTGGGTGATGAAGGTGTGGTAGGGCAGGTCCAGAATATGGCGAAAGGTGATGATGACGGCCACCATGAAGGTGAGGAGGCAGGCACCGAAATAACCGAATCCATAATAGGGAAATCCTTGATTCATGGAGATCACCGTCAGACAGGCATTGGATCCCAGGAAAAAAAGACTCACCTTCAACGCCTTGCGGCGGCAGTCGAAATAGGACAACAAAATATTCAAAAACAGGATGGAGACGTGATAAAACGCCCCCAGAACCCCCAGGCGATACATTCCCATCTGTTTGAAATTGATGCCAAACCATTGAAAAATACTCGGCGCCAGCAGGATGGCGAGCAAACTGACCCCTCCCTGAAGGATCAGAAAATTGCGCCCGCTCACATGGACCGCCTGGACCAGTGCCCGGTGATTGGCCTCGATGGCCTGAAAAGAAACATGTTTTTGGATATCGCGATAAAATTTTAAATAATGTTCATAAAACCGGGTCTCCATGCTCAAAACAAAGGAGGCCATGGAGGGGACGATGGACAGATAGGCCAGAAACATGGCGCTGTCATAGTTGGAATAGGAATAAAACCCACCCGCCACCGTTTCCCGCTCGGGGGCGAACCACATGATCCACTTGTCCACCCAGGCGGCCAGGTTGAAGGTCAATCCGACCAGCGCCAGATCCCAATAACGGCGAAAATGGCCCATGAATCCAAAGAAATCTTTTGCTTCATAGGGATATTCGGCAAACACCCTGGCGATGATCCCAAAAAAGATGATCGCAAGGCCGGCATTGAACCCGAAGAACATCCCCACCACCCCCAAATCCTTGGCCAGAAACGGATTGGCCACCGCGCCCAAGGTCATCCCCATGAAAAAAACACGGATGACCATTTTGTAATCCTTCAGGGCGGTCACAAAGATGGTCACCAGCCAGACGCCATTGATCAGGAAATAATTGACGAAGGCACTGACGGCCGTCATGAATTCCAATTGGACATGGACGAAATAAAAATAGAATGCCACGGGAAACTGTACGGCATAGACCAACATCAACCCGCCCAGAAGGGCACCCGGGGCCTTTTCCACCTCCTTGAGGAAAATCAGATCGGAGACATATCGGGTGAGCACCATGACGATGGGGCCGGAAATCACCAGGGAAAATGAAAAATTATAAATCACGACGATGCGAAAGGTGATCTGCTGCTCGAACGTGGTGAAATAGGAACCGAGCGAAAGAATGCCGGTCAACGCAAGGATGGTGAAGAGCCACGGACCCGTTGCCACCAGGGCGGAATAACCAAACCCACTCAACAGACCGATCAGGTTGTCCTTGGTCGTCAGATTGCGCAAGACGAAACCGATGCCCGCCATGGTCTACCCCTGCCCCTCGGTCTCACGCTGGCACAACTCCGTATAAATTTTGCGGTAGGTTTGCGTCAGCGTTTCCTGATCATAATAGCTTTTCACCCGTTGGCGAATGGCCCGGGAACATTGCTGCCACCATGCGGGCTGGGTCAACAGACGCACCAATTCATGCGCCGTCTCCGCAGGACTGGAGACCCGGGTCACCGCCCCCGCCGGCCCCAGGGGCGGATCTTCATCGGGCATCCCCAAAATCATCTCGCGACATGCCCCGACATCGGTCGCCACCGTCGGCACCCCCGCCGCCCCCGCCTCCAGAATCACCAAAGGTTGCCCTTCACTGATGCTGGTCAACACCAGGACATCGATCCGGCCCAGATACTCCACCAGATTGACCCGTCCGGTGAACACCACCATCTCCTGTAAATGAAAATGATGGATCAATCCCATGCACTCTTCATAATAATCTTCATCCTCCTCGGTGGGTCCCATGACCATGGCACGGGCATTGGGCACCGATTGGCGCAGAATGGCGCATGCCTGGATGAATCCTTTGATGTCCTTGATGGGAACCACCCGGCCAATCAGGGCGATGGTGGGTGGGCGTGCTCCCTTGTCGGAATCCAGATGTTCGAAACGACGCCAATCGATCCCATTGGGAATCACCCGCATCCTGGCCGGATCGGCACCGTCCGCCTTCTGAAACTCCTGGTTGCCGCCATAGATGGTGATGATCTGATCGCACGCCTGGTAGCATGCCTTGGAATAGGCCTGAAAGGCGTGAATCCACAATTTTCTGCAATCGCCCTGATTGTGTTCCAACTGTAGGCCGGCATTGGGATCTTCATAGAGCCATTCGGCCATGGTGATCTCAATCCTGCGTTCATTGGTGTAAATCCCATGTTCGCAGACGATGACCGGGCGTTGGGTTTCCAGATGGGCACGGGCGAGGAACAGGCCGGCATAACCGGTCGAAACGGCATGATAGGTTTTCGCCTTGGGAAGCGGTGCGAGCAGAATGGTGAACAGGTTCCCGGAAAGATAGCGCCAGGTCCAGAAAAAATCCAAAAACGGTCCCCCGGGCAGCAACCGGTCATACAACCGCAGCAACAGATCCCAGCCGGGGCGGGAATTGAGCAACCATCCCGAATCCAGTCGATGCCGCAAGGGTGCCAGGATTTGCACGATCTGGCGCAACGGTTCCACCCCCCCCTCTTCCTGAAACCGGCACAATCCCGGTTCCAGACGGTCGAACAGATCGACGGGAAGTTTCCGATGCCGGAGTCCCCCTTTCGGGGGAGCGAGGATTACATGGGTAATCCCGCTGACATTCTCCGGAAGTTCATAACGGGTCTGCAATTTTTGATTCGGTGCCAAAAGCGCCAGCAGGTGGAAGCGGAATTCGGGCAGGCTTTTGATCAGTTCGTGAACCCAACCCGACACCCCACCCGCGACATAGGGATAGGTCCCCTCGACGATGAGGCAAATGTCGGATTCCTCCGTCATGAGTGAACGCCGTGTCATAGCCGTGCCAGATGGGCATCGATCTGTTCTCGGATTCCAGCGGCACGACGCGCCACCGCTTCGGAATCCACCTCGAAAAAAGGCGACTGGCTTCCGGCTTCAAGTTTTGACTGCCTTTTGGCGATGTCCAGTGCCAAGGCGTTCAAAATTTCTTCCTTGCCCCGGATGATGGGGACGATATGCATACTTGAAATTTCCATCAATCGACACTTTTCGGTCAATGCCAAGACGTTGGAGGCCCGTTTCGCCCCGGTCAACAACGACATTTCGCCAAAATATTGCCCTTCGCCCAACCGCGCCAGTTCGACCGTTCCCTGAGCTGCATCATTCAATGATACCACCACCATGCCGGAAAGGATCACATACAGGGTATGATCCATGTCGCCCTGCCGGACGATGACCGACCCTTCGGTAAATTCAAGCAGCCTGGCATCCCGGACCAGAGCGGAACGCTCGGCAACACTCAGCAACGCAAAGATCGTCACCTTGTGCAATCCATCACCGGTATACCGTCCCGACCATAAATCGACGGTCTCACGGATCCGCGCCATCCCCTCTTCATCGCCCGAGAACAAATGCTGATAACGCCCGGCAAGTTCCGTCAACTGCGCGAAACGTTGCAGTTTGTACAGGGTTTCCATGGACCAGAGGACCATCCGGTGAGACGTCTGACCCTGACGGAGAATGGCATCGAAAAATTCGGCCGCCTCCTCCAGGGCACCCGAACGGACCAGGGTTCGCCCCAAAGCGGTTTGAACCTCATGATCATCGGGCCGCACCGCCAGGCAGGCACGATACCCCGCAATGGCTTTTTGACGGTTTTCCCCCTCGCGCACCGGATCCAGGAGACCGGTAAAGGCAAAATCGTCGTAATGCCGCGCCACCTTCAACAGAAATGACCAATCCCGATCATGACTTGCCCGTTGCTGTTCCAGTTTCATGGTATCCTTCATGAATCTGTTTTCCACATGCGAAATGGCGGTGGCCGCCTGGACACGGACGGAATTGTCGGGGTTGTTGACCGCTTCCCGCAACACCGGGGCAAATGCCGGTTTGAAATGACGCGACATTCTGGCAATCATGGTTTGTTTTTGCTCCTGGCTGCCATAGGCCAGAAGATCCATGAACGGCGTCAAGGCTGCATGGGTCTCTTCCCCCCTGCTTTCCAGCCGTTCCATGAGTTCCATCGCAGCGTTGACGGAATCCTCGGGGAACAAACTGGCATACCATTCTTCAAAAGAGGTTGCCGTCTTGCGGTATTCCAAAAACAACCCCAATGACAACAAGATCCCAAGAATACCGATGAATCCCAACATCCCCACGGCCAGGGGGAGCAGGAAAAAAAAACCGTTGAGACAAGGGGGATGGTTTTTCCTGCCACGTAACCAGGCCAGAAGAAACAGACTCACCACCAGTCCGGCATGCAACCCCATCAGTACAACCGGGGTCTTCATGGGATTGGTCCCGAATTCCCAGAACATGCCCCACAGGAACCCCATTTCGATCAAAAAGACCAGCAACGACAACAGCAGAAATCCGAATGCACAGGAAAGATCCCGCTCGCCCTCCGGTTCATCGCTGGAATGGTTGGACAGGGGCTGCACGCTCTAAACCTGCTCTGACTTTTTGGCCTTGTACAACGTTTGCGTCGAAATGTTGAATCTGGCCTTGGGAACCACGGAGTGGACATGTTCCACCAGGGCCTGGTCAAATTTTTTCAATACGAATTTCATATTTTCCGACGGTGTCGCCGGCAGCAACAATGCAAATTCAAATCCCGGCGTTTCATAATCGAATGCCATGTCGGTATTCCGCATGACGACACTGGTCGCCTTGCTGATCAACCCCGGGATCAGCCGTTGATCCTCCAACTTCAAATCGTCCGGATTTTCCAGGCGGACGATCATCAGGCTGACCTCGAAATTGAGACGTCGCCCCAGGCTTGTCATCAGGGCAACCTGGCGCGGGAAAAATCCATAGGAAAACAGATTGCTGTCCTGATTGATCACGCTGTCGGCCCGGGCCGATTGCAAACTGAGCGCCAGATCATAGGAAGCGCCCGCCCATTCGCACAATGCCTTGAAATTTTCCACGGAGGTCACATTGAACTCCATGAAGCCCAGATCTTCGATCTTGATCATCCCACCGATATTGCCGTTTTCCCGATGGATCAATGGACCTGCCATCACCCCCTGACCATCGAGGATTTCCCGTTCTTCGGGATGGCTCACCGAAAGAAACCGTTTTTCACCCACAACGGCCTGGTACAGGGGATCCCGCGCGGAAAAGGATTCCTTGAATGGTTCCTCATCCTTCCAACCCGATTTGACCATGGCGACCAAACGTTGTTCTTCCAGGGTATGGATGGAAAATTTTTCAGGACTGATCACCGCACGGATCATATCCCGGGTCCCGGAAAGGACCATCGCGGGATCTTCGTGTTCCAGTTCCTTGGCCGCCTTGAAGGAGGAGACCACGGTTTTCAATTGACCCGCCACCTGAATTTCAAGACGTTCCTTGGCCTTGTTCACCTGCTCATAGGCCCGGGTGATCACATGGCCCCGTTTTTCAGCGGCGGTCATCGCCTTCCACAAAGTACTCCGCTCGCTGCGATGCCGATCCTGCAACAAACCCAGTAACACCGCGGCAATGGCCCAGGATAATGGGCGGATGCTCAGTTCATACAATTGTTCAAAGGCATCCTGACCGTAACGCGCCTCGGGGATGCCTGCGGAAAGCAGGAACACACTGGAGAAGAATACTGCGAGCAATCCATGGCTGGTGCCATATTGCACACTCATGAGAATGACTGCGATCCAAAAAGGATGAGGACACAGATCGGCAAAACGGTCCGATCCCCCCAGGGTCAGATCGAACGCCATCAATCCCCCGAAAAACAATAACAGCTCCCCCCAGGCCGACGCCCGGATCCCCAGGAAGAACATGGTTTTCCTGCCGGCAAAATGGGGTTTGACAACCCCGGGGGCGGCATCGGTTTCCCCGGACAAACCGGGTTGGCGTCGTTCCTCTTCGGGGAGATGGCCTTTTTCAGGATTTTTCTTCAATACCGGTTCCGCAGGCTGATTATTTGGAATCATTTAGGTGGCAGTTGCAGTTCCAGAAGGTCATCCTCGACCGTTTTTTGCACTGCCACATTCGCCTTTGACCTGTCTGCCGCTGTTTTTTCCGCTTCTGACCTGGCCTTGGCCTCCCGTTCCTTGGCCTTATTGATCTCATCCGCCCGTTTCATCACCACCGAACGTTGCTCCATGAGGGTGGCACAAACCCGGGCCTGGCGGTTCAACCATAAACGTTCTTCCCGATAGGCATCCGATTCAACGTACACCATCGCACGATCTCTTTGAGAATCCGTTTCATTCGCCCACCCTGTCACCAGATCCCGCTTTGGAGGCGGACGTTCCCCCGCCGCGCGCTCATCCAAACGCGACGGATCGTAGCCCCTGTTGTCGGAAAAATTGACAATGGTATCCCGTACCGCCTTTTGGGCCGTCTCGATAATGCTTTCCCGGCTCATGAATCCTGACCCCATCAACGATTGGCTGGCCCGCCACAAGACAACGCCATCCTTGATACGCACCAATTGAATGTTGAAACCAACGGCCGGTTCTTCACGCAACCCGTGCTGATAGGAAAATTCGGAGACACTGCCGCTCAAAACCGCATCCACGAACAACCCTTTGCCGACATCACGGGCAATGGAGACATCGGCCAGGCGGTCAACGTCCACTTTCAAACCGATCAGTTGCCGCCGCATTTCACTCTCTTCCAGGACACAAAAATAGCTGCTGGACATGAGTTCAGTGGCAAACAACTGCGACACCGACAGCCCTGCCGTCGGATTGTTGCTCAAATTTTCAAAAGGCAACACCGCAACAACCAGGGGTACTTTTTCATCCCTGAGATCCTGATGGACAAAGGTGCGATTGACCCCCATCGCGCAGCCGAACAACACCGCCACCAACAAAACGGCAACGCCCTTCGATGGGAAAGCCGAATGGAAACGATTAGGAAGTAAACGTTTATTCATGGTTTTGTGACAGCTCAGAATAGAAATTTTAACGAATAGTCTACTTGGTCGGTCGTCACCCAATCGCCAGCCTGCCTTGAATAGGCCCTTTGCAAACTCAGTGCCGATTTTAAATCGGCCATCGGCTCATAAATCAAGGAGATGGCCATGGAAGGACCATATTGCTCGGTCAAGCGGTCGTAGGAATAACCGACGATGGAATTATAGGACAAATAATCGGTCCATAAATCGAACCAGGCGGCACTGAGGAGGTGGGTTTCCTTATCGGTGATGGGAAACAAGGTATAGGTGACTCCAGTGGCATTGATCCGTTGCTCCTGATGGTGCACCATCTCCTTGTCCAGGTTATAGGAAAGCTCCAGATTGTTGCGGCTGAGAAAAGCATGACGCAAACTTCCCAGGATGCTGACACTTTCGGCCGCCCGATCTTCCCCCTCCAGGCCATAGCGATTGACCGCCCCGGTCAACGAAGTACGCAAACGGCTGCCATGCCAGGTATCATCGCGATCCACCTCCAGGCGGTCACGCCACCCGTTGTCCACCAAGCCATTGGTCGTCCCGCCAAAGGGACGCCGCCAATCGGCGCGCAGACGGGTATGCGCCATCGGATGAAAAAACTCCTGCGCCAAGGTCAGGCCCCATTGGTCCTCCCCCCCCAACAGGCCCCATCGGGTCACATCCGCGTCGGGCCAGGTCATCGACATCTCGGCAACCACGGACAGCCATTCGACCACCTGGTTTGCGGTCAAACCATCCGCATCGGTGACATTGTCAATTTCCAGATCGACCCAGTGCAACTTGAGGTCGTAGTCCAGATTTTTGGACCCGACCAAAAACAGTTCAAGTTCATTGATATCCTGTTGCTCATTGTCCTTGGTGGAACTTTTGCGTGCGCCACTGGTTTGAAAAAACGGACCATGATTGTGATGCAGCAATGCCTTGGCAAAAATGAGGTTGGGTTCACCGGTAGCCTGGGTCAACCCCCGATCATACAATGCCACGGCCTGCCGCCACCGTCCGAGTTGATCTTCCAAAGTTCCTAGTTCACCCAGGAATTCTACGTTTTTCGGCTCTTCCTCAACCAGATCACGCAGGCGCATGCGGGCACCATACATGGTCCGGGTCGAAACCATGGTCTTGGCCTTGAGAAACCGCAACCGGGCATCTTCGATCCGTCGTTGTTCCAACAATTCCGGGGTTGGTGGTGGCAGGGTCATGGTGATGATGATTTCATTACCCTGAGCGGTCACATGAAAACCGGTACCCGCCTGACTCGCCCGCAACAACAAGGCATCGTATCCATGGCGCACATCGCCAAGCCAAGCGAACAGTCCCTGGATAGACTCATCCAACCCATTGGGAACGAATGGTTTTTCAAAAACCATGACCAGTTCGCGCCCTTTGAGGCGTTTGGAAAAGTTCACCGCTTCGTTCCAGACGAGGATCAATCGGGCTTCGTTGCCACCGTGTTCGGAGCGGAGGGTAACCGTTGATTGTTCCACGACGGGTTGCCGGTCAACCGCAGGTTCCTCCGGGGCAGGAGACTCGGGTGTTGCATTCCGGCTGATCACTTCAGCAGGGATCACGGAAGTGGACGAAGAAACACTGGAGGTCCCCGCGCTGTCGCGGGTCACGGTAAACACTTCGATGGAAGGGGATGGAGGTGTTTTGCGCGCCACCAGGCTCAGGATGGGAACGTCGGTCGCGGCGTCGGAACTTATTGAAACCAATAACAGAAATAAGAAGAATATGGCTTTTAGACAGCGCATGTCGCACCTTCACCCTGAATCCCCCGAGGGCGAAGAAAGCAAAATCCATACCGCAAATTCAAGAAATGCATGACATCAAACGCCACGTTCCTGGGGGCGCCAGATCATCCATTGAAATAAAATCCAATGGCACTATCATGATAGATGGCAATACATATTCCTTTATCCTCAAACCGGGTCAACCGACCCGTATGGCAAAGGTAAACTCCATGTCCGATCATGCAAAGGGGAGACAGGCCATTCCCGGCATTCGCATCGTTGAACAAGCGGTTCCCCCCCCATCTCAGGAAGAATCAGCCACTCGGTTACGTCATGGAGGCCCCGACTGGGACGCCGAAGTGGCGCAGGTCAGACGGTGGGCCGAGGAAGGCAATTGGGAAGAGGCATTCAAGCTGCTCAAGACCATGTCCCAACGGTTCAAGAACACCGAAATCTACAAAGCCCTGGCACAAAGAATATGGGTGGCATTGAAAACCGACACCCCCGCCGCCGAATGTGTCCTGGCCCTGTTCCACCTGCTCAACACCCTGGGTCCACGCCATGAAGTCGCGGGTCCCATCGCTGCTCTGGCCCATTTCATGGCCAAACACCGCACCCCCAACCACCCGGACCGTGATCTGGCATTGGGTCAGGCGCAGCAAATGTTTCACCGGGTGTGCGAGGAAAAAGGGATCGTGGGGGAATCGGCGTTTCAAATATGGGTCAAGAACAGCCGCCTGGATGATCCCAACCATTACGTCCCCATTGTCATGCACTGCCTCGAAATCATGGTAGGGGACGAATGGTGGTTCGACCGCAATCTGTTGCAAAAGGAGCTGGACCAGGCGGCCGCCAACGCCTGACCACCGGGGTGGGATTGATCAGGAAAAAAAGGGGGGGTTCCCGCCTGCATGGAAATGACGGGGATATCCCCCAGCCCCCTTTTTTTTCTTGGTCATCACTCAAGCATGCGTTCAATGACTTGATCGCACTGATGGCTCCAGGAATGGTCCCTCATGAAGCGGTGCCCCTCCTGGCCCAACCGGGAAGATTCCCGGGGCGCGTGATACACCCGTTCCAACGCCTCCAACGCCTCATCGACCGAAGACTCACCCCAATCTTCCATGAGTTCCCCCGTCACCGGAGAAACGACAGGTTGCTGTTGTCCCAAAATCAGGCAACGGTCGTCCGCCACCAAATCCAGATGACCCGTATTGGCCGAAAGGATCACCGGAATCCCCATGGCCATGCATTCCATGGCCACCAGATTGGTGCCTCCTTCACAACGATTGGGAAACAAGGCAACATCGACCTCACGCAAAACATCGGGCATCCTGGGATTGGCCACCAGGCCGACATCAAAGAAACTGTCTGGCGGCAGGTGCCGTGACATCCAACGTTGCAGACCTTCCGACCCCTCCTCGGGAAAACCCTCGACCCACCGCGCCGGAAAGCGGCTGCTCGCATCCACCCAACGGTTGCTCCATGAGGTCAACAACAACGCTTCAGGGTGACGTTGGTGAAAACGGCGAAACGTTTCCACGACCAGATCCTGCCCTTTGCGAAACTCCAGCTTGCCACCGGAAAACACCACGAACCTCCCATTGAGCAAGCCACGCCGCCCCGATGGATAAAATTGTGTGGTTTCAACCCCCTGCATCACGAAGTGGACATTGGGGAGACCATATTTTTCCCGCAGGATCCGTTCATTCCAACGGGAACCGACAATGATGCGCGCATATTGCTTCGCCCGTTCAATTGGTTTGGGATCCAAGCGCGCGGTTTCAAAAAAGGTGATCCCGATTGGCGGCCGCCCTTCAAATTTAACATCGTCAAAAACCAGGCGACCATCGGAGTGAATCAAGGGGATGGTATCGGCATCCCGGAGCATCCGTTCGGGATGAAGGAGGCGGACCCGCAGATAATCGGTGGAATCTTCCAAGACCTGGAGCATCAGCCGTGCCTGAAGGGGATCCAGGTCCATCGCCCCCGGCTTTTGCAACAAACGTGGCCTCACCCCGCGCCGCAACATCGCCAGCACCAGGTTCAAACCATAGACCCCCCAACCATGATAGTGGCCGATTGACCAGGAGATCGCCATTTTTTGTACCGCAGACCGTGGAACCGTCATCCATCTCCCCTTCACGCCGAGGATGCCCCTTGAAACAGAAATGAACATCAAAACCTTGGGGGCAATCCCTCAAGACCCCCATGGATTGATCCGTATCACACCTTGTCCGAGAAAACCTCGTCCAACGACTGCGCATTCACAAACCGAAGACTCCACGCCTCCAACGAAAGCGGTTCGGCTTTGGCGATTTTCTCATTCGCCCAGTCGGGTACGGGACCGAAGCGGTGCTGCAACTGACGCATCAATATTTTTGCTTCGCCGATTTGGATCCCTCTTTTTTCCCCAATTCCTTCTCCAATACGCTGTCCAATCTGCTGTCCAATCCGCTGTCCAATCTGCTGTCCAATCCGTTCCACACTCGAAATGTAAGGCATCTTTTTGCGCTCCTCAAAGTCAGCAATTTCTTTCCACAATCGCTTGTCAGCCTCATCTGGCAAATGAAGAACCCAATCGATGAAACAAAAAAGGTCAATCACCTGCTGCCGATTAAAACCATTCTGATAAAGCTGTCTGATCAAATTCCATTTCGCCTGATATCGATCTTCCGTCCGATGCTTGGTCCTTTTGGCATGCAGGTGCGCCAAGGTGACCATTGCAAACGGATTGTTGGATTGCTCCAACGCAGCTTCTGAATAGTCCAACAGCTTGACCGATATGAACCGATAGTATTGTTTCACCCCCCAAATATCATAACTGAACTCCGTTGGCCGCCAATGCTCATCCTCATCTGCCAGTATTGCCAAGCCAACCACCGGTACTTGATAAAGATCAAACGCCCTGTATTGGTAGACATACATTCCCAACTCGAAGTTTTTCTTACGATCCCCTTGAATTTCAATGTGAATCAATACCCAGAGATCAACACCATCGCGACGCCACACCTTGACCAGCTTGTCCATGCGCCGATCACCAATCAGGGACTCACGGGTGATGCGGGACAACTCTTTGTCGAGAAATTCAAAGCCTCGTTCCCAATCGATGCCATCGTGCGCGACCGGCAGAAAAAACAACAATAAATCAGGAAAATAGGATTCAATGATCTCCTTCCATGGGACATCAAACTCATCGTTTGAATGGATTTCATCCTGTTCCATCATGGTCGATCTCTACTTGTTTGATCTAAGGAAACAAACAAAAAACGGTGCACCGAAGCGTACACAAAGGAATAAAATATATCAGCCTTAACGTTAATGTAATTTTTCTATTGACAATAGGAACCGTTTTCCCTTTATTGCGAAAATCTGAAATAAGAAAAACAAAAACTATTAGGACAATGAACGAGACCCATCTAACAAATTCAAACATAAAGTCTTTCCTTTATCAATTTTCCACACATTCATCAGACATGAAAAGGTTGAAAGCATGCGTTCATAGCTGCACTTAAAGCCATGAAATATATCAAAAATAAGCTGATTGAAACTTAAGAATTATATATACTACCCCCAAAATTGACCAAGACCCGAGGCATCATCCGTGCCTGAAGGGGATCCAGGTCCATCTCCCCCGGCTTCTGCAACAGACGTGGCCTCACCCCACGCCGCAACATCGCCAGCACCAGGTTCAAACCATAGCCCCCCCCCAACCATAATCGTGGCCGATTGACCAGGAGATCGCCATTTTTTGTATCGGAGACCGTGGAGCCGTCATCCATCTCCCCTTCCTGCCGAGGATGCCCTTGAGGCAGAACAAGAAAATCAAAACCTTGGGGGCAATCCCTCAAGCCCCCCATATGTTGGTCCGTATCACACCTTGTCCGAGAACACATCGTCCAACGACTGCGCATTGACAAACCGAAGGCTCCACTCCTCCAACGAAGGCGGTTCGGCTTTGGCGATTTTCTCATTCGCCCAGTCAGGTACGGTACCGAAGCGGTGCTGCAACTGACGCATCAATATTGTTGCTTCGCCGATTTGGATCCCTCTTTTCTCCCCAATTCCTTCTCCAATTTGCTGTCCAAACCGTTCCACACTCGAAATGTAAGGCATCTTTTTGCGCTCCTCAAAGTCAGCAATTTTTTTCCACAATCGCTTGTCAGCCTCTTCTGGCAAATGAAGCACCCAATCGATGAAACGAAAAAGGTCGATCACCTGCTGACGATTAAAACCATTCTGATACAGCTTTCTGATCAAATTCCATTTCGCATGATAGCGATCTTCCGTCCGATGTTGGGTCTTTTTGGCATGCAGGTGCGCCAAGGTGACCATCGCAAACGGATTGTTGGATTGCTCCAACTCAGCTTCTGAATAGTCCAGCAGCTTGACCGATATGAACCGATAGAGTTGTTTCACCCCCCATATGTCATAACTGAACTCCGTTGGCCGCCAACCCTCATCCTCATCTGCCAGAATTGCCAAGCCAACCACCGGTACTTGATAAAGATCAAACGCCCTGTATTGGTAGACATACATTCCCAACTCGAAGTTTTTCTTACGATTCCCTTGAACTTCAATGTGAATCAATAGCCAAAGCTCAACCCCATCGCGTCGCCACACCTTGACCAGCTTGTCCATGCGCCGGTCACCAATCAAGGACTCACGGGTGATACGGGACAACTCTTTGTCGAGAAATTCAAAGCCTCGCCCCCAATCGATGCCATCGTGCGCGACCGGCAGGAAAAACAACAATAAATCAGGAAAATAGGATTCAATGATCTCCTTCCATGGGACATCAAACTCATCGTTTGAATGGATTTCTTCCTGTTCCATCATGGTCGATCTCTACTTGTTTGATCTAAGGAAACAAACAAAAAACAATGCACCGAAGTGGAAGCGACCTCAACCCACCAATTGTCCACACGCCGCCTCAATGTCTTCGCCACGGCGATCACGGATCACCGTCACCAAACCCGCTTGACCGACGATCTCCTGGAACCGTTGGATCCGCTCCATGGTCGAGGGGACGAACGTGGTCCCGGGCCAGGGGTTGAAGGGGATCAGGTTGACCTTGGAAGGGATCCCTTTGAGGTAGCGCACCAATTCCCGGGCATCCTCCTCCGTATCATTAATCCCCTCAAGCATCACATATTCCCAGGTCACCCGACGCCCCGATTTCAAGGGATACGCCAAGACCGCCTGTCTCAAAGCCTTGAGGTTGAATTTTTTGTTGAGGGGAACCAACCGGTCACGCAGTTCATCCCGTACCCCATGCAACGAAATGGCCAGATTGACCCCCAAATCCCGACCCACATCCACCAACCTGGGAACAACGCCCGCCGTGGACAAGGTGATTTTTCTGGAACCGATGGCCAACCCATTGGCATCCATCATGATCCGCACTGCCTTGACCACCGCGTCATAATTATACAAAGGCTCTCCCATCCCCATCAACACCACATTGGTCACCCGTCCCCCTTCGACCGCCACCTCGGAACGAGCCAAAACAACCTGATCGACGATCTCCTCGACCCGCAGATTCCGTTCCAAACGTCGTGTCCCGGTATGACAGAACGGACAGCTGAGCGAACACCCCACCTGTGACGAGACACACAGGGTTCCCCGGTCGGTTTCAGGAATGAACACCATTTCCACACACGCTTCATCCTCCAGTTCCAACAACCATTTGATGGTCTTGTCGCGGGAGATCCGGCGTGAACGGACTTTGGGACGGCACAGAGTGAACCGTTCCCCCAGGCGTTGACGAAAATCCTTGGACAGATCGGTCATCCCCTCGATATCGGAAGCCAGTTTGACATGGACCCATGACCATATCTGTTGCGCCCGATAGGGTTTTTCTCCCCATTGGGTCATGATGTCCAATAATTCTCCACGTGTCAGTCCCGTCAAACACGGAGTGGAATTCATTCATCGTACTCCAATTTTTGCGAAAGGTTCGCCACCCTGCCGCTTGTGGATAATTCTGTGGAAAAAAATCGGGCATGGAGTTTCGTAAAATTGACCATGAGAAGATTGGCAAAACGCATTCAATTTACACCATGTGATTTTTTCAATTGTTTATCATAATGTTGCGTCCATATACAATCGTCAATTCCCATGACACTGCCACCCATCCAAGCCCGGATGAAAATTCGGTCCCGCCCCGGGGAACTGTGAATAACTTGCCTGAATCCATCCCCTTGGATACACTTGCCCGGGCGCATGTTTGTGACAGGTCACCCCTGTCCTGACAAGGTTCCAAACGGATGCCATGTAGCCAATCGCCCTGCAACAGACCGATCATTTCGACAAGGATTTCAACGATGCATTTCATGACCCGTATCACAACCCTTCTGTTACTCCTGTCAGGACTGTTCCCGTCCGCGCTTGAAGCAGCATGGTATCCCAAGGAATTCTCCGCCGAGGTGCAATGGACGCTTCCCACCGACCCTCGTGTTTCAGCCCCTGCCGAAAAAATCACGGGCAAGGTTTACGCTGGCAACCAGCGCATGCGCATCGAGGCCACCACTCAGAACAAAACCCATGCCTTGATCGTCCATGAAGGGGGGAAAAAGGCATGGACTTTAAATCCAGAGACCAAGTCCTATCATGATGGGGTTGGCAAGGTGCCCATGCTGCCAAAACCCGATATTGACATTCTCCCCTCCGACCCCGACAGCCCATGTGCCAAAAAGAACAAGGTCACCTGCAATTCGACCGGTTCCGACACCCTGGACGGGGTTGCGGTGGAAAAATGGACCATCAGCATCCATCAGAACAATCAAAAAGGAGAAATCCTCCTGTGGATCGATCCCAAACGCCGCCTGGTACTCAAACAGCAACCCAATCTTGGCCCACAGCATACCCGTATCCTGGTGGGGGAAGTTGATCATGGGGGGCGCCCCACGGAAAAGTGGACCATAACCGAAACGTTCCAAGGACAATCACACACCATGGAGCAATGGGTTGACAAAGAGCTGCGCCTGATTGTCCGCCAATCGGGACCGGTTGGAGACTTTCTGTTGGTACAAAATATTCAGGTTGCACCACAACCACAAAATCTTTTTCAAATCCCCGCGGAGTTCAAACAGACCCTGCCTCCGGCACCCAAACCGCTGCCTGGCGGCAATCCATGAGAGAACATCCAGAAGGAACATTGAACCGGAAATGGCCACCAGGTTTTTGACTTTGGAAACCATGGTATCCGAAGGGGGTTCGGGGGACACGGTCCCATAAGCGCTGATGCGGTTATTGAATGTTTGACCTTAATTGAAGGCTGGACCGTTTGGTACACTCTGGCCACTATTGAGGAGCAGGAGATGGATACAAACGCAAGGAATGGGAAGGGATTGACCTCCCTGCAAAGTTTTTGGATCAGGCACATCCGGCAATGTGAAGTTTCCGCCAACGGGGGTGTGAAAGGGTATGCCTTGGAGCATGGTTTGGAGCCGCAGGACCTTTACCGTTGGCAAAGTTGGTTTCCGAAAAGGGGGATGTTCCCGACCACAACTACGCCGACCCTCCCCACATTTCGTTCTTTACGGTGAGTACCGAACGAACCCCGGGGTTTCCAACATTTTTTCTATCTGCGATCCTGATCCAAGATTTTCAACATCAAGGAGCGGGAGATGGATACGAAATTGCGAAAAATGATTTCATTATGGACGACTACGTGATCTCTCGACCCAGCTGACGTGAGGTCGCCTGAAGATCTCCGAATCGTCGACATTTTCCGGTGCAGAGTCGTCAATATTGCGGCAAAGAATGCAATCTTGTCGGTATCAATCGAACTTCGACCGTGTGGTACGGCTCTTTCGATTGCAGATACCACTCATTTGAAAAATTAAAAATCTTGCCGGTATCATAGAAGACTTCCAAATAGTCATTATCCCTCCATTTCACCCGAATGTTGCTTGCCCTATAGGCGTTCATTTGTTTCCTTTTCTCTTCGGGTTGACCACCAGCAGGAACCAGATAAAGCTGGTGCCCCACCGCCGTGGTTGCCCCACCATCCGATGCCACAAGCACCGCATCCACCACACCATCGGGAGACCGGACACGAAAAACCTCCTCCCAATGGACAAGATCGCCGCATCCCCCCGTCAACAGGGAGAAGGCAAGGCAATATGCGATCAGGACAGTCCTTGCCGACCATTCATCGCTTCTTCCTCCCATAGAAGAAGTCAATTCCCTTTTGGATGTTTTTCTGATCATCTCTTGCATCCCCATAAGGATGCTCCCCCCACCAGTGCCCATTATTGGGGTCATAATTCCCGCTACGTTCCTGAGCCCATCCTGCGCCTCTCAGTAAAATTTGCGGTGGAATGCCAAGTGCGCTTCCGGTAACGCCATAGTTGGCATTGCCTCCCGCTTCATACTGTTTGCCAAGCTGCTTGTAATCCCAGGAGTTTTCTCTCCCAGCCAAGTTATTACGTACTGTATTATACCATATCAGGAAGGGCAGAACAGGGTTTATGATCCCTGCCAAGGCCATTCTTCTCGCCTTATCGATATTGCCTTCATAGCTTTCGCCGGGTGGCAACAAGGGCATGTCATTCTCGTCTGCCATGGCGGTGGCATCCAGGGATATCTGACGATCCTGGTTTTGCGTTTGTTGCAACGTGGCGGGACTATCCCGGACTGCAGTCATTCCACCGGAATCTGATGGATGGAGCCTATCGAGAAATTGAAGAAAACCGGTTGTTCCCCCACCGCCGCCCGGGATTCCAAGTTCATCGGCAATAGCTTGTCCATGGATTTGATCCGTCACGCCACCGGGCCTTGACGCGTTCATCTCATCGGCAAAAGCCTTTTTGATCAGTTCATCACGATTCTTCGGAAGAACGTCCGCCGTCGAAGTCGTGGTCTCCCTTCTTTTCGGCGCAGTCTCAGGCAGAGTGGGGGGGGGGATTGAGGCCTTTTCTTCGGGTCGATGTCTGGCGGAGGCGGTGAAGAGGCCCTCCCTTCCGGCGCAGTCTC
>PEAN01000133.1 GCA_002753735.1 Magnetococcales bacterium DCbin4
GAGGACTTCGTCCCCCAGACCCCCTGTGGGGGATGCAAGATCAAAGTCAAAACCCTGGAGGACTTCGTCCCCCAGACCCCCTGTGGGGGATATAAAAACAGAATCAAAATCAAAGTCAAAACCCTGGGGGCAATCCCCCAGGCCCCTTTTTTTTCTTGATCATTTATGACCAGAATTGATCAGCATTCCGACGCCCTTGGGCTGGCGGCATTGGGGGAGGCCCGATTACATCAGGGGAGACCCGACCTGGCCATCCCCCCGTTGCGCACCCTTCTGGAACGGTTTCCCGAGGATACGGCTGCCCGCTTCAATCTGGGACTGGCTTATCACCAATTGAATGCCATGGAACAGGCCGCGGAATGCTACCTCGAAGTCTTGAAACGGAAACCGGAGGATCCCGGGTCCCTGACCAACCTGGGGGCGATCCATCAACAACAGGGACGGATGGAAGAGGCCATGGCGTGTTATCGCCGGGTCCTCCAGCAAAAACCCGATGCCATCAATGCCCTGTGCAACCTGGGGGCGTTGTTGCTGGAACGCGGGGCGTTGGCAGAGGCTGGGGAACGATTGCGTCACGTCCTGACCCTGCTACCCGATCATCCCGAAGTCCTCTGCAACCTGGGTCACCTCCTGCGTAAGCAAGGCCAACCGGCAGAAGCCATCGAACACTTCAAAAAAGCCTTGACGGTCCGACCCGACATGCCCCAGGCCCTTTCGTCATGGGGGGTGGTTCTGTTGGAACAAGGGCGTCCCGAAGAAGCCAGCGTCCTCTTTCGCCGTGCCTTGACCGTAAACCCCAATTTTTACGAAGCCCATTCCCACCTCGGTAACGCCTGTCAGGAACTGGGCCGGTTTGAAGAGGCCATTGCGTGTTACCAACGGGCGTGCGCCATTCAACCCCGATACCATGAAGCCCTGGCCAACATGGGAGTGGCCCTCCACAAACTGGGACGGCTGGACGAAGCCTTCACCTTTCTGAGCCAATCCCTTGAACTGAGCCCCAACCATTCCGAATCCTTGATCAACATGGGGGTCCTCCTGCAAAAACAAGGAAATATCGAGGGGGCGATCACCTGTTACCGCCGGGCATTGCACGTACGGCCCGACCATCCTGAAACCCTGTCCAACCTGGGCAATGCCTGTCAGGACCTCAAACGGTTGGATGAGGCGGTGTCGCTTTACGAGCAGGCGCTGCATCTCAAACCCGATTATGCCGAAGCCTGGTCCAATCTGGGTAATGCCCGCAGGCTTCAAGGGCGTCTCGACCTGGCCATGGCCTGTTATCACAAGGCATTGGCCCTCAAACCCGACTATTTCGCGGCCCATTCCAACCTGGGGGTTGCCTTGATGGAGCTGGGACGGTTCGATGAAGCGTTGGCCTCATTCCAGACCGCTCGTCGCCTGCAACCCGACTTTGCCGATGCCTGGTTCAATGAAAGTCTGGTCTGGCTGTTGCGTGGGGCGTTCAAGGAGGGGTGGCCCGGTTATGAATGGCGCTGGCGCATGGCTGGTTTTGGCCGTCATGCCCATGATCAACCGCAATGGGATGGAACCCCTTTGGCCGGTCAGTCCATCCTTTTGCACTGCGAACAGGGCTTCGGTGACAGCATTCAATTCATCCGCTATGCCTCCCTTGTTCAGGCGGCGGGGGGGCGGGTGACGGTTGAAATGCCGCGTTCGTTGGCCCGTTTGTTCAAAACCGCCCGGGGGATCGATCAATGGGTCATCCAGGGTGAACCGATGGAACGCTGCCGGTGGCAGATCCCATTGCAAAGCTTGCCTCATGTTTTTGGTACCCATCTTGACTCCATTCCCGGATCGGTTCCCTATCTCGCGGCGGAGCCGGAGTTGGTGACCGAATGGGGACGGCGGTTGGATGGGCTGGACGGGTTCAAGGTGGGGATTGCCTGGCGTGGCAATCCGGGGCATCGCAACGACCACAACCGTTCCATGGATCCGCGGCTGTTTGCCCGCATGCTTGAGGTTTCCGGGTGTTGTTTCATCAACCTGCAAAAGGGGGCGGGGCGGGATGAACTGGATCTGCTGGCCGTTCATGGTCCCGTGCATGATTTTTCGGACGATCTGACCGATTTCGCCCAGACGGCGGCTTTGATGGCCCATCTGGATCTGGTATTGGCGGTGGATACCTCGATTGTTCATCTGGCGGGCGGTTTGGGATTCTCCGCCTGGGTATTGCTGCCGTTCAGTCCCGATTGGCGTTGGTTGCTCGACCGTGATGACACGCCCTGGTATCCCGGTTTGCGCTTGTGGCGGCAACCCGCCCATGGTGATTGGGAAACGGTTGTCGTCCGGGTGGCGCAGCGGTTGTCGCAGAGGGTGATCGAGAAAAAAATGGAAGCTGGGGGATGATCTGTTTGGTCTGATATTGTTTTATAGTAATTACAACAGATAAACCACCGGCTTTGCCGTTCCGTCGTGCAAGCTTCACCCCATTGGTTCTGCTCATCACATTCATTAACTGGGGAGGATGGCTGGCAAATGACTGACATGTATAGAAATATTGAAAGAAAAAAGGGGTCTGGGGGATTGCCCCCAGGACTTTGACTTTGATTTTGATTTTGTTTTTCACGCGCCATTTTTTGATTGTTCTTCGGCTTGGTCTTGACGTTTGACTTGGATCATACCCCTTGGCTCAACACTTCCTCCGCCCTACTCTAATTTATCGGGGGGTTGGTGTCTCACTTTTCATTGGCACAGAGGGCCTTTGCTGATGGGGTTCGTTCGGCGCTGACGTTTCTCTCCATCAGCCGTAACTCACAGCAGCACAAGACAGTTTGCTGATCGTGTAGTATGTTGTTTCCGTGTGCCGAGTTGCCTCAGCAGGGGAAATGGGGTGACTTCACCCTGACCAATTGAAATCAAAAATTCAGGTTGATGATGTGGCCTTCACTCCCCTCGCCGGAATGTCTTGGGCATGGTGGTTTGGAGGCCGGGAATTGCGTTGGATGTTTTTCCATTGGCCGTTTTCATTGGCTATCGGTGGTGAGTTGAGGAATGGTAGATGGCAAAAAAAGCAACCAAAAAAATGGAAAGAGTTTTGAGCAGACCCTCTGGGATACGGCGGACAAGCTCCGGGGTACGGTGGAATCCTCCGAGTACAAGCATGTGGTGCTGAGCCTGATCTTTCTCAAGTTCGTCAGCGACAAATTCGAGGAGCGCAAAGCGGAACTGATCGCCGTGGGCCAGGGGGATTACGTTGACATGGTGGAGTTCTACGCCATGAAAAACGTCTTCTACCTGCCGGAGGAATCCCGGTGGTCATTCATCCAAAGACAGGCCAAGCAGGACGATATAGCGGTCAAAATCGACACCGCCCTGCACACGGTGGAGAAAAACAATAAGGCCCTGCGGGGTGCGTTGCCCGACAATTATTTTAGTAGATCAGGTCTGGATGGCAGCAAGCTGGCGGCTCTGATCGACTCCATCAATAACATTGATACGGTGGAGGACAAAGAGGAGGATGTTGTCGGGCGGGTCTATGAATATTTCCTTGGTAAATTTGCCGCTACCGAGGGTAAGGGCGGTGGGGAGTTCTATACGCCCAAGTGCGTGGTCAACCTGATTGCCGAAATGATCGAACCGTTCAAAGGCAAGATCTATGATCCCTGTTGCGGTTCCGCCAGAAGATCATCGAGAACGATCTGGTCGATTGCATGATCGCCCTACCAGGACAGCTTTTTTATACCACGCAGATTCCGGTCTGTTTGTGGTTTCTAACCAAATCCAAAAAGGCCGATGCCAACCGGGACTTCCGGGACCGTCAGGGGGAGACCCTGTTTATTGATGCCCGCAACATTGGCTCCATGATCGACCGCACCCACAAGGAGCTATCCGCCGAGGATATCGCAGGTATTGCCCGTACCTATCATGCATGGCGGGGGGAGAAGAAGGACGGGGCCTATGAGGACAAGGCGGGCTATTGCAAATCGGCCACGTTGGAAGAAATCAAGAAGAACGATTATGTCCTGACGCCGGGCCGCTATGTGGGGGCGGTGGAGATTGAGGAGGACGGCATACCCTTTGAGCAGAAGATGACCGAACTGAGCCGGACACTCTACAAACAGATGGAAGAGTCGGAAAGGTTGGATGCGGTGATCAAGAAAAATCTGGCGGTGTTGGGGTATGGGGAGGCGACATGAAACAGGATATCCGCTGGAAGCAGCGTTACGACAATTTCGACCGGGCCATCGTTCTGTTGCGTGAAGTGGAAGAGCGCGGGTTTGATACCCTATCCCAATTGGAAAAAGAGGGGGCGATCCAACGGTTTGAATTTGCCTTTGAATTGGCCTGGAAGACGTTGAAGGACTACCTGGAAGAGCAAGGGGTGCTGGTGGATCCGGTGACTCCGCGCAACGTCGTCAAGGCCGCTTTTGCCGCCAAACTGCTGGAGGATGCCCAGGTCTGGCTGGAGATGATGCAACATCGTAACCTGCTCTCCCATCGTTACGATCAAAAAACCTTTGATACCGCTCTGGATGCCCTCCAGTCACGCTATTTTCCCGCTCTGGATCGTCTGCATGAGTTTTTTCTGGGTAAGATGGTGGAGGAGTCGTGAGGGATTCCGGGCTCACGGAACGGGAGGTGGCGTTGATGCACGCCGTTTTCCGAGCGGTTCCCCGGATAAGTCGGGTTGTTCTGTTTGGATCTCGGGCCAAGGGCACCCACCGACCGCAATCGGATGTGGATCTGGCCCTGATCGGCATTGCAGACGACCTTCAAGCCGAAGCGGTAGCCGAAGCATTGGATCTGCTGCCCATGCCCTACCGGTTTGATGTCAAAGCCTACGATAGTATCGCCTATCGGCCTTTGCTGGAGCATATCGAACGGGTGGGCGTGACTCTCTATGATCGGAATAAGAACGGAAGACCAGATGCTATGGGCCGGAAACCGGAAGTGGTGGAGGCGTTGTGGGGGTTGCAGTTGTTTGGAGAGAAAAAATGATTGGTATGGATATGCTGGATCGGGTGATCAAGAAGAATCTGGGGGTACTGGGTTATGGGGGGTAATACATCATTAACCATAAATAATGGATGGAACAAAGACTTAGTTGGAGAACTTCCTATTTCTCTAATTGATGGAGACATGTCTGGTAAATACCAAAAAAGAAGTGAGTTTGTTGAAAGTGGGATAGTTTTTTTGAATGCTGAATCAATTTCTGGTGGATGTCTTGACTTGGCCAAAGTTAACTACATTTCACAGGAAAAGTTTAATACGATCAACAAAGGACGCCTTCAAAAAAGTGACTTGATTCTTACCATGAGAGGCAATGGAGTTGGGGATGTCGCGATATTTCCTGATAATCCAAAAACCGGTTTGATCAATGCACAGATGCTTATTTTGCGTCCTGACAATGGAAAGATAAACCCTAATCATTATGTATTATTATTTCAAAAATCCACAATTTCAGGATGAGTTGCAAGGATACGTGTCTGGATCAGCACAACCTCAACTAACAATTACACATTTACGTTTTGTACCAATTGCATATCCCCCTGTCGATTTCCAATCGGCCATCCTCGATATACCGGATCAGTCTGGACCACTGGCCACCGAGATGAGCCAGCGCCCTGCCGGTGGCGCTTCCGGGAATGACCTTGAGTGCCATATCCGACATCCAATTGTGGAGTTCCTCGAAGATGGGCG
>PEAN01000081.1 GCA_002753735.1 Magnetococcales bacterium DCbin4
AAGGGAGGGTTTGTGATTCGACACCGGGATCGGGCATGGTGGCGGGGCAGACGGGTGTGGGGCGTGGGGTCGGGGGGATCGACAACACCCAACCATAGCCGTGGTCCATACGGCATGACTGAAAAAATTTACCGCGTTCCAGGCAAAAATGTCCCAGAATGCGGCTGGTTTCCTTGGATCCTGAGGTATCCACCACCCAATCCCAGGGTTCGGCCCATGATTCCAAAGCGTCGCGGTCGCGGATCGATGCCGCGGGGTGCAGATGGGTATGGTGGTTGCCCGAATGGATACGCCGTTGCACCTGTTCCAGCCAGGCGGCGGCGGATTCAAGGGCTTCGTCGGTGGCGATTCCCAGATGGCCGATCCCCCCCCGGGCCAGGGGATCCAGAAGGGGTTCCGCCATGGGGCTACGGCCAAAGATACCGACAGAGCTGTTCATCAGTTGTTGTTGTCTCTGGCCATCCATTCCGGGAATCAGGAGGTGCCGGGAATGACGTTCACGCCAGTCGGGGTCGGACATCAGAGTTCCAAAAACTGGGGCATGGAGAGATAACGGTCGGCAAAGTCGGGCAGGAGTGCCAGGATGCGTTTGCCTCTGAACGCCTTGTCCTCGCCGATCTCAAGGGCGGCTGCGAGTGCGGCACCCGATGAAATGCCGCAGGCGATCCCTTCCAATCGCGCACACAGGCGAGCGGTTTTGATGGCCCGTTGGTCGCCGATGCGCACGACATGATCGATCAGATCGCGATCCAGAATCCGGGGAATGAATCCGGCTCCGATCCCCTGAATCAGGTGTGGACCCGGCATCCCCCCGGACAGAACCGGTGAATTTTCCGGTTCGACGGCGACACAGATGAAACCGGGAATTTTTTCTTTCAGTACCCGGGCGATTCCGGTCAGGGAACCGCCGGTGCCGACACCGGCGACGAGGACATCCAACCGCCCATCCGTATCATTGAGGATTTCCACCGCCGTGGTTTGGGCATGGGTATCGGGGTTGACGGGGTTGTCGAACTGATTGGGCATGACGGCGTTGCTTTCACGGGCGAGCAGACGCTGGGCTTCTTCGATCGCCCCTTTCATCCCTTCCTGGGCCGGGGTCAGGACCACGCGGGCACCCAGGAGTTCAAACAGACGGCGACGCTCCAATGAAAGGTTTTCGGGCATGGTCAGGGTCAGATCATAGCCCCGCGCGGCACAGACAAAGGCCAGGGCGATCCCGGTGTTGCCCGAGGTGGGTTCGACGATCCGGGTGCGGGCGTTGATCTTTCCCTGCCGCTCCAGGGCCTCGATCATGGCCAATCCGATGCGATCCTTCAAGGAACCCATGGGGTTGAAGGCTTCCACCTTGGCCATGAGTTCGATCTCCAACCCGGAAGTGAGTCGTTGGATGCGAACGATGGGGGTTCGACCAATGGTTTCGGTAATATTATCGTAAATGTTTGCCATGGGGTTCAAACCTTTTTATCCATTGTTGATGATGCCATTGATGCCACAGCCACGGCACTCCGGCTGCCGGGCCAGGGGGACATGCCTGCGCATTCCGGTTGCAAGATCGATGGTCAACATCCGGTCGGTCAGCGAACCGGAGCCGTGTTCCTTGAGTTTGATGAGTTCCATGGCGGCCAGCCAGCCGATTTCCATCACCAGGGGGCCCAGTATGCCCGCTTCCTGGCAAGTCGGGGCGTCGGTTTCGGGGGGGGCTTCGAACAGGCAGCGCAAACAGGTGGAACGTCGGGGCAGAATGGTCATCAGTTGTCCTCTGAGACCGGTGGCGGCACCATGCACCAGGGGGCGGTTCGCCATCAATGCGGCATCGTTGGCCAGAAAACGGGTGGCAAAATTGTCGGAACCATCGATGATGTATTCATGGCTCAATGCCAGGGGGAGCAGTTGATCCATGTGGGTGAGACGTTCGGCGACGGTGTGGACTTCAAGATGGGGATGGATCTGCCGCAGGCGGCGTGCCGCCGTTTCCACCTTGGACATCCCCACATCCGCTTCCAGATAGAGCGGTTGCCGGTGCAGATTGGACAGTGCGACGACATCGGGATCCACCAAGGTCATTCCTCCGATCGATGCTTTTGCAAGCGCCATCGCCGCAGTCGATCCCAGTCCGCCGACGCCAATGATCAATACCTCTGGGATCGGCATGTTCAGGCGGCATGGTTTGAATTCATGTCAACGGCATCCTTCAGATCGAATAGGTGATCCGGCTGTACACTTCGCTGGGAACCCCATTGCGAAACGCCCGCGTCGTCAATTCCTCAATCGTGATCTTGTCCATCATTTCCAAAATCTGATCCTGGAATTCCGACCACAGCGGACGGATCACCTGACGACCGATGGGACCGGTGGCCAGGTCGTCGGGCAGGCCGGAATCCCCTGCCGGTCTGACTTCCATGACGATCCGGGCGATGTCGCCCACGCTGATCCTGGAGCGTTCCCGTGCCAGGAGATAGCCTCCGCGGGGTCCGCGGATCCCCTTGAGAATGCCTGCCTTGACCAGACGTTGCATCACCTGTTCAAGATAGCGTTGCGGGACCCCCTGGCGGTTGGTCACTTCGCGAATCTGTACCGGTTCGCCTCCGGAATTGTAGGCGATATCAACGACGGCCTCGATCGCGTAAAGTAATTTTTTTGAAAATTTCAACACTTCTTTTTTCCTTGAAGATCTTTGTTCAGGATAAACATGCCCAAACCTCATGATACGGGGTTCGGACAGCCTGGAGCATGATTTTAAAAGATTGAAATCATGATCCGATGTCGTGTCATGTCACACCACCATTCACGGGGGTGGTAAGAAGTGTGGTGATGGTTTGAATCAATCGTGCTCCCACCGCATCTTTTGACATGAGCGGCCAAACCTCCTCCTGGCCCAGGTGGTTGAGTACCGTCACCCGGTTGGTTGCCACACCAAAGCCAGCCCCCTCCTCGAGCAGATCGTTGATGACCAGCAGATCGCATTTTTTACGCGCCATTTTTTCCCGCCCCCGCTTCAGGGCCGCACCGGTTTCGGCAGCGAAGCCTACGATGACCGGTTGTCGGCGATCAGGATTTGCGGCCAGACGCCGTTTTCCGAGTTCCAAAAGGATGTCGGGATTGGCTTCCAGTTCGAGCGACAGGGAACTGGAGCCGTTTTTTTTGATTTTTTCGGGGGATCGTGCCACCGGTCTGAAATCGGCGACCGCAGCAGTCATGATGGCGGCGTCCAGTGTTTGGCTGGCGTGGTGCTGTTCCCAAAGGTCGATGACTGCGGTGTACATTTCCCGGGCACTCGTGACGGCAATGGTCTGTGCCCCAAGGGGGGGTGGCAGATGGACCGGACCATGGACCAGTGTGACCCGTGCCCCGGCCCGGAGTGCCGCCAGGGCGATGCCCCATCCCATCCGGCCACTGGAATGATTGGAGACATAACGGACGGGATCGATCTCTTCCCGGGTGGGACCGGCGGTCAGGAGGATCTGTCTGCCGGCAAGGGGTTTGGCTTCCAGGAGGCGTCTGGCGGTTTCAATAATGGTATCGACGGTCGCCAGGCGTCCCGCCCCCTCTTCGCCGCAGGCCAGGCTGCCCGAATCGGGACCGCAAAAAATGACGCCATCCCGGGCCAGTGTTGTGACGTTGCGTTGGGTAGCGGGATGTTCCCACATGGCGACATTCATGGCGGGGGCGGCAAGGATCGGACCTTTGCGGGCCAGAAGCATGGCGCTGGCCAGATCATTGGCCAGGCCGTGGGCCATTTTTGCCATCAGGTCCGCCGTCGCCGGGGCGATGATGACCAGATCCGCTTCTCGCGCCAGGCGGATATGATCCATTCCCCCTTCCAGGGTGGGATCAAACAGGTCTCCATGAAAGGGGCGGCCGGAGATGGCCTGAAAGGTCAAGGGCGTGACGAAGCGGGTTGCCGCCGGGGTGCCGATGACGCTCACCCCGGCGCCCTGGGACTTGAGTCCGCGAATCAGATCAAGGACACGACAGGCGGCGATGCCACCTCCCACAACCAGGGCAATCTCTTTATTGAGCCAAAACTGCAACGGTACCCCCCAAAAATAGAATGTTTTGTAAAAACATTATCCACTAATTAAGGTGTAAGTCAATCATTTACCATCGCATGAATTTCACGAGGCGGCTGTTTTGATCTTTTTTAAGGCATGTTTTTTGCTTTAATCGGGACGATTCTATTGATCCAGGGTCGATCAAACAAGCGATGGAAACCGTTACCGTGTCCAGATATCAATTATTTCAGGGTTTGCCATGGGTTGTCCGGATGCATGGCGTGACAGGTCATGGGTTGCGTTTTTGGTCCGGGGTGATCATGGGGATCATGATGGTGGTCCCGGCCCGGGCCGAACCACCGGTGGTGATTGATCCCGCCGCACCCCCGGCCGTACTGGAACCGGGGCGCAATGATCCGGTCAAGGGAGGACGTGTCGGATTGTTTGAGGCCATGGCGGTGGGGGTGCGTGCCGGACTGCGGGAACGGATGGATCGCTCGCTTCAGGCATTGACCGCTTTTTCTCCCGCCGATACTTCCCCCGCACGGTTGCGTGACTGGATCGAGACGGCGGGATGGGGGGGGAGGACGGTGGCGGGGCAGGGTGGGGATCGACCCGGGGATTTTGATCCTTCGCTGGTGTGGAACCTGGTGGCCCTGGCATTGGAAAAGGAAGGTGCCCCCCGGGAGCAGGGGGGGGGGGAACCGTCATCATCGTTGGTGCGAACCGTTGCGCTGGCCATCGTGACCGATGTTCGCGATGCCTATTGGCGGTCGGCGACGACCGATTTGTTGCTGCATGAACTCGATAAATTGCTGGAAGAGGCCAACGCTTCCCTGGTCCGGATGCGCACACCCGATGGGACGCTCGCCTCGGCGGATGCCCAATCCTTGCAAAGCCAGAACATGCTTTTGGCAACGACGGAAAAATTGTGGAAATGGCGTCAACTCCTCATCGCCGCCAAGGAGCGGCTGGTGGGACTTCTTGCACTGTCGGGAGGGCAGGAGGCGGTTCGGATCGGAGTGGCGGGAACCGAGATGCATGATCCTGGCATCCTTTCCCTTCCGGTCACCTTCATGGAAGAGCAGGCCCTGACCCAATGGGCCATGCGCAACAATCTCCCCAGAGAACATTGGATGGGGGCTCGGCAGGTGGAACGGGCGCTCATGGCGGCGTTTCCGGGATATGCCTTTCCTGGCCTGGGGCATGAGACCATGTCGATGGCTCCGGCAGGTGCGCCATCCTGGGTCGAGGCGGGGATGGCGTTGGCGGGACAGTTGGCGCAGGGAACCCGACCGACCGCTTCCGACCAGGCCGACGATGGCAAGGTGGTGCGGCTGGCCCAGGGGGTCGGAACCTTGATTCAATTGCATCTGGCGCTGATGGAGTGCCGGATGACCGAGAAAAGACTCAATGACATTCGGGAGCAGAACAAGGCGGGACAAACTTCCGCAACCTCCGGGGCTGCCCGGAATGGACAGGGCGACCTCCTGAGCGCGGAGATCGCAAGAAAGGCGGATGCCTTGATTGTCCGCCTGCTTCAAGGATTGGCCTTCGCCGACAATCAGGTTGCCCTGGGGCGTCTCTTGATCGCACTGGGCCGCGATCCCATTCCACCCATGCCGGGGTTGGAACGCCTGGCGCCACCCACGCTGACGGCCAATATCGCCTTTCGCCATGAAAGTGCCACGACAGCCCTGTTGTCGGCCATGAATAACGGAAGTGAACCGGATGTCGATGAACAGCTTAAAGTGATGTCGGGATCTGCCGCCACAGCCGATAAGGGAGGCATGTGGCAGCGGATGAGTGATTTTTCCCAAAACAAGGGATTATCATCACCCAGGACCGAAAGGCCGAAAGAGGTTCCCAGAACCTTCAACCGGGACCGATCCGATGGGATCGAACCGGTCGAGGGCGAACGGGTTCCAATTTCGGCGGAATGATACCGACGGTGGTCTCAAGGGCAGAGGATGGGGGTTGGTGATGAACTTCCCGCTTTTGCACCTTGAAGGATCGTGCCGCCCGGTCATGAGGGTCAAGCCACACCAGGTCATGTCTGTTGTGCAACTTGAGCTCCATGGACCAGGTCATGAACACTTCATGCGGTGTGTTATCGGTTGGCGGTCGTTCGGGTTGGCGCAAGTCTCTGACGGTCCTTGCCATGTTCCTTGGATTTACCCCTCTGCCCCTGAGTGCCGAGTGTCTACGGGGGGACTGCCAGAATGGGGTGGGTATCTACCAATGGTCCTCGGGTGACCGGTATCAGGGACAGTTCAAGGATGGACAACGTCATGGCCGTGGGCAGTACATCCATCGGGATGGTTCGGTCTATACCGGTGAATATTTCATGGGTCAGCGACAAGGCCAGGGGACTCTGGTCTGGTCTTCGGGGAAGAGGTATTCGGGTTCATGGAACCAGGGTCTGCAACAGGGTCAAGGCCGGAAGTCCTGGCCCGATGGCCGGGTCCAGACAGGGCGGTTTGATCGTGATCGGTTCATGGGGGGGCTTCGCGCCAAGGGATCCCGGGAAACACCGAAAGCCAACGAGAAGCCGGTTCAGCCCAAGGAGACGATGAAACCCAAGGAGACCATCAAGCCGAAGGAAGTGACGCAACCCACCCGGGAACCCCAAAAATCGGGGGCGACGACCCCTCCGAAAGAAACGCCCCAAACCAAGGGGGTGACGCCACCGAAGGAACCGCCGAAACCGATGCGGGATCCAGGTGGCATTGCCCCGAGACATCCTGAAAAAGCAGGGCCTTCTGTCCCTGTACCGGGTTCCGCGCCCGCGCTCCCCAAGCCCGGTCAACCGATTCCAGCATCCGCGCCCGCCGTCCCCAAGCCTGGCCAACCGATTCCAGCACCCTCGTCCGCGGTCCCCAAGCCTGGTCTTCCGAAATCCGGGGCATCGAAGAATGAAGAACAACGTGCAGCGACCATCCAAAGGAGTCGGCATCGACCTCCTTCCCTGAATAAAGGGAAAATTGGGCAGCCCGTCCAACCCGTCCAACCCGTCCAACCCGTTCAACCGATCCGTCAGCAGGTTCCATCTGATCCGGGAAAGGGAAATCCTTCCGTTCGGCAACCGAGTTCCAGTATCGAGGGGGAGACCCTGTCGTCGCCGGTGGCCAGTGCCCTTTGGCATCGGGAACTGGCATGGGTGTATGCCGTGCCCAATACCCAGCCCAGGGCGCGCCAGAGTGGAAATCAGAAGCAGGGACCCGTGGGTTCGACCTCATCCGGATCAGTGGTGAATCGGCCTGGATCGGATGCTTTGGCTGCCAGGCCAGAGAAGGGGCCTCTCGGGAAGAAAGGGGTGCCATTGACGGAACAACCCGGGCAAGGTCAAGCGGTGGCGGTCATGACGCCGGTTCCTGCGCCAGAAGTTGCGGGTAAAGTCAAACCGGGTCAAGCGGTGGCGGTCATGACGCCGGTTCCTGCGCCAGAAGTTGCGGGTAAAGTCAAACCGGGTCAAGCGGTGGCGGCCATGACGCCGGCTCCCATGCCGGAAGTTGCGGGGAAGGCCAAACCGGGTCAAGCGGTTGCGGTCATGACGCCGGCTCCCATGCCGGAAGTTGCGGGGAAGGCCAAACCGGGGCGTGCTGTGGCGGTTGAACCGATGGTGATGGCCAAGGCGGACATGGACGCGATGGTCATGCCTGTGACCACACCCAAACCGATCATCAAACCCGATCCAGTCACCCTGCCTGAACCGATCCCCATGGTCCGGCCGGGAGCGGTACCGCCTGAACCAAAGCCATTGGAGCGTTCCAAGCGGCAATTGGACAACCAGGGAACACCACAAACGGTTGTCGTGCAGGAGGATCCCGCCAAACCGTCAGGCTTGGGGGAATCGGGTTCGGCGGATGACGGCAAGGGGGTGGAGGTTGCCGCACCGGTGGTTGCGTTCACGGCTTGGGAGATGGCGGTTCCCAAGCCCAGGGTTCGGTCGACGCCGGAATCCATGCTCCATGCCAGCATGTCCCTGTTGGATGAAGTACGGCCCAGGTCCCGGTCCAAGGAAATGGTCCCGTTGAAGTCAACAAAGGTGATGTCGTTTGTCAATCTCCAGGAGGGGATGCTGGATGAAGATGGATTGGGTCCGGATGCGGTTGATTCGCCACTTGTTGCTTCCGCATTTCGGGATCTGCCGATGCCGAGTGCGGAAAGAATTCTTGATGCCGAGGATGAATTGAACCAATTGTTGAAGGAAGGACGGGCACAGAATGAAAAGGGGCAGTTCAACCGGGCCATCTATTCCTTTACCTGTGCCTTGGGTCTCAAGCCGAATGATCCCGATGCCCATCATGGGCGGGGCATGGCCCTGCTCAAACTGGGGATGCCGGATCGGGCCATCCGTGATTTCGATGCAGCACTGGAGGAGGATCCGAGCCGTTTTGAAACCCTGTTGGAGCGGGGTATGACCTTGCGTCAGCTCAAGGATTATAAGGGATCTTTACGGGATTTGGGTCTGGTTCTGGTTCGTCCCGAGACGGGACCTGAACCTTTTGTCGAGCGTGCGTTGACGTTCATGGAGATGGGGCGATACGAGGAGGCGTTGGCGGATTTACAGCAGGCGTTGGTGAAGGAACCAAAGTTGGATCGTGCCCATTATGTGCGGGGGATCGTCCTGGCCAAGAGTGGACGGTCGGGCGAGGCGGTGGAAAGTTTCAATACGGCCATCGTGAACAATCCCGATGATGCCCATTATTATTTTGAACGGGCCAATGCCATTGCCGCTTCGGGACAGATTGGCCAGGCCATTGGCGACTACGACAAGGCGATTGCTCTGGAGGGGGATGACGCGGAATATTATTTCGCCCGCGGGTTTGCGCATCAAAGTTTGAACAATGTCGATGACATGTGTCGGGATTTGAAGAGTGCCTGTGATCGGGGGGATATTCAAAGTTGCGACGTTGTCCAGGTCAAGTGCCGCTGAACGGGGGGGCATTTCAAGCGGCCATGTTCTTTCCGATCCTCGATGTGATCACTGCCATGCCCCGTTCACAATCGTGGGACGGGGCATGGCGATTATATTATTGGTAGCGGATGGCATCGCCCTGGACGACCCAGTGCATCCCATCGGGTGAAAACTTGCGGACCCGGCCATAAGGGACGATGATGGCATGTGCGCCGAGATCACGGGCAGTGGCGCGCATGTCCTCCAGCAAGAACACCTCCGACATGACACCTTCATTTCCCAATGTTTCCATCCGGGCGATCTTGACGAAGGATTTTTTGGGCGGGGCCTCCAGCAGTTCAACCGCTTGGGTTGGCTCATATTTTTTTGCGGGGTCCATCAAAGCGGCATTGGTGACCGCCTGGGGTGGATACATGGTTGCACATCCATGTAACAGCAGGGCGACAATCGGGATCAGCAGTAGCGCCGGATTGGTTTTCATATTCATCTCCCTTGGTGGTTGAGCTGAGCGAAAAATATCATGGCCGATGTCTGCATGGCATCGGATGTTGGTTTTTGACTTGCGTCAGAGGTGCCAAGACATTAAAGAAAGTGTTGCACTTTTTCTGGAAAGGCAAGGGAGAACACACATGAGCGTACCACAGGATCAATTTCCTGTCAGATTGTCTGGGCGGCGTCTTTTGACACCCTTGGGTTTTTGCCTCTTGTTGGCGGGATGTACCGGCAATCTGCAAAAGGTACCCATCTATTATGCGCCATCGATTCAACGACCCCCGCAGGAGCAAAGCAATTTTGGTTCCATGAATGAACCTGAACGTGGTGGTCCAGGTCATCCAGGTGCAGCAGCATCGCCCAAGGAGCCTTCTGTTCCGGTCATGGCACAACCACCCGGGGAAAAAACGGAGGTGGAACCTTCCAGGGTGATCCCGCCGCCGGTGGCATCGCCATCCACGTCGGCGCAGCCGCCCATGGTGCAACCGGAACCGCCGGTGCAATCTGAGTCAGTCCAGCCGCCCATGGTGCAACCGGAACCGCCGGTGCAATCTGCGCCCTTGCGGGAGGCGGTTCAAATGAAAGAGGAACCGATTACGGGGGGCTTGGGGGATGGTGCGACGGAAGAACGGGGTTTGTCCAAGGAATCCTTGCCACCGGAAGATGCCCGGGCGGAGCGTTCCGCGGGGACGTTTTCGACTTGGTATCAGCAGGCCAGCGCAGAGTTGACCCGTCTTTTCAAGGCTGAGGATAAGGCGGCACCGGCACCGGATGAACTTGAATCCGAATCGCGTCAGGCCCTTGGGGGGGCGGGTGCTTCAGATGGCTATACGCTACGTCAACCCTTGTCGGAGCGGGAACTGTTGGGCGAAGACAGGGGGGGGGCTTCCATGGGTTCTGGTTCTGCGGACCCAGGGGGTGTTTCAGGGGAGATGCAACGGAGTGAAACGGTCGTAAGGGAAGATTTTTCGCAACCTCCGGCACCCGAAGCGCAACAGGTGGCCCCGGAAGGGGAAAAGGGTTGGAAAAAGCTGTCGTTGTGGGGCGGGGGTGCGGGGAACTTTTTTGGTAATCTGTTTCGTCCGTCTGAAGGATCACAACCCGATAAGCGCGTTTCTGACCCATCAGGGGCTGCCGATACCACACGCCAGGAGTCCGATTCCGCCGCTTTGGAGGTCGATGAATCTTCGTCTGGTTTTGCGGAAACCCCTCCCTGGCAATCGGGAACCTCGGCCAACGGACAGGGGTATTATGTGCAACTGGGAGGATTTTCCGACAGTGCCAATGCGGAAAAGATGGTCAAACGCTTGAAAACATTGAATGTCCCTTTTCTTCAACAACAGGCTCGGGTTGATGGGACGCTGATCCACAAGGTATTCGTGGGTCCTCTGGCGGATCAGAAAGAGGCGCAGGCCATGGCCAAAGATCTGGAGAAAAACAAAATCCAGGTTGGTCCCATCACCAACCGGTTGGAATGAACGAACGCTGATCCATCCTTCAACGTCTCTTTTGGAAATGAACAGGTCCTGCACACATGCTCGAAACCTTTGCCAATCCCAGTCCCGAACGTGATTACCAGATCAGCATTACCTGTCCGGAATTCACCTGTCTGTGTCCCAAGACCGGACAGCCCGACTTTGCGGTGTTTCATTTCACCTATGTTCCGGATCAATTATGTATTGAGCTGAAATCGTTGAAAACATACTTATGGAGTTTCAGAAACGAGGGGATGTTTCATGAGGCGGTGACCAATCTGGTTCTTGAAGATCTGGTCCGTGTGGTCCATCCCCGGTCAATGATTGTGCGTGCGGTGTTCAATGTACGGGGTGGCATTACGACCGAGGTCAAGGTGGAGCATCGGCAGTCCTGACAGGTTCGGGAATCATGGCCAAGGGACTTAAGTGAAAGAGGCGGTTAATTCTACTTTGTCAGATTCATTAATCAGGGATTGTTGGCACTCAATAAATTATTGAAAGAAAGTAACTATTCAGCACCCCCTTTGCATTGAAATTATTGAGAAAGAAAAGGGGTCTGGGGGATTGCCCCCAGGGTGTTGACTTTGTTTTTTTAGTCGAAAACAAAATCAAAAGAAAAAATTGAAGCTTTTGATATAAAGTCAAAACCCTGGGGGCAATCCCCCAGACCCCTTTTTTCTTTCAATAATTTTTTGAGTGTCAACAATCCCTGATTAATGAATCTGACAAAGTAGAATTAAACGAGCAGATTCTTTTTAGGGATGACCCGGATGTCGTTGGCGCGATAGGTGCTGTCGCGACCCGGGCTGACCCTGAATTCAATCAGGTCACCCGGAGCAGGTTCCTGCTTGGGGTCGGCCAGTTCGGAGACATGGACATAGATGTTGCTGCGGCGGCATTTGGCGAAGCCATAGCCTTTTTCGCTGAAATAGACGTTGACGACCGCTTGTTGAATGGAGCCGATGGGGAGTTCGGAAACTTCGGAATCATCGACGACCCCGGGCCCGGTGGCCGATTCAAGGTCCAGGGCCACCAAACCTTCCAGATCGGAACCGGAACCGACGGTAAAATAAACCGGATCATCGACCCGAAACCGGTTGTCGAAGTTTTCCCGTGGCAGCATGAAAAAGCGGAGTGAATCGCTGTCGTGAATGGAGACGACGATGAACCCCGCTCCGTCTGGCTGAACTGATTCGACGACACCGCGCAAACGGCTTCCCATGACCAGAATGGAACATGCCTGGGGACGTTCCTCCTTTCCGGGGCGGACCACGAATTGGACGTGGTCATGTTCGGCGATGGGGACCTGCGCAATCACATAGGTCATATGGAAGTAGACTTCCTTATAGACGTCATCTTCCGAATAATATTGAATGAAACCAAATCCCCGTTCCTTTTTAAACGCGGAGACCCTGCCAAAATAGGTCCGTTCGCTGTGCGATTCCGCCAGGGGATGGGGGCGGTATTCTTCGATGGGACTTTGTGCGAGGTAATGGGCGGGTTCGTTTTGCCAAAAGACTGAATAGCAGGTCAACGGTTTGTTGTGCCCGGAAATGCGGAAAATGGGTTGTTCGACGAAATAGTCGCGCAGGGGACGGTTGCTTCTTTCACCGGCCTTGGAACGGATGTCGATGTTATCGCTGGGGGGAAAGACGGGGTGGTTCATGAGTATGGCATGACCGCGTGCTTTTTGCCCCAGTTCTTCGGCGATTTCAACACAGGCACCGAAATAATCGGTGTGATTTTCGCTGATGGGCAAGGCCATGGCCTGGCCGGAGGCGATTCCCATGGAAAGCGACAATGTTGGGGTGAACGTTTGTTCCTGGAACGCTTCCTGGATGGAAACTGCGGCGGAAACGCCACGGTCCACCGCATTGAAGGCGGCCAGCAGGCCGTCGGGATAAAGCTTGACGATCATGCCTCCGAATTGCTGGACGTGTTCCGATACCATGGCATGGAATTGAGTGAAAATTCCTGCCCATTCCATACTGCCCAGGCGTTTTTTGATCGCCTCGGCATGGAAGATTCGGATGCGCAGGAAGGTTTTGCCGACGGTATTCATCCAGGCTCCACGGGTCATTCGGTCCGTTTGGCCGATTGAATGATCACCGGTTCCACGGGGACGTCGGAATGTCCCTTCTTTGTACCGGTTTTGACTTTGGCGATGGCATCGACGATTTCGATCCCCTTCACCACCTTGCCGAACACCGCATAGCCAAAATCGCGTGTTCCATGATTCAGGAATGTATTGTCGGCCACATTGATGAAAAACTGGCTGGTGGCGCTGTCACGGATTTGGGTACGGGCCATGGCGATGGTACCGCGGTTGTTGGCCAAGCCATTGTCGGCCTCATTCTTGATGGGGCTGCGATTGGGCTTTTCGTCCATGGCTGCGGTCATTCCCCCCCCCTGAATCATGAAGCCGGGAATGACGCGGTGAAAAATGGTCTCATTATAAAAGCCACTGTCCACATATTCGAGAAAATTTTTGACCGAAATGGGTGCCTTGACTTCATCCAGTTCCAGAACGATCTCCCCAAGGGAGGTGGTAAGGGTGACCATGGGATGGACTCCGGTTGATTTGGGTTTTTGGCCGGATGCGGTTTCATCGGCATGCGCCAACGGTTGCATGAAACCGGCAACAAAGAGCAGTGCAATGTATAGAATACGGATCGACATGGTCAATGGCTTCTCCTTGTTGTGGTGTCGATTGATGGAAAAATGGTCTGTTTCATGTGGCCGAGGTTCCAACCAGGCTAGGCATCATTACGAAGAGTGACTTCCATGGCAAGGTTTGTCGCCATGGGGAGGCGAAAATCTTTGTTCCTTTAACATCTGTTATTTAAATTAAAAAATAACAAACTTGCTTAATGAGTGTTAATCGGTCGTTCCTTGCTGGATTGAGATGTTCCATCCCAATAAAACGCCAAGACGATCATTTGCAATTATGATGATATAAATAATTTATTATGTCACTATTGACAGTCTTGCCTTTAAAGGCTGACTTGATCATGATCATAAAATCCTTTTCAATAATAATATAAAAATATTATATAGTATAGTGTTTCATTGGGCTTGTTTGGTTTCAGAATGAATATGAATGATTGTCCGGGAGCGTCATTAGTGGCCTGAGGAGGAGTTCAAATGGTTGGAGAACATGGAAATATCAAAAAACAGCTCGAGTCTTTTCCGGATGTGTGGCGTGCACTCCTGAAAGATGCCCTTGGCGAATGGTGAATTCATTCCATGGTTAGACGCCGGAACTTGGCGGGCAAATCCGGGGCATCCCTTTGGGTTGTTGATGTTCAAGGCCAATCTTATGATGGCTCTGCCATCCTCAAAGTGTCTGGTGATGAGGTTTCTGCGCAAGAAATTAAAAATCATGAACAAGCGCTGGCCTTGAATCCCATCAAAAACAGGATTCCTGAACTCCTTTTCACATTTGCATGAGAGGGCCAATTTGCCATGCTCATGACGAAGATCTGGCACAGCGCGATTTCATCAAGGCATGAGTCCGGATTAATAATCAAAAAAGGAAAGCAATCTTAAGATGATGTGTCAGTTTTCTTGTGACCTGAAATAATTCAATTTTGGAAAATCTTATTGTCGCAAGATACCGTCTTTGGTAGAATTATCGCCCATGACCAGGTACGAAAAAATGATTTCCCGAATGCGGAACAATCCATTCGGAAACTGGCAAATCGATACGCTGAAAGCCATCGCCGCCCGCCGTGGTATTGAAGCAATCCATGAAGGAAGCAGTCATGTTGTGTTTCGCACTCCTGATGGTCGACAGATAAGCGTACCTGCCCACAGACCTATCAAGGCGGTGTACATCAAGACATTCCTTGAACTTCTGGAGGATTGACGGATGGCAGACCTTTCCCGGTACCCTTTTGAGGTTCGTCCCCTTGGCGATCAGGATGGTGGTGGATTTCTGATCACCTTCCCCGATTTCCCGGGCTGCATGTCCGATGGCGAAACCCTGGAGGAAACGGTGAATCACGGCATGGATGCCCTGAAAGCCTTTATTGCCGTAATGGAACGGCATGGAGACACCATTCCAGAACCAGGGGACAGCACCTATTCCGGTCATTTCGTGACCCGTGTGCCGAAGAACGTCCATGCGCGCCTTGCGCAACAGGCGAAGAAAGAAGGCGTGAGCATGAATGCCATGGTCGCCTCGATCCTGGCGGAGAGTTTGGGCCGGTTTACTCGGGAACACGTTTGAACAGCAAAGTTCATCAATAAAAGGATCAAGAGACAAAAGGGTCTGGGGCAATTTTCCGTCATTTCTGCGGAGGCGGGAGCCCTTTGTTTCTTTCTTTGAATTTCCTGAATGTCAACATGTCCGTGAATTCGGAAAAACAAAATTTACGCTGGAAACGTTGGTGGGGGTCCGGGGGGGGGATTATCCCCATCGGTGGAGGTTTGGAGGCAGAGCGCTCAAGGTTTTGGAGTTCACGAGCCTGAAGGGCATCACGCTCTAAGGTTCTTCCTTGCGCGGCAGGGCTTCGATGATCTGGCGCAATCGTTCGCCCTGTTGTGTCAGTTCTTCAAACAAAGGCCGGATCACCTGCCAATCGACCGGTTCCACCTGCGCACGGATTTTGATGGCCCGGGATTGCAGCGTAAGCATGTATTCCACCCGGCGCAGCAGTGCTGCCAGGATGTCATCCACTTTGGGCCCTTGCGGGGTCAAGGTCAGTTTCTGCCGCCAGGTGTGGGTCAGGGTTTGTCCATCATTGGCAAGGTGGTGGATCGTTTCCGCCAACTCCCGTATATTTTGACAAGGCTCCACCAAGGCTGACTTTTTCACCGTGGTGCGGGCGGCAAGGCTTGCGGTATTGATGGACTGAAGGCTGACCTGATGCGCAATCTCCTGGATCCGATTGAGCAGCTCTGAGAGCTCCTGGCTCACCCCTTCCACCGCTTTGCCTGCGGGGGAAGGGGGTGCCATGGCCGGGAGTTGTTGCCAACGTGAGATCGCTTCCAGCAAGGCTTCCGGACTGTCGGAGGTATCGACCGTCACTTCTCTGATGGCGGATCCCTGGACGTGTGGTTCCATCATGGTCCGCCATCGGGCGAGAAACTCCATCAGCTTGTCATGACTGGAATGAAGGCGGACCGCTTGCTGAAAAAAACGCTCCATGACCAGCCGCAAGGGTTCCATCGCTTCACGCCAGATTTCCCAGTTGCGTTCCTTCAACAGTTCGGTTCGCCCCCGGGCCAATTGCATCGTCACCTGCCCCAGTTGCTGCCACGGTCTGCCCGTCAGATGGGCGGCCAGAAGGGCCAACAGCACGATCCACAGAATGCTGCCCCCCAGAAGGATCCACAAGTTCCTTCCCGCATGTGCCAAGGGTACCAGGCGCGGATCGGTTGGGCGCATGGCAAGCAGCACCCAGGTCTCCTGGTCCATGGTCACGGGTGTGAAGGCGGTGATTTGTTCACCTCCCCGGGGTAAGGGTGTGGTCAACACGCCCGACTGACCCGACAACGCCAGACGGACCGCTTCGGTCTCCATCCCATTGTCGGCGACCGTTCCCCGAAAGGAGGCGGTGACCGAATGGGTCCGGGGATCGCGCATTGAATCAGAACGCATGCGGAAATCGGAGCCAACCAGCACCATCTCCCCCTCTGGTCCGAGTAGCGTCCCGGGGTCCAGGACCGTGTTCAAACGTTCCAGGGGCCGTTGCAGTGCCACAACGCGCACGACCTTGTCATTGATGACAATGGGAGCGGCGACAAAGGCGGCAGGCTCATTGCGGCTGGGGGGATAGGGGGCTACGTCGGATAACCCGGGCTGACGGGTGGTCAATACCCGCTGGAACAAATGGCCGAGATTGGTATCGGCATAGGGACCACTGATCAGATTGGTCCCATGATCCGCCTGTTGGGTGGCAGTATGGAAAATCATGCCGTCGGGATGAATCAGAAAAAGATCATAATATCCGGTTAGCTCCAGGTAGTTCTTGCCAAATGCCGAAAGATGCTCTTCCGGCTGGCCCGGAGGTGGACTGATCACCGGTGCAGACGGGAGTTTTGTATCGGGTGGCGTGGTGGGTACCTGTTGGACCGGAGGTTCGGGTGGCGGCTCAGGGGGCGCGACTGGAGCCGCCGGGGGCGGCGGTTCGGATGCCCGAGGGGTGGCGAGCAACAGGGTCCATGGCTGCTGATCCATCTTGAACGTTTGCCGCAGAACCTGAAATCCAGACCCTTCGGGCGTCAAAATTTCCTGCGCAGGGGCGGTCGTGGGGCCAGGTTTGGTGAATCGTCCCTGCAAATCGTCGGGTATTTGGGCCCAGGCAGCATTCAGGTACCTGGTTCCTCCGTCCGATCCGATGATGGCCACGGCATCACGCATTGAATCCATCCGTTCTGAAAGCAATGCGTTTAGAAAGCCGTTCAAATTGAACCGGATCGCAATGATGCCCATCAACTGCCCTTCACGCCGTACCGGGGCACCGATGTATCCTGAGGTACGTTTCGCATCTGGAAGGGGATCTTCTTCAAAGGTGACTTCTTTCACAGCGCGGAGAAACAATCGATGCAAACCAGAACCCTTTATCACCGGGTCCATGATGTTTGCCCCCAGCTCCGACCCGCGCCCAGAGGTGTAAACGATGTCCCCCTTGGTTGAAATCAGATACAGATCATCGTATTTCCTGGTTTTTTTGAACGCATCAAGCTTGGGGGTGAAGGTTTGGGCGAACTGCAACCACTTTTCTCCCCCCGCTCTACGGCCATTGTTGCGGTAGATCCAGTCGATGCCACCCAACTTGGCGCCGAGTTGGGCTTCCGTGCTGACCTGTTTGACATGGTCCAGATGACGTTGCAGGAAAAGACGAATTTTTTGTGAAAGTTCATTCCCCATGGTTTTTTGCAATGCTTCGTTTTCGGGGGCAACCGGGGTGGTGGTCGGCGTGGCGGCAGCGGGGGGGGTGTTGCCAGAGAGGGGCTGTGCCGCCTTGTGGGCAGGTGTTTCATCCGCGGGTACGGCGGGGGGCCGGGCTGCCCCGGGGGCAGGTTTTTCATCCCCGGTTACGGCGAGGGGTGCCTCCTTGGGTGCAGGCCTGACTTCATCGGGCGTGGCGTTGACGGGCATTCCCGCCTCGACCGTCAGCGCCAATAGCCGGACATCGGCCAATAATTCGGCCATGTGTTGATCAAACAGCTTTTTTTTGATGGTCCGCAGTGCTTCAAGCTGTTGGGTTTGATGGGCCGTGGTGGTGGTGGCAAGGTGGTGTACGGCAAACCACAACCATGCGGCCAGAGGTAAGAGACCCGCGGTCAGAAAAAGCAGCAGGGTGACCGTTCTTGAGGGGGATGTGGGAATGCTCATGAAAAATAAAAATAATTAAGAAGAAAAGGGGACTGGTGGGATTGCCCACGGGGTTTTGACTTTGATCGTTCCATTCCAAAATAAAGCATGATGTTGGATATGATTGCCATTCCCAATATTTTTAAGAACGGTCATAGTCAAAGCCCTGAGACGATTCCCCATGCCCTTTTTCTTCTTGATCCTTCAAGCCACAACGGAGCAGACCCCGGTCAGGCAGCGGCGGGGTCCGTCAAATTTTCTTCTTCAA
>PEAN01000082.1 GCA_002753735.1 Magnetococcales bacterium DCbin4
GTTATGGGTACGATGCGCGCGGGCGCTTGACGGAGGTGACCCAGGGAACGGGTGTGGAAGCCCGGAGGTCGGGTGTGTCGTATGGGGTGGATGGTTATGTGTCGGGGATGACCGATCCCCTGGGGCGGAAAACGTTGTTTGAACGGGATCCCGTGGGGCGCGTGCTGCGGCAGCTTCAACCCGACGGCAGTGAAATCAGAAGTTTTTACGACGGCAATGGCAACCGGACGGTGTTGTTTCCGCCGGGGAGATCGGCGCATGTGTTCGAGTATGATGCGTTGGATCAGGAAGAGACGTATATGCCCATCGATCCCCATTCGGCCTGGTACTGTTGGCATGCGTCCAAACGCCAGGCCATGTTGGAATCCATCTGGGAGAAGTACGGAGCCTTCGTTCATCAGCAACTGATCTGGTCCAAAACCCGTGCGGTCATGACCCGGACCCATTATCTTTGGAGGCACGAGCCGTGTTTCTTTGGCTGGATCAAGGGCAACAAACCGCCCCGGGTAAGCGAAGAATATCTCTCCACCGTCTGGCACATGGCTGGCCTGGAGGGTGACGATCGTCCGGAACGCCCAAGCCCCTGGACTGCTTCGCCATTCCCATGAAGCAGCATGTCCAGCCGGGCGGTCTTTGCTACGAACCCTTTTCCGGTTCCGGCTCGCAGATCATGGCCGGCGAAAAGACTGGACGGCGCGTATTCGCCATGGAGATCAGCCCGGTCTATGTGGATGTGGCGGTGAAACGATTCATTCAGACCACCGGGCGGATCGTCTACCTGGACGGCTCCGGGGGGAAAACGTTCGAGGATGCAGCGGCGGAACGGGGGATTGCGTTGTCGGAGAATCAGGGCCGCCAGTAATCCTGCCGCCCATGGCGAACGTGCAGGACCTGGACTCGGTCGCCATCAACGGTGAAGAACACCCGCCATGGGGTTCCCCGGCCCACCAGAAGTTGCCGGATGTCGCACTCGAAGACGTCGCTTTCCGGCGCGATGGCATGGGACTCGGGGAGCGTCTCCAGGCCCAGGATGCCCTCGCGGATTTCTCGGATCCATTTTTCGGCATGCACCGGGTCTTCCTCTTCGAGCCATGCGAACGCCCTTCGGATGTCATCCTGGGCGTTGGGCATGACGATGACCTCGAAGCGTTTCATCCTTTGCCAAGACTCTCGAAGAACGTCTTGGCTTCGGTCCCCTGGCCATCACGGGCTTGGGACAGCCCTTTGCGAATACCGGCGACGGTTCGGGCGTACTCCAGCTGATCCTGGGTTTCCTGCCAAGTCTCGGCATCCATGACCACCAGCGACGGCTTGCCGTTCACGGTGAGGATGGAAGGTCGTCCCGTCTCCTGAAGGTGGGCGATGAAACGCGAGGTGTCGCGTTTGAATTCGGTCAACGGGCGGATGTCTTTGGTGATGTCCATGGTCTCCTCGCTCAATTCGCATCTTTTGAAATGCTATTTTAGCGCATCTTGAGGTGCGCGTCGATATCAAAGACTTACGCCGGTTCCAGCAGAGACGCCCGGTTCCATGCCGGGATGTCCCTGAAAAAGCTTCGATGTAACCGCTACGCGTCGATGCGATAGGCGGTGTGATCGTCCTGTGGGGCGTCCGGATCCATGGGCTTGCCGCCCAGTCCCTCGATGATCTTTCGGAGGGTTGGGCTTCGCCACCCGGCCACCTCGGCGAGCTGGGCGATGGTGGCCCCCTCGGGACGATTCATCAGGGCAAACATCACCTCCCCCTTGATGACGGCGCGCAGGGCCGGGTTCGGCTTCCGTGGCGGATACCAAAGCGGTTAAATCGGCAGATTCGCCTCCATACAGGCTCACTTTTTCCTGGTGTGCGTTAGCCAGTGAAGTGTTTTCAGGCAACCTTTTGGGAGTATTTTGTTGAGATGTAACCTGTTTTCTGGATTCCTCCAGGAGCTGCGCCAGATCTTCTCGCTTGATGAACCGTAACGCTCCAGGAAGTTCTTTCAGACGTTTGCGTTCTTCCAGCCAATTCCAAAGATCTTGGCATTCCCGTCCATCTTGAAAGCGTCTTCGATCAGAAGTGGGTACGTCCAGAACATCAGCCAGATCATTCCAACTAAAACCGAGGCGTTGGCATAATTCATATTTCATCCTGCCGGAAAAGGGTCCTCCCACAACGCATCTCCATCTACTTCCATCATGATTCAAACAACTGAGCCAGTTCTTCCCTCCCAATCGTACGCAATGCGGCAGGAAGTTCACCCAAACGACCACGATCCTCCAACCAAATCCAAAAATCCTCACACCATCTTCCATGGCGAAAACGAAGACGCTCATGATTGGTAACTTTTGGATTCAGGACATCGGCCAAGTCCTCCCAATTCAGGCCGAGTTGTTTGCAGAATTCATATTTGGTTGTCCCGGAAAAGATTACAGGTTGTCCATTCGTCTGCGGAGAGGGACTGGCGGTCTGGCGCGGGGTGATTGCTCCCACACGTAGAAAATCGAACACCAGAGCCGCAGCGGCATCCGCAGCGTAGGGGCGCCAACCGTCGTCCCCTTTTTTCGGATCGGCCCAATCGGAAATGCCTTTGACAAACAAAAACCGGGCATCGGTCTCGTAACTTCCCAGAGCGGCACCATAGCCCTCCATGTCCACTCCCACCAACTGTGGAAAATGCTTGACCAAGGCTGGCAGGCTGGTCTCGTCGGCGATCACCTTCTCCCCCGAAACCACCACACCGAAGAGGACCCGGGGAGGAATCCGGTCTCCCTGGCCGTCAGGCCGAACAATCTTTCTTTTTGCCGCCCGGCCCGGATCGGATTGGACACGTTTTTTCAACCGCCGCAGCAACCGTTCATCACACTTTAAAGGATCAGGGCGATGTTCAAATTGGTCTGAGAAAGATTTTCCGCGTTCATAGTTGATGATTTCTTCGGCTACAACCACATCTCCCCGCAAGGGACGTTTCCCCTCAGGCAGATCAGTTCTTTCCCGGCCCCCAAGGATGCCGACCAAAATGACCAACTCTGGTTGGTATTCCTTTCGTCACCAGGACCGTCTTGGCGGCGGCTTGGGGGTTGCCCATCTCCTTGAAACTGAGTAAGCCCAATTCCAGGCTGCCCCCATCAACCTTAAGAGTGGAACGCCATCCTTGCATTTTCAAGAATTTGTCATCCCTGACATTGTCCAAATGGGGTTTGATGCGATCCATCTCTTCGTCCAGTGCGGTGACGATCAATACATCAAGGGGAGGTTGATCAGGAAGTTTCACGATTTGTCCTCTCTCGTCGATAAAAAGGTCATCAAAAACCAAAAAACCATCTTCTGCGCAACGCCGGATAAGTGCCTCCCGATGGGCAGGAGCCTTCCCGTGCAGTCGCAACATGGGAAAGTGAACCTGAGACATAAGGTCCGATGCCGCCTCCTGAAGTCGTGCATTCCGGGCAAGGATCAGGGGGAAAAGTTCGTCATAAAAGTGCATTCGTCCCGACACATGTCTCTTCGGAAATTCGAAGACACCATACCCATTTTCTTCATGGCTATGAATTTAATCCGTATCCCATCCCCGGATTCCCTCGGATTCCAACGCCTGCCGCCTCGTCCAACGCCAAGCTGCCCGGCCCGGAACATGGAAGCCCTCCTTGACGTGGCGTACGTTCGTTCTCTAATATGGGCATACCGACTGCTCCTAATCCAAGGTTCGTGCCGTGTCCCCCATCAATCGTGACATCGACCACTTGAACAAACTCAGGGATTACTATGCCAAACACCGGGTACTTCCTTCCTACAATCGGATCGGAACCATCGTTGGATTCAGCACCAAATCAGCGGTTTCCAAGTTGCTGCGTCGGTTGGAAAAGGCAGGCTACATCGAATACATACCAGACGGTGAATGGTCTCCGACCATCCGATTCTTTGAACGTCCCCTGACTGAAATTGCCGTCCTGGCAGGATTGCCGGAATCGGTCTTGGATGCAACCGATAACCCAATTTTGATTGATTCCATACTTGTCAAATCACCGTCACGCACGGTGTTACTGCCCGTCAAAGGAGATTCCATGCAAGGAGCAGGCATCCATGAGGGAGACTGGGTGGTTGTAGAACGCTGTTCTTCCGCTGCCGATGGTACATTGGTCGTGGCAGAGGTTGATGGAGCATTTACGCTAAAAACCTTAGTAAGTGAACATGGTGAATGGACGTTGCATCCTGCCAACCCCTCTTATCCAATCTTGCGGCCCAAACAAAGCCTCAACATTTTTGGAATCGTGGTTGGCCTGATCAGAAAATACGGTACGGCATCATGATTCCAGTTCATACATTTCTACGTGAATGGAACGTGCCATTGCTGAGGGCATCTGTGGCCGCAGGGTTTCCTTCTCCAGCCCAGGATGAAGCGACAGAAGAACTGAATCTTGAACAGCTTCTGATCGAACATCGCGAGGCAACCTTTTTCTGGCGTGTCGTAGGAAATTCCATGATTGGGGAAGGAATTCACCACGGAGATTTATTGATTGTGGATCGATCATCAACTCCTGATAACGGCAGTATTGTCATCGCAATCCTGGATGGTGGCTTTGTCGTCAAACAGTTCGTGCGTCATCATGACTCTGTGATTTTACGATCCTCACATCCTGATTATCCGGAGATCTTAATAACACAGGAGCAGAACCTGGTCATTTGGGGGGTTGTAAAATGGTCAATTCATCGAGTCGCATCAAAAATATCGCGTTGATTGATGCCAATAATTTCTATGTTTCCTGCGAACGCGTGTTTAATCCGGGCTTGTTGAAAAAACCTGTTGTCGTTCTTTCCAATAATGATGGCTGCGTCGTGGCGCGCTCCAACGAGGTCAAAGCACTGGGTATAAAAATGGGAGAACCCTGGTTCAAATTGCGTACCCTGGCACAAAAGCACGGGATTATTGCGCTGTCCAGCAACTATCCCCTTTATGCAGACATGTCGCAGCGAATGATGACCCTGTTGGGACACTTCAGCCCATTTCAGGAAGTTTACTCCATTGACGAATGTTTTCTCCTCCTGGACAGTCAATACGATATCACGCACGTTGGGCAAACCATGCAGAAAAATATGGCCGATTGTCTGGGATTACCGGTCGGAGTTGGCATGGCAGCCACGAAAACATTAGCAAAATTGGCCAACCACGTAGCAAAGAAACGGCCGATGTATGCCGGGGTATGTAACTTCAACACCATGCATGTTGACGATCTGGAGCATCTGTTGGCAGAAATTGATGTATCAGAGGTTTGGGGCGTCGGGGCACGAAGCGCAGATCAGTTGCGCGCCATGGGATTGGCCAATGTACTTGCGCTACGTCAAGCCGATGAATGTCAATTGAGAAGGCGTTTCTCGGTGGTCATGGGGCGTATTGTGCTTGAGTTGAAAGGTATTTCATGCCTTGCCTTGGAGACGATCATGCCACCACGCAAACAGATTCAATCCTCTCGCTCTTTTGGCACGCCCGTGTATGAGCAGGATGAATTGGTTGAAGCGGTATTGACGTTCATGCGTCGTGGAGTACGCAGATTAAGACAGCAGAAATTGATGGCAGGGGCCGTACATCTTTTTATCCAGACGAACCCTTTTCGGGAACGGGATCCACAATATCGTCAGGGCATCACCTTGCCACTTCCGATCCCTACCGCCGATGAACTGCAACTCGCCCGAATTGTCAGATCCGGTCTGACAAAGATCTATCGACCTGGTTATGCCTATCACAAGGCCGGAATCCTTTTGACGGAGTTGGAAAATGCAGCCGGCCAACAGGGTGATTTGTTTTCTGATCCTGCGGCAAGGCAGAAAAGTGGCGCATTGATGGACACCTTGGATGCGCTACGTCAACGATTTGGCCGGGACATCATCCATGTGGCAGGTGAAGGCGTTTGTCAACGGTGGGCCATCAAGTCTGCAAACCGTTCTCCCCGGTATACGACCAATTGGACTGAATTACCCGTGGTACGCGCAGGGTAGGATGAAATCGGGCAAATCCGGGGACGCCATACCCATCTCCTTTATGGCGATCAACTTAATTCTACTTTGTCACATTCATTAATCAGGGATTATTGACACTCAAAAAATCAGCATCGTATCCCCGGATCCCCCTCGAATAACAAAAGAAATTAAGCATCCAGACTCCAGATTCCTGGATCAAGGTGTCACGTTTCTACTTCCCGAGCAATGGAGCGCCGCCACTCCGCCAATCCAATGGCCAGAGACCCTTCGAGCCATTCGTGGAAACGATCTTTAATGCTTTCGAGTGGTTCAATGTAATTGAACTGAAAAAAATCAGGAGAAGAAGGTCGTACATCAATCACCTGTGTGCCCGACTGTTCTTCCCTTGGTATGCGAAAAAGTGTAAAACTCGATGCCGCCATAATTCCTTTGTGATTTGGCCCAACACCATGAAATGCGACCACAAATTGAAAGTTGTTCAACGATTCGATTGTCAAAAATGCCCAAGCGCAATATTTCGAAAAATTAGCATAATATTTATAACTGCGCGCAATATCCACGATTTCATTCCTGAAATAATGGCGCCTGTTGGAATTATTTCCATCTGATACGCTTGTTGAGCGATAATGATGTCTCGGAGGAGTAATCATGGTGAGTTGTGGTTGCAAATCATGGACAATCGAATCAAGGCGATTTTTTGTAATATTTCTGAGCGTTTCTGCATGGACAAGGACATCATCCATACGGCTTGTTTCAGCAATATATTGATTCTTTAGAAGTTGCAATCCAGAATGGAGAATTTCTTCTGCATGCCGTGCCTGCTGGACAGCTTGCTCGATACCTAGCGCAGCCAAAATGGAATCGCGCTGGTTACGAGCAAAAAAGTTGCATAAGGGCCTGATCTCGCCTCCATCGGCTTCTTCGAGGGTCTGAATATATTGGCTTCGATCCGAATCCCTGATAACAACAGGAAACAGACCATATTTAAGAAACACGATACTTGCAAGTGCACGGGCAACCCGACCATTGCCATCCTGGAATGGGTGGATCTGTGTAAAACGATGGTGGAGAAAGGCTGCCAGAACTTCGGGAGGAACCTGTTGTTTCTCCCAAGCCAAATACCAGGAAATTAAATTGCTCATTTCCTGTGAAACATGTTCTGGTGGACAATATGTGTGGATACCACCGCTTTGTCGACGGGGATTATTTGGTTGCTTTTTATATTCTCCCTTCAACAATGGGACCTTCAGAAGATGGCCCTCCACAGATTGCGCCATGATGAAGTCTTGATGAGCAGTGAATTCAGCATGCAAAGAGCGAACAAAATGCTCCGATAACGGTTGGTCACCCTTGACGTATGAGAACAGCCCTTCAACAATTGCTTGATGATCTTTGATTATGGCGGATATGTGCTCGGCCTCTTCCCACTGCAATCCTCCACGATGAGAAATCAGACTGGCCTCTATTCCCTGCTCAATCAATACTTCAGTCACCCCACGATCCCAGGAATAAAGCCGTTCGATGATCCCTGTCTCAATGGCCCATTCCCGCTCCATCTTTTTCAGGAACTCTTGATACTCGCCACTTTCCTGCAACTGTCCTTTACGCTCCTGCCACACTTTGGACAATGCTGCGAGTTCCGGACTGATCAGGTTGTGAAAATCGGTCAAATCAACAATGAATTCATACATGGAATCACCTTTATTTCAAGCAATTGGAAACAAATCATAATCCCGATATAATCATACGATCAATGCTCCCTGAAACTGGTAGACTGGATCTGCATCAAAGGGGCAAGGAGGTATTCGATGAGTTGGCGATCCCCGATGGTGATGTCTGCCGTGACCGACATGCCGGGAGTGAGGGGAACTTCTTTTTCCGCGGTTTGAATTTTGGCCCGGTCCAGTTCGATGCGGGCGGTGAAGACCAATCCCAGGGTTTCGTGTTCCACGGCATCCTTGGAAACGTGGATCACATGACCCGGAATGGTGCCGTATTTGGTGAAGGGAAAGGCATCCACCTTCACCGCTGCGGCCAAAGAAGGAGAAACAAAGCCAGCGTCCTTGTTCAGAACCATGACCTCCACTTCCACCTTTTCACTCACGGGAACAATGACCAATAGATTTTGGGCCGGCGTCACGACGCCACCCAGGGTATGAACCGCAAGTTGCTGCACCAATCCCGCCACTGGAGCGGTCAAATGTTGTCGCGCCTGCCGTTTCCGGGCCTTTTCCAAATCCTGACGCAACCCACCTTTGCGCCGTTCCGCTTCCAACATTCGGTTCAGGATATCCTGCTGAAACTGTGCCTCAGTCCGATGCCGGGATTCCTTCAGCCCCGCCATGGCCGCCTTCGCCTGCTCCAGTCGCCCCGCCTGGCTGCGCAGATCTCCGCTGACCGTAACCCGTTCTTCCTCCGCTTCATAATAAACCAGCCACGAACCGTGGCCACTCTCCGCCAACTGTTTGCGTGCGTCCGCCCGTTTTTCCACCAACGGCAAGCGCGCCTGCATCTTACCCATCTCCGACCGGAGGATCCCCATTTCGGCCCGTTTCTGGGCCATCTCCTGATCGATCCCCTTGAGCGATGCCTGAAACAAACCCCATTCCGCCTGCAACATGCTCCGGTGGCGAAGCAGCAACGCCTCATCCGCAACCAGGGATGAGGGAGCGAACCGCTTCAGCGGATCCCCCTCCCCCCCCGGGGCAAGGGCGCGCAACCGCGCCGACTCCACCTCCGCCTCCATCCACTCCTGCTCCAAACGCACGACATCCGCTGTACTTTCCGTGGGATCCAGTTCGATCAATATCTGCCCCGCCTCCACCATCACCCCATCCTTGACATGAATCCCCTGCACCACCCCCGCCTCCAAGGGCTGAATCACCTTCACCCGCCCACTGGGAATCACCTTGCCCTGGGTAACGGCGTGGATCTCCACCGTGCCAATGATGGCCCACAGCAATCCCACGGTGAACACCGTCATGATCAACCAGGCAGTACTTCGTCCATGGGGTGCAGGGGGAGATTCGGCGATTTCCAGCACCGCCGGGAGAAATGCCCGTTCCAGATCCCCCCGGACTGCACGGGAAGGTTGTTCCCGCTCTGCCCGCCAGGCATCCATGGCCACCCCCCAATGGCGCCGTACCCCCTCGAACATCAACGTTCCCCGGACTGAAGACGGTACAGATGGGCATACCGACCATTCTGCCGTAGCAGGGCCTCATGATTGCCGTCCTCTACAATCAGCCCCCGCTCCATCACCACGATGCGGTGGGCATGGCGTACGGTGGAAAGGCGGTGTGCAATGATGAACACGGTTCGTCCGGCGCAAATGGAACGCATGTTTTCCTGGATGATCCGTTCCGATTCGTAATCCAGGGCACTGGTGGCCTCGTCGAAGATCAGGATGCGGGGATCACCCACCAAGGCACGGGCTATGGCGATACGCTGCCGCTGCCCACCCGAAAGGCTGGAACCCCGCTCCTCCAACACGGTGTCATACCCCTGGGGCAACTCCAGGATGAACTCATGCGCCCCGGCCAGTTGGGCCGCCCGTACCACCCGATCCAGGCCGAGGGAGGGATCAGACAGGGCAATGTTGTCGCGCACCGAACGGTTGAACAAATAGTTTTCCTGCAACACCACCCCGATCTGCCGTCGCAGCCAGGCGGGGTCCACCATCACCAGATCGACGCCATCCACCAAAATCCGTCCGCTCTCCGGCACGAACAGACGCTGCACCAGTTTGACCAGCGTGCTTTTTCCGGAACCGGAGGAACCGACGACCCCCACGACCTGTCCCGGGGTCACATCCAGGACAATGTTGCGCAATATTTCAGTGCCGCCAGGGCGATAGCGGAAGGTCACCCCATCAAAACGGATGTGTCCCCTGATTCCCGGCAGGGAGGTACGTCCCTTGCCCGACACCGGTTCGGTGGGGGTGTTGAGCAGATCACCCAAACGTGCAAGGGAAACCCGCACTTGTTGAAACTCCTGCCACATGGAGGCAATGCGCAGGATGGGGCCGCTGACCCGGCCGGACAAAATATTAAACGCCACCAGTTGCCCCACGGTGAGGGTGTTTTCGATCACCATGAATGCCCCGAACCAGAGGACCAGGGCGGTATTGAGCTTGTTGATGAGGCTTGCGGACTGGTTGGCGATGTTGCCCAGATTGGCGGATCGGAAGCTTGAGTGGATATACCCGGCCAATTGTTTTTCCCAGTGGGCGCGCATCTGCGGTTCCACGGCCAGGGATTTGATGGTCTCCACCCCGGCCACCGCCTCCACCAAAAATGCCTGATTCTCCGCACCGCGTTTGAACTTGTCGTCCAACCGGCGGCGCAGGATGGGGGTCACCACCAGTGAAAGCAGGACGTAGCAGGGGATGGTCCCGATCACCACCCAGGTCAACAGCGGGGCGTAATAGAACATCACGGCGAGGAAGACAAACGTGAAAAAAAAATCGAGTACCAACGTCAAGGCGGAGCCAGTCAGAAAGTTGCGAATATTTTCCAGCTCGCGGACACGAGCCACGGTATCGCCGATGCGCCGCGCCCCGAAATAGGCCATGGGAAGGTTGGTCAGGTGCCGAAAAAGGGCGGCCCCCAGCTCGACATCCACCCGGTTGGTGGTGTGGCTGAAAATGTAGGTACGCAGGGCGCCCAACAAAGATTCAAACACGGAAATGAACATCAAACCGACGATCATGACATGAAGTGTCGTATAGCCGTGATGAACCAATACCTTGTCGATCACCACCTGGAAAAAAAGCGGCATGACCAGGGCAAACAGTTGCAAAAAGAGGGAAGCCAGCATCACCTCACCGAACAGGCGGCGATGTTTGACGATGGCGGGGATGAACCAGGAAACGTCGAAACGGCTGGCCGCTCCGGTGGACTGGGCACGGGTCGCAAGCAGGATCAACTCCCCGCTCCAAGCCTCCAGGAAAGGATCTTTGGAAACGGGAAAGGGACGGCCCTGGCGGGGGTCGTGGAGCAACACCTGATCCGGTGCCACCTTGGCCAGGATGACAAAGTTTCCCTCTTTGAACCGGGCAATGGCGGGAAGGGGGGTCGTTTCCAACCGTTCCCAGGTGGAAGTCAGGTGCCGTGCCTTGATCTCGTTACGTTTGGCACAGCGGAGGATCTCCTCCACGGTGAATGGCCCCGAAGCGGGGCCATATTCATGACGCAGGTGTTCCGGATCGGCGGCCAACCCCAAGGCACGGAACATCAGGGCCAGACAGATCAGACCGGTATCCACCGATGGTTTTTGCGTGCCCCCCCCCTCACAGCCACCACCGTGAGGATCGTCACGGGGTGGCACAAGCACTTTACAGGAGCGCAGGGACTCAGGGGACATGCTGCTGCCATGACGCAGCCAGCACCGGTTCCAGGGCCGTGCGGTATTCCTGGGACAGATTGGTCTCTCCCTGGGCTGGCGGTGCGTAGGCCGCCATGGCATTCACCAACTGTTGGACCTGAGACTCCAGGAGAAACGATCCCGATGCCGTTTCGATGGTGTCCACATGGTTGGCCGTAGCGGTGTACCACCCTTGAATCGTCATCTTATCCTGGGTACCGATGATCTCCATCAACAGATCATTGCCACTCTGGCGCAACCAGAGCTGATCCGATGCGACCGTATCCCCCAACAACACCCGATCCAAGCCACCCATCTGAGCCGTATTGTTCACACTGTCCAGGCCATCACCCCGCCCGAACCGATAGGTATCCGCACCGGAGCCGCCCGTCAGGAGATCGGCACCCGCCCCGCCCGAAAGGGTGTCATCACCCGCCCCCCCTTCCAAGGTATCCGCACCGACAGAACCGGTCAGTGAATCCCCAAACCCGGAACCGATGATTTTTTCGACCCCTCCGAGGGTATCGCCCTGAGCATCCCCACCCGACCCCGACCCGGTGGTCAAACTGACGTTCACCCCGGCACTGGAGGGTGCATAACTGACGGTATCGGTACCGGCTCCGCCCGTCAGGGTATCGGCCCCCGGCCCCCCGATCAACGTATCGTTGCCGCCCCCTCCATTCAGAAGATCATCGCCCGCCCCGCCATCCAGAACATTGGCCGCCGTGGAGCCGGTCAGGGAATCGCCCCACTGGGATCCGATGATGTTTTCAATGGTGCTCAGGGTATCACCCGTCCCATCGCCGCCAGTGACCACCCCTGTGCCCAGATTGATCGTCACGCCCGCCCCGGACCCGGCATAAGCCACCGTATCGATCCCATTGCCTCCGATCAGGACATCGGCACCCCCATTGCCACTGAGGAGATCGGCACCATTGCCCCCTTCCAGGGTTTCATTCGCCAGGGAACCGGTCAGGGTATCGGAATAAGCGGACCCGATCACACGTTCAATGCTGCTCAAGGTATCGCCTTGGGCATCACCACCACTGCCCTGCCCCGTCGTCAAATCGACCACAACGCCAGAGGTCGAAGAATCATAGCTTGCGAAATCGACCCCCGTACCACCCTCAAGGATGTCAGCCCCACTGCCGCCGTACAACCCATCGTTGTCATCCCCGCCACGCAAGGTGTCGTGATCCGCCTCGCCACTCAGGATATCCGCCCCGGCACCCCCTTCCAACAGATCGTTCCCCTTCCAGCCAAACAGTTCATCCGCGCCCGTTCCACCACGCAGGGTATCGTTGCCGTCATCCCCCGCCAGGTCATCATCGCCCGCCCCCCCGTCCAGCAGGTCATCCCCGGTCCAACCATAGAGCGTATCCGCGCCAGCTCCACCGAAAAGCCGATCCGCACCCTCATCCCCAGCCAGGAGATCGTCTCCCGCCTCGCCATACAGGAGATCATCACCACCATTACCACCCAAGGTATCGTTACCCTCGCCCCCCAGGAAGGTATCGACCTGGGCGCTGCCATACAGGGCATCATTCCCCAGGGTTCCCGTGTACAGGATCCCTTGTGCGTTCACGGAAACATTGAGACTGCGCAGGGTGCTGGCCGTGCCATCGCCAATTTCATGGGAAAGGATCAGCGTTCCCAAGAATCCTTCCGCCGGGGTCACCATCCAGGAGCCATTTCCCAGATCGACCACATCACCATTGCTCAAGGTCACGGAATGGACGGACAACCCATCGCCATCCACATCCACAACCCCTTGCAACAATTGCGCTTCGGTCAGGAGCAACCCATCCCCGATGTTCAGCGGGAAGGAGGGGGACGCCACACTTTCGGGTGCATCGTTGACCGGTGTGACCGTCAATTGTGCGGTCGCGGGTGTGGACAACGCCCCGTCATGAACATCGTAGGTCAAGGTCACCATGCCATGAAAATTGGTATCGGGGGTGAAGTGCCATACCCCTTCCCCGACACTGCTCAAGATGCCCGCATCCACGCCCAACCCAACCACGGTCAGGAGATCCCCATCGACATCGGTAGCACCCGTGACGAGGTCTGCGGTGTGCAGGGTCAGGATGCCATCTTCCGCCATGGTCAACGCCGGAACACCCGTGACCGTAGGGGCATGATTGTTGGCCAAAACATCAATTCCCGCCGCAGCCGCAGTGGTGACCAGCCCGTCACTCACCCCATAATTCAGGGTGACGACCCCCGTAAACCCCGCTTCAGGATTAAACCGCCACGTATCGGCATCCAGTTGCGTCAACATGCCATGGCTCACAACGGGTTGCACCAGTGACAACGGGTCACCTTCCAGATCCACCGCCAAGGAAAGCAATTCCGAGCGTGTCAGGGTCACAGACGCATCCTGGAACATGGTCCATCCCGGGAGATCCCCCGGGATCGGGGCGTTGTTGGTGCCATCCAGAAAGATCAACCGATCGGAAAACTGTGCCCGTTCAATCCCCTGCAACAGGTCACTCCCTTCCGCGCCGATTCTGGCCGACACCTGCATCCCATTTTCGGTCCGGGTGAACTGATATGCCCCCGCGGTCAGGGTGAACACGGCCGTATCGATTCCCGCACCGCCCAGCAAGGTATCATTGCCCTCGCCCCCCGACAGGGTATCGGCCCCGATGCCCCCGGACAGGCGATCACCCCCCCCTTCGCCCATCAATACGTCTTCCCCATCGCCACCATACATGGCATCGGCATCATCGCCCCCCCACAAGGCATCGTTGCCCATCTCCCCCGACAGCACATCCGAACCCACGCCACCCAGCAAGGTATCGTTGCCACCCCATCCATACAGACGGTCATGCCCCGCACCACCCGCAAGCCAGTCATCGCCACCGCTGCTCATATCGCTGGTCCCGGCGAGCAACGGATCGCTCCCCCCCATGAGGAGGTCATTGCCCTCGGTCCCCGTCAGGGTATCGCCCCTGGCGGGGCCCACCACCACGGGCAACATTTCTTCCCGCAGCAGGTTGTAGGGAAACTGTCCATGAAGGAGTTTATTGATTTCCGGAAATCCGTCCAGCAGGACGGGATAGGCATTGGGCAGGGCACCGAAGGCCATGGCCTCGTCGAAATAGGATTGCACATCGCCAAACGCCCCGCCTGCCACATTGGGATAGTCGATGGAGATGATCGCCACATCATGTTCCCGGGCGATGTTCAAATAATTGAAATCGGCGGCACGATAATCCCCCTCGACCGGGCCATTTTCACCATACCAGGTACATTCCTTGGCCTGGGCGGAGATCACATCGATATAGCGATTGCCCTCCTGATCGGTCAGGTCGGAAAGATACAGTTCCATGCCGTTATTGGCCACGAACTGGAACTCGGGAAATTCCGCCCGGATGGCCGTGGAGAGTTCCAGGACGAAGCGAACCATCTCCTCGCGAAAATCGACCCCGGCAAGATTGGCGTGATCCTCCCATTGGGCATAGGTATCCAGCACATCCAGAAAAACGCCATCGTATCCCAGGGATGCAATCTGGTGAACCTGGTCGATGCGCATCTGTTTGTATTGGGGGTCCCAATATTGAATCAGATGGGCGGCAGGGAAGTTGGGATTGACGAAATATTCGCCCATGGCGGCGGCTGCATTGGTGAACCATGACGCCCCGGTATCGGCATGGTTCCATGCCAGAATCCCCGCCCCCCGATCCACATCCACCTCCCCCATGGAGACGTAGGAGATCAGTTCCATCCCTTTTTCATCATGAAGGGATTGAATCTGCTGCGAGGTGAGCGAAATGGTATCGACATCCACGAACGCCATACGGGTGCGGATGTCCGCCAGATCGTCGTAGGTCAGATCCTGCCATTGCATGAAGAAGGGAAGGGTATAATCGATGGGTCCCCCTTGCAGGTCGGTCAGGGTGACCTCCTGAAACGATGCCCCATCGACAAACCTCAAGGTTTCCACCCCGATCAAGTCATCCACATCGGACAGGGCGGGATCAGGGAGGCCCAGTCGTGATACGGTGATATGACCGGAGAAGGCATTGTAGGAAATTTCGAAGGATTCACGCGGTCCGGCAAAGATCGCCATATCGTTTCCGGCACCACCGATGAGGGAATCCTTTCCTTCCCCCCCTTCCATAAGGTCGTTTCCGGCCCCCCCTTTCAGTAAATCATCGCCGGCTCCTCCCATCAAATGATCAGCACCATCGCCCCCCGTCAAGGTATCGATTCCGTCGCCCCCTTCCAGGAGATCATCCCCCGATTCAGCCAGAAGGAGATCCACCCCACCGTCGCCCTTGAGGTGGTCATTTCCCATTCCGCCATAAATCAGATCTTCACCCTCCCCTCCGGAAAGGTCATCCGCCCCCTCTTCGCCATTCAAGACATCCTTGCCGTCCCCACCCGCCAGAAGATCGTCACCCACCCCCCCGAACAACTCATCGTCATCCAATCCCCCCACAACGACATCATTCCCATCTTCACCGTTCATGACATCGTTTCCGGCCCCCCCATCGAGGAGGTCGTTGCCTTCCCAACCATAGATCTGATCGGCGCCGGTTCCCCCGAGGATGGTATCGTTTCCTTCATCGCCGAACAGCATATCCTCGTCATCGCCACCGTCGATGGCATCATCCCCCAGCCCACCATAGACGACATCCCGTCCCGAGTCGCCAAAATACTGATCATCCCCGATTCCGCCGCCCAGAAGATCATTCCCCGAGCCACCCGAGAGGGTATCGTTGCCATCGTCATCGTACAGGGTGTCGTCGCCAAAACCACCCGACAGGTTGTCATCCCCCATTTCTCCGTTCAGGACATCCATTCCGGAATCACCGAACAGGAAATCGTTACCGTTCCCACCTAAAACTTCATCATCGCCAATGCCCCCCATCACGACATCATTGCCATCTTCGCCGTTGAGCACATCGCGACCCGTCCCCCCATCCATCAGATCGTTGCCCAGCCAACCGAAGATCTGATCATCCCCCAAGCCGCCCTGAATCGTATCGTCCCCCTCGTCGCCGAACAGCAGATCGTTTGCGGCACCGCCATCGATGGTATCGTTGCCCTCGCCGCCATAAACGGTATCGATTCCGTCGTCGCCATAAAGGAAGTCATTCCCGGCCCCACCGCCAAGGAGGTCGGTCCCATCCCCCCCCTGCAAGGTATCACTGCCATCATCGTCATAAAGGGCGTCATCCCCATCGCCCCCATCGAGGAGATCATCGCCACCTTCCCCATTCAGCACATCGTTGCCACCCTCGCCGAGCAACACATCGGCAGCGACTCCGCCCAACAATTGGTCGTCACCTGATCCCCCCAGTAGAACGTCAAACCCATCTTCCCCGTTGAGCACATCATTGCCATCGCCGCCATCGAGGAAGTCGTCGCCATCCCAGCCAAACAACTGATCATTTCCCTGACTCCCCAGGATGGTGTCGTTGTTTTCTTCCCCGAACAATTGATCATCCTCACTCCCGCCATCGATGGCATCCTGTCCCAGACCACCATGGATGACATCGTTCCCGCCATCACCCCGAAGGGTATCATCTCCGCCGCCCGCGCTCAGCAGGTCGTCACCCGATCCCCCAGAGAACAGGTTATTGCCATCATCATCATAAAGGGTATCCGCCCCCTCACCCCCTTCCAAAACGTCATCGCCCACCTCGCCGTTGAGCACATCCATCCCTGCATCACCCTGCAAGGTATCGTTGCCGCTCCCCCCAAAGAGTTGATCGTCATCCGCGCCACCGACCACCCAATCGTTGCCGTTTTCCCCATTGAGGAGATCGGTCCCCGCCCCCCCATTCAGGGCGTCATTGCCGTCCCAACCAAAGATTTGATCCGCACCCGCATCGCCCTGGATCTCGTCATTCCCTTCATCCCCGAACAGCGCATCATCGCCATTGCCCCCCCGAAGCAGATCATCTCCTACTCCGCCATACAGGGTATCGCCACCCGCATCCCCGGAAAGCACATCGTTGCCGAGATCGCCATTGATCAGGTCGGCATCATTGCCGCCGAAAACCAGGTCATCACCATCCCCCCCCAGGAGCAGATCTTCCCCGGCATCGCCCTGCAGGATGTCTGCGCCCGCGTCGCCAAAAAGGGAATCCATCCCCTCTGCCCCAACCATGAAGTCATCGCCATCGCCACCATAAAGGAGGTCGGCCCCATCGCCCCCCAAAATCCGGTCGTCGCCCCCTTCGCCATTGAGCGTATCCGCACCTGTTCCCCCTTCCAGGGTATCGGAACCCTCCCCACCAAACAGTTCATCGGCCCCACCCGCGCCATACAAACGATCATGCCCCCCTTCCCCGTACATGATGTCTTTGTGACCGGTGCCCGACAGGGAATCATTGCCCGGGCTGCCAACATGGATGGAGATTGCATTGGGGTCACTATCGGCGTTGGGGTCTGCACTGGGTTGCGTATTTGGAGGAACCACCAGGGTTCCACCTGCAATCCTGACCGATGCGGCCATTCCGTCGAAGGTGCCGACCAAAGGTTGGAGCGTGACCGTCAGGGTTTCATCTGCTTCCGTCTCACCCTCGTCAAGCGTGGAGATGAACAAGGTTTTGGACAGGACGCCCGAATTCCAGGGAACGACCTTGACCAGATCCTCCTCCCACAAGCGCCAACCTTCTCTTTGGGCCGATTCCAGATCGAGATCGGCAAACGATGCCGATTCCATATGCACCCGAACAGCGACCAGGTCGGCAACCGGATTGACGGCATCATTACGCAGGACAAGTCCGATACGTTCTCCTTCCATCACGGTTGTGCCAAGAACGGAATAGGTTCCCACGCCGAACAGGTTTTTGTTCAATTCCACCGAGGAATCGAGTTCGATGATCGTCCCCAACCCCACATCGATGCGTTGTTTCCCCGCGTCGGTCACCACGGCATGGGCAAGCGCCCCGTCCACGATG
>PEAN01000134.1 GCA_002753735.1 Magnetococcales bacterium DCbin4
GGCGGAAACTTCACACTGCCGAATGTGCCTGATCCAAAAACTTTGCAGGGAGGTCAATCCTTCCCCATCCATTGCTTTCGTATCCATATCCTGCTCCTTGATGTTGGAAATCTTGGATCAGGATCGCAGATAGAAAAAACGATGGGAACCCTGGGGTTCGTTCGGCGCTTACAATGATTCCGCTGTGATAAGGCAAGAATCGAACCTGAATCCACAACAACAGCACAGGGGGGACTACAACCATGGTGGTGTAAACAAAAATGATGAAGGTGTATCGGATTGAACTGTTTGGGTGCGTATTGGTCAGCCAGTTGGAAAAAAAAAATTGGATACAGCAAAGTTTTTTTCTTTTCCCAATCATCACAGGCCACCTTTTTAAGTGAATGCAATTTTTCCGAATGAACGAACAGGAGCTGTAACAAATTAAAGTGGAGAAAAAAATAGATCCAAGGTGCAACAATATATATGCCCACGACAGGTAAACTGACCTGCATGAAGGGCAGGGGAACGGCACTCGCCAGAAAGAGTTGTTTGTGGGTGGTGGAACCGACCAGGATGCTGATGTACAGGCTGATCAGCATGAAAAAAAGGAAAACGGTGCGAACCAGTTTGGCTGACTCGTTGGCCGAATCCAGGAGTGCATCCATCTCCTTGGCTTCCCCTTGCTTTTTCCAAAGGATGGTTGGACGTTCCCCAGAACGGTCGCTGCTCGTTTTTGATTTCATGGTTGACCTCAATCACTTCATCGTTGCCCGACACTCCATCCCTTGATCCCGAGCCATTCAAGAATGTTTGAAATTAATGATGGATTTTCTTTTCCTTGCTCGATCAGAGGTTCCGTCTTCGCGGACATCTTTTGTGCCTGTTCCATCCGCTGGATCAATACGGGGGAAAGCTGGTCACAGCGTTCCGGATCATCGTTTTGCGCCATTGCAGGTTTGGCTGCGTTGACCTGTGGCGGTCCTTCGAGGCGGACCATGTTGATGTCGCGCCCGTTTTTCACATGAAACCCCCGACCATGGACATCCCCTTCCCGAAGGGGTTGGGCCTCGATCAGGACACAACGGATCATGGGGACCGGGACCGGGTGTTTCTGCCCATCTTGTCCGGGGCTTTGGGGGGGCGGATTGAAAAACCACAGCCCATCGATTTCCCGGCGTTCTTTGGCTTGCAAAACCAATCCGGGGGTGCGACACGGGTTGCCATCGAAAAGGAACAATCCGTCATTCCAGAGGGATGATTGCTCCCGGGATACGAGGCAGACATCCAGATTGGATGCGTTGGTTTCCCCTTGGAGGATCCCGAGTCGGACACCCACCGGAAAATCTTCGCGATTGACCAGGCGAAAGCAGAATGCCAAGGGAGCAGAGGGGTTTTCCAGGGGAAGGTTCAGGGTACGCTCCATCTGTTCCCCATGGCAAAATCCCCACTCCATGTTGAGTGCCCGCCCCGGACCATGCGCCGCAAGGAGGTTTGGCCACAGGAGGGAGATGATCATGATCCCTCTCTTGACCACTGAGGGACGCAGATGCTGGGGATGGATCATCAGAGTCGCATGACCATTTCCTGTCCCAGAAGCCATAAGCTGAAACAGGTGATCAATGCGGCATACAGCATCATGGGCAATGCGCGTATTCCGGTCAAAGTTCCGCCTTCTTTCATAGCCCCCCGGGTGCGATGACGGATGATTTGTACCGCGATCCAAAAACCGAATGCCATCAATAACGATTGCATGGAAAAAATCATCCAATCGGGGATGGCGGGTGCCATGATCATCTGATGCCGTTCCATGGCGGATAAAGCCTGGCTCCCGGTGCCCAGGGGATTGGCAAGCACCGTGAACAGATCGGGTGTTTCCCGAAAAATATGTTCAAGATTGTGGGCCAGATGATCACTGAAGGCGAGTGGCAGATTCACAAAGGCCATCCGTGAGAATAATGGTTTGAATTCTTGAGTCTCAGGGGTCAACAGACGGAGGATCATGATGGCCAAGGCGTAGAGGGCTGCCATTACGGCGGAGGTCAAGGTCAGTAACAAGGTAAAGGTGATGAGGGGCGGGTCCGATTCGCCCAGGTACGCCGCGATGGCGGTGATCCATTTTCCCCAGAAGGGGCGCATGGTCATGCCGTGGAAGAGGGTGATGGCAAGCAGACCGATCATGAACCAGGCACCATCCCAATGGGGACGGGCCACGTCGATGGCCTCGCTGGCCATGCTGCGCAGTCGCCAGGTGACGTTTTTGTCGGGACATGAAAGGACGCAGGAACCGCAGGAGATGCAAAACGTGTTTTGGCCAAAACGACCCAGGGTCAGATGGGTGGGGCAGGGTTCGATCTCCGGGGTTCCGTTGTAGCATTCCAGGGTGGTGCATCGGGCACACACGGCATCGTCGACAGGGCGGATTTCGATGGGTGCCAGACGGCTGTAATAACCGATGGTACGCCCTACGGGACAAAAATAACGACAGAACGCCCTTCTTTCGAACAGGATCAGGCTGATGGCGGCAAGGACGAACATGAGCAGGGCCATTCCCGCCGTGGCCTGGGGGAGGGTGGTGATGCCCATTCCCAGTTCAAGCCAGGTCAACCCCATGAACAAGAACAGGGCGGGATAGACATTGCGCAGGGCGGCGGGAACGCGACGGTTGCTTTGCTGTGATTCCGCGGGGCGCCGCCAAAGACGCCGGAAGACCACGAGTTTGGCGAGGGTGTCCCACGGACAGATGGCACACCAGGCCGATCCCACAAAAAAGACGGAAATGATGACCAACGGCCACCACAACCCCCAGACCAGGACCGTGGCAAAATTATGTTCGGCGGTGCTCGTTCCCCAATATCCGGCAACCATGACCAGTAAATAGGCGGTGGTGGTCAAAATCTTCAGTGCCGCAAGGGGATATGGACCGGAATTGAGGATTCGGACCAGGCTTGCGACCAGGGGAATCCGGGTCAAGGGGTATTTTAATCGTTTGATGGGTTCCCGGGGTTGCGACCACAGTGCCCAAAGGATGACGACCGGGATGAACAGCAATACCGGGAGCATATGATTGAAGGGAAGACCGGGATGGTTGCTGCTCATGGATGAATCGCCGAGCATGGGGATTCGGCACAATTTGTCCTTTGTGCGGTTGACCTCGCCATCGGTTGGGGTGGGAAGTTTGGCGGGGACCGGTTCGGCCGTCATTTCCACCCGATTCTGGTAGGGGCTGGGGATGTGTTGGGGATCAATGACGGCCTTGGGGGATGGGGCGTCCCGGGCGGTCATGAAGGTGTTGTTGATGTAGGTGGCCAACGCTTTGATTTCATTTTTGGAATAGCGCCCCGCCCATCCCGGCATGGCGGTGCCCTTTTTCCCCTTGGTGATGGCTTCCACAATGAGTTCGGGCGTGAGACGCATTCTTGATTCGGGGCTGGAAAAATCGGCAGGGGGAGGAACCATGCTGGCCGCCACGGTGGTTTTGGCATTGCCATGAATTCCATGGCAGACGGAACAGGAACTGGCATAGGCTTTGGATGGATCGAATCCATCAGGGGGGGCAGCGGTCAGGTTCGATGTTGGGGTGGAAAACGTCGTGATTGCTACCAACAACCACAGCATGCGGTTCATTAGACGTTTCCAGTTCCAAGTTGAGGCGTTCATGGTCGGTCCATGGTGAATACGTCCGGAAATGTCAGAAAAGAAGGATTTTCTTTAACCGGATCAGGTCTTCCCAGGCCGCTTTCTTCCGGGATGGACTTCTGAGATAGAAGGCGGGATGGTAACTGGGAATGACGGGGATACCCCGCCAGAGTGGGGTTTTCCCTCTGATTTTCTCGATGGGACCTGAATGGTGGGTCAAACAAAGGATGGCAAAGCGTCCGAGGGCGAAAATCACCTTGGGGCGGATGGTTTCCAATTGTTCAAACAGGAAGGGTTGGCACTGGTCGATTTCGGGAGGCAGCGGATTGCGGTTGTCCGGGGGGCGGCATTTGACCACATTGGCGATATAGACTTCGTGTCGTTGCAGTGGAATGGCGTGGATCATTTTGTTCAGCAGCTTTCCAGCATCCCCCACGAAAGGTTCGGCCCGTAAATCTTCTTCGGCTCCGGGACCTTCACCGACAAAAACCACCTCTGCCCCAATGTTACCCACCCCGAATACCATATGTTTGCGCATACGGGCCAACTCGCACCGGGTGCAATCGGTCAGTGACCGGGCCAGCGTATCCAGTTTTTCCCGCCGCAGATCGGGGGGCAGGGGGGCGGTGGTGAGTGTGACGGGTTGTGGTGGTGGTGCAGGTGGCGGTGGAGGGGATGGTTTTGGGGTGTGGGTGGGTTGTTGCCGTTGGGTTGCGGGGGAATCATTGTTTCCGGACGAAATCCCGGGGATCGGTGAGGGCCTGGATTCGGGAGGGAATTGAAGCCGATCACTGGACAGGGAAAGGATGCCAGCGGTTTGCCAATATTCGAGGGTCGCCGTGAGATCGGAAAGGTTCATGGGCTGGTTGGCTGGTTCGGATTGATTTTTAAGTGTGCTGGAATGTTTGGCCATAACGGGTTGACATCAACCCACCATCCCATGTATAAGGCCGGAAGCGTGGCACGGACAAGGTATCGCATGGACTGCGTTCATGATGTTCGGGCGGCTAGCTCAGCGGGAGAGCACTGCCTTCACACGGCAGGGGTCACAAGTTCAATCCTTGTGCCGCCCACCAATAAAAACAAAGACTTACAGGCCACCTCCGGGTGGCCGTTCTTGTTGCAGTACCCACTTGAAAAAATGCCAGGAAGAGTATGGCCGGTGTTGGCGGACTGATTCCCCTTGAAAGGGTATTGTATTCGTCCACACCCGGCCAGAAGACAAGCAAGCAGAACGCATGCCGGAATTCGGGCACAAAAAATCCGCAGAGTAGCGGATGCGGCTCCGCTACTTGATCTGGGGTGTTCAGCCCCGTGCCCTCATCATCACTTCCGGTCCTTCTTGGAGTCACGCGGAATTCGTTGGACGGGGTTGACCGGGGTCGGATACACTTTGATCTCAAAGTGCTACCCTGCCAGGAGATAAACCATGAGTGCCGCCATTCCATTCGATACGTTGGCCTTCGTGAGAGAATTGGAAAGTGCTGGTGTTCCGTCTGCCCAAGCGGAAGCCCAAGCCAAAGCGCTTTCCAGTGTTCTCCAGAAAGTAGAAGATTCCCGGCTTCAAGAAGTGGCCACCAAGGGAGATGTTTTACGTTTGGAAAGAGATATCAAGGAACTGGAAGCCAACCTCAAGCGTGATATAAAAGAACTGGAACTCCGTATGGTGATCAAGCTGGGTGCCATGTTCCTTGCAGCGTTCGGTCTTTTGCGTCTCTGGCCAATCCCCGTGCAATATGTACCGCCCGCCCCATCCGCCCAGGAGATGCGCCTGCCTGCCGTTCCACCCGCCCCCCCGGTCGTCTCCCCATCCCCCCGTTGAAAACGCCCCGCCTTGCCCCTGTGCGT
>PEAN01000083.1 GCA_002753735.1 Magnetococcales bacterium DCbin4
GGTCGCGTCAGCGACCCCAAAAGCCGCTTTGAGCGGCTCACGAAAATAAAGCCCCCGGCTTTGCCGGGGGATATTTACTTAAGATCTGCAAAAAATAATGTAATAGAAGCTGTAAAACGTGTTGAAAGCGGCGCGCTCGATCTGTTAAGTATTTTTCAATCAGGGCAGAAATATCTTAAAGAGCACCCAACTACTGATCGTTGCCCTCTGTGCGGAAGTTCTGAAAATATAGTAGGGCTTTCAACTCGCATTGATCAGAAGATCCAGGATCTTTCATCTTTAGATGAGTCTCAAATGATTGAAACAAAATGTTATAAAAAACTCAATGATGAACAAATATTCCTAGACCTTCTGAAAGGAAAATTTTCCAAATCGCGTGATGATTTCCTTTCGTTACGAAACAGCACTACATGGCCTGTTGAGGTTGTATTTCCAGCGACCTTACCTCCTGAAGAACAAAGTCTTCTTGCAGTTTGGCTGGATTCAATTAAGGCGTTCCGAGAAAAATTGTTCGATATTGATGAAGTATGGTCAGGGCAAAAACAATTCAGAGCAGATGTTAAGAAAGCGCTCACGCAATATCAAAATAATTTTGAGATATATAATCGGCTCGCTACCCAACTTGGGTTTGCAATGAAGGCACATACCGTAATGATAAATGAGCGGATATCGTTTACTGATAAAATTATTCAGGATATTTCAGATGATATTTGCCAAATATATAACGAAATACATCCTGGAGAGGGTCTGAATAAGATCAGCATGCAGTTGGATCAAAAACGCCGGGCCTCATTGGAGTTGAATTCTGAATTTTGCAGTCATTCTGCCCCTCCTCAGGCTTATTTCAGTCAATCTCACCTGGATACCTTGGGACTTTGTGTTTTCCTGGCGTTGGCGCTTCGAGATGAACCGGAACGCACCATTTTAATTATGGACGATGTGATTGGAAGCATTGATGAACCCCACGTCGAAAGGGTCATTGAAGCAATTTATGAATATAGTAAAAAATTCCAGCATTGCATTGTCACCACACATTATCGGCCATGGAGGGAAAAATACCGTTGGGGATGGCTGAAAAATGGTCATTGCCAGTTTGTTGAGTTGAGCAATTGGGAACTTTCACAGGGTGTACGAATCACAGGAAGCCTGCCAGAGATCGAGCGCTTGAAACGTCTCCTTGCTGAAGAACCGCCAGATATTCAATCGATCTGTGGAAAAGCGGGCGTCATCCTTGAGGCAGCGCTTGATTATCTGACTCAAAAATATGAGTGCAGAGTACCCCGAAAATCAGGAAATGTATTCACGCTGGGCGACCTCATTCCTGCGTTGGACAAAAAACTACGGCAGGCATTGAAAGTTGAAATCAGGATTGAAGATTCTGACAGTGGCGCTCCTGTGTTCAAGTCTGAACCGCTTGGTCCGATTCTCGACGAGTTGGAGCGGATCTCACAGACTCGAAATGCATTTGGAGCCCATTTCAAAGAAATTTCATTCGAGTTGCTGGACTCCGATGCCATCAGGTTTGCCCAGCTTGTCGTCAAGTTGATGGAGTCCATGACGCATCCCGAGGATGGATGGCCAAGCAGCAAGAAGTCGGGATCGCATTGGGCTACGAGGTTTGACTTTCGTCGGCTACATCCATTGGTCAAACCAACTTGAAACCATGATGGATGAAACAGGGTGTTTGTTTCTCGACCCACCTGGTCACTTCCATCAATGGTTTTCCTCTTTGTACGATGACTGGAGCAAAACAAAGGGTGGGGGCGGTACACGTCCTGGCGATTTTTCCTCCCTGTTTGTCAAATCCTCTGCGCCAACCCGGCAAACCTCCTCCCGGGATTGAATTACTATTGACTCTGACGACATAAACCACAAAAATCAATGCTGGTGCTGCATCATTGTCTGGACCTTAAAGCTTCAGGAGTCGGTTGATCCATACCCCAGGGACCTTTCGCTACCCTTTGGAGCCCATCGTGGAAACAAAGAATCAATTGGTCGTCAAAGTTGATCGGGATCTTGAAGATATTACTCCTGGTTATCTCGAAAACAGGAAGAAGGATCTCCTTCTCCTCCCCCGGGCGGTGGCAGAAAAGGAATTTGAAACGCTCAAAATGATCGGCCATCGCATGAAGGGGTCCGGGGCCGGTTATGGCTTTCAATTCATTTCCGACATCGGTACCCGGCTTGAACAGGCTGCAAAACGTCAGGATCTCAAGGAAGTCCAGGTTTGCATCGAGCAGCTTGCCGATTATCTCAATCGAGTGGAAGTTGTATATCTATGAGTTTGCCCTTTCCCTGCCCACGTCCCAACGTACGCTTCAAGAGATGCCATGGCAGCTTCTGACCATATCCTTGTCATCGATGATGATCCCGACATCTGCCAACTGGTTGGCGATTTCTTCCAAAAAAACGGGTTCCAGGTCACAACGGCCAATAATGGCAAGGGACTTCAGGAACTGTTGGACCGGATGAAAATCGATCTCATCGTTCTGGACCTGATGCTGCCCGATGAGGATGGCTTGGTGGTCTGTCGCAACCTGCGCTCCCGTTCCAATATTCCCGTGATCATCCTCAGTGCCCGGGGCGAAGAGATGGATCGCATCATCGGTCTGGAAATGGGGGCGGATGATTACCTTCCCAAACCATTTCATCCCCGTGAACTCCTGGCGCGTGTCAAAAGTGTGCTGCGACGCGCCCGTGCCCTCCCCGAAGATGCTTGTGAAGATGATTCCTCGGCCCATTATCGCTTCTCCGGTTGGACCCTGGATGTGCCGACCCGACAACTCTATACCCCCTCCGGTGACAAGATTTTCCTTAGCGGGGGCGAATTCGCGTTGCTGCGTGTCTTCCTCAACCACCCCAATCGGGTTTTAACCCGGGATCAGCTCCTGACCTTTTCCCATGGCAGAGAAATCGAACCCTACGACCGTACCATCGACATGCAGATCAGTCGTTTGCGTCGTCGTTTGCGTGATGATCCTAAAAGTCCTGAATTGATCAAAACTGTACGTAGTCTTGGTTATGTGTTTTCCACCCGGGTTGAAAGGACTGACGCCAAATCGTGAACGATCTCATGGGTATGCTACGTCCAGAGTACACCGTTTCCAGGTGTTGTCTGGAGAATTGGCGTTTCATTGAATTCGGGAATCCCTCAAGGAGCCAAGATCATGGTCATGTCGAGATTTGAACAAAGTGAAGGGGAAACGGCTGCGTTTGTCACAGGAACCTTCCTGGATCTGAAAGAATTCGACTGTCTCAATGAACATGACAAGGCGACGGTCCGTACCTTCATCAAGGAAACAATCCATTCGCAACTGTCATGTTGTCGCAAAGGGTTGTGGGAACAGTTCCAAGAATGGATTCCCGGTGCCATCCGGCGGATGGCACAGCGTCATATCCATCCAGTGGTCCCGGGGGAAAAACTTCATGGCTACAGATTGCCGGAGAGTATCCAGCATGATTTTGAAATCCTCGATGAATTGGCTTGGTTGCTGACTTGGAAGCATAAAAAGGGTGCGGCCGACGGGGCAGAGGAAGAACGCAACGGTCTGGAACATCCTGATGTGGAACGGGCACGCCGGATCCGGGAACAAATCCTCCCTTTGCTGGAAGAAAAAATCGTACGGTTGGTGCATTCCGCCACAGAAGCGGAACATAAAAAACAAGATCACCGTTGACCCTTGTCGCTGGGTACATCCAGCCATAAGGTGACCGGTCCGTCGTTGATCAGATGCACCTGCATGTCGGCTCCAAAACGTCCCGTCGCCACGGTGAGTTGCCGTTGGCGCAGACCGTCGCAGAAACAATCCACAAGTTTTTTGGCGCTTTCCGGTTCGGCCGCCTGAGCAAACGAAGGACGGTTCCCTTTGTCCATGTCCGCCGCCAGGGTGAATTGAGAAACAACTAAAACCGCCCCACCCGTATCCACGACCGACAGGTTCATCTTCCCTTGGTGGTCAGGGAAGATTCGTAATCCAGCGACTTTGCCAACCATTTTTTCCAGTTGTTCCTGGCGATCATCCCGCATGATCGCCAGAAAAACCAACAGCCCACCCTCAATGTGGCTGATTTCCTCCCCCTCAACATGGACTGAGGCCCGTTGAACCCTTTGTACCAAAGCGCGCATCTCGTGTTCTCCTTGATCAATCATGAAATAAATAATATGGATTGCCTGATTTCTTGGTCTTGTTATTGCATGCAAGGCTTCGTTCGCAAGTCATCGTTTCATCGACATCACAGAGAATGCTTCCATGAAAAAGACGGTTCTGCTCGTTGGGTTTTTACTCTCCTGCTTTTCGTTTGTCTTCAATACGAATGCGTTAACGTTGAGTTCCCTTTCGGGTCGTTCGCTTAATACGATTTCAGATCCAAGCTCAACGCAATTGCTGCGCGAGATGAAATCCGCTGAAACGAAACGGCAGGAAAACAGCAATCAAAAGAACAAGAACGCGATCATGGATCCATCTCAGGAAGAAGATCAAAAATCCAGGTTTTTGCTGCAAGGGGAAGAAAAAATTCCACCATTCTATGCAGAGACCTATCCTGAAGATCTGCCGTTGTTTGGACAGGAACTGTTCGATAATTCCACCAGACAGTCCCTTCCCGGCGCTCCCACAACCACCGTTCCGGGCGACTATGTCCTGGGTCCGGGTGACGAATTCCATCTTCTTTTTTCTGGCAAGGAATTCAAGGAAGTTGATGCGGTGATCGATGGGGAAGGGATGTTGTTCATTGCCGACATGGGATTGATTCCGGCTGCGGGTTTACGTTTCAATGAATTCAAGACCATGTTGGCCAGCCGAACCAAACAGAAATTGATGGGATACGAATTGAGCCATGTTTCACTCTCTTCATTGCGGACCATTCGTGTTTTTCTGTTGGGCAATGTCAAAAATCCGGGAACCCATCACGTTTCTTCCCTGACATCACTGATGCAACTGCTGCTTGAAACGGGAGGTATTCTGCCGGTTGGTTCATTACGCAGCGTGCAGATTAAAAGAAGCGGATCGCCTGATCGTAACATCGATCTGTACAACGTCTTGTTGGGGGGGAAAAACGATGGTGAATTCCGCCTGCAGGATGGCGATACCATTTTCGTTCCAACCATCGGTGATACCATTGCCCTGACGGGATCGGTCAAAAAATCCGCTGTCTATGAAATTACCCGGGAAAACACGATTGAAGCAGTGGCCCAACTGGCAGGGGGGTTGTTGCCGAATGCTCAGAGGATCAAAATTGAACGGATCAACAAAAACAGAAACCGCACCATCATCGATCTGGATCTCAAGCAACGTGAAAGTTTGCAAACGGCCATCAAGTCGGGGGATATCATCCATATCCTTCCCGCCTCCGATTCCAGAAAGGAAACGATCAGCCTGACCGGTTACGTCGAGCGTGGAGGATTGTTTCAATGGCGTCCGGGGATGAAGTTGACCGATATCATTACCGGTCCTGAAATGTTATTGCCGCAGACCGATCTTTCCCATCTTTTGATCATTCGTACCAATTCAAAAAGCCGGCAACTCGAACCCTTATCCGTCAATCTGGAACGTGTCCTGTCGAATCGATCCGCCCCCGACAACATCACCTTGCAACCCAATGATCAGATCCAGTTGTTCAGTACGGGTGCCGACCATTCACGCAACGTCCAGACCGTCGTCGAAAAGTTGCGCAATCAGGGAAGATTCAAAAACAGCGACAAATTGGTGACGATCACCGGAAATGTACGGTTTCCAGGTGAGTATCCCCTTGTCCAAAACATGGATCTGCAACAATTGATCATTGTCTCGGGTGATATCCGTCCCAACACCGACATGGATTATTGTCTCATCGTTCGCTCCGATCATCTTGGGCGCATTCGACCTTTTTCCGTCCGTTTGAACGAAGTGTTTGGCATTGGAGGGAAAGGTCAGACGGTTGCGCTTCAACCCAAAGATCAGATTCTGGTGTTCAGCCTGGATGAAAGGAACGTCAGCAAGACACAGGAAAACCCTGGTCCCAAAGAAGAGGCGGGACGCAATGATAAGAGAAACCAATTCTCAGGAACCTCCAAAGAGAATGTCGATACGCTACAGGACAAAAATGCCCCAACGATGCTCGATCCCTGGTCGATTGAAGTCCTGAGGGGGCGCAACAACAAGGATGGCGCCAGCCAGGAGCAGAGTCAGGATGCGGAGACGGGAAACAACAGGGAACGTGCCGGTCAACCATCGACCGAGACCGATATTGCCCTGGAAAACGAGGAAATGGAAAATGTTCTGGTCGGGTTTCTGCTCAAAAACGGCAATTCCGACATGGTTGAAGATCGAACCCGGGAAGCCTATCTGAATCAACTGGTGGATCCGGTACTCTATGAAAACCAGAACCGGCTTTTACAATTATTGAATAAAAAAAGAGAACTGCGGCAACTGGTCAGGGAAGAACTTCAACCCACCAAGGACAAGCCGACCAAGCCACGGCAGGTTTTATTGCGGCCGGTGCTGGAAAAATTGCGGGAACAGGCTACCAAGGATGCTCCAGCCCAGATCATACAAATCGGTGGTGCCATCCGCTATGCCGGCAAATATCCCCTGGAACCGGGCATGCGCATCAGCAATCTGTTGCTGGCGGGTGGGGGATTGTCGGGACCAGCCTATCATCTGGAAGCGGAAATTTCCCATTTTGAAATCGATGAGCAACAATCGACCAAAATGCATCATTCCGTGATCGATCTGTTCAAGATCACCCAGGGGGATCCTTCCAGCGACCAACTGCTCAAACCCTATGACATCGTCATCATCAAACAAAACCCGAAATGGGCCGATATCAGCTCGGTGGCATTGGAGGGGAATGTTCGTTTCCCCGGGGTCTATCCGATCCAGCCGGGCGAAAAGTTGACTCAGGTATTGCAACGGGCGGGGGGGTTAACCCAATTGGCCTATCCCGAAGCGGCGGTCTTTACACGCAAAAAACTCATGGAAAAGGAAAAACGGGAAAATGAAAGTCTTGTCGCCCGCATGGAAACCCATCTGATTCAAACCCAGTTCAACAAGCAGGCGGAAAAAGAAGGTGAAACTTCAAATAATTCCATGGTTCACGAACTGATTTCCAAGCTGAAGAATACCAATCCCATTGGCAGGTTGGCGATTAATCTCAAGGAAATTCTGGACAATCCCGGCGGACCCTATGATTTGATGCTGCAGGATGGGGATCATCTTGTCATTCCGCAGCGTGCCGACGAAGTGACGGTCATGGGTGAAGTCTATTTTCCGACTTCTCATCAATTCGTCTCTGAAAAGGATTTGGAATCTTATATCCAGGCCAGCGGTGGATATACCGGCAATGCCGATGATGGCAGGGTTTATGTCGTCCGTGCTGATGGCAGGGTCACTTCCAAACAGCAATCGGGTGGTTTCCCGGGTCTGGGATGGTTTTCCGCCCGCAAGGAGATCACCATCGGTCCTGGTGATACGGTCGTGGTTCCCATGAATGTGGAGAAGGTGGCACCGATGGTCTTGTGGAAGGATATTACCCAGATTCTCTATAACCTGGCGGTGACGACAACCGCTCTGAGAACGGCGGGAGCGTTTTGATTCTGCGACCTTGAACCCGGGTTGGACGGTGACAAAAGGGGATGACGGTGATGCGTCATCCCCTTTTTTTTCAGGTTTCGAACCATTTGTTGCTCATCAGGCGAATGAAAACCTTCCATGAACTGGAAAGGTATGTGCTATCATGCCCCTGGAATTCATTAACAAGAACAACGGTGCCAGAAATCGAGAAATGGATTGCGCAACATGGAAAATCATTGGTCACAGGAGGGTTTCCGGGAAAGTCTTCATCAATGGGGGCCGCGCCATGGTGAAAAACTTGCGCTGAGAACCCTGACCAGCAGGCTCCTGGGTCGGGAACCAAAACTGGTGTTGCACGGCGGTGGCAATACCTCTGTCAAAGGTGAAACGACCGATATTCTGGGTCAACCGACCGCAGCCATTTTCATCAAGGGATCGGGGATCGATCTTGCCCGGATCACCCCCGAGCAACATCCCGCCCTCAATTTGGCAGCGTTGCTCCGGCTTCGAAACCTGACCACCCTTTCGCCCCGGGCCATGGTCAATCAACTGCGTCTGGCTTTGTTTGATGCGGCGGCGCCCACCCCGTCCATCGAAGCGTTGATGCATGCCTTCCTGCCGCACACGTTCATCGATCATACCCACCCCGAGGCCATTCTGACGCTGGGCAATCAACCCGATGGCAGGCAACGCCTTCAGGACGCCCTGGGTGAAAAGGTCATCATCCTTGAGTATATTCATCCCGGTTTTGAATTGGCCAAGGAGGTCGTGTCGGCCTGGGAGCAGCAACCCGATGCCCAAGGGATGGTTTTATTGCGTCATGGCCTGATCACCTGGGGTGGTTCGGCCCAGGAGTCCTATGAAGCGACGCTTCAGCAGGTCAACCGGGCAGAGGCGGCGATTGATTCGGCGTTGCGCCATGGCCGGACCGTCGTTGCCATGCCTGTCCGGGCCGCCCCCCCCTGGTCCGATCTGGCGCCGGAAATCCGTGGTGCCCTGGTGGAGGCGAGCGGGGGGGCCGACGATTCCAGCAAGCGTTTCATCCTGCGTCCCCTCGATGATCCTGAAACGCTGGCCCTGCTGCAACAACCCAATGCGGCCAGCCATTTCGTCAACGGTCCATTGACCTCCGACCACATCATTCGCTGCAAACCGTGGCCCATGTGGCTTGATGATCCGTCCCGCATCCGGGAGGCGTTCCAACGGTATCGTGATGATTATCGCGCCTATTTCCAACGCCACGCCGCTTCTTTGGAGCCGGGGGTGGAACCGTTCGATGCCGCCCCACGGGTGATCCTGGTCCCCGGCATGGGGGGATTCATCGCCGGTGAAAATGTTGATCTGGCTGATATTGCCCGGGACATCACCCGGCAAACCCTCAGCGTCAAAGCGAAGATCGCCGCCATGGGGACATTCCTTGGACTTGATGAACGGCAATTGTTCGACATGGAGTATTTTTCGTTGCAACACGCCAAACTGCGTCGCGCTGTCCCGCGAAGGCTTGAGGGCCGTGTGGCGGTGATCACGGGGGCGGCGGGGGCGATCGGTTCGGGGATTTGCCGCCGTCTGCTTCAGGAAGGGGCACACGTTGCCGCGACCGATCTTGGCGGTGCCCACCTCGATTCCCTGGTCTCCGATCTGGCAACCGTCGATCCGAAGCGAATCCTGGGGGTCGCCATGGACGTGACCGATGAAGGTTCGGTTGCCGATGGCCTGCGGCAGGTGATCCAAACCTGGGGCGGTATCGATCTGGTGATCATCAATGCGGGATTGGCCCATGTCGCCCTCCTGGCGGCGTTGGAAATGAAACAGTTTCGCAAACTGCATCAGGTCAACGTCGAAGGGACGCTTTCATTGTTGTCTCATTCCGCCCGTTTATTCGCCCGGCAAAACACTGGAGGGGATGTGGTGGTCATTTCCACCAAGAATGTGTTTGCGCCCGGGGCCGGTTTCGGCGCCTACAGTGCCACCAAGGCGGCTTCTCACCAACTGGCCCGGATTGCCAGTCTGGAGTTGGCTTCTCTGGATGTCCGGGTCAACATGGTGGCGCCTGATGCCGTTTTTTCCGATGGCCAGCGCAAGTCGGGGCTGTGGGCCGAGGTCGGTCCGGATCGCATGCGTGCCCGGGGGTTGGATGAAGCGGGCCTGGAAGCGTATTATCGCAATCGCAATCTGCTCAAGGTGGCCGTTACCGCCGATCATGTCGCCAATGCGGTTTTGTTTTTTGCCACCCGGCAAACGCCCACAACCGGGGCGACCATCCCCGTGGATGGCGGTCTGCCCGATGCAACCCCGCGATGATCTACTCATAGCGCCATGTTTTCTCCACGCCGCGATCACATCCGCTTGTTTGATGAGGCATTGTTTCACGACCTGACCTCATTTGCAGAACTTGAAGCCCGGATGATTCAGCTGGAAGATCCACAACGGCAAAAACATGCCTTTGCTGTTTTTGCCGAAGGGTTTCTGGCGTTGAGGTCCGTTCCCGGGACGGTGGAATTGTTGCCGTCGCATCGCCTGACCGACAGTCATCGCCAACGCCTGTCACTTCCAGATGCGCTGCCGGGGGTTGATGGATTCGTATTTTTGGCGGGAAGCGGGTGTCATCCCTATCACCTTTTGTTCGCTCCGGAAGTCAACGATCTTCCGGCGACGGTGTGGGATTCCTTTGATGCCTTGTTGCGGCAGAGTCACTGGCCGCTGTTGATGACCAATCTGCGCCAATTGCCCGATCATTGGTTGAAGCGGGAGGGGTACCAACATGTCACCGGCAACCAGTTTGATCGTTTGTCGCCCTCCTGGTTCGCCCATTTCCTTCGATGGTTGCAAAGCGGGTCGCAAACCCGGCGTCCGACGGCACCGTCTCAGGCCATGACTGAAGCGGTCCAGCGTCTGCGCGCCCTGCCCGGGGGCGTTGCGACCTGGATTGCCCCGGAGGGGCCGGCGTTTGCCGAATTGTTGTTTCATCTGGCGACCTTTCCCGGTCAACGCCGTCTGACCCTGATTTTGACTCCGGGGGTCGGGCGGATCATGGATCTGATGCAGCATTGGCGGGAGCATGTCTCCTCCGTCCCCTTGTCCTGTACCTGGGTCGCCGGCGGCAGGGATCGCGACAGGAACGAAAACAGACTTCCCGGAGAAATGGATTTTTTCCGTGTTCAGGATGTGGCGGCGATTCGTCAGGTGTTTACCCACCGTGACGCCCATCCCCGGATCCTATGGGCCACTCATGCCGCCGTCCCCCTGATTCAACAGGCGCAATTGGGGTTGCCGCCCATCGAACTGCTTCTGATGCCGGACAGTCATGTTTTGGCGCAGCAGGCCAAATCATCGGAAGCACAACTCCTTTCCGGGTTTCCCAGAGCGCGGTTGCGTCTTCATTTCACCGCCATTCCACGCCGGACCCATCCCCTCAAGAAAAATCGCATGGAACAACCGGCGATCCTGCACGACATGGAGGACGAAGACCGTTTTGGTCGATCCTTGCCGCTGTCCACCCTGACCTCTTCCCGGGAACGTTTGTTCCATCAGGAATGGAAGTTGTTGTTGGTTCCGGTGGAAGCGGCGCTTTTGCAGCAACCGCAGCCGTTGTTGCGCCATGTGCTGGCCGCATGTTGCCGGGAATATCCCGATATTCGCCACATCCACATGACATTGGAGGGGACTCCGGAGCCTTCGGTGTTTCTTCCCGGGCAGGGTGAATTTTCCATTGTACCCCTGGAACCGGAACTGGATGTCCTGGCGGGCATGCAACGGTTGGGACAATTTTCCCGCCTTGAACGGGGGATTCTTGCATTGAGAACGATCCCGGCTCCTTTGCGCCATGCCATGACTGCCGACCTGACATGGTTGCCGTCCTGTCCGGGCAACGAAACCGATTCCTGGCATGAACGCTTCGGTGCCGTTCCTCGTCCGGGGGGGCGCCTGGCGACCGGCCTGGTTGCGGTTGTCGTTCCCTGCGATGAGGTGGCGGAGGTCCATGATGGGGTCATCCACGATCCCCTGCTCCCGTTGTGCATGGCGGTACAAACCCTGCGCGACCTGGACCCCGGGTTCGACCAGGCGGTCGATGGCGCCCGGCGGCAACGGGGTCGCAAGGGTGAGTGGAATCTGGATCCCTTGATGCGCTGGTTGCAATTCATGCCGCATCCCTTGCTTCCTGCCTCAGGGCAACAACGGCTGTTGGCAGGGGTGATCACCCGGTTGACTTCGCCATGGTGGGAGGGATTGGGCGAACTTGAGCGTTTCCACGAGCAGGCGGGGCATGTCGATGTCCCTTCCGGCTTTTCCGACCTTCCAGGGCTTGCCATCTGGGTCGATGGCCAGCGCAAGGGGTATGCCCGGGGCACCCTTTCGGCGCAACAGATCGCCCTGCTCGACCAGCTTGGTTTCGTCTGGGATCCCAAAAAGGCGGCATGGGATCGGATGTATTCCATCTTGAGTGCCTTTCATGCCCGCGTTGGCCATTGCCGTGTCGAACACCCTTATCCCGAAGATGGATCCCTTTCCCAATGGGTGCTGCGGCAACGGCAGGCGTATCAGCAGCAGCGTTTGGAACCGGGGCTGATTGAACGGCTCAACGCCTTGGGGTTCGTCTGGGATTTCGATGCCTGGGAATGGGAACATTATTACGGCAAGCTTCTTCGATTCAAATCATTGAATCCGCATGCCTGGGTCACCGATCCCTTCCCCCGGGATCCGGAACTCGGTACCTGGGCGGCCCGGCAACGGCAGTTGCAGCAAAAAGGGCGTCTGGAGGAACATCGCAGGCAGCAGTTGGATGAAGCGGGGTTTGTCTGGGATCTGGAAGCGGCGGATTGGCAACAGGAGCTGCAACAATTGGTGGTGTTCCGGCGCCTGTATGGGCATGCTCAGGTCGAGATCGATGATGCACGTCATCCCGGGTTGGCGGCTTGGTGCCAAAAACAGCGGGATCTGCGCCAAAAGCGGCAATTGATTTCCGACCGGGTGCGGCAACTCGATGAAACCGGTTTCGTCTGGGATCTGGAGGAGGCCCATTGGCAGGAGCGGTTCTCCCTGCTGAAGGATTTCCAACGCCGCCATGGCCACCTGTCCTTGAACGGGGATGATTCCCACGTTCTACCCCCTTGGATCGAAGAGCAACGCCAGTTGCGCGCCAGGAATCGGCTTCACCCCACCCGTATTGATCGCCTCAACGCCCTGGGGTTCATCTGGTCGGCCAAAGAGGAACGGTGGGAAGGGTTGTTCCAGCGGTTTTTGCATTTTCGGCAGTGCCATCTCCATGGCGATGTGCCGGAACGGTGGCCGGAAGATCCGGAACTGGGCGATTGGGTCCAGATGCAACGTCGGGAGGCCCGTCGGGGTGCGATGGATGAGGATCGGCGTGCGCGCTTGACCATGGCAGGCTTTGTCTGGGATCCGGCGGGGTTGTATTGGGAACGGATGTTTCAATCGTTTGCCCGGTTTCAACGTCACCATGGCGAGGATGATCCTGCCAAGGTGGATCCCGATCTCGCACCTTTGGGTGATTGGATGGCCAGTCAACGGCGGATGCGGATTTCGGGGCGTTTGGAGGGGGATCGGATTCAACGGTTGGATGCCTTGGGGTTTGTCTGGGATGTCGAGGCCAAATTTGAACGGGACATGATGCGTGCCCTGGGACGGTTCATGGTGGAACAGGGGCATTGCAATATTCCTCCCGATTGGAACCGGCCACCGACCCTTTCTGCATGGGTCCGCAAGCTGCGTACACGCAAGGCGACCGGTGCCTTGACCCGGGCGTTGGAGGTTGAGTTGGAACGGATGGGGTTTGTCTGGGACGCCAGGGAGGCGGCTTGGAATGAAATGTATGCGGCCCTCGAAACATTTTCCCGGCAAAGGCATCATTGCATCGTTCCCGATCCCTTCCCGGAAAATCCGCGCTTGTTGCAATGGGTTTCCGGATTGCGCAAACAGTACAGAAATGATGCCCTCGATCAGGAAAAGATGGATCGGCTGAATCTTCTGGGGTTTGTCTGGGACGCCAAGGCGGTCTTGTGGGAAGAAATGTTTGTGGCACTGACCGCTTTTCATGACCGCTTCGGCCATTGCCTGGTTTCGGAAAGCGATCCCCATGATTCAAAACTGGCCTGGTGGGTGGCGGCGCAACGCAAGGCCAGGGCGGGTGGACAACTCAATGAACGACAGATTCAACGATTGGACCGATTGCATTTCGTCTGGGATGCCAATTCTGCACAATGGCTTGAAATGTATCGTGAATTGTTTTTCTTCCATCAGCGCTACGGTCATTGCCTGGTCAAAAATGATACCCCGTACCATGCCCGGCTCAACGATTGGTGTGGCCAGCAACGCAAGGCGCGACTCATGGGATATCTGGAACCGGAACAGCAGGAACGTCTTGATCTGCTCGGATTCATCTGGGATCCCAAGGAGGTTGTGGTCGAGGAGATGCTCCAGGATCTGGCCCGGTTCAAGGAACGCTTTGGCCATTGCAATGTTCCGGTGCAATGGGCGGACAATCCGCAATTGGGACTGTGGATTCAGTTCCAAAGGCAATCCTGTAAGAAAGGGACTCTTGATCCGCAACGCAAGCTGAGGCTGGAGGCGATGGGATTGACGTGGGAACCGGAGCAGGCTTGATTCTTTTTTCTTGATCATTCTTCAGGGTCGGGGACTCTTTAGGTTGCGCATGGATCAATGATATGATTGCCGCCATGAAAGAGTTTGATCTGGCCGCGCGATATTCACTTCGGGTTGATGGAGAATGGAATGATACAAAAACATGTTTTGGTGACGGGTGGTTTGGGTGGCATCGGAACGGCGATCGTCAAATATTTCGCTCGGGCCGGTTACAAGACCGCTGCCACATATGCCTCTTTTGAAAAGGATAAAATCAAATCCTGGATGGAGATGATCGAAAGGGAGGTTTTGGAGGTTCATCTGTTTGAAGTGGATGTCGCTGATTTTGAATCCTGTCATGCCCTGTCGCACAAGGTGGCGGCGGAATTCGGCTCGGTGGATATTCTGGTCAATTGTGCCGGGATCATTCGCGATTCCGTCTTCAAGAAAATGCCCTACGAAAATTGGGATCAGGTCCTCAAGGTCAATCTGTACAGCGTGTTCAACGTCACCCGGCATTTCTTTGAAGCGATGTTGATTCGCAAATGGGGCCGGGTCATCAACATCACCTCGGTCAACGGGCAGAAGGGACAATTCGGACAGGCCAACTATTCCGCCACCAAGGCGGGTGTCCATGGCTTGACCATGGCCCTGGCCCAGGAAGGGGCGAAACATGGCGTCACCGTCAACTCCGTCGCCCCGGGGTATACCGCCACTGAAATGATGCTTCAGGTTCCGGAGTCGGTCCTGGATGACATCAAAAAGCACATTCCCATGGGTCGTCTGGCCAAACCCGAGGAAATCGCCGCTTCCGTATTGTTTCTGGCTTCGGAGGATGCCGCCTTCATCACCGGCGTCAACCTCGATGTCAACGGTGGGCAATGGATGCACCATTGACCCTGTCGTTCCAAGGTGTTTCATCGCTTCCCCATGGATGACCCCTCTGCTGTACAAGCCCGGGAAGGGAATCCCCTTCCCGGCGCTTCCGCCGGACATCACACCTTCCAGGCTTCACTTCCCCGATTGAGATATTACCTGAAAAAATATCAATGCTTTCATTGATATATGAAATCTTTGCGGGTTATATCGTACCTCATTGAATTTTCTCATTCTTATTGCTATTTTATCAATCAACTTTACGATGCACATACAGGGATGATTCAATTTTTTTGATTCTATGCGTCATTGAATTGCCTGTTATCATTTTATCAAAGATCTTGGGCAGGGGGGTGGCTCATGTCTGTCGAAGGAATTGGGCTTGCATTGTCGGGGGGAGGGTTTCGTGCGGGCTTGTTTCATTTGGGGGCGCTGTGGCGTTTGAATGAACTGGGCTGGCTGCAACGTATTGACGACATCACCAGCGTTTCGGGTGGTTCGATTACATCGGCCCATCTGGGTCTGCAATGGTCCAAGCTGCACTTTGACAGCCAGGGGGTTGCCACCAACTTTCAGCAGGTGGTGGTCACCCCTCTGCGTGAATTTTATTCCCACACCATCGATACCACCACGATCCTCACCGGAATGCTCAATCCGTTCATCTCTGCGGGGGAAAAACTGGATCATGCCTATGCCAAAAGGTTGTTTGGCAAGGCGACGCTGCAAAATTTGCCCGATCCGCAACACGGCGTTCCACGGTTTACTTTTTATGCCACCAATCTGCAAACCGGGGCCAGTGTGCGCATGTCGCGTGCCTATCTGGGGGACTACCGTATCGGTCGGATTGAACAACCCACGATTCGGTTATCTTCGGTGGTTGCTGCATCCAGTGCCTTTCCGCCGTTTTATTGTCCATTTGAGATCGAGGTGGATCCTGGAGCCTGGAAAAAATGGGATGAAGGAGGGGATTTTTTCAAACCCCTGGCCAACCAGAAGAAGCTCTATCTGGGGGATGGGGGCATCTATGACAACATGGGGATGGAACGTTTGTGGAACCGACGCCAGACCATCTTGATCAGCGATGCCGGTGCCCCGATGAAGGTATTCGAGCGAGAAGGGGAGGTTGCGGATAATTACGCCGGTACGATGTCACGGGTACTCGACATCATGACCGAACAGACACGCGCCCTGCGGAAACGCATGTTTGTCTCTGCCCTGAAAAGCAATGAAAAACAGGGAACCTATTGGGGAATCGCCACCCGGATCGCCGATTATGCCCTGACCGAAAACCACCATGCCCCACCGCTCCTGTCAGACAACGCCAAAACGGCCCGCTTGGCTCAGGTACGTACGCGTCTGGATGAATTCAAACCGGAAGAACAGGAGGATTTGATCAATTGGGGTTATGCGTTGACCGACGCCGCAATGCGGCGGTATGTCATTGCCCCGGTCGTCCCCGCGGGCAGCCTTCCGTGTCCCAACCATCTGGTGTGACGGGGCTTTCATGAAAGAAATATTTAAAATAAACATGTTGCCCGCAGAGTTTGGGGATTGTCTGTGGATTGAATATGGTCCGGCCAGTGCGCCCCACCGTATCCTGGTGGATGGAGGATTGAAGGGGACCTATCAAGATCATCTTGAGAAGAAAATCAAGGGTCTTGGCAAGGAGCAACGCCGGTTTGAATTGTTGGTGGTGACGCATATCGATAATGATCACATCGGCGGGATCATTCCCTTGTTGAAGAAACGCAAGGAAACTGGAATTTCCTTTGATGACATTTGGTTCAATGGGACCCGTCAACTTTTTCCTCCCCCTCCCGGAAATGATGGATCATTTGCTTCGGCCGTTCAGCAGGGAGAGACGGTTTCCGAGATACTCCAGGGGGATACCACCTTGCCCTGGAACAAGGCTTTTGATGGGAAATCGATCACGGTTGGCAACAAATCGATCTCATTGGCGGGAGGGATGGAAGTCACTTTGCTTTCTCCTGGGAAAAAACAGATTTCGGAATTGAAAAGTCAGTGGGCTGAAGTGATCCAGGAGAGAGAAGAATCCATGAATCAACCCGTGATGGGGACGGCGATCGGAGTTTCTTCCCATGGCCGTTCGAACGATATCGAGCAACTGTTGCAAAAAAGATTCAAGGAAGACAAGGCGGTGGCCAATGGGAGCAGTATCGCGATGTTGCTTTTCTACCAGGACAAAAAGGTGTTGTTGGCGGGGGATGCCCATCCCAGCGTTGTCGCTGAATCATTGAAACGGTTGGGGGGCACGCAACCTTTTTATCTGGATGTGTGCAAATTGCCCCACCATGGCAGCAAGAACAATGTCAGCCGTCAATTGCTGGAGGCGATGCACTGTGATCATTTTTTTATTTCCACCAATGGATCCTTGTTCAACCATCCCGATGATGAATCCCTGGCACGTATCGTCACTTCCGGGAACAAGAAGATTTCCTTCAATTATCCCCGCCCCGATTTGAAGGTTTGGGACACCCCGGAATTGAAGGAAAAATTTGGCCATACGATGCGCTTCAGAGCGGAACATGAGGAAGCATTGTCGATTGACCTTCTTTAACTGGAGAGTATCGCTGACAATTGACTGATATGTATGAAAATATTGAAAGAAAAAAGGGGGCTGGGGGCAATCCCTCAA
>PEAN01000084.1 GCA_002753735.1 Magnetococcales bacterium DCbin4
AAAAATAGCTCGACCCACCATGAGTCACGCCATCACCCGGGATATAGGCGGTCGCGGAATTCCATTCGTCGCGATGGAAGATCGCCTGGCCAGGACCCCCCTGAATACCTTGGAAGTTGGCAATGGGGCTACCCCATGCCCCAGCAGCTTTGGTGTACAGGTCACTGTTGGTCGTGTTGAGATAGTAGTCCCCGTCAGATCCGAGTCCGTCAACGGGAATACCAGAGCCATGTCGAAGCGTAGCTCCCGCCGCTCCTGGAGTCCCATTGAAGTTGGCAATGGGTTCACCCCATACCCCGGCAACTTTGGTGTACAGGTTATTGGTGGAAGTGTGGAGATAGTAGTCCCCGTCAGCTCCGATGACGGGTTGGGGCAAGGCAGAGCCATGTCGAAGCGTAGCTCCCGCCGCTCCTGGAGTCCCTTTGAAGTTGGCAATGGGGCTACTCCATGTCCCAGCAGCTTTGGTGTACAGATCACTGTTGGTCGTGTTGAGATAGTAATCCCCATCCGCTCCGATTCCGGCACCGGGCGTATCAGGGCCATGCAGAAGTGATAAGCAATTCGCACCAGCGGTGCCGACGGCAGTAGCAGGAAAAAGCTCCCCGCTGAAGGGGTTGAATTGAACTTGCATGAAAATGAACTCCTTGTGCGTTTGTGAAGTTATTGTTGGACCGTACATCCCATTCGGCGCTGAAGTCCGCCATGGCATCGGGATATCGAATGGTGATCATGGTGTTGCTGGAAACGACATTGAATTAATGACGTGTCAAAGATTGGATGTTTGTTGCTTCATCCCTCATCGGGTAGACCCCTCCGGCGGAAAGATCCCGGGAAGAAAGGGAATTTCCGTTCAGACGGATCATGGATAGAGACGTGAGACCGGGGACTTGAATGGGGATCGGGATTGGTTTCGCTATTCTCGTTTTCGGTGACGAGTTTGGAGAAAATGTTTTCCAATTTCTAAGCGATCATCCCGATCTGAGGAGATTCCGGGAGGCAAAGGCGTTTGAATCGATGATTTCTGTATCAATTTTGATAGTAATTAATATTATTCACTGTTCATATGAAAATGTAGTGAATGACGATGCTGCCGTGGATACCAAGCGCCAACTCCAATAATCAATATTTTTCAAGCCACTTCAATGTCGTACTGGCCGCACCGCTGATATACCGGTTTACTTTCTTGACTCTGCGTGCAGTTAAAATTGTAACCCGGCGCGAAGCTCAAGGAAGTATCTGTTTGCCAAGCTGCGGTTGTAACGGTGTCGCCATCTCGTAATAACACTCCACGGACCTGTCCACGTGATCGATGTCCAGGGTTGTCCGGGAGTGCCATCGAATGCGGCAGTCCTTGCCGACCATCAGCCCCGGTGGGACCTTGGGGACCTTGGGGACTTTGAAGTCCTTAAGGTCCTTGAGGTCCTTTCAGCGCCAACAGGGCCTGGGATCCATTGTTTTGCAAGAGGATTTCACCAGGTGGTTGCGGTATCGTGTTGCTGATTGATATGGGCATGCTGCAACGACACCCATACAGCATCGGCGAAAGAGACGACTTTACCTTTGGCGGAGGTCGTTGCCGCTGACCATCCCTCCTGCAGGGCAAGTTCCAGATCCATCTAGTCCGATGTCATCCATGTGACCGGTGATTGGATTGATGATTCATTGCAAGGTTTGACGCTCTCTCACAGGAAGGTGTAACTGGCACAGGCACTCCACACCCTGCCAAACTTTGAGCTGCCATCGGCAAATTTGATGGCTACCGGTCGTTGTTGGGCATCATAGACGATTTTCCGGATCATCCATCCAGGGGTGTCGTCCGCAGTTCCAGGTTCCGCCAGGCCAATGTATTCCACATTGCCATTGGCGTCGTAGGTGAAGCGGGGGGTGAACAATTCGACGACTCCAAGTGCTTCTTGCATCAGGTTTTGTTCTACGGAATGAGATGTCATAGGGTCCTCTTGTTGGTTGAAACAAGTGAAAAATGACCAATGTCCGATCCAGCTCGGGGACGAAGGTCATTCGGGAATAATCCTGGGGTTGATTGCATCGAAGTGACGCTGATCGTCGTGCATGCCGATGCGGGTTTTTTCCTTTTCCGCCAGTTCCAGCCACAATCCCGTTCGTGCCGGATCGATGCGGGCTGCCGCTTCGTGCAGCAAAACCTCCGGGGCATGGACCAGCCAGGGGTTGGTGGCGGTGTTGGTGGCCAGTGAACCGCCCGACTTGAAATGGATCAGGCGGAAACCGGTGGTGCTGGCCGGGGTGGGAAACAGGTGGACCGTGTTGCCGAGCAGGGCGTAATAAGCGACCGTTCCGCTTCCCAGGTTGCGTGCGCTCAAGGTTTCGTAGGTATCCCGCTGCAATCCAACCCAGGGGTCGTCGCGGGTGTCATCATGACGGTACAGCCCACCCTGGGGGCCAAGTCGGAGAAAACCGGTGGGCAGGGTCAGGGTTGCGGTGCCGGCAGTGACGCTCAGGGTGTCATCCACATTGATGAGGAACCAGGGCAACACCGCGCTCCATTCCAGGGAGGTTTGCGCCATTTCCAGTTCCAGGCGGATCCGCTCGTCCCAACCCGCCACATGATCCTGGCCGGTACGCAGCCGGATCAATTCAATGGCTTCGTTTCTGTTCATAGACTTCTCCCAGCAGAAAAAGGATGGCCGCCATGACCCGGTCGGGGGTGATGGCAGCGGCACACCAGGCGGCACTGGTTTCGGGATCACGATGACACCGGTCCCAGCCGTAGTGCAGGCGATGACAGGGGTGGCAGGTCACCTCGGCCGGGGGGCTGAGGTTGATGGTGTTTTTCCAGTGGCTGGAAATGTTGTCCACCGACGAATGGGACAGGAACAACACCTTGCCCACATCCTCCAACCCCATCGCATTCATGACCCCCGTTTCGGGTCCCACCAGCACATCGACGTGCAGGGCGACGCTCAAGGTTCGGCGGATGGACCAGCGGCCGCTGCGACGAATGATGCGGCGTTCCCGGTACCAACCCCCTTCCAGGATGCGGCAGCAATCATCTCCGACCAGAATGATGTGAAGATCGGGACGCTCCAGAAGGAGGGCCGCCAGTACGTGATCGACGAACGGCCAGGCTTTATGCATTGAGGATCCCGCCAACACCCACAGGATGACCGCTCCCTTCCCCAACGCCCGGCGCATCCTTTGGGCTTGGCGTTGTTCCTGGACCGATGGATGGAAGCGTAGCCTGGAACCGCTTGGAACCCCTGCCAGGGCATGGATGACCGTCATGTGATTGTGGTTGAGCAACAGACGGCGTGCCTGATCATGCCAATGGTCGTTCACCCGGTGGGGGAGGGTCAGCAACGTCCCTTCCACCGATTCGGACAGGTTGATGACCAGCTCGAAACATTGTCTGAGTGCTTGCCAATAATCGCCGAGTTCGGCATTGGGGACCTGATCTGGATCCTGTAACCACCAACCATCGACATGCGGGTCATGGGCAAGGATCTCTCCCCCCCGTCCAGTGGTATTGACCCAGACTTCGTAGCCTTGTTGCCGGAGTCCTGGAAAAACCGATGCCGCCTGAAGAATGTCGCCAAATCCGCCATAACGGATGACCAGTGCCCGTTTCCGGCCCGAGAGCGAAGCCGCGGCGGCAAATCCGGTCTGCCGGGTTTTGCCGTAGACCTGCAGAAACGAATATTCGTTGCCGGAGTTTCGAACTTCGTTGCGTTTGACAACCACACCAAAGTTGCTGGTTGCAGCGATGCAACGCATGAGTTCGAGGATGTCGTTGTCATCCAACGCATGCCGCTGTGCCGGGTTCCCTTCCGTTTGCTTCACCCGGGGATCATGGTCCTTGTGGGGTAGATACAGCACCAGATGTCCGCCTGGTTTGATCACGCGCCACCATTCGGTGAGCACCTCCAGGGTGCGGCTGGCGGGGAAATCATCCAGGGCATGGGAAGAAAAAACATAATCCAGGCTTTGGTCGGCAAAAATTGACAAATCGCTGATGTCTCTGGCGAGTCCGGCACCATTGGGGGAAAGCATCCGGTCGATTCCCAAAGTGCCCGGCCAGATCCGTTCATCGCCGCATCCCAGATCCACTCCGGTGCCACGGGTGAAGGGGACCACGAAATATTTGATCTTGCGGGTTTCCGAACCCCGGGTGATTCGTTGATTCCAACTCATGCCTGCTCCATGATGCGTTGGTGGATTTTATGGATCAGTTCATCCTTGCTCATTCGTCCGGTGTGCAGCATGTATTCGTCCCGTGCGATGCGTTTGACTTCGGAATGGGGCAGGTTTGATAACTCCCGGACGGTATTGGCGGCTGCGTTGGCGGTCAGTTCATGCTGGGCCAGTTTGGGATCGTTGAGGATCCGTTCCCATGCGGGGGAGGGTTTGCGAATGGCCGCACGTCCGAGATGGTCGAAGAGCTGTGCGTCCTGAACAAATGCGATTCCCGGTGCCCCCCAGACTTCACCGTAGGGGCGTGACCGGTCCAGGACCGTTACCATAGATCCTCCTGTCCTGAAATCTCCGCGGCAGGTGCACCATCGTCGTGGAAAAATCGCCGGTCGGGTTGGGGGGATTGCGGGTGGACATTGCCCAGCCAATCCCGGGTGGTGGCATGCATGGGTTTTTTCCAACACCCTTCCTGTTGCATGCGTTCGGGATCGGGGATGGCGTCGTCGAGGTCGCCCTGTGAGGGGTATGAGGAAAAAATTTTCATCATGAGTTCAAACTCCTGGTTGGGTGCCGGGGTGATTCCCCCCTCGCATGGATCGAGGGGGGAATGGACTTTAGCAAATGGTGAATTCCTTTTTGCCATCCCGCCCTTTGACCGGCCTGTGACTGATCCCCAGGGAGCGTCCCCCGGGGGCTTCATCGATGGCATCGATGACCATGGATTCCTGTCGTTCCAGACCGGAGCCGGTGGGAATCTTCTCTTTGGCGAAATCGGGAGTGTCTTGATTCATGGGGTGGGACTCCTTTGATCATGGGGTGGGGGATCAGGCGCTTTGGACGGCGTCGGGGGTCACTTCGTATTCGTAGACAACGACCGCTTTTCCGGTGGCATCCGCCTTTGATTTCACCGAAAACCGCCCCATGGCGTTCATGGTGGCATTGAGGGCTGCGGAGGATGCGGCGTTTCCGGCGGCATTGGTCCCAAGGGTGATGGAACCGATGGAGGAGGTCCCCGAATAAAGGTCGAATCCGTGATCGGTGGCGGTTCCGGCGGTGGTGACAACCACATGAACTTTTTTCAGACGGGCTTTCTGGAAGGAGGCGAATCGGGCATATTCGGTGGTGGCGGCTCCACCCGCCTCGCCGGCGCAATGTTCGCGGCGTACCTGAAAGTCGGGATCGCTGTAGGACATGGTGATGAATCTCCTTGGAATGGCGGTGAAGGTGAGCAAATGATCAAAAAAAAGGTCTGGGGGATCGCCCCCAGACCGCTTGTTTTCTTGATCATTTTCTTGGGAAGGGGTCTCCCCCCGCCTTTCACGGCGAAGGGGAGACTTTATTTTCAGGCAGCCGAATCCCACATCAGGATGCGCGCCTGGGCCGCCTGGGTATGGCAAATGCCAAAACCACCCAGGTAGTACCAGGCAATGCCCCGATCCCGGCCGAAATCTCCGGGAATCTTGCCGCGAATTTCCTCGGGAACCCCGACCGCCTCGGCGACGGTATCCCGGCCCATGAAATAAACGGCATCATGACCATTGGCCCAGGCACTGCCCGCCGTGGTCCCCGTCCCTTTGGCGATACCGTTCTGTTCGATGAACCGGACCCCTTCATAGCGGCCGATCTCGCCGTTCATGATCATCTTGAATCCCGATTCGATATACTGGTGCAGGGATTCCAGATCCTTCTTCAATTGGCGGAAGGTGGCGGGTCGACCGAGGGCATAGTAATCGCCATTGTCATAGGCGGGGATCGAACGTTCCTTCATCAGATCGACGATGGCCTGTACATGACCCTTGCCCAGAGCGACGTTGTTGGTTTCGGTGGCCGTGCCATTGGTGGTGAGGGTCACCGTGGAGGTGGACGTGCCCGCCGTCAGACGCAAGGGGGTGGCGGCGAATTGTGCCTGCGCGGCGGCGTCCAGGGTGCGGTTGGCGTCATGCTTGAGCACCTGATGGATGACCTCGGTCACCGGATGTTCCGACAGGTTGTCCAACTTTTCGGTAAACGGGACGCTGTTGCCATATTCCTGGACCGTGAGTGTCCCCTGGGCGATGGTGAACTTGGTTTCCGGCATGGTGCTGGTCTCGACCAGCGTTCCTCCCTGGGCCGCTACATCGCCATAGACGTTCCAGTGGAAGGTGTCACCACGGTTTTTGCCAAATGCTTCCTTGATGTCGCAAAATTGCCGGAATTTGGAGAGCGGTTGGACCGCAAATCTCAATTTTTCCGACAAATTGTCGGCATACATGTATCCGCCGTCGGCGGATACGCTCCAGATTTGTCCTGCCATGGGGTGTGTCCTCCATTCATGTCAAACCCCGTGCCTGTTTCATTTGCCGTATCTTGTCGGCATAGGTGGGTGGCGCCGGGGCATCGGTTCCCGATGGCACCTTGCGGTGAATTCCCACAGGTGCCTGTTTGTTTGTGGCCTCACGCTTGTCCATGAGCCGCTGCCCCGATTCGGTGGTCCGGGTCAGCTTGGCCGTGGTCAACTGGAGCAACCATTGGTTGATGGCCTCGGTGGCGTGATCGAAATATTCGCGTGTGGGGAGACCCGGTTGTTCTTCCATGGCCTCCATCACCATGTGTGCATGCATCCCCGATAACCGGGGATCGCGGGCAATGTGCGGCTGGGTATCGCCGAGACGCTGTTTTTCACTGCGGACTTCCTGCCGCATGAAGACATATTCCGCCAATTGTTCCGGATTGACCGGCGCGGCGGGGGCTTGCGTTGCGACCGGCTCGTTGCGTTCAAGATACCCCTGGATTTCATCGGGGGTCGGTTGCTCCGCTCCAGAGTCGCCGGCCGGGGGCGAGGGGAAACCGGGCGTCCCCGTGTGAGGGGGGGGCGTTCCCGCAGTGCCCAACGTCGATTCGCGCTGGCGCAAACGTTTGTAGAGGGCTGCCGCTTCGCCCAGGCGTTTGCGCGCTGCTGACTCGATCTGATATCCCTTGATCACCGTTTTCAGGGGGACCATCTCGGTCCTGCCGTCAATGGTGACCGCAACCCGTTCCTCGGATCGGTCGGGTGCTGCCATTGCCTCTTCCTGGTTTGTGGCAGCGTTGGTGGCTGCGTTCGGGTCGCCCTGATCCTGGCTTCCGGGGACTGCCCCGGCAGCCAGGTTTTGTTCCGCATCAGGCGTCGGGACGCGCGATGTCGTGATGTTGTTGTCCTGTTCATGATTGCGTCGGGCAATCCGGTTCAGCGCTTCCAACCGCTCATCCACCGCTTCCGGTCCCGGTTGCGCCGTATCGGCGGTCGGTGATGCCGGTGTTTCGTCCCAGGGGGGCGTTTCGACCCGTTCCAACCCGGGTTCAGCGTCCATGGGGATGGCTGATGTATCACTCATGATCTCACTCCTCCATTGTCAATCCATTCAGGTTGATTTCCGCTTCTTCGCCGTCCCGGATCGCTTCATCGATCCAGGTGATGAAAGAGCGGGAGCGCCAGATACGGTTCTGCAACTGCCGGACACTGCCGGTTTCCTCATGATGCACCTGTTCCAGGAGATCCCTCGCCTCCTGAATCTCCTGGGCCGCCCGCCCCAGGAGATACCGTCCAACATCGGAATTGAAAAATCTTTGGCATTGCAGCCCAAGATCCACCTCCGCCAACCAGATGCGCCGACTGTCCTCCTGGGCCAGCGCATCCATCATCCGCCCGGGCCGGGAATTCTCCAGCCAGTCGGTCGTGATCGTATTCTGTTTTTTCCTTGCCATGTTCTTTCCGAAGTTTGGAGTGAAAACGAAAACAGCCGGGCGCATGGGATGCGCCCGGCTGTAGAAATCTTCAAGATATTAAAAAAACAGGTTAAGATTACTTAACTTTGCTTGTTTTGTGGTGTATTAAAAACGAGAAGCGATATTGTCTCCAAATAAAAAGACGAGTACGGTCACTAGAAAGGCGAGCAGCGTCAATTTTAACATCCTGATATCGTTCCGGGCCTGCTGCCGAGCTTGCAAATCGGCAGTTCGCGCTGCGTCAATCAATTTGTCCAGTTCGATACGGATACGATCCGAATAGGCAACGATGGGCTCCAGCTTTTCGCAGGCTTCCAGGGTGTTGACCAGGAGTTCCTCACGATTGTCTTTCCTGTCGTCGATATCCTCCGGTTTCGATTTGACGACAGAATTCAGCAGACTATTGGCGCTATCAAAGCTTTGAAGATGATCTCCATAGTCTTGCCAGACTGGGGTGATGGATACTTTCCGGTAGTCATCTTGGAAATCTTTGAATTTATCAAGAATATACCAAAGTCTTGCTTCTATGGCATCGTAGCGCGCACGTTGACAATGGCGACTGGCACGGAGATACTGTTCTACCCTTTCTTCAAGAGAGGGAGCCAGAAGTCCCTTGAGAAGATGATGGCCTGCATACCGAAGTTCATTGATGGCGGGAATGACGATATTCCTGTTGGTCAGTTCGGTCTGTTTGATTTCTTTTTCCGCAGTTTGAAACTGTTTTTCGATGTTATATAGCAAATGTTCCGGATTCTGTTCCTTGTTCGAGGACAGGATGAAAATTACTCACGAGGGGCAAAGCTGTAGTTCCGCAAAGATGCTTTGATGCCCTCAAGATCTTCGGCAGTCATGTAGCGACCTGACTGAAGGCTGAGGTTGCCACGAGCAAAGGTCGCCACCAACTTATGTTCCCGTTCCTGTTCCCGTGAATCTGCGCGCGAGGGACGTTCAAATTGGCCGATTTCATAGGCATCTCTAAGCAAAGACAAAACCGCACGCAACTTGTGCATGAACACGCCACAATCTCCCTGGTAGAAAGCATTTCGATTGGTCACTCACACTATTCCACGGCGTCGAGTTTGTCAAGACCGCTTTTTGAATTGTAATAAGGATCCATGTTATCATACTGTTGAGAGATTGATGGTTTAAGGTATATTATTTTGTTGGTTGTGACGACTACCGTCTTAACCCTTGTCGCAGCCCTGAGGTTGATCCCGTGGCCAGGGCGGCCTGGATGCGCAGGCGTTCGAGTTGGGCCTTGGTGGCCAGTTCCGTTTTCTTCAAGGCATCGGTACGCAATTTTTCTTCACGCCTGGTTTGCAGTCGCGCTGCCTCGATCTGGCGTTGCAGGTGGAGTGCTTCCCGCTGGACGTTGACTTTTTCCTGTTCCACTTCCACCAGGGGATCCTGAAGCGGGGCTGCCGGCGGGGCGTCGAGTTGGGGATAGAAGCGGGCGCCATCCTTGTAGCCCAGAAGGCCAAAGACCTCGGAAATCAACTGTTTGGCATCGGGAGCCACACCCAGTAGGTCGGAGACGGTGCGTGCGCCCAATAAAAACCGTTCCAGGCGGTTATGGACATTGGTGGCGCCTACGCCGACGTTGATCCGTACCGTCAACTCCTGCTCCAGCAACCGGTCGATGATGGGGTGGAACCCGAAGCGTTGGACCAATGGTGACCGCCGTCCCGCCATGGCAATGATGAATTCATCGGTTTCAAACCGTTGTTCCAGTTTGACCAGTTGCCGGAGCACCGGTTCGGCCCAGGTTTCCACAAAAACCCGCAGCAGGTATTCGGTGGTCAGATTGGCATCGGCCGACAGAATGTTCATCCCCCCGACCGTTTCGTTGAGCTGACGGTTGACGTTGACGCTCCCCTGATCGAAGGTGCCGATGGCCGAATCAAAATCGGCGTTGAGCAATTGTTGTTCTTCGTAGGCGCTTGAGGTGATATCGGGGGTGTGATGGACGACGACGTCGGATTCAGGATTGGTCATCATGGTGACCGATCCGGGGACGTTGCGGGTGAGGCTCTTGAGGTCCACCCCACTGCCACGCCGGGCAAAATAACGTTTGTTCAAGACCAGTTGTACATTGTCGAAACGCTGATTCTGGACTTCGTTGATCGCCGATTGAAGATCCTGTGACAGCTCGACCAATCCCGCCGGATAAAGCCGGTGTGACTCGATGATGCAGGTACCCATGACGAACGGACGTCCATGAGGGTAGATATCGGTGACCCGTACCGGATCACTCAACATCGCCTTGGTTCCCAGGGTGAAAAATACCCAATCCTGGCCATCGTACCGGATGAAATTTTCGTGAACGTTGAGGATGGAATAATCGCGAATGGCGCTTTGCCCTTTTTTGAAATTCCGATCCAACCGTTGATGTTGAATGCTGTCGTTGAACGCCTCCGTTTCAGATGCCGCGGCAAGCAGGAACTCCTCATCCAGGGGGTGCCAGTGGGATTCCATCTGTTTTTTGATTTCATCCAGCCGCATGGGGATGATGTGGATGACGAATGGGGAGGTTCCGATGGGATCGCGCCAGTCGGCGCCTGCATCGATGCGAATGTTTTCCGGTTCCAACAGTTCGATCCGGGGCCGGTCCACCACCCGAACCATCTCTGTGTGTCGGTGGATGACCGGTTTTCCCCGTGAATCCTGCACGACCAGACCCGTCACGGGATCGGTGAGGACGGTTTCGACTTCGTGCATCTCCTCGGTATATTCCCAGGTTTGTTTGGAAACGCAGATGCCGTGCACCATTGCGTCCTGGAAGGCCCCGATGACCGTTTGAAACCAGGGGATGTCCTTGTCCAGGCGATGTTGCAAAATTTCCTTGAACACTTCGGCACTGGCCAGTTGCCTCGGGTCGCCATCGTCGCGCGGTTCCAGGCTCACCAGTTCCGCATTCTGGAAGAACGCCGCTGCGGCGTGGGCTTCATTGCGGCGGATGGCGTTGCGGGTTTTGGGACGGAACAGGGTTGATCGCCGTTTGTAGGCTTCTGAATGATATTTCGACCCTTCGGGATGGCGAGAGCGAAAGTTGGCAAGATTGCGCCGCCATTGCCGACGTACATTTTGCTCCATCCATTCCCGGCTCCCTTCGTAAGCCTCACGGGAACGTTTGAGCCAGGTTTCTTCGTTGATGTCGTGCGCCTCTTCGGCATCAGCGGCAATGGGTTCCCGGGAATCATCGATGCGGGGGGTGTCCTTGGGTGGTGTGCGTTCCTGATTCATGTGCTGAGGTCTCCCTTGGCTTCGCCGGTGATCCACCGGGGCAGTGTGTTCAGTTCGTCTGCGTCGGCGCCGCGCCGCGCCAACCGGTATCGTTCCAGAATTTCCCCTCCCGCCCGGATGACCCCCTTGAGCAGTGGGTCATGGTTCAGGTTTGCCAGTGGAATGTCGAATCCCCATTGACCTGATAGATCCAGGTTACGGATGCGGGCCAGTCCGCCGCAGATGGCGACCGCCCAGCGGTATCCGGGATAGGCGTGCCATAGTGCGTCACCCACTCGGGCTGCTTGCAGTTGTTCAGTGGTCATGGGTTGGATCATGAGGTTTCTCCTGTTCCTGACGCATGCGGCGAACCGAATCGATCAATCGGCGCAGGGCGGCACCAGCCGCCATCATGGGGGTGGGTGGGGTGGATGTCTCAGGGTTTGGCATCATGATGGTTCTCCTGGAACCCGGGGGGTGTTCCATTCCGGTTCCATCATTTTGGGCGTGCGGGGATGGGGTGATCGCTGACGCTGACTGAATTTGCGTCCATTGGAAAATTCATAGGCGGTTGCCGGGGGGGTGTGGCCGTCTTCGGCGAGGGCCACCATGTCGCCCCAGTCAACGATTCGGGTCGTCACGTTCGTACTCATAGCATCCCTACATCCTCCGGATAACAGGCGGTTTCATCTTCATGAAAGGTGGCGACGTTGCGGGAAAAGGTCAGGGCCAGGGCATCGCCACAATCGGGCGAAGAGAGTCCCCGGCGCTTCATCATTTCTTTTTTTTCCAATCGAATCTGCTGGGTCGGGGAAAAGCCGTATTCCACCGACGATAATTCACCTAAAAGTTCCGGGTCATCGGGGAGTTCCATGCCGTTGACCAGGGCATCGCGCATCCGGCCCCACATTTCGGCCCGAAGATTGAAATATTTTTGCGGTTCCATGGCGCTGCCGCCGGCGTTGATTTCGATGATGTCGAACCCCAGTTGTCGCAATTGATCCACCACCGAACCACCGACGCCAACGCCATCAACAAACACCGCATGGGGGCGCCATTGCCGGATCAGTTCGGCGGCCCGTGCACTGGTCTGGGTGGTGTCCAGACCCCGCATCTTGATCAATGGCAGAAGTTTTCTTCCCTGACGCATGGCAAACACCGTCTGATCTTCACCAAAACGGGCGACATCGATGCCCAGAATGCGTGGTTGGCTTTCGTACCCTTGCGCCTTGATGTGGCGGCATCGTTCCACCGCCGCTCCCGGGATGAACTGATTGGATCCCGAACGGGGGAACAACCCTCGTACCCGTACCCGGGCGAAGTCGGAATCTTCACCATAATCGTCGATCCATTGTTGAATCTGGTGCTTGTTGGTCAGGCGGCAGGTGCGGGAATCAATCTGCCGGGTGATCCATCGATGTTTGAACCGGCCAAAACAGGAATGAAACCGACCGCTGGCCAGGGTGGGGTTGCCGAAGCAGCACCACAGGATTTCCGTATTGGCATCGGTCATCGCCCCTTCGGCGACTTCCCAGACCGAATCGGGGATGGCGGAGGCTTCATCGAAAAACAATACGACCCGCTTGCCTTCGTTGTGGAGTCCGGCGAAGGCTTCCGTGTTGCGTTCGCTCCAGGGGACCATGTCGATACGCCAGGTTTTCTCGAACCGGGGATCGGCGGCAAACAGGGCCGTGGCGGTCATGCGGAATAAATCATTGCCCAGACAGCGCCGCCGCCATTTGGCCAGTTCGGCCCAGGTTTTGGTTTTGAGCTGGTTTTCCGTATTGGCGGTCACCACCCCTTTGGTTTCTTCAAATGTCATGATGGACCAGAGCATCAACCAGGCGACCAGGGCCGATTTTCCGATCCCGTGACCACTGGCCACTGCCACCCGTACCGGGGCACCCTGTCCTTCGCGCAGAGCCTCGGTGATTGCTTGCAGTACATCTTTCTGCCATTGGTCGGGACCGGTATGATCGATCAGATCACCCATGCCCCATGGAAAACACCATTGGACAAATTTGAGCGGATCCCGGGAACAGTCGGCCAGCAGTTGGGCTAATTGTTGTTGCAGTTCTTCAGGTGTCGCCGGATTCTTCATGATTTCTCCTGCGTGCCGACATCAGGCGGGTGGCAAAATCGATGTCGCTTTTTTGTTCCACTCGATCCACAAACATCGACAAATGTTTGCCAATGAGTTCCGTGGCCCGTACTGCGGCAGTGAATTGACCTGCGGCGGCCGCTTCTTCACGCAGTCGTAGCAGTTCTTCCAGGACTCGTTCGGGTTGAATGGTATTCATGGTTTCCTGTTTCGCGAAAGCAGGTCGATGAACAGCAGGGCTGCCATCAGGGAGCCGAGGGTGGCAACGACCGACCAGAAGTTGTAAATCATGCGCTACCCCTGTAGGGCGGTGGATGTTCACAGTCAAAAAGAAAGAATGGTCCGAGGGCGATCCCTTGAGCCATTGTTTCAAGTTGATTGTGTTGGAGTTCATCCATCACGATTACGCCGTTGTCGGTCCCGGTCTTCGTGGGCATCCAGTTTGTCCAGAATGGCGTCCAGTTTGGTGGCGGCGATGGCTTGAGCCTGTTCCATGGCACCGAAACGGTCATGAATGACCCGGATATCCTTGTCGAACGTGCTTATTTGACGTTCATGGCCACTGATGCGCTCGCGATATTCGCCCGCCTGCAGGGTAATGTTGAGGATCAAACTGCCCAGGGCCAGAAGCACGGCACCAACTCCCGAAAGGCTCCAACGCACCCAGGGCGGTACCCCGAGGTTGTTTTGGCTTTCGCGAAAGTCGGCATATTGGGCTTCAAGCAGGGACCGTATCTTGGCAATGTCTTCGTTGCTCATGATGTCCGTCCATGGAACCGCTTCCAGTTGTCCGTAAACTCCTGGACGGTTCCTCGTCCTTTGAGGGTGTTGTAGTGACGTTTCCAATAGTTGGCCAAGGCGTCAAGATCGTTGGCGTCCGGCAAGGCTTCGGCAATGCGTCGGTAATGCAGGCGGCACAGGATGGCGGCATAGAACAGATCGGTGACCAGACGGTTGGCATCGGGCGCTTCCTGAGTTGCCAGATAACCCAGAATGCGATCCCGGGGTGCAATCTGCCATCGCAGCCAGTTGTTCCAGATGTCCTGGTGCGTCGCCGGTTCCATTTGAAAAATACCCAACGCCGGCCCACGGTTGCGTTGTCTGAGATACAGGCCACATCCCGATTCCTGGATGGCGGTTCCCAACAGCAACCGTTCCGCTGCGGCACCTTCCATGTTCAGGAATGTCAATGCGGGACGAATCACCAGTTCCATAAGGTGGCGCGGATGAATGCCACGGGTCCCCGAGGGGAGATGGCCCTCGTCGGGCAGAGTGAAGGAAGGCATGACATGATCCTGTTGAAATTAAAGATGAATGGCAAAAAAAAAGCACCGGGGAACCGGTGCTGGCAGCATGCATGATGAAACCGAACCTTTTTGGCAATGCGTTCGAGGTTCCAGGGAATGGGCCAAGAGTCTTTGGAGGTGCCGATTGAAAATCGGAGGGAAGAATGATGTTGGATGCCGTTGACCGTCAGGCGCAATCATCCATCGTTGGCGTGAATTTACCTTATTTTGCGGGGGTAGTCAATATGTTTTTTTGTTGGGAATCATCTTTTTCTTCTTCCAAATTCTTCTGCAAAGTTTTCAGTGCTTTTGATTCCAAGGTATTCAAGGAGACTTCAAGCTGTTGAAAACGGTCGCGCCAGATTTCGCGCCATGTTTTTTCATCGATGCCGAGGAGGCGGGCGCAACTGCGGCCGGAACGGGCGCGGCGGATGCCTGTTCCCTGGCAGGTTGGACAGGAACGGACCGGTTGTTTTTTGTTGCGGGTACGGATGACGGTGCGTCCATCGACTTCATGACCGCCGCACCGGTGGCACAATCCGGGATCAGCCCAGTCACGCAACGCCAGTTCGACGAGACGTTGGATGCGGCGGGGATCTTCGGTGTTCCATGATTCGGGCCAAAGTTCGCGTGATGCCCACCAGACCAGGTCTTCCCAGAATTGATGTTGGCCGGTCCATTTGACGCGAATCATCAATGATTGCAAGGTATCTTTGGGCATGGCACCGGCGACATCATCCCATGAGATGGAGGAACCGCCTCCCTTGACGGTATCTTCGTAACGGGTGATGCGGCTGGAAAGTCGTGTCAAAGCGCGTTTCGGGTTCATGCGTACTCCTGTGTATTGTTGGGCGAAAAAAGGTTCAGATGACGACGCCGGAGGCGGCAACGCTGTCGGAAATGGAGGATGAGTTTGCAGTGTTGGGCGTTTTTTTCTTGTTCTGGGCCGATTTTTTGGGCGGGAACATGAATTCGGTCAATTTCGGGATGTGACCATCGGCCTTGGGAAAACGGAAGGTCGGTCTGTCGATACGTTGATGGTGCCAGCCGGTGATCTGGTAGTAGCAACGGTTGTCCACCTCATATTCAGTGAGTAAACCCTGTTTTTTAAGTTCTTCGATCCATTGGCAGAGGGTTTCGATGTCGATGTCATCTCCAGGGAAGATCTGCATTTTCAGCCGTTTGGGTGTGGCAGGACAGATCCCTGAATCATCGCTGAAGTTCCACAGTCCGATGAACAGCAGCCGCGCCGGCAACGAACAGGCGACGACTTGGTCACTGGTCCAAAATTCAGGTTTGATCGTGCGAATGCGGGACATGCATTTCTCCAGCAGGCATGAGGGGCCATGGTGTTTCAAATACCGCAGGGCGGTTGGCGACCATTGGACCGTAACTGGAAAAAAGTAACAAGTTGAAGCGCTTCAGTAGTTTGCTGATTGATTGCCCGCCAGCTTTCATCAGAAAATCGATTTGCTTTATTCTGAATTTTGCGTGCCCTCAACTTAAAGAGGTGCAGCGTTGACGTATGCTCCGGTTTGATTGGGGACCCCATGGAGGACATTGAGGAGGAGGGAGCAGGGTTCAGCGATCAATCGGGCACAGGTGATCATGAAAAGTGTGGCAATTCGTGCATAAATGATTGTTTTTGTGATTATTTAATCCGAATTCATTGCGCTTGAGGATGACAGAATCAACATCAATCCACAAAATTGCTTGCAGAGCATGACCGTTCTACATAGGATAAGGCCCTTAAGGATGTGCCGCCTTAGCTCAGGGGTAGAGCAGCTCACTCGTAATGAGCAGGTCTTCGGTTCAATTCCGAAAGGCGGCTCCAATAAAAACTTATGAATCAAAGATATACAAAGGAGCATAAATTTTATTTTTGGCGGGTGCTGTCTAATTCCATTTCTGTCGGACAGCTAAGAAATATCTGATTTGATACGATTTTTAATGTTGTAATGTAACGCGATAATTTTCTTGTCACTGATCGCGGACTCTCTTGTCACTGAATTTTGAGTTTTCGCCATGGCCGGTTTTGGGCCGGTGTTGCCACATCTGATCTGGTTTAGCATGCCGTTTGCACCCTTGCTGCCGTCGCATGTGCGATGGCGGGATGGCCAATCAAAGGCCACGGTTGGTCATGCAGGCGCAGTCCTGCGGTTTGGGGTGTTGGCGCACCCCATCCCCCGTCTCATTGCCTTGCCTCCAGCGCCGCCACTCGGGTCTCCAAGGCGTCATTCTTGGCGGCGAGTTCCTGGAGTGCTTTGATCAAAATCGGGACGAAGACGGAATATTTGATCGACTTGGTCACCGTTCCCGGGTGACGGGTGATGAAGGGTCGATCTGTTTCGGTCTGGCCTGCGCCAGGGATCCAGTCGGGATCGGGAATGGTTTCGGTATCCTCGGTTCCGGTGACGAGGCCGGGGAAAATACCTTCCAATTCCTGAGCGATCATCCCGATCTGGGGAAATTCCGGGTGGCCGATGAAGTTGAATTTCCGTACCCGGACCGCGCGCAGCTCCTCCAGTTTTTGAGTGCTGTCCGTGATGTTTTCCTTGAACCTTTCATCGGATAACCCACCAAACACCGTCCCGATATTGTAAACGCCGCCGGTATTGCGGATTTCGCAAACCTTGGTCCCGACCCCGCCGATGTTGGAGTGAAAGGTCGCAATCGCATCGGTCGCGCCCGTTCCTGAACGAAGAGCCTTGAGGGCCAAGACGTCAGCGGCATGGATGTCGAGTTTCGCTGTCGGGGTTGTTGTGCCGCATCCAACCCTGGCGTATTGATCACTCGCCAGGATTTTTGTGTCGGCTGCCTGAATTTCTGCAGTCATCCCCAGCTCGTAGAACGTTGTATAGGTCGATCCCGACGGGAAAAAATAGAGTCTCCATCCCGTCGATTCAACGTTGCCGGCAACATCAACGCTGACACTTTTTCCGTAAGCGCCGAACGAACCCCATCAGCAAAGTGACTTGCTTTTTTCTGAATTTTTGCAGTTCCAGGGAAGGAGGGCTGCAAACTCTTCCACCGTGGTTGCATTGGGAATCGCACTGAAGACTTTGCGGAGGTAGGCGTAAGGTTCCAGAC
>PEAN01000085.1 GCA_002753735.1 Magnetococcales bacterium DCbin4
CCCTTTTTCCTTTCAATAATTTTTTGAGTGTCAATAATCCCTGATCAATGAATGTGATAAAGTAGAAAAAGTGACTGTTTTGCAATGGTTCCACAATTCAACCACATCTAACGCTAGAAGAGCCTTGTTGATCATCGAATACTTTCTCCACGATGCCAGGAATCTGTATCAGACCATGACCGGAATTCCCTGGAAATGACCGTAACAACGTCGATCACCCCCGATCAACGGCAACTGCTTCTCGCCCTGCTGCACGAATTCATCCCTGGCGTTCAGGTATGGTCCAACGGGTCCCGGGTCACAGGTGGATGGCACCTCTACTCAGATCTCGACCTCGTTGTCTTTGCTGCGCCAAAACAACATGCTGCGGTTGCAGCGTTGAAAGAGGCGCTGGACGAAAGTGATCTTCCTTTTCTGGTCGATCTCATGCTTTGGGATGATCTGTCTCCACGCTTGCAACAAGCATTGAAACAGCATCATGGGATCATTCAGGAGGCCAAAGGTGGGGCTAATGACGATTTGCGGGGGGAAAACAAGAACTGCGTTTCGTATTAAAAACCGAAACGCAGTTCCATGATCTCAAAAAATTGTGCCTTACTTGGCAGGGGCTGCCATGGTGTGGACGTGATCGGTGGAGATGATGCCGGCATGGCTGTGCTGCGGTACGCCAACATGGACATAATGGTCGTAGGGGCCATAGTATCCAGCTTGATGCACGTATCCAGCTTGATGCACGTATCCAGCATCGTGCGCGAATCCATGGTTATGGCCGCTGTTGTTGTTGATATTGAGCAGATACGTGATCGGGCTGACCAGGGCGCGCACGGGCCAGGGATCATGCCACAGGTTCAGGCCGAGGGCGGAGCCGGCCAGGATGGTCGCAGTGACGGCATCAGCCTTGGCCTGGGTCGGGGCGATGAAACCGGCTCCGACAAACATGGCACCTGCCAGGGCAAGCGTGAGACGTTTGGAAATGCTTTTCATTTGTATTACCCCAGGTTTGATTTTGATGGTTTCAGAGCGTGATCTCAGGATCGGGTGTTCAGTTCGATTATTTCATTTTGTTGTTCATGTTATTGCCGTGAATGCTGTCGCCATGCATCATCCCGCCGGCACCAGCCCCCTTCATACATGCACAGGGTTGGCTGGCAGCTTTGTCATGGTTGCAGGCACAGGCCCCCTTCATACAGGCGCAGGATTGATTGGCGGCCTTGTCATGTTTGCAGGCACAAGATGAAAACATGGCCATCATCGGCATGCCCGCGTTATGAACATAGGAGCCAAAATAGCCATGATGGCCGTGGGCGTAAGGGTTGTATCCAACGACTTTTTGTTCATGGACCTGAAAGAGTTGGGTGCCGACGCTGCCCAATTGGGTGTAACCGGGCATGTTGTGCCATTGGGTCCACCCGCCCGATTTCCATTCGCCGGGATGCGCATGGTGGGAATGGGGGACTCCGTCATGTGACCAATCATGGGCCTGGACACTGCTGGCAAAACCTGCGGCAAGGGCAATACTGGCGATCAGGGCCAAGGTACGTTTCTTCATGCTGAGCCTCCTTACGGTCATTAGGCAGTGGACAGTTGAGTTTGGAAATTATCGAAGATCGATGCAAACCACAAGTGGGTAAATTAAAAATTTTTGAAAAAAACGGGCAATAAATTAATGAAACAATAAAGAAGCATTGCCAAATGTTGAAAGAATATTATTGCATGTTATCTTGCGGTAGCCATTCAAATCTTCCCCGCTTTCCTTGTCATGTCGGAATTTGTTGTCGATAGAATAAAAGAAGGATGGTGAATCGCTATATTTGTTTACATTAGTTATTTATATGCTGAAATATTGGAGTGATGCGTGATGAAGAGACAAGTTAAATCAACATCATCCCTTTTTTCTTGAATGCTTACATTAATGCGGAAGGATCTGAATGGCTACGAGCAGAGGACGGTGGACAACCCGGCGGAAAATTATCGAAAGTCGATACAAGCTGCAAGTGGATGAATATAAAATATCTGTAGAAATGAATAATTTGTTGATGATAAAATAAAAACTAATTGCAAGAATTGAAATGATATGATTGCATGATCTCATCGCGTGTTGAGGTGATCGTTCAGATATTTCTCCACATTACCATGGCGTATTGGCATCCATGATCAAGAAAGAAAAGAGGGCTGGAGGTGATTTCCCAGCCCTCTTTTTTTCTTGATCGTTTCCATGAGCAGGGGATCCTAAAGGTTGGCAGAGCGCTGTCAGGTCCCTCTTTTCCTCAAGGATTTTTTTGCATGCCAACCGTCCCTGATTTTGCAACAGGATGTCCCATTTTTTCCATGGCAAACAGGATGATCTCCACGGCATTCTTATCGCTTGCCTTGTCGGTGTTGATCACAAGGTCGGAATATCTTAGATTATTCGGGAACATCTTGTAGAAATCCTTCAGAAAGTCTGCACGTTCCTTGGTTCTTTCGGCAATGATCTTTTTAGCTTCGTCGAGGGTGACGTTTTCGCGTTTGGAAACCCTTTTGGCGCATTGTTCCAGGGATCCCTCGATGCGCACCCGGAACACATTGGGCTTGTTGGCCAGGATCAGGTGTGCGCCGCGACCGAGGATGACGCCACCGGTGTTGGCGATGGCATAGACCGTTTGCGTCAGGCGGCGATGATATTCCGCCTTGGAAAAATTTCCCTTAAGGATCAGGTTGCTGATCCAGTGTTCCAGGATGCTGGGGTAGCGTTCGTCCATCAGGTTCATGAGATGTTTGTCGGTTTTCGCCTCATTGATGATTCCGTCAATCATGGAATAGCCATAACACGCAATTCCGAGCTGTTGGGCCAGGAGTTCCGCGATGTGACCACCGCCAGCTCCAACATCCCGGGAGATGGTGACGACGGGGCATTTTTTCTCGTTGTCACATTCCTTGACTCGGTTTTTATCGAAGATGACCGAATGTGTCAGCCCACTGATTGCAACGATTCCGCGCATCGTCATGCTCCTCGATTCCTTGGTGGCAGCCGCAAAAAACCGAACTTCAGCTTCCATTCTATCAATAATTGGCCAATAAGGTCAATTTGCATTTAAAGAGTATAATAATTTCTCGATTGAAACCATAGTATAAACAAATCGCAAGAATTTAAGATCAATAGTTATTTATTCATTTCATCCGATGCAATCCTCCCGAAAAAAACACGCGGGCACCCCGCTTCGGGTAAAGAGGCGCGTGGAAAACAAAGTCAAAAAAGATCAAAGTCCTGGGGGCAATCCCCCAGGTCCCATTTTTTCTTTCAAAATTTCTATATCTGTAAGTGGAATGTCAGTCATCCTCACCAGTGAATGAATGGGACAGGGTTGAAGTCAATGACGGGTCGATGTTCCATCCCCCCCCGGAGTGTGACGTTCCCGGGAGATGATTCCAAAAGATATTCATGACGGAAACAACAGTTGATCGATTCTTTTCAGCAACACATTCGGTTCGACCGGTTTTTCGATGAAGGCTGCGACCGGCATGAATTCGGTGTTGATGTCGAACTCGGAAAAGGTGAAGGAAAGGTTGCTGCGTTGATTGACGGCGGACAGAATGAGTATCGGAATTTTTTCCGTCTCTTCATCCTTGGCCAGGAGGCGTGCCGCCTTGAAGCCTGCCTGGGAATCCTCCGGCAGCATGATGTCCAGGATGATCAGGTCGGGATGGATGGTTTTGACCGCATCCAGGAGGTTGTCGGTATCCCGTTTGATGGCGACGGTGTGACCGTTGCCCTCCAGGATCATGGTCAGGCTGTCGAGGATGTCCTGATCGTCGTCGATGAGCAATAGGTTTGCCATGGGGGCCTCCTGTTGTGGTGGTTAGTGCGATTGGGCAAAGGTCACGGTGAAAATGGATCCCTGGCCCAGTTGGCTGGTAACGGAGAGCGCTCCATCATGCAGGCGGACAATCTCCCGGACCAGTGCCAACCCCATGCCGGTGCTGTTGGGGTTGAAGTGGACGGCATTGTTGGAGCGGAAATGCTCCTCAAATATACGTTCCAGATGTTCCTCGGGGATGCCGATCCCATGGTCCTCGATCTGCAGGGTCACCATTCCCGGAGTTGTCTCAAGACTGACTTCAACCATGCCGCCATCGTGGGAATAGTTGACTGCATTGCGCAATAAATTGGAACTCATGGTCGCAAGAAGCTCTTTGGATGCCATGATCGGACAGGCGAACGGTTCCGACTGATAATGGATCGCGATGCCACGCGGCGTTCCGATCAATTGGGCATCCTCCACTTCCCGGGCGACGATGGCGTTCAAATCGACCTGGGTCAACCGGGTGTGGGAGGGGGTCATGGTGCGCAGATTGCTCAGATGGATGATGTCGGTGATCTTTGCCATCAACAGGTCACACCGGTCACCGATGCGTTGCACCACCTGTTGTGCTTTCTCGGGGAGGGGGCCGCAATAGCCGTCGCGCAGGGTGTAGACATAACTTTTGATGGCTGCAAACGGTGCTTTCAATTCATGAGTGGCGCGTATGGTGACCTGGGATTTTTCCCGGTCCAATAGATTGAGCTGGTCAAGTGCTTGTTCCAATTGTCGTTCCCGCAATAATAATATGGCGGTGATATCGCTTACCAGATACCAGCACACCAGCATGCCCGCGGCAATGCCAAGGAGATAACTGGTCGTGATGGTTGGATTGGAGCTGATGATGGTGATTTTGTGGGCGGAGTCGAATACCGAAACAGTGGATACGACGCCCAGATATTCCAAAACAATGGGCAGGGTTGCAAAAAAAATTCCGACCCAGGTCATGATGAAACTATGGACACGGGAGAAGAAAAGGGTCGAAAGAATGATGTGGGGGAGGAATAGAATGAGGATCGGAGTTTCGACACCGCCCAAACCGTAGGTGAGAATGGACAGGTTCATGAAATCGGTCAATACCTGAATTCCGAGAAGGCGGCATAGTTTTTTGCTGGTGGGTCCTTGATCTGCCATTCGTCGGGCGAGATGGGCATAAATCAGATTACTTGCCACCAGCAACAGGCCGACAATGAGCAGATAGCGAAAATCAATGGCAAATCCGGGGGTGTGCTGCAACGGGGGCAGGTGGAGCCACAGGGCACCCGCAAGGCAGATTCCCGCCGCCTTCCACCGGGTTTGGATGAACCATGCGCCCCGCTCCAACAGTTTTTCAGTGTGCAGACTGTCGTTACAGAGGTCCGATGTGCAGTCCAGCCATTTATTTCGGTCTTTCGGCAACCAAGCGGTCATGGCATGGTTCCTTTACGTGTTGGAAGAAAAGATCATGCGAAGGTGAGCACCTTTTTTTTCTTATAATCATGCTTTGTCTCCTCAACAGATTCTTGGGAGCAGTTCGCCACTGGGGACATCGATGATCCGCTGTCCCCCGATGGCGGTTTCCAGAATGACCCGTCCCGCTTGATCCGTAACCCACCCGATTTCCCGGGCCCCCGCCCCCTCGGGCAAGGAACGCCAGGTTGCCAACACCGAGTCGGCAACTTCCCGGGCACATGCCAGCGCCAGACACCCTTCCGAGGCAACGTGCAGCAGATCCAAGCCCAACATTTCCGCCAGGGCGATACTTTCCGGGGCCAGGGGAAGCGATTTTTCCCGGATGAACATGCCAAAAGGTTGTCCCAGCACCATGTCGTTGAGCGTTGTCGCCAATCCCCCCCGGGTCGGGTCGCGCATGAATCTTATGGCGTCTGCCAAAGGGGCGATTGCCGTCACCAGACGCTGAACCGATCGGGTATCGCTGACGGGGCCGTTTTGAATCCGCAAACCTTCACGTACCGACAAGACTGCCATCCCATGATCCCCAAGGGTGCCGCTGACCAGGATTCGATCCCCGACGTTGATGCGATCCAATCCCAGGGAAAGTTCGGGAATGGCTTCACCGATCCCGGCGGTATTGAGGTACAGGCCATCACACTGGCCACGCCGGACGACCTTGGTATCTCCGGTGGCGATGATGACGCCACACGCATGGGCGGCCCGTTGGATGGCATCCAATACCCGACGCAAGGTCGCCAATGGCAGACCCTCTTCCAGGATCATTCCCAGAGAGAGCCAACGGGGATGTGAACCGCTGACCGCCAGATCGTTGACCGTACCATGCACTGCCAGATCGCCAATGTTGCCTCCCGGGAACTCCAGGGGATGGACGACGAAACTGTCGGTGGAAAACCGGATCCGGCCATCCTTCAAGATTAATGATGCCGCATCGGGCAGGGTCTGCAACGGTCCTGCGCCGAAACGGGAGAGGATTTCCTCCTGGATCAACTGTTGTGTCAGTCGTCCGCCCCCTCCATGGCCCAGTAGAATGCGATCATTCATGGGGTTTCTCCTCCCGGGGCATATTTGAACCCGGCGGCACAACTCCCTTCGGAACTGACCATGCAGGGTCCCAGGGGGTGGTCCGGATGGCAGGGATTGCCAAACAACGGACACTGGGAGGGGGTCATCTTCCCTTTGAGGACTTCGCCACATTGGCATCGGGGATTGGGGCGTCCGGTCCGGGGCGTCATTCCAAATCGATGATGGGCGTCGTACCGGGTGAATGCGTGACGCAATTGCAGGCCGCTTGCGGGAATCTCCCCCAGTCCCCGCCAGGAGGCATCGCACGGTTCCAGATAGCGTTCGATGATCCGTTGTGCCTGACGATTCCCTTCCGGTTTGACCACACGGTTGTACTGATTTTCAACCCATGGATGGTGATCGACCAGTTGCCGGGTGAGTCCATGCAGGCCATAAAGGATGTCGAGGGGTTCAAATCCCGCCACGACACAGGCCACACCATGGGTTTCGGCATAGGGGCGATAGGCGTCGGCGCCGATGATGGCGCTGACATGGGCGGGACAGAGCAGGCCGTCGATCTTGACCCCGGGATCGGTGATCAAGGCTTCAAGGGCGGGAGGGATCCGCTTGAACGCGGTCAATAATGACAGATTGCCGATGCCACTCCGGATGGCATGATCCAGCATCGCCATGATGGGGGCGACGGTGGTTTCAAAGCCCACGGCGAGGAATACCACGGCGGTATCGGGATGGGTCTGGGCTTGTTCCAGGGCGGTTTGCGGGGAATAACAGATCTCGATCCGTCCCCCCGCCGCCCGGGTCGCCTCCAGGGTGGTGCGGGAACCGGGAACCCGTGCCATGTCACCAAAGGTCAGAATCAAGGTTCCCTGTTCCGCCAACGCGATGGCGGTATCGATATATCCTGGATCAGTGACGCATACCGGACAACCCGGACCACTGACCAGGGTGACGTTGGGGGGGAGGAAGGCGCGAATGCCAAAACGGGCAATGGCCATGGTATGGCTGCCGCACACCTCCATGAGCTGAACGCTACGTCCCTCTTTGGCCAGGAGCGCTCCATGATCGGCCAGGGTGGTCCGAAAATGCTGTGCCGCCTCCATTCGCCGGAAACCATCGATGAAATTCATGGCAGGTCTCCACCGGGTCGTGGCGGGGCGATCAGCGTGACCTCCTGCCCCGTCTCCTCACGATAGGTATCCGCCAACGCCTTGAACAGGTCCAGTCGGATCATGGCCTCTGTGGTATCCAGCTTTTCGATGGCATATCCGGCATGGATGAGGACATGATCTCCGATGCGGGGATGCTCCACGAGCATCAATCCCACTTTGATCCGGATGCCATCAAGTGCGACGGTTCCGGTGCCATCTTCGTGGAGGGCAATGATTTTCATGGGAACGGCGAGACACATGTCACACCCTCCTTCCCGCGATCCATGCCTGTCCCAGGGCGATGGCGGCATCTCCCGGGGGGAGGCGTTGCGGGTAATATATTTGGCAAGCGCGATCCTCCATCATCGAAAAAAAATGCTCCTTCAACAAAGTATTCATGAAGACGCCCCCCCCCAGGACCACCCGGTTCAGACCGGTCTGTTCCATGGCATGGGTGACGAGTCGAACCAGGGCGGTTGCCACCGCCTGATGGAACGAATACGCCCAAAGGATGGTTTCATCAGGCGACCATTCCCGATCCGGGGAGAATTGACGGAACAAGGGATTCCAATCGACAACACGCATCGATCCCTGTCGTTTGAGGGTAAATGGGAGGTGGTGGCGGGCATGAAGCGATTCCGAACAGTGTCGGGCATGGGCTTCAAGACGGATGGCGGGTTCCCCTTCGAAGGCAATCGTTGGCGGGGCGATGCCAAGCAGGGCGGCAAAGGCGTCAAACAGACGACCTGCGGCGTGGCTGGACGGGGTATGGAGGCCATGGTGGCATTGATGGGTCCAGACGGCGGCTTCGGTTGCCGTGATGCCGACCCGCCCGCACCAGCGTTCAGTCGGTTCCACGCCTGCGATCACCCACCGGGCCAACAGTTGCCGCAGGGGGTGACGGACGGCGGCATCACCTCCGGGCAGGGGGGCCGGGGCGAAGGTCCCGAGGCGGACACAATGAGACCCTTTGACATGCAACAATTCCGCCCCCCACAGATTGCCATCCGTCCCCCAACCCATGCCATCGCACACCAGGGCCAGACTTTCTTCAAGGTGATGTTCCGCCATGCAGGCTGCCGCATGGGCATGATGGTGCTGTATGGTCATGATGGGAAGCGCATATTCCCGGGCCAGCCGGATTCCCAGAACCGAGGAGGCCATGTCGGGATGGAGGTCCACCGCAATGGCCCGGGGGATGGGGTCGGGGTGTTCCAGCAGTTCGCGGGCCGATTGTTCCAGAAGGGTTCGGGCGGTCGGATCGGTCAGGTCGCCGAGGGGTTTGAACAGGGTGATTGCCGATGGAAGTCCCAGGGCGGGACTGTTTTTGGTCTCGGTTCCCATCGCCAGAATCGAACGGTGCATCGGTTTGGCAAGAGGTACCACCTGGTCTGCAACCCATGGGGTGGGGATGGCGGGTGGGGTGTTGTGCCGATCCACGGTTGCGGCCAGGGCTTCCAACAGCACGGGAAGGCGTTGGGTCATGGAGGGGCTTAACGTCGGGTGGGGCGACAGGTCAAACGGCTGAATGCCGAACAGGTGGATCGGGTGGTCGTATCCCAGACCCCGGGCCATGGCCATGGCTTCCGCCATGCCCAGACCGTGGGTGGAAACGGTGCCATGATGTTGTTGGATCCCCCCCTCTTCCAGGGAGAAGCAACGCCATTCTCCCGGGGCCAGGCCCATATCGGCGCAATCGACGATCAGGACCGGTCCAGGCAGTGCCAGCAGGTCATGGGCCAGGGTCAGGGCATCCGCATTTTCCCATGGAAGGAGGGTGATGTTGCTGCGGGAGGGGATGATCGGTAACGTTTCCACCAAAACCAATCCCACCGCATCGTCACGGGCATTCCGATTGCCGATGCCGACCACGGTCAACATCATCGTATTCCTCCCGCCGGTTCATTTCACGAATGTCACATCCAACATGTGGACTGAACAGGAAATGCAGGGATCATAGGCCCGCAACAGCATTTCCATGTGCAACGCCAATTCTTTTTCCGACATCTTGGGGAGCATTCGGGGGATGAAGTCCTTCATGTCCTGTTCGATGTTGTTGACGTTCTGGCTGGTGGGGATGATGGCATTGGCATCGCAACACCGGCCCGATGCGTCGAATTCATAGTCATGGAACAGGATCCCCCTGGGGACCTCGACCGCACCAACCCCCCGTCCCGCGACCGGTACATGGTCGATGTTTTCTGCATGCAGGCCGTCGTTGAGGAGGGTTTCCATCATGGCCAGGCTGTTGTGGGCACAATGGATGATTTCCACCACCTGGGCGCAATTGTTCATGTACGGATTGTAACAGGGAACCGTCAAACGCAACCGTGCCGCGACCTCCCGGGCTGCGGGATGCAGTTGCGCAAAATTGTTGTTGACCCGGGCAAGCGCTCCCACCGCATACGATTCCCGATGCCAGCGCGACCAGCGGGTGGTGGAATGGGAAACGGTGAATTCATTGGTCACTTCGCGGTAGTCCGATACCGGGACCGCGGTCCGGGTATCGGAACTGAAGACATCTCCGTCGTACAGGGCATACTCATCGGGGTGTTTCAGAGAGACGAATTCGGTTTCCCGTTCAAAGGGGGGGATGTTCAGGCTTTGGACGATGGCAACCGTTTCTTCAAGATCGGGAAGGCTGGCGGTGAGGCGGGCGTGGAGGCGTTCAATTTCCTCCAAATCGGGCAGTTTGCGCCATCCTTTCAACGTGTTGCTCATGGGGTGAAGGGTTCGGCCGCCCAAAATCGCAGTATAGTCGTTGGCCAGTTTTTTCAGACGCAGGGCACGTTTGACGACTTCGGGATGGGTTTTGACCAGGGGCAGGACACTGGGGGCACCGACAAAGTCGGGAATTGCCAGAAAATAGACATGCAGAATATGGCTTTGTAAAAATTGTGATTCGTTGAGCATTTTACGCAACCGCACCGTCTGCGGCGAGACGGTGATCCCCTGGGCCGCTTCCACTGCCTTGGTGGCCGCGAGTTGATGGCCGACGCAGCAGATGCCGCAGATCCGGCCCACGATCCAGGGAACTTCGGCGGGGAGCAGGCCGCGGGTAAAACTTTCGAAAAAGCGGTTGGCTTCCACAATGCACAGTTTGACCTCTTCCACCACCCCTTCGCGCACGTTGATGCGTATACTGCCGTGTCCTTCGACACGGGTGACGTGGTGGATGTCGATGTTGCAGGTTTGGGTGGTGAGGGCCATCTTCGTTTCTCCCGTTCCTTCAAGCCCGGGTGCCGCGGAACAGACGGTAGCGATGTTCAATGTCGGTGTCGGAGAGACCTTTTTCCCGCAACAGCCGGCGATGGGCATTCAGGTTGGCATGGGGCAGCAGGCCACGGCAGCCGTCACAACGGTATCCCCGGGTGACGCACAACGCCTTGCATCCGCCGTACGTGATCTGACCCATGCAGGTTTCGCCTTGATCAAAGACGCATTCATTTTCGTTCATCTTGCATTCGACACAGACCGCCTGGACGGGGAGGTAAGGGGTGGTTGCGTTCAGGAGCGCCTTGACGAGCATGAGAAACTCATCCGCCACCATCGGGCAACCCCGAAGTTCATAATCGACCGCCACAACCTCCTTGACCGAGCGTACACGGGTATGTGCCCACAGGGGCCAGTATTCGGCATCGATCTGGACCCGGTTGCGGTCTGCCTCGCCATACACCCGGCGAAAGTTTTCCGCCGGTGCGACCTGGTTGGAACGGGCCTGGACATTGCCGATGCAGGCACACGCCCCCATGGCGACCAGAAGGGTGCTGCGGGCACGAATGTCGCGCAGGCGAACGGCATCCTGTTCCCGGTGGATGCTCCCTTCGATGAAGGCGATATCGTAACGGGGGGCCGTTTCCGACATCGCCTCGCGAAATTCGACGAGTTCCACCTGGCTTAAGAGGTCCAAAAGGAGATCTTCACAGTTGAGGAGTGCGAGCTGACACCCTTCGCAACTGGCAAAGTCGAAAAAGGCAATTTTCGGTTTCATTGCAGGGCCTCCTGAAGATGCCCGACGCGGTCGAAGCGGAATACCGGACCCTCCTGGCAGCAGTAGGCATGGTTGATCTGACAATGACCGCAACGACCGACGCCACATCTCATGCGGCGTTCCAGATCGACATAAATGCGGGAGGCGGGGATGTTGCGGGCCATCAGCTCCATGATGACGAATTTGTACATCACCGGCGGTCCGCACAAGGCAACCAGGGTCCGTTCGGGATTCAACGCCAGATCGGCGATGGGGGCGGTCACCAGACCGACCTGACCATTCCAGGGGAGATTGTCGGTCTTGTCCACCAGACGGATCACCGTTACCCGCCCTGATTCCCGATGCATTCGCTCCCAGGAATGCAGTTCGTCACGATAGAGTTCTTCGGCAGGGGTGCGGCAACCGCTGATGAGGGTGATGCGTCCGAACCGTTGAGGTTGGGCCAGGAGGGGTTGAATCAGGGAGCGCAATGGGGCCAGCCCCAGACCGCCGACGATACAGACCACATCCTGGCCTTCAAATGCCGACAGATCGAACCCTGAACCGAAGGGACCGCGAATTCCCACACTCTGACCCGGTTTCAGTCGATGCAATACCCGGGTCAACCGGCCCGCCTTGCGGATGACCAGTTCCAGAATGTTGTCGTTGCGCGGGCCGCAGGAGATGGAGATCGGGGCTTCGCCGATGCCAAGGCGGGAGAGCATCACGAACTGTCCCGGGCGATGTCCCAGGGGTTGGGGCAAGGCGATCCTGAAATATTTTTCCCGGGCGGTCATTGCGGTGACTTCGAGAATTTGTGCCATCCGGGGAAGGTGCAGTTTTGGATCGAACACCTTGCCGGACTCGGTGGGCATCATGTTCATGCGCGTTCCCCCCCCTGCTGGGCCAGATCGTTGACAATGGTAAATAGATCAATGCTGGCGGTACATTGGCGGGTGCAACGTCCGCAGCCGACGCAAAAGCTCGGTTCCTGGAAGCGTTGGGGGAGGTATTCAAACTTGCGTTTGACCCGGTGACGTTGGCGGGCCGCTGGGAGGGGGCGGAAATTGTGACCTCCTGCAACCTCGGCAAACCCGGGCAACATGCAGGCATCCCAGGTTTGGGATCGCGATCCACGGTTGGGATCCGATATTTCAAAATCATCGCGGGTGTCGAAGCAATAGCAGGTGGGGCAGACCAGGTTGCAACTGCCACAGGAAAAACAGTGTTGGACGTGACGCTCCCATACCGGGGATTGCCATTGGCGGGCGAGGAGGGCGGGCAGATGAGGCAGGGGAATGGCGAACTGTCGCCCGAAAGGATGGGGACGCTGGCGTTCCGCCCGATCCCTGTATTCCTCGACCCGGGTTTGGGTGCATGCCGTGAAGTCATTGCCATGGACCAGTTCCATTCCCCGTTCCGACAAGACTTCCACCAAAAACACCGCATCGACCGGGGTCAGAAACACATCGGCGTTCCGGCGCCAACCGAGGGAACCGACTGCGGCGCAATAGCAGGATTCATCACAGGGGCGCAGGCAATCGATGGCAATGAGGGTGGTATGATTGCGCCGGGTCAGATAATGCGGATCGCCGTGGTGTTCCCGATGGACCCGGTCCATCAGATCGATGGCCTTCAGATCACAGGGGCGAACCCCCGCCAGGATCCGTGTCCCAGTGTCCAGGACCGGTTCGAACTCGATGGCGCCCGCATCGTTTCGGCGATAGCGAAACAGCGTTTCATCCGCCGGCGTCAGTTTTTTTCCGGGGGGAACCAGGGTCGGATGGTAGGAATCAAACTGGAGTTCCGAGTTGGGCTGGACCGGCTTGAAGCGAAACGCGGATCGTCCCGCCCGTTGTGGGAAAAAAACCGGCCCCTTCCGGGCCAAACCCTTGATCCATTCGGGTGTGGCATCCTTGTGGATTGAAAATGCGGACATGTGACCTCCTCCCGATCCGTCCCGGGGATCGACGACCGCGATCTGTCGCTCAGACCGTCAAACCGATGGGATGAAGGTGTTGAAACCCGATCCATCGCATGGCAAATCTGAAGGTGAAATTTCCATCTTTTTCAACTTCCAGAATAGCAGCTCATGCCGATATGTTTAAACAAATTCTTTTTTATTTGGGAGGGGAGCATGATTGACATTCCACCCTTGATTCCTACCAATGATCATGATGCGTTGTCATTGATGAAGGACATGATCCTGAAAGTGAATTGAAAGCCCGAAAATCGCTGACCATCGGCAGGGAGCGGTTTTCGTTCCGCAACCAGTGGTTGATACCATCGTTGCATCCGTGACAGATCGCGTTCCTGTATCCACACCGGGTCCAGAAAATGACGCAATCAATCAGCAACCATTTCTGGATGGGAAAACAGGTGGTGGTAGAGGATGTCGGGATGATGAGAGGTCAGGTGGTCGATACCATCGTATCCCCTTTCGGAATCCATGGTGCCTCGGACTGACAGGAAAAGATCCCTCCCACCCCCTGCAGGGGTGGGAGGGTGAAGTCACATCACCACTGAATCTGGTCAATGTTGGTGAACTCGATGGTGGAACCGTCTTCAAGGGTTACGGTTCCGGAAGCATTGGGGTCGTCAAATACAATCGAACCATCCCCATCCATGGTAAAGGCGCTGTCGGAATCCAGTGTCCAATCGCCGGCATTTTCAATATTGTCTCCCGGACCCCCGGAAACATTCTCCAAATGAATGGCATCCAGCCAACCATCCCCGGAACCACCATCGACATAATCCACACCATCGCCAGTACCAAAGATAAAGAGGTCGTTGCCTTCACCACCCATCAGGGTGTCATTTCCCGACTCGCCTCCCAATACATCATCGCCTGCGCCACCTGTGATCGTGTCGTTACCCGCATCTCCCGTCAGAACATCATCACCACTGCCACCCGCCAGATTCAAATCGGCGACAGGGGCGTCATCATTTCCCTGAGCCTGTGGTTCTTCCTGATCTTCAGGTTCTTCCTGGGCTTGAGGTGGATCCTGGTCCGCTTCGTCGTTGATATCGACCTGGAATTGGATCTCTTCACCCTGGTGGACGTGGACTGCATCGCCACCCAGGACATTGGCGTCACCGTTGTCCCATGTCGCTCCGTTTTCCGCCTGAATTTCTTCACCATTGATGGCAATCTTGTCGACCAGTACCTGGTTGCCGCCATCGTCGACCGATTCGATGGTGATGACACGTTCACCATCACCCAGATCGATCCCTTCAAAACGGATGGTTTCCCATTCCCCTTGGCTGTGAACTGCATCCGAGGAAAAGGGACCTCCCTCAATGGGTTGGCCATCAATATAAACTTCAAACCGGCAATCGGTGCCATTGCCCTGATGGGCAACCGTGAGTTCCAGGACATCGTCTCCGTGACCCACAGTAATGACCTGGCCATCGGAATCGCTTTCACCGCCTTTGGAACCGCCGCCTTTGGAACCGCCATCCTTGGAACCGCCGCCTTTGGAACCGCCATCCTTGGAACCGCCGCCTTTGGAACCGCCATCCTTGGAGCCACCGCCTTTGGAACCGCCATCCTTGGAGCCGCCGCCTTTGGAACCGCCATCTTTGGAGCCGCCGCCTATGGATTTGCCATCCATCGGTTCTTCCAGTGGATTCTCGGCCTCATTGTCAGCATACACATCGACGCCAATATGACCTTCGGTGACTTGCGTATCGTTTCCATCCAGAGTGGTGATACGGATGCCCAGGTCAAAGTTGTCATCAACGCCATCCGGAACACTGATTTTCAAGCCTGGAATATTCCAGGCAACAGGGGTTCCATGGTCATTGAACGCCGTTTGAGCGAGGCTTGACAGTGGCAATTCCCAGGAATGGTCAGGACCTGCCTGTCCAATGTTGAACGTCGCCCCTTCAGGGACATCGGTCAGGACGATGTTTCCTGACAAGGATTCAGAACCATCCTGATCTCCCAGGGCAAAGCTGATATCCAATTCGACTTCGTTACCGTTGTCATCGCCAACGGTACCTTCGCCGCTCTTGGAACCACCGCCCTTGGAGCCGCCGCTCTTGGAACCACCGCTCTTGGAACCACCGTCCTTGGAGCCGCCGCTCTTGGAACCACCGCCCTTGGAGCCGCCGTCCTTGGAGCCGCCGTCCTTGGAGCCGCTGTCCTTGGAACCGCCGTCCTTGGAACCGCCGCCCTTGGAGCCGCCGTCCTTGGAGCCGCCGTCCTTGGAACCGCCGTCCTTGGAACCGCCGTCCTTGGAACCGCCGTCCTTGGAACCGCCGTCCTTGGAGCCGCCGTCCTTGGAGCCGCCGTCCTTGGAACCGCCGCCCTTGGAGCCGCCGTCCTTGGAACCACCGCCCTTGGAGCCGCCGTCCTTGGAACCACCGCTTTTTGAACCACCACCTTTGGAACCACCCTCTTTCTGTTCATCGGAGTCTGGATGAACTTTCGTGGGTTTGCTCGAAGTGGAAAACACGACTTCATCGGCATCGGGATTGACAATGACATCGATTTCGCCGTTCGTAACCCTGGCTTCATTTCCCTCCATGGTGACGATACGAATTCCCAGGTTGAAATCCTGGTCACTGTTATTCGGAGGGGTGATGGTCAGATCGGGAACTTCCCAGGCAACCGGGTGCCCTTGATCGTTGTGTGCAACGACATGGAGATCTTCCTGTGAAATAACCCATGTATTTCCTGGACCCGCTTCCCCAACGTTCAAATGCGCCCCTTCGGGAATATTGGTCAGGACTATGTTGCCGGAAAGGGATTCGGAACCGTCCTGATCCTGGAGCGCAAAATGAATGTCCAGGGGGATGGCGGTGTCCTCGGTACCAGTGGCCCGGGTCGCATCGATATCGGCGTGATCCGCGACTGCGGTCAGGTCAATGTTGAACTGTCCTGTTTCAGTATGGACATCATCTCCGTCGCGAATCGTGATGGCGACACCCAGACTGAAATCGGAGTCACCATGCTCCGGTGGCGTCATCGTCAATCCGGGAATTTCCCAGGAAATCGGATCCCCTTGGGCATTGGTTCCGGTGACGGCCAAATCTTCCTGGGAAATGATCCAGGTATTGTCGGGTCCTGCTTCTCCCAGGTTGAGGGTCGCTCCTTCGGGAATATTGCTGATCACAATGTTGCCCGCAAGCGTTTCGGAGCCGTCGATATCATGGAGTTCAAAATGGATATTCAACGGAATGGGTTGATCCTCGAACCCCTGGGCATCTTGAAGCGTGAGGGTGGGCGGATCGGCGTCCGGGGCGACCGAAACGTTGATCGTGCCGGAAACGACGCTGGTATCGTTTCCATCGGTGCTGGTGGCCGTCACAGACAAGGTGAAGTCAGCATCCGAATCATGCGGCGGTGTGACATGCAATCCTTCCAGGTCATCGGCACTTAACGTCCAGGAACCATCGGCGTTATGGGTCCCCGCCGACAATTCGGCGCCCTCCGGGAGTCCTGAAAGGGTAATGGACAACGATTCGGAACCGTCGGTATCGGCCAGCGAGGCCAAAATATCCAGAGAAATCGGTGTGTCTTCGGTGCCGCTGGCATCATGCACGACAAGCATCGGGGGATCGGCATCCGGGGCGACATCGACATGAATGGAGCCGGTCACGCTGGTCGATGCGCCACCATTGGACTCAGTCGATGTAATCATTACAGAAAGCGTAAAATCGGCGTCGGAATTGGCCGGCGGGGTCAGGGTGAGATGGTCCAGATCACCTGCCTCCAAGGTCCAGGTACCGTTGCCGTTGTCGATACCGGACGAAAGCTCTGCCCCTTCAGGAACACCGGAAAGGGTGATGGTCAACGATTCCGAGCCATCGGTATCGGTCAATGCAGCCGAAAGGTTCAAATCGATGGCGGTATCTTCGGTCCCACTGACATCGGTAACCTCCAAAAGCGGAGATGCTGCGGTATCATCGGAGGCGGGTTCTGGCGCAGGTGCGGTCTCAGGTTCGGAAGCCGGAGTTGTCGGTTCAGGCGTTGCCGCCGCGGGTTCAGGCGTTGCCGCCGCGGGTTCAGGCGTTGCCGCCGCGGGTTCAGGCGTTGCCGCCGCGGGT
>PEAN01000086.1 GCA_002753735.1 Magnetococcales bacterium DCbin4
TGGGGGATTGCCCCCAGGGTTTTGACTTTGTTCAAATATTGAAAAAAGAGTCTAAAGCGGAACATGGAAATCTTTTTATTTAAAATCAAAACCCTGGGGGAAATCCCCCAGACCCCTTTTTTCTTTCAATATTTTTATATATATCAGTTAATTGGCAATCATCCTCTTCAATTAATGAATCTGACAAGGTAGAAATAATGGGGTTGGGGGACAAAGTCCCCCAGAGGATAGGTTTTCTTCCCCCCCCCCCCCACCCCTTGGGGGGAGCGCAACCTCCCGGGCAGGTGGTGTTACGCGTGTGGATGATCCCCTTCGGTCAGCTTCTTCCTCAGGGGGTAGTGGGTTTGAAATGCCTGTTTGAAATGATTGACCAGGCGCCGGGTCCGTTTATGTTCAATCAATTCTTCCCGGAACAGACTCTTGAATTTGCGCAGTTCCGACTCATATTCCTGGACCTGTGACATCATTTTGTTGTGATCATTTTGATATTCACTGGTCTCCCGAACCTGGTTGATCAACACCCGGATGCGGTTGCGCAAAATGGTTTCATGAATGGGTTTGGTCATGAAATCGAATACGCCCAGATCGAAGGCCCAGTCGATGATGTCGCAATCTTCCAGCGAAGTGACCATGATGACCGGGATGCGCCGGGTATTGGCGTGTTGACTCAATATTTCGCAGGCGGTAAAACCATCCACATTGGGCATCAGTGGTTCAAGGATCACCAGATCCGGGACATGTTCGCTCAAAATCTGGTCCAGGTTTTCACAGGTATCGCTTTCGATCACATCAAAACCGTCCACATGCAAAACCTTACGCAATCTTTGGCGAAAATCGGCATCGACATCAATGATCAATATTCGACCGGCACCTCCCGGCGCCATCCGGCAATGATCCTTCAGGTCGAGATCGTTGCATTGATTTTTTAACATGGATATCCCCTCATTCTATTCATCTCGAAATGGAACCCTTGTGGGTTCTCAGTTGTATCCGACAATTGTCTGACAATGGTCATACATGCAATGTCGATGCCAAATTTCTATAATCCAATTATCGACCATTTATTGGACTGGATTCGGGAAAACGATACCATTGACCGTCATCAGGGCGATGGGATGTCAGACATTTGTCGGATCATGGTTGAACGGTGACGGTTTAACATCCCAAAAGACGACAAAACGGCAAATTCAGGGGTGCCAATGGGAAAGTTTTGCCGGCATTCGGATGTCCTAATTTTAAATTACAATCGGTAACAGTGGGTTGCAGGCATGGGGATGAAAGGAGATCGCATGGCGTGCAGCAGGGGCGGTGTTGGCACTCTTTTTTCAATATGGAGTCGTATTCTGTGCTTGTATTGACGATTTGTTGGGGAGGTGGCTAATGAAAATCGGGTGCGATGATCATCAGGACCGACAAGGTACCCGTCCCTGGACCATCCGTGATATTGCGGATGATACCCGAAGATCGGTCATCCGTGCGGCCAAACGTGAAGGGATGACCATCTCTCAGTGGGTCAATCGTGTATTGGATGAGCAGGCCAATCAAACTTTGAATGCAACCCGTTCAGCAAAGGGTTGTCCTTCGGTACCACTGCATATCCTGGATGAACTGCTCAACCTTCATCGGCGCATGGAACGGGTGGAACGCCAGAGTGCTGCCGATGATGGTCTGGATTGATTGAGATCCCCATGGCGGTAGTGATTACCACGACTCCGGTCAAAAAACGTAAGATTTCCAATCGGCCCCGGTGTGCACCGGGCGATTGTGTCGCTGATGGCCGCTACCGGGTGTTGGCGCTGTTGGGGGAGGGGTCCTTTGGTCAGGTCTACAAGGTTTGTGAGCTGGCGACCGGGGCCATCGGGGCGATGAAACGGGCACGGCATATCAAGAATCGCCATCTGTTCGCCACGGAATTGAACCATCTGTTGCGTTTGCGGGGGGCGCCACATGTCCTTCCCTTGCTGGACCATTTCGTCGATGAAGACGGCAGCGATGTCTTCATCACTGAATACCTTGATGGTGGCAATCTCAAGGAGGCCATTACCGCCCGGGGGAGATTGACGGTTCCTGAAGCCATGGGTGTCCTGGGCCAGATGACCCGGGCGTTGGCGGCGGCGCATGCACTGGATCCCCCCATTTTGCATCGCGATATCAAACCATCCAACATTCTGGGCAAAAGGCGGGGCGACAACCGGGTCCAATGGTTTTTGTCCGATTGGGGACTTGCCGTGGACTGGTCAGGGTCGCGGGAACCGGTCGTGTCGGGTACCTACAGCTATACCGCACCCGAGGTCTGGGACCGTAAACGGTATCCGGTGTCAGATATCTATTCCTTGGGGATGACCTTGTATTTCATGTTGTTTGGCCGGCCCGCCTATGAAGGGGGGTCCACTTCGGTGCGTCGGTTGCAGCGTGCCCCCGATCCGGTGATGGTGGCGTCATCCTGTCCACCCGGGCTGAAAAATTTGCTTGAGGGGATGTTGGCCAAGGATCCTGCGCACCGTTGGTCGTTGGCACGGGTGATGACCCATATTCATAAGGGTGGGCGTCGTCCACGGGGGGTCATGGTTTTGCAGACCCGCTTGTCAGCGGGACGTTTGTGGCGGGTGCGGTTGGGGGATGAGGAACTTGATTTTTCCTGGGTGCCGGGGGACGGTACTCACGGGGGGGGGCATGAGGGGCAAACACCCGGGTCACCCTTGTCCCCGGTGCAACTGGAATCATGGTGGATGGGACGGCATTCGGTCACCCGTGCCCAGTTCGGTCTCTTTGTCCGTGAAACCGGCTATGTCACCGAGGCGGGGCGTCGGGGTTGGGGACGGGTATGGTGTGGGGAGGAGGGGCGATTCGTACTCCGGGAGGGGGTCGACTGGCAAAACCCCGGGTTTGAACAGGGGGGGGATCATCCGGTGGTCATGGTGAGCCACAAGGATGCCCGGGCCTTTGTCCGTTGGCTTGCCGGAAAAGTGGGACGGTGGATGTTTCTCCCGTCGCGGCGGCAATGGGATGTGGCCTGTCGGGCAAATCATTCTTTGGCTGCGGTGATGGATATTTGCCGGTTGGTGGAACGGGGCGCGGGGGGGGGAACCGCATCCATGCAAACTTCATCGGTTGGCGCACCTGAGACCCTGGTCAATGCCTGGGGCCTTGTGGGGATGCACGGTAATATTTTTGAATGGACGGGTGATGGTGGCGCGGAAGGTTTGGATTTGTTTGCCTCGACGTTGGCCGGCGACGGAAAGGAGAATATGGGCGAACCCAGGTTGGTTAGTGGCAGTACCTGGTTTTCCATCGCCCCTTCCAGCTCTTGGATTGGCCAGGGATGGGCGGGGGAACATGAGTGCAATCATTGTCTGGGATTCAGGGTGGCGGGATTGTCTCTGCCATGGGAATCGTGAACAGATGTGATTTGTGGCAGGTTTGTTCGGGGTAGGGAATGAGGGTGGGAAAATAATGCCTCCTGGTGCTGCGTTTTCATGCGGAAAATGGTCAATTCCCAAACAAAATCAATCATGAAAAAATTGGCGAGCGAATTGCATTAATCGAAATCAACCGTGCTTCAAACCAATTTCGTGGTGAAGATGAGGCCATGATGCTGAACTTCAAGGGATATTGGTGGAAAGCACCACTATGGAACAAAGCTTCCATCTTTATTCAGGTCGCACGGGCCTGGTGACGATATCTTGGGAGTTGAACATGGTCGGTACACATCCAAACCAAAAGATTGTCAATCTTCAGGAATTGGGGCGGCAGGCCCAAAGGTTTCGGGATGAAGGTTTGAAAGTGGTCCTTTGTCATGGAACATTTGACCTGATCCATCCCGGTCATATTCGGCACCTGACCAAGGCAAGGGAATTCGGTGATCGTCTGTTGGTGACCACGACGGCCGACCGGTTTGTCAATAAAGGCCCGGGGCGCCCGGTGTTCCCTGAATCGTTGCGCGCCGAAAGTCTGGCAGCGCTTGCGGTGGTCGATGGGGTGGCCATCGTCGAGGATACGACCGCCATTCCCGCCATTCGCACCATCCGTCCCGGGGTCTATGTGAAGGGCAGCGATTACGCCGATGCCAAAGAGGATATCACGGGCAATATTCGGCGTGAACAGGCGGAAGTTCAAGCGGCCGGTGGGGAACTCCGCTTCACCGATGATGTCACTTTTTCCTCCAGCCGCCTGATCAATCAATACCTCGATGTGTTCACCCCGGAAACACAGGCGTATCTCAATCGGTTCAAGGCGGAGCACAGGGAAAAAGAGTTGGTCGAGTCGATTCAGGCGTTGGGCAACCTGAAAATATTGGTGTTCGGCGAGGCGATCATCGATGAATATTGTCTGACCAACACCTTGGGATTGACGGGGAAAAGCCATACGGTGGTTTCGTGTCGTTACATTGAAACCGAACAATTCGCCGGGGGAACCCTGGCGGTTGCCAATCATCTGGCCGGTTTCGTCCATCAAGTGGGTTTGATCACCGGGGTCGGCCGGGATGAGCGCCAGAACACGTTCATGAAAGATGCGCTGGCCGATAATGTCGATGCGCATTTCTTTCATTATGAAACCGCACCCACGCTGGTCAAGCGCCGTTATGTCAATCATGACGTGACCAAGCTTTTTGAAGTGTATTATCAGGATCCCGATCCAGTGACCCCCAAGGTGGAAGCGGAGATTTGTCAATGGATCGCCGACCATGCGGGTGAATATGATGCCGTGGTGGTGGCAGATTACGGCAATGGTCTGATTTCACCCGCCATGGTGGAAGCCATTTGCAAACATGCCCGTTTTTTAGCGGTCAATACCCAGATCAACAGTGGCAATCATTGTCACCATGTCATCAATCGTTATCCGCGTGCAGATTTCATTTCGCTCAATGAATGCGAGGTCCGTTTGGCAACCCATAATCGGAACGATCCCATGGAAGGGTTGGCCCGTTCCATCGGCAAACGACTTTCGGCTCGGTGGATGGCCATCACCCAGGGGATGAAAGGGGCGGTGATGCTCGATATCGAGTCGGGACGCACCTATGATGCACCACCCCTTTCGACACGGGTGGTGGATCGGATTGGTGCCGGTGATGCATTCCTGGCGTTGTCCGGGTTGTGTCTGGCAGGCGATCTGCCGCCTGATGTCGCATTGTTCATCGGGTCGGCGGCGGCGGCCATTGATGTCCAGATCGTCTGCAACCGCGAGTGCATCCACCCGGTAACGTTGTACAAGTATGTTTCAACGTTGTTGAAATGATTTAAGGATGTGCATTGAAACGGGATGCTCCACGGATGCATCTGGACTGGGTGACTGCCGGTCTCTTGACCCGGTTGACTGGGTTCTTCCCTGATCATGGGTACTTTACCTTCGTGCTGATTTGCAGCACAATCCTGTAAAGCCCTGATTGTGTGTTCAGGTCGCCATGAGTATCCTTGGGTCAGGAGGGGGCAATGTCACAGGAAAAGATTGGTAATCGTTGGTTTGTGGTGCTCGGTGCCGTTTTGATTCAGCTTTGTCTGGGTGCCATTTATGCATGGTCGGTGTTCACCCCTTCCTTGATTGCTGCGGGTTGGAGCAAATTAGATACCCAGATTGTTTTTTCCGTTGGTTTGGCGACCTTCGCCCTGGTGATGGCGTTCGCAGGGAAAAAACTTCCGATTTGGCGACCCCACCGTTTGGCCCGTATGTCAGCGCTGACTTTGGGAATGGGTTATATTCTGGCCGGTGTTTTTGGGGGCACCGGATTCTGGCCGGTCTTGATCGGTGTGGGGGTGGTCGGGTGTGCCGGCATCGGGATGGGATATGTGGTTCCCATCGCTGTGGGGATGCGTTGGTTTCCCGACCATAAAGGTTTGATTACCGGTCTTGCGGTTGCTGGATTTGGCTTTGGTGCCCTGGGTTGGGTCAAGATGGCGGGCGAATGGGGTCACCTGCTCGACAACCTGGGCCTGGCCAATACCTTCATGATCTATGGTGTCATCTTCATCCTGTTGGGCTTCCTTGGTTCGCTTTGGATGCACATGCCCTCTGCCCAGTGGGCACCTCCCGGTTATACGGCACCATCACCGCTGGCGGGCGAGGGGAGTGAAAACTTTTCCATCAGCGACATGTTGCACACCCCGCAATTCTATCTGATCTTCCTGACCTTTACGGTGAGTGCCGGGGCTGGACTCATGGCCATCGGCCTGATGAAGCTTTATCCCATGGAGGCGTTGCAGGCGGCGGGTTATTCCAAGGTGGAAGCCAGCGTCATTTCCGGAACCGCCATGGCTGTCTTTTTCAGCCTGTCCAACGGCATTGGCCGTATTGTCTGGGGGATGGTCAGCGATTGGCTTGGGCGCAAACGTTCCGTGATCATCATGACGTTGTCACAAGGACTGGTCTTTTTCTTTTTCTCTTCGATGGCGGGCCATGAGGCTTGGCTTTATCTGGGAGCGACCCTGATCGGATTCAACTTCGGTGGTAATTTTGCGCTTTTCCCCGCTTTGACGGCGGATGAATTCGGCAACAAGGCGGTGGGACAGAACTATCCACTGATCTTTCTTTCCTATGGCGTCGGTGGCATCTTGTTTCCCATTCTTGGGGGGGTCCTGGGCGACCTCGGTAACTTTCCATTGGCCTTTTCCATTTGTGGGGTGGCGTGTATCCTGGGTGCTGGATGCAGTGCCATTCTTTTCCCCCCCCATCTGGACGAAGCACACAAACCTATGAGCTTCCATGGATTCCTTCATCAGTTTCATGTGTTCGACCACGAACGGAAACCGGGGGATCGGTGATGGATGACCCAAAAAAAAGGGGCGATCTCAGCCCCTTTTTTTTGGTCATTTTTCTGGGATTGGGAGCTCCTCCTCCACTTACAGACATTACATTTCCCAGGTACCATCCGCACTGCGACAGGCGGTATGGGTTGCCGTTTCACGCCGACCATCCACGATGGCATCGATCATGACATCACGGCAATCACGTCCATTGACCCGTTTGGCGGGCATCGGTGTCACTGCATAATGGCGACCGTTATCGGGATTGGTCCATTCGCTGACTTCATGGGAACGACCCGTTTCCAGGGTCCGACTCACTTGGAGCCGGTCTGATTTGTCCATTTCATTGCCGATGGCATAACCCAACAGTCCGCCCACAGCGGCACCGATCAATGCATTCTGTTCCTTGTTCTTGGAAGGACCTGCCAGACTGCCGATCAATCCACCTCCCAGGGCACCCAACCCGGCACCACTTTGGGCTTTGGATTCACATCCACTGATGAAGGTTGCAGGGACGATCAAGGCAAGGCTCAAGGCCAAACCCCGGCCCATGGCTGAAAAACGTTTCATTATTTCCTCCTGGGGAAAAAAACTTTCGAAAAAGAAGGGGGGCAGAACTCTCAAACCAAAACCTTGAGGCGTTGCCCCAAACTTTACAAAGCAGGGGCACGAGGGGTCATGGCATCGAAGGCCATTAATAAATTATCGAAAGATGAAATGCAATTGTATTTATTGTTGATCGATCACATCCTGTTGTTTCGGTGTTACCTCGGTTGAGAGTGGTTGTCCACCTTTTTGGGCAGAGAGGCGTGTCCATTGTTTACCCTGAGTCAGCAGGGTCTCTTCATCGGTGGTTGCGGTTGCATGAAGGGTCGCCACGCCAAAGCGAATATGGGTTGGAAACCCTTTGGTCGCCTGTAAACGGTCCAAAATTTTTTCCTTGATCATCTCGGCAACCGGGTTGTCGATGATCTCTCTTGCCAGAATGATCGCAATGGTTTCGTCGCCGATGTGGAATGGCAAACCAAGTTCAAGTTTATGAATCCGTCGACCAATGAACCCCAGGATCCGCAAGACCTCGGTCCGTTTGATTTTGGGATGGGCTTCCGGGTCTTCATCGAAAAAAATGAACAAAAGCGATTGCCGGTCACCGGGTACATGGCGTTTGCGATGTTCTGTCAACGCAAGACGGTTGCCCAGTCCTGTAAAAATATCGATCATCTCCTGGTCGCGGGCGTGCAACAACTGCAAATCAGCTTGGCGGAACAATCCATTAAGTTCCAAAATGGCGGATTCTGCCCGTTCAATGTTGCTCTTGGCAGTATTCATGGCCTCTTTGAGCTGGCGCGCCTGGATCAACAAACTTTCGATGAACGCAGCGAGTTTGACCGGCAGTGCCTCTTGACACTCCAATAACTGCAACGCTTTGTGCAGCTCATCGGTTGGATGATGAATCCGTTCGGCGGCCTGGATCAGGGTTTCTGCAAGCCGGACCAGTTGACGTTTGCGTCGTTGCCACTCTCTTTCCGCTTGCCGCTGTTTCCGCCCGTGTTCCAGGATGCAGGCATCAATGATTTCATCAACCCGCCGCCATCCAAAAGCTTCAGGCCGGTGTCCATCCTTGGCGATGGAAAAACCGGGAATGCGCAACAATGAATTGGCAAAATGATCCGCCTCTTCCCGGGAAGGGCGCATGGCGTTGTCAGGATCGGCGGGGAAGTCCAATCCTGCAATCATTTTAGACACTTCACCAGTCACTTCGTTGGGATCGGGGTCAGGTTGGCGCATCAATCGGGTCATCAACCTTTTGAGCATCGATTCCTGTTCGACGTTTCCTTGAAGTGCAGGACGAAAAACCCGTTCAAGCAATATCATGGCAGCTTGGTGAAAATACCGTACGTTCCGATCATTGATCCCGTGAAGCATCAATTCCTTGGCGACGCCCAAGGCTTCATGGTGGGGAAAGGGAACTTCGAGCAGGAGTCCCCGAAGTTTTTCCATGGCTCTGGTGGTTTCAATCAAGCGAAATCTCCTCGGGGGCGATCTTGTCGGAGGTGATCGTGGTATCAATAGGCAGTTCCGGTTCCTGTCTTGGGGGGACCGCGATCGGACCCATGTGATCGGCGAGTTGGGCGACTTTGTGCATGATCTCCTTGATCGTCATCCCTTGTTGAAAGGAAAGACCGGCGCAGACAATGTTTAACCGGGATGTGCCGGGATTCCATTCTTGTTCTTTCAAGGATTGATTCAGAGTGTGAATGATTGCGGTACAACGTTTGGCATCGGTTTTGGGAAACAACAACCCCAACCGATTCGGCGCAAGGCGGGCAATGAAGTCGGTCGTCGCCAAATGTTGACGAACCGATTCGGCGATCATGCGAATCATCCGGTCCAACGTTGTTTTTCCCGAATGAGTGGCATGTGCGGGATGGTCTTTTATCTGGATGACTCCCAGGGAAAACAGTTCTCCAAGATGACTGGCGCGGTCCAACAGTCGATGCAGCCGGATTGAAAATCCTGAATGATCGGACAATCCGGTTTGGGGATCGATGAAATATTCCGTTTGGCTGGCGGTAATGGCGGTATCCAATGCATCGATACGGAGCTTCAACTGCTGGCCTTTGGTTCGGTATTCCTCAAGTTGTTGTCCAATCCTCCCCGCTTCGCGCATCCACGCTTCTGCAAGTTCGATGACACGGACAATTCTTGGTTCCCGATCGTGTTCTTCCGGCGGTTGATCCCGCTTTTGGTAGAGTGCGTTGGTTTGGTGGTCCGGGTCGGGTTCCTGGGCCATCAAGGTCAAACCCTGTTCCAAACGGCGCCATGCGTTATCCCAAAGTCGTTCGTCGTCATGTTTTTTTTGCGACATGGGACTGAGCGTGCCAAACGATTCCAATAATTGCGCCAGTTGTTTGATCGAGGGTTGTTCCGTGGGCAGGGATTGAACCATCTTTTCGATCCGGGTGTCTTCACTGGCCAACAGATTCAGGGCATCGATGGTTTTTTGAACCCGTTTGGTGTGTGCATCGTCATCGTGGAGCTGGTTTTGGGGAACGGCCAGTGCAAAAAGTGGGGCACACGCCTGGGCAAATCGTTCTGGATCATATTCATGATCGGTGAATCGACGGCAATCTTCCAAGGTGGAACTGATGTCTCCACGCGTGCCAAACCATTGTTCCAGGATGGAAAGCAAACCTTCCACGATTCGTCTGCTGCGGTCCCGTTCTTCGCGGCAGATTCCGGAGGTCATGGCCTGTTCAATCAAACTCAACGCACGCTGGGTGTTCGGAGTTTTCTGCCGGAGAAGATCGTAAAGGGTTTCGATCAAAGCAATGGTGGACATGGTCCCTCAGAAGAAGAGACAATGATCAAGAAAAAAAGTCTTGGAATCATCCCTTGAAATCTTTTTCATTGATCACGCTTCCGATGTGAACATCATTCGGAAACAATGGTGACCTTGGGGGCACGGCCAGTCGTCTCGTCATCAGGACTCGCCACAGTCGCCGCCGGACTTGCAGTCGTCGCCGGATGTGCCACAGTCGCCGCCGGACCTGGAGTCGTCGCCGGATGTGCCGCAGTCACCGCCGGACCTGGAGTCGTCGCCGGATGTGCCACAGTCACCGCCGGACTTGGAGTCGTCGCCGGATGTGCCGCAGTCACCGCCGGACTTGGAGTCGTCGCCGGATGTGCCGTAGTCACCGCCGGACTTGCCGCAGTCGCCGCCGGTTTGGGTTCTTTTGCCCCCGGGGATTGAGGTAGGAAATGCGAAAGCCGTGCCACTTCGATTCCCTTGCTGCGAAGGGTGGGTAGCCATTCCCGCAACGCATACAGAGTTTCCTGGTGGGGATGACCGATGCCGATTGCACGACCATGACTTTTTGCTACAGAAACAAGTTCTTCCAACTTTTTCAATACGGCGTGTTTTTCTTGAACGTTGTCGATGAAGACATCCCGGCGCGTTGTAGGTATACCCATGGCGATGGCCCGGTTTTCGGCAACCGAATGGGTGGAAGTCCGACTATCCAGGAAAAAAAATCCACGCGGCTTGAGAAACTTCATGACCGCATCCATTGCTTTGACATCATTGGTCAAATATGACCCCATGTGATTGTTGAGTCCACGGGCATAGGGGAAAAGCTTGAAATTTTCGGTGAGAATCGTATGGATCTGATCTTCGGACATTGATGAAAAAATGGCACCCGGTCCCGGCTTGACTCCTGGATAACCCTGGGGTTGCATCGGTTGATGAAGAATTAATTCCTTGCCTGATGCCTGGGCCATGGCTGCAACTTCTTTGGAAAACCCACCACCCGGCAGGACCGCCAGGGTCAGATCGGCGTTGAGTTGGACGATGGCTTTGGAAATCGGCTTGTTGTAGCCCAGATCATCGATGACCAATGCAATCTGATTTCCCGATGACTTCTTAGGTGGCAACACCGGTGGCGTTTCACGTTCCGGGGTTTTTTCCTGAGGTTCGGGTGCGGGCAACGACTCTTCATACAAAATTTCTTCCGCAGCGTTGGCTAGTACCGGTGGGGGTGTCGTTGGCACCTCTTTGGGGGCGACGGTATCTTTTCCCGGGTCGGTTTTCTCCGGTTGCATGCGGGTCGTTGACCGTAAGGTCGGATCGGTCAGGTCGGTTGAAGACCCTTTGTCTTCATTGTCCGGAAAGGTTTGTTCCTGTGAGATTGTGGCAAACGGATCGGGAAGAAAAGAATCGGTTTTGATCGGCAAATCAGTTTTTCCCGGAAATAGTTCAATAGTCCCTGGCGTGGGAAGATGCGGTGGATGTGCCGTTGCCGCAGGTTTTACCTTGGCGGATTCTTCGGGGAGCGATGGTTCCAGGTGGAGGTCGGTAAAACTGGTTCCGGTATCCGATGCTGCTTTTTCGTGTGCAGGATCAACGTTGTGGCTGATGATGGAACCCTCCCCCCCCCCCCCCCCCGGGGGGGGGGGGGGATGAGTGTGTTGGTGGGTGTGGTGTCTTGAGGTGTCGTGACTTTTGGCGTGATGGTGTCTGGGACCGCAAAGACATCTCTTCCTGCGGAATGTTCGACAGGTTTGGAGGTATCTTTCTTCCCTTCCATGATCCAATACGTGGCGGCCAAAATACCCAGTACCGACAAAAATGCCGCCAGGAACAGGAACCCTTTCCAATGAGAGGGTTTTTTTTCTTCGAGAGACGCACCCAAGTAGAACCTACCCTTTATTTACGGGCCAATCTGCTCCAGGAGCTGTTGGACAGACGGCTTTGCAATACCTGGAAACCGCGTAGTAAATCCAAAGCCCGTTGCAACTGATAATCCTCCTTGCTGCGGCCCGTAACCTGATCTTTGTTGAGTTCCGCCTCACCGTCCGTTTCAGGTTTGGTCGGAGCTGATTTGGTGGGGTCGGTTTTGGAAAGATCGGGCGCGACTTCTTCTTTCTCTTTTTCTTTCTCTTTTTTCTTCTTCTTGGAGGCACCGGTGGCCGAATCGCCATCTTCCAGGTGACCACGAAGGTCTGCTTCGGTGGTGTTGGGTTGATTTTTACGCAAGCCGCCGATGTCCAGATCTTCAACGATAATGTCAGGTTCGATCCCTTTGGCCTGAATGGAACGACCACTGGGGGTATAATATTTGGCGGTGGTCAACCGCAGGCCCGAACCATCCGACAAGGGAATGATGGTTTGCACCGAACCCTTGCCAAAAGAGCGGGTTCCCATGATGACCGCACGATGATGATCCTGCAACGCCCCGGCGACGATTTCGGAAGCGGATGCCGATCCGGCATTGATCAGGACGACAATGGGGGCGTTACTGATCAGATCGCCTGCCTGGGCTTCAAAGGACATGTCTTTGCCTTCGATGCGACCTTTGGTATAGACAATATTGCCCTTGTCCAAAAATCCGTCTGCCACCTGTACCGCCTGATCCAGCAAGCCACCCGGATCGTTGCGCAGATCCAGGACCAACCCTTTGAGCTTGCTGCCCGCACTCTTGGTCAAATCGGCAACCGCTTCCTGTAGCAACGGATAGGTCTGTTCATTGAACTGAATGATGCGAACATAACCGATTTTTTCACCTTCAAGCCGCCATTTGACACTGCGTATTTTAATGACGGCCCGGGTGATCTTGAAGGAGAGCGGTTTGGATTCTCCCTGGCGGATGACGGTCAGGGTCAGGGCGGTACCCGGTTTGCCGCGCATCTTTTTGACCGCATCCATCAATTCCATGTCTTCGGTGCTTTCATCCTCAATCTTGATGATGAGGTCGCCAGCTTTCATCCCGGCCTCGAAGGCAGGGGTGTCTTCGATGGGGGAAACCACGCGGATACCCCGGTCCGCCTGGGTGATTTCAATCCCCAGCCCACCGAATTCGCCTTTGGTGTCAACACGCATTTCCTTGAAATTGTCAGGATTCAAGAACGATGAATGGGGATCCAACGCCTTGAGCATTCCCTGGATGGCACCATAGAGAATTGCCTTCTCATCAATCTCTTCGACATAATTTTGTTTGATCAGGCGAAAGACCTCAGAGAATACCCTGAGTTTTTCGTAGGTGACCTGACTGACTGCCTGGACATTGGTGCTGATCAGGTTGAGACCGAGCAACGTTGCCAGGATGAAGGCCACCATCAGGTAGGATTTGGAACTTTTGAATAAACCTTTCATCGTTTTTTCCGTAAAGAGACTGTTATCGGATCAATAAGGCGGAATGGGTCAACCGCCACGGATTTGCCAACGGGTTGCGCTAATCAAGAACCGAGCCAAATTCGAGGATTGACCGATTGTCCCTTGTCCCGGATTTCAAAATAAAGACCTGAAACCCCTTCCAGGGAACCGGTATCACCCGATTCAGCAATTGTTTCCTGGGCCTCGACCCAATCTCCAGGGGTCACCAGCAATTTCCGGTTATGCCCATAGAGAGAATAAACATGATCGCCATGGTTGAGGATGACCAGTAAACCATATCCCCGAAACCAATCGGCGTAAACCACTTGTCCGCGATAGACGGCCTTGATGGCCGTATCATTTTCCACCGGATAGAACAGGCCGGGTGGACGGTTTTGTCCCGGGCGGTTCGCGATGGGTGGATTGAGGTGCCCCTTTTTTTGCGTGATGCGTTCAAATTCCTGGTTGGTGGTTGCCTGATCTCCCGAAGGTGCCGCTGCCGCCGTCGGTGATGGATCGGGTTTGGGTTCCGATGGTGTTGGTGCCTGTGGTTCGGGAGGTGCGGCGGGGAGCGGATCGAGGGTGCTGTGGAGTTTTTCCACAAAGCTGCCCAGGATTCCGCGGGCGCGTTGAAGTTCCAGAACCTTTTGTTGGTGCAGGTTTTTCTTTTCCCTGACACTGGCCAACAGTTGGGCACGCTCCTGTTTTTTCTGTTCAAGTTGCACCAAACGATTGGCCAGATCATCGGCGAGGGTTTGGGTTTTGGCAAGCAACGATTTGTGATTTTCAGTAATTTGCCGCAAATTTTCAAGGTTTGCAGTGTAGCGATGAAACTGATCGTTCCGGGCGCGGATCAATTGACCGTAATAGAGGATGCCCTGTCGCGCCTTGGAGGTGTTTTCCTGGGAAAAAACCACCTTGAGCATCCCCTGGCTTCCCAGCCCGTACATGAGTCGGACATGATGGAGCAGATCGGCACGAATTTTTTTTTGTTCCGTCTGAAGGGATTCGATCTCCGTTGCCAGTTTGGGTAATTCTTCCCGGGCGGTGTGTACCTGTCCGGCCAGGAGTTCTTTTTGGGTTGCCAGATCGGTCAACTGTTGGTCCAGGTGTTCCAACTCGCCGAGCAATCCCTCTTCCAGCCCTTGTTGCGTTTGAAGTTCTCTGGATTCATTACTCAGACTTTTGAGGGTCTGGTTGAGTTTGAGGCGATTGCTCTGAAGTTCTTTTTCGGAGGATGCCAAAGCCGCTCCCGGAAGCGGGGAGAGGACGAGGAGCATTCCCAAGCCGAAGAACAACGCCGTCCCTGGCGTTGTTTTCTTCGGGAATCGTCCCATGTCAGGCGGCAACCTTGCCCTGGGTGAATTTGACCAGGGAGGTTCCGGTCATCTCCTTGGGTTGGGGCAGTCCCATGAGGGTCATGATGGTGGGTGCCACATCACACAGGGCACCATTGGCCAGGGTGACCCCTGGCCGACCCAGGAAGATCAGCGGGGCGGGATTGTTGGTATGGGCGGTATGGGGTTGGCCGGTCGATTCTTCGAGCATGCAGTCGGCATTGCCGTGATCGGCGGTGATGAGAATTTCGCCCCCCATTTTGCGAACTGCGGCGGCGACGCGTCCCAGGCATTGATCGACCGTCTCGATGGCTTTGAGGGCGGCGGACATGATGCCGGTATGGCCGACCATGTCGGGATTGGCGTAATTGATGATGATCAGGTCATACTGTCCGCTTTCGATGCGGGGAATGACGGCATCGGTCAGTTCCATGGCGGACATTTCAGGTTTCAGGTCATAGGTGGCGACTTTGGGGGAGGGGATCAGGAGGCGGTCTTCGCCAGCGAATTCCTTTTCCTCACCGCCGTTGAAGAAGTAGGTGACATGGGCATATTTTTCCGTTTCGGCGGCGCGCAATTGTTTGAGGCCCGCCTTGGAAATCTCTTCTCCGAGGATGCGGGTGAGATTTTCCGGTGGGAAACCGATATCGACTTCGACATCGGCCCCTTTCAACCCTTCTTCGTATTGGGTCAGGGTGAAATAACCGGACAGTTTGGGCAGGACGGTCCGTTCAAAGCCGGTGAATGCCTTATTGCCCTGACGGGGATCGAGAAAGGCATGGCTGATTTCGCGCACGCGGTCGGCACGGAAGTTCATCATCAGGATGGCGTCGCCATCCTTGACCCGTGTTTGCCGGGCATCGCCGTCGCCGATGACCGTGGGGAGGACGAATTCATCATTTTCATCCCGGGCGTAGGCTTTTTCCACCCCTTCCAGGGCGGTTTTGGCGGTTTCGCCGGTCCCCCGGGTGAGCATGTCATAGGCTTTGACCACCCGTTCCCAACGCTTGTCGCGGTCCATGACCCAATAACGGCCTGAAAGGCTGACGATGCGTCCGGCGCCGATTTTTTTGAGTCCTGCCTCGAAGTCACTGATGAATTCGAGGGCGGAACGGGGCGGGGTATCGCGACCGTCGAGAAAGCCATGGATGAAGATGTCTTTGATGCCCAGTTGGTGTGCCGTTTCGACGACTGCCAGGAAATGGTCGGTATGGGAATGGACCCCGCCGGGGGAGAGCAATCCCATCAGGTGGACGGCGCCATTGTTTTTCTTGGCTTTATTGATGACGGAGACCAGTGCGGGATTGGAATGCATGGTCTTGTTCTTGACTGCGAGATTGATGCGGGTGAAATCCTGGTAGACGATGCGTCCGGCCCCGAGGTTGGTATGTCCCACTTCGGAGTTGCCCATCTGGCCATCGGGGAGTCCCACATGGCCGGCACAGGTTTCCACCTGCGAATGAGGACATTCACGCAGCCACTGGTCGTAATTGGGGGTATTGGCCAGTTGGATGGCGTTGTTTTCCCGGGTATCCCGAATACCCCAGCCATCCAGGATCACGAGTGTCATCGGTTTGGGTCTCATGTTCAATCCGTTCCTTGCTTGTGGAGTGATGCCGGGCCGGAACGGGTTGCAGATGACATCGGTCCCATGTTCAAAAACCCGATGGGCGTGGGACGGGCACCTGGCTTCGATTGAAGCGGTGGACCGGTTCCGGCTGAATTGATTCAAGCGCAAAGAATGCCAGAAAATGCCGGGAAACGCCCTTCTTTTTTTTGGGGCGGCGTCTATTTTCGATCATTTTTCCAAGGTTGGCCCCGCCATCAAGTTCGATGGCTTGTGCCCTGATCGTATTTGCGTTAAGGTTTGGGGATTCCGCCCGAGTGGAGAAGTGCCGGAGCGGTTGAACGGGACGGTCTCGAAAACCGTTGTGGGGGAAACCCCACCCAGGGTTCGAATCCCTGCTTCTCCGCCATTTTAATCGTTTAATATCAAGGCTTTAAAAAACGTGCCGTCAGGTCTGGGACCGTGTTGTTGGCAGCGCGCATCCTGGCTCCACAGACCAGACTGGCGACCACTCTTTGGTGGGAAACCACTTCTTTTCCGGAAGAACCATCAAGACCATCTCACTTCTCCGCTTTTTTGCATCACAGCTTCTCTAATTCTACTTTGTCACATTTATTATCAGGGATTGTTGACACTCAAAAAATTATTGAAAGAAAAAAAGGGGTCTGGGGGCAATCCCTCAAGCCCCCTTTTATCTTTCAATATTCCTATACATATCAGTCAATTGCCAGCCATCCTAATCCAGTTGATGAATGTGACGAGGTAGAATTAAACAAGGAGTTGCGCAGCTGGCTGCGTCTGGTTAACGAATGTGACAAAGTAGAATTAAAGAATCATCCCCTTAAGGGGAAATTAATTCTACTTTGTCACATTCATTAATCAGGGATTGTTGACACTCGAAAAATTATTGAAAGAAAAAAGGGGTCTGGGGGATTGCCCCC
>PEAN01000011.1 GCA_002753735.1 Magnetococcales bacterium DCbin4
GGATGGCGACCATGATCCTTTGTCTTCTCAAGATTAGAGTGATAGATATCCATCCCATCACGGGAACATCCTATATAATAATCATGATCATAATGGGTCAAATCAGCGTAGAGTTGCGGCAATGGGATCACCTTTCCCGTTTCCACATGCCGCCAGTACCAGGTTCCCTCCACCAGGGCGAGAAATGCCTTGTCCCCACATCCCTTGAAATGAAGCGCTTCCCGTACCAGCAATCTTTCCCCTTTCTTTTCATCCGAAGGTCCATAAGGAGGGAAATAATGCTTCGTCTCCTGAACCTTGATGCCCGCTTCACTCCTTCCCCACAACATCAACAACAGAAGGACGGTCACCCACTGAACGACGCTCCTCTGCCATCCCATACGCCTGTTCCTTTTCATTCACGATTTGGCGCGCCAAGGCTTTCCTGAAACACCTTTTTCATCATTGCTTACCAGGCGATCATTGCCCTCATAGTCGTTGCCGGATTGCCGTATCCCATGAAATTATTGTCCTGTCCGTCATATCCGTTTATCAGGGCAAAATATCGTTATCCAGGACCGCAAGTCAGAACATCATTATCATTCCGTCTCACCAGCACATCATTGCTCTGCCCACACGACAAAGCGACTCCGGCAAGTACATCATCCCTTTCACCACATCGTAGGTTGATGCTCCCAATTTCCAGCAGGAGTGCCCGTCCACGGTATGGTCACCCTCCTCCCCTGAACACTGCCTGCCCCTCATATCCATGGTTTTCCTCTGCCCTCATCATCCTGAAAATAGAAGAACAACATCCGACAGGCTAAAAATAATACGTGATCCACTTTTTCCAGCCACACTTCATCAACCATTCATGAACAAATTTAAGATAAATGCTAATTTTCTCATTTTAATCTCGATACATCAAACAACTACCGACATTCAATTTTTTCCAACCATAAATCGTCCTTTATAGCGCGAACCAGCCAGCCATTCAGAAACCTTGCATTGGTAAACTCATCCATACGGCACACAATCTTTCCGGTTTCCCAGTCAACTTTTCCTATCCAATTGTGGTACCAATAATCATACTGATACCATAACTCAATCCTATTCTGGATCAATTCTTCAAAAAAATTCTCATCCCATAACAGCGTACAAGAATTCCCCTTCTGGTACTTATCCTGTTTTCTATGTATCGATAAAATCCCTTCAGAAACAACTGCATGTTCTTTTATATTTATTATTCTCGTCAGGTGTCTTAATCTTTTTTCCAAATCTGATGAACCCGACAACAGCCGATCCTTGCGCCAATAATACATATTCAAAGTATTCATCCAGTCCGATGAATCAATCATTGACCAATCCTCACACTTGTCCAAACTGACGCCCTCATCTCCCGTATCCCATAAACCCAACGGTTTCTCTCCGGATGGATGCTCAGAACAAGGCGGTCCAAATAAATAGCGATCTCCTGGAAGCCACTGAAAAATATTTCGATCAAGTTCGGAAATTGTGTTCTTATGCAATCGAGTTGGGCTTAATAAAACTGGGCGATACCCCGTATTTTCAGGGAAACGAATCCATGGCTGTTCAAAATAAAACGTACCCTCGTTGCAAAAATCCATCCCTGACCACACCATGGCCACTTTTCTCCCATCAGAAGACCATGTCAGATTCAAACCATTTTGCGCAATTTGTATCACTCGCCCTTCCTGAATCCGGTACAAAAACATCCCGCCTTTCTGCGATATTTTTAAATAAATATCCTGACTATCAGGAGAACAGTGAACCGGAGTCATCCGATTGATTTCTTGTGGTAGACGTACTACTTGTCCAGTCTGAATATCCCTCCAATACCAGGAGCCCTTGACATTCAGGACAAGCGCATGGTCGCCACAAACCTCCCATCCTGAAACCTGTTGCGCCAACAATATCCGCTCTTGATGATTCGTCACCATAGAAGGAAATAACTCAGGGTCAACATATCCAGGATCCTCCAACAACAACCGATCCACAGCAACATTTTCAGGTACAGGTGGAGGAACCAATCTCTCTATTGGACCGAAATCATTCGTTTCAATGCCATCGTTCTCCACTATATTATTGAGCATCCAGATGGAAGTCCGTTTATTTTTTGTATTCACATCATAAAAAAGCATACTGTCGTTAATTTGTTCATGAAGAAACGATCCCTCCACCAAGGTATCCCCTGGTTGATCAACATCAAGAGTCACCATCCGCTCCCGGAATTGCATGGGTCCTTCCCAGTTATGTTGACGGAATACACCATAATATATATATTTATGAGAACTTGGAATTTCACCCAGTTGAATCGCATCATAACAGTGCCAATTTTGGCAATTTTCTGGCTTATCTTTGATTATTCTTTCATCTTCTAACTTGAAACTCCCGGTTTCTTTGTTGACACTCCAGTAACCATGAATCCTTTTTAGCTTCCTTTCTCCGGGTTTTCCCTGATCAGTATCCTCAATTACGAGCATGGAGCCGAACAGCAAAACCTCTGGCAAATCAAAATAGATCTCTTCCCACCAACGAACAAAAAACTGACCAACCCATTCCCCCTTTCTGAGATCACCAAGATTCGTCATGGCAGGAATATAGTTCAACCCTTTTGGAAAACGTACATAAATGCCCCGCTTGTCTTTCGGATTTGGCTTCATCCCCGACCAAATCACCAGCATATATTTCCCACTAGGTGACCAGTTCAGAAACAATCGGACATTGGAGATGATCGTAGTGCGACGATTTTTTATTTGAAACAAAGTGGTTCCGGGATACCGACCCTGAGCACCTTTTTTCTTTTCCAGGTTGGAATAGTATAGATCCATCCCATCACGTGAACAGCCAATGAAATAATCGGTGTCCATACGCGTCAGACTGGCGTCCAACTGCGGCAGCGGAACCACCTTTCCCGTTTCCACATGTCGCCAATACCAGCCCCCATCAACCAATGCGACAAACGCCTTGTCCCCGCACGCCCTGAAATGCAACGCCTCACGCACCAACGGCACCCGTCCCCTGGCATCCTCCACCAAAGGCGGAAACCATTCTTCCGCCCCGGCGGACCACCACGGTATCAGTAGCATGAAAAGCATCAACCCATGCCTGATCATGGCGTGCAGGACCATCACCGTTTACCCTGATGATTCATGCATGGATTGGGATCAAGCCATACCGAAAAAGGTGACCTCCACCCCTGCGCATCCAACTCATAGTAAAACAGGTTGCCATTCACCTGCATAAACTCATAATAACTATCCTCAAATTCACATACCACCTTCCATGTCTCCGGATCCAACTTCTGCACCCGAACGATGTAGGGATTGATGCTTCCCATGTTGAACATGGGGTTGCGCATCAGCAGCCACAAGTCTCGCCCATGAGCCAATAACCTGGCAGCAGGTTCCGGACTCCTCCAAACCTCACGCCATTGACCCACCCCTTGGGCATCCAGTTGGTGGGAATACAGACCGTAGGTTGAAATCTTCCAATCGTAGTTTTTGTCAAATACCTCGAATGCTACCAATGAATGATTCCATCCACCTGGAGGTGGTATCATGCGCTCCGACCTGAGCGCCAATAACAGATTTTCCGCCGAATGAACCACCAAAGTGTCGCGTGTGTTGCTATGAACGCCATCATCTGGCAAAGTTAACTCAGTAACACTGCCCTCATGAAATCCCTGTTCGATCCTCAGCATACCGGGCATCCCCTTCTGATCCGAAACCGGATTGGGTTCCCAATACCGCGACGAGGCAAACGTTCCGACAAGACAACACTCCGATTGCCAACGCAGCCCTTTGATCGCCCCCACCCATGTATTTTTTTCCGCAGAAAAATTGACCAGAATCGACTGATATCCAAAGTCATCCGGAAATTTGACCCACATCCGATCAAACTGATTGGCCCCCTTGGCCGGTGCCGGTTCATCCGAACCATAACCGGGCCAATAAACCGCCACCTTTCTTCCGTCGGGCGACCATTCAAGAAGCAAACTTGCATTGGATACCAGATGAATGCTGTTGTCCTTGATGCGAAACAGGATCGTCCCACGGTGAATCACAAAGGGCTCCAGTTGCAACATGTTGATGGTGAAAATTTCCATACCATCAGGTGAACACGTGATGGAATATCCCGGTCCACCATTGAGGGGCGGAATCTGAAATCGAGGCAAAGGGACCACGGTTCCGGTCTCGATATGCCGCCAATACCACATCTTCCCCACCAGGGCGATCACCGCTTTTTGTCCACACCCCTCCATCCGACGGATATGCCGCATGAACAGCGTTCGCCCATCCGCATCCTTCTTGAGCGCAGGGAACAGCACTGAATCCTCCACCTGCAACCCCTTCACCATGACAGGCGTCGCTCCTTCCCCCTCCCCCCACGCCATCCCCATGTCACCAATGACCCAGATCAATACCAAACCAACCTGTAACCACTTCAATATGGAAATGCCTTCCATCAACCCTCTCCTTAAGTACAGTTTCCCTTTCGCTGCCCCTGCCCACGCATCAATTGTGATTCCCATGCAACGAATCGCGATTCGTATCCATCGGTGAGGGTGGAACATTCATCAATTCCGCGGGATCCGTCACACCCCCTTCCCACTTCACGACCTCAATGGCTTCACGTTCGCGCGAAAGACGCAACATTTTTCCCCGTTCATTCCGGAAAACGTTGAACATCAAATCGGAATACACCTGATGCTGCCCCCCAAAAGGTGCCACCAAATCTACAATCCATAAATTTTTGCCCCCCTTCCAATCGCGGGACCGAATGCGAGACAGACTGCTTGTAAATTGCGTCTCCGCCTCATCCGACAACCAAGCCCATGTGACAAAAGCTACGGGTACGTTGTCCTTGACATAAAGCTTGAACTGGCGCAGACGAATGGGTTCCATGACCAAATCATCAATCACCCCGATTTCCCAACGTTGATGCCCCGGCGATTTGCTCATCAGCCAAATCACACGTCCCAGTATCGATACGGCATCGGCCTGCTTTATGACCGTTTGTTCATCTTTTATTTTAACATCAGAAAACATTTTATATTTCGCCCTCCCATTACCCGGTCGATTCCCATGGAAAAATACCCACTCGTACAATATCCAACATATTACAATAGTAAAATAATTGGATATATCACTGTGAAATTAAATAAAGAATTTTATAGACCTTTGAACCGTTCCAACGAATCATGAAAACAATCAACAGTGTACCATGAAATTAAAAAGCAAAACCAATGGAATTCAATGGCAGTCGCATTTGTGTTCCCATTGTTGCCCTGACACTGGATCATGTCATCAACATTTTGTAATATAATGGTTTTCCGATCCACCAAGGAGCAGGAAATGTATGGACGGGCAAAAGATCGTTTTGAACGTTTGAATGGGTTCATCCGGTATGAAAACATTTCGGAATCAATGGGTCAGGGAACGTTCCAGTCTGTCACTGGTGGAAGACCGGCAAAATCCGATTTCCATGGTGTCGGCATTGTCAGTGTGAATTTTCCTAACGGAAACGCATGCACCTGAATGACTTGCAGATCCAAAGGAGTTAGATTGCGACCGTGGTCAGCCACCAGCATGAAAATCGGCGAACGTGAGACAGCCGGCCTGTTTATCAATTGGTACAATTCAACCAGTTTGGAAGGGTTAGGGGATCAAACAGATTCAGATGATCAGGAAAGGACAGATGGTCGGAGGGATAAAACGTTTCCGGTACAGTAATTCAACGCCATGGCCGCAAAAATATGGCGCGATCTCATGGGATCTTTGACCCGCAGCAAAGTTCGCATCGAAACCCAATAAACCTCTTCGCCCCACAACAATTTTCTTATTGAAACACACCCCTCTACGAAATACCGCTGAAGAGGGATACCAGGGGTATCACGGTATCAAAAATCATATCCACAGCCAGTTAGGGGATACCAGGAAACCACCCTATTTATTGGTCTTCTTAACACAGTCGTAGATAAATCTGGCTTTATCTTTCGTTATTTTTCTCTCTTCTGCAAGTTTTTTGCACGCAATCATCGGATCCTCTTTCGCAGAAGCACCCACAGCCCAATTGACACCAATCAACAGAGTGACAAAAACTAACGATCAGTTTCTTCATATCACCCCCCTGGAAGGCGATCCCCAAGCATCGCAAAAAGACGCGAAGAACGATTTGCTCTGAATAATCACATTTAACCTTTTGATTTCCTAAGAGAACGGTATAATCATCCCATCACTTTGATGAAAGATCAAGGGCGAAAAGAAAATGAGCGGAGCACAGCCACCAACGGACGATTAACAGAAAAGGTGTTCCGGGTCCAAATATATTCCCAAGAATTCGAATCAGATTTCCCCAAAGAGTCCCAATCAGCGCAGAATTTATCACAGCAGTCTCCTGCCATATCACAATTTACATCAAAGAAATACATCATCAGTCGCCTTACTTACTTGGTACCCAGATTACAGTTGTTCGCCATGGATGCGTGGTGCGCCCCAGAGGAAACTCTCGAAAGCCATCCGTTTGATGATGTCCCGGATTTCTTTTTCGATGGGCGGTCGACCGCCAAGATTCTTCCGGGATCTACCAATAACCAAGACGCGCCAACCCAGCCGGTTCCACCGCTTCACGGTTTCTGGTTGGATGATTTCAAGCAATCTTCCCAATGTGACCAGAGGCGATGGATGAGTATCCCGTCCGTTACCCGATCTCTTCCCTGGCTTTTGAACTCAGCACAGTACCCGGTTTCGCCTTATTTATGGCCGGATGGAGTTTTGAGGAGGGACAGGTAAAAAAGATGATCGTTTGACCCAAGGAAATTCAAAGAATTGCAGGTTTGTAGTGCCACTAGAAAAAATTCAATAGCATAAGCTATTGATTATAAATGAAATAAAAATGTGTGTGTTAAACTTGGGATAGGTCTTTTCTGCGCGGGAGGCAATATCACAACCGGAGCCGGGTTTGAACGGCATTTCACTTTCCCGCCAACCAAGTTGACTATCGAACGAGTCCAATATCAGCGACTCATGTTAATCTTTGATATTTCGCCGGGAAAGTGAGTCCGGTTTTGTCGGACTCACCAGGGGGTGAGTCCAGAGCTTTTGGAGAATTCTGGCAGAGAGAGAAGAAAAGGGCGGATTCCGATTCCGCCGGGTCCGGCCCCAGACCAAGTTCATTCTCGAACCACCCGCGCCAACCATTGGAAACATTGAGGTTTTTGAATGCGAAAAAACCGCCGGGGTGGGCGGTCTTTCGGTGGAGAAAAACTATCGAAAAAAGAATGGTGGACCAAGTGAAACGGTTTCAAACCAATTCTCTGGCCCCTATTGCGGTGCAGCACGGAGAATATTTCCATCCCTTTCGATAGACAACCAAGACACTGACAATGAACAACCTATTGAAAAACATCGTCTATTGACTTGGCGTCCAAAATATTCTCTGTCCACATCTCAAGAGTTTCCACGTCAGCTTTTGCCAACTTGGCAGGAACCCATTCTGGAATCAACCCAAAACGCCTTGAAAGCTGACGAAGTAAAGTGCGTATTTCGCCCTCTCGAAATCCTTCTTTGTGCCATTCCTGCTGTTTCTGGTTTTTCCATGCTTCTTTCCATGCTTCCATTCGGGTCTGCAACATAGTCGGTACCTCCAATAGATCGATCCCATCATTCGCGAGTGGTTTCTGCTCTCCACCCAGTGTACTCATTGCGTTTAAAAGCATGGCGGCCAATACCTGCCGCAGTTCGACAAATTCCGGATGCCGCTCCAGCCAACGGATGATCGCCTTGGCCAAGTCCGGCAGATCCTCGGGATTGGTGCACTGCTCGACCATGAATACCAGGGCGGACAGGGAGTCACGATTTTCAAGGTCCTGTTTCGGATAACGCCCTTCGTCGATCAGCAAAAACTGCCCGTCCAGTTGGTAGGTCCATAACGGCGAACCTTTCGGCAGGCCGATGAGGTCACTCAACCGCACCGGTGTCAGCCATGGTCTGTCGCCATTGTGCAGAACCACCGAAAAGAGCGGCGGTAACGGTCCCTCGGTCGAGATCTTTTTCTCGTGCAACAATTGGAGCCATAGCAAACACATGTACACCATCACCCGCAGAACCATCCATCGATCCGACTCGGACTGAAATTCCAGCAGGACCAGGAGGTAAACGTCGGAACCGGGCCGGAGTGGTATACGCCAGATAACGTCACTTTCCCTTTTTGGCAGTCCCGGTACGTGAAACTTGGATTTGACCGGCTCCATGTGATCCAGGTCCAAGTCGGACACCCAGGGTTCATTGACGAACTGCCTGACCAAGTCCGCCATCATGTGCGGATGGGAGTAAAGTTGGTGCTAGAGGCCATCATGATCGGTGGTCATGCCGACTCCTGACGTTCCATTTGCGCCAAGTCTTCAAGATCCTTTCCACGTTGACGGACCCGGTTCTCGTAACTGGTCTGATTTTTCGTACACAAGAGCGTATGCGGGCTGCCCCTGCGTTCTGTCTTGAAATCAAGATCGCAGCCTGCCCGCGCAATGGTGGATTCGACGTGTTTGCGCTTGGCTTCGGCAGCCCTGAAGGCCCACTGTCTTTCCTTTGGATCAGCCAGGAACTGTTCAAGTTCCCGGCAGTGCATACATTGACAGGAAAGCTTGCTTTTCCGCTTCCAATCGCCTGGCGGCTCCAACGGTTCGGCGATACGGGTCCTCAGGTGCGTCAGACAGGTTGACAGGAGACGTTGACAGGCCACCATGCCCTGCGTCTCCGGTTTTTTGCGCAACTCCAGAATGGCTGGCACGAGAATTTTGTCCAAGTCATAGGTCTTGGGGTTGGACAGAATGTGATCGGCAACCCGATGGGACGGTGTGGCATCCAGGAGACCCAGGACCAGAACAAGATCGACAACGTCTTCCGGGTTCACAGGCTTGGGACGGTGCCATGCCGGTTCGGAAGGAGAATCCCCGTCGCCAGGAAGGGCGTCTACAAGAGTGACCGTCGTCGCCAGAAAATTTTCCCGGAAGGATCCATTCAGCCCCTCAATGGCGGATCGCAACAGTTGGGTACAGCCGCCAAAACATTTCCGGGCATTGCCGGAGATGACAAGGTCAATCAATTTCAGGGCATGCACTGGGTCCAAAAACGCAAGGGCCGAGAGCATGGCCGGGTTGTCCGCCTTGCTGTAGACACCTTGGGCGGTTCGCTCCGCCAAAAAAATTGAAATGTTCTTTTCATCCCGCAATTTGACAAGAAGGGAGAGAAAGGAGGTTTCATCGCTTGTTTTCTCACTTGATGGCCAGGATCGCCATTTCTTTTCCGGCCAGGAAGAGATCATGTAACCCGCCAGTTCATGGGCTTGTCGCCATTGGGGTCCATGAACATCCTGGCCATCCTCGATCCACTGATCCGTCAACATTTGCAGGTAGGGCAGCGTGATTGCAAGCCCGCCTTGACAGATCACCGCCAAACGTCGCTCCTTCGGCCAAAGCACCAAAGCGGCACGTTGGTAAAGTCGCTCGAAGGAAGGACCTTCATTGCCACTGGCCTCCTCAAACTCCAGTTCATCGGGATCGACGCCATCGAAAGCATTCTCCGGGGACAGTTCCTCGTCCAGAAAGGGTAACGTCCCAAGTTGAACGGGCCGATCCTCCATGTCTCGCCAGTTTTTGAGTACAAGTCTGCGGTCACAGACTTCACCAACCTCCAGGTCGGGCTCATCGCGCCATCCACGGCGCGGCATGTATTCCTGCACATAATCAGCGATACCGCTCTCCTCGATGGAAAGAAGGGCAAGATGGAGTTCACATTCCGCTTCCCGAGCCGCCGTGCGCAGTACGGAAGCCCGGGCGGCATCCTTCCCCTTCAGTGATGCAAAAGAGACCCCCGCTTCCGTGTAGGCATGCTCCAGAGGGTAGACCAGTTTTTCCGGCCGGGTGTCCTCATTCGATCTTTTCCCGGTCACCCATTCCTGAAGCAAAGTTGTGATATTTCTCTCCTCCTTGGAATCGTCGGGAGGCTCGGGTGGCAAGGTGGCACCAGGAAACAGCAGGTTGTAAATGAGAACCAGACGAAAGCCCGAGGTGACGGGTTTCACTTCGTGTTTACAGTCGGCGTAAAAGGCCGCAAAGGCAACTTCCGAGGGAGACGAACAATTCAGATCCAGTTGCACCTGCCGATTCCGATGACTCACGATTAATTCACCGCCACCATGAAGGGAAGGAAGAACGATGACCAAGGTGGCGAACATGCCGTTCACCTTTTCGGTATCGCGGTGATTCAGGAAGAAACCACCTTCGTCATAGATCAGGAGTTTATAAAGTTCCGCTGAGATCTCTTGGCCGATTCCGAGTCCCTCGGTGACTTGACCGACGATGGCCTCCAGGGTTTCCGCCCATCGCCGACCCTGAATCTGAACACCATCGGCTGGGATCTGCCAGGTTCGCCGCACGGAAGTATCCACCAGGGTTTCCATTCCCCGGCCATAGGGGGCCTGTTCGGCGATGGCGATCAATTGCCGTGCTTGAAAAGGGAGAAGCGGCAGGGCAATGGGGCCGACACCAGCCACCTCCATGAGGGGGGTGTGGATCTCCATACGGCCAGAAAAGGAGAAATCACCGGCGCGTTGGATACCATCCAATGATTCCGAGAATCTGGTGTTGAGGGTAGAACTTGTTTTCATTGAGATTTAACAGTATGATAATGTTGTTATTCAATGACCAGTCACCATTCACAGATGAAGCCTTTTCATCCAGCGCCCAGAAGACCACCAAGTCTCGGAGGGAAAATTGTCAGGCATGGAAAAGGAGTGCTGGAAGACATGACATCTCTACAATATGAGGAACTTTTCCGTTTGGCCCGGAACGAGTACGCGCTCCTGACGGCAACATCACAGGCAGTTCTCCAGTTTCTTTCCGTTCTGTTTGAACCCGTCAATCGGACGAACCTGGCAAAATATCTTCGCGGTTCGGGCATTCGGGGTGATGACGGCAAACCGCTGTCTACCAAGGCACTGGCCGATATTCTCGATCCCATGGTCAAGCTGAATCTGGTGATCCGCACAACCATGGGTACCACCGATTATTATGCCTGTTCCCGCAATATCGCCTTTCATGCTACCCGGGCCGCCATGGATTCTGGCCGGTTCAGCGCCATGGCTGAGGTCGTCCGCAATGAAATACCCGTCTATTCCTATGGGTTCTCAAAGAGGATTGTCCGCTTTGACGTTTGCCTGAGGGAGTTGCGCCTGGCTCTTTTTTCCCATGATGAAAAACAGGTAGGCACCCTGTTCCAAGCCTGTCACGAACAGTTCCCGGAGAAAATGACCCGTCAGTCGCTTTTTTCCATTCTCTGCGCAAGTCCGTTCGATGGTGTGTGGTTTCGGAATCTTCCGGTTGCCATTCAGGCTGTAGCCGTGGAAGAGATGGTCGTGCATCGGTTGGAACATTTTGAAGATATAGCAGATCTGTTGTCCCTCCTGCAAGAACGGCTTCGTAAACCCGATGATGCACACAACACGCTTTTCCGGAAATTGGCATGCAGCATCATGCTGTTTCGGGGCGATCTTGTCCAGACTCAGGTCATCCTTGATTCGACTGAAGAAATCGACGGAAGGGATTCCTTGTGGGGTTGGCTGCACTTTTTGCGCGGCGAGAATGAATCGGCCATCCAAGCCTATGAACGGCGGTTGCGGACGGTACGCAAGATGAATGACAAAAGACAGATCGTTCTGGGCATGCTGAGTGGAATTTTTTATCTTCTCGCCTTGCTTAAAAGTAATGATGCCCGCAACCGTACCCGGGTTGCAGAGTTCATGGACATGATCCATAAGAAACCCATTGTGTCGATCAATCCGGCTTACGGGTGTTTCAGTGCGCTCTTTCTGGCGCAACAAAACAGAATGGAGGAAGCCAATATTCTGGTGTCGGAGACCGCAACCGACGAACGGGCATGCTGTTTTGGGCGATTGTTCAAGGCAGTGGGTCGATTCTGGGTGGATCCTGAATTCGCCCGCAGGCAAGGAGCGGGTGTACCTGTTTTGTTCGAACAGGCCAGAGCCAACGGTTACCAGTGGGCCGCCATGGAGCTTGCAGGTCTCATGGCCGCCATGGACCCGAATGCGTTGGATCATGCCGAATATGCCGCCAGGGTCCAACGGGAAACGGGCATGCATCGCCTGTTACCCATTGTCGCCCGGGAAGAATCCTGGGAGCGTGCCTTGAAGGCGCTGATCGACATGGGTGCCGTCGGCACGGGCAAAACCACCACCAATAGCAACACGGAGCGTCGGCTGGCATGGATGATCAACCTGTTTGGCAATATCGTGATGAATATTCAACCCCTGGAGCAGATCCGTTCCGCCAAAGGGGTCTGGTCCAAAGGACGGCCCATTCCCTTGAAACGGCTTGTCCGCAATACCGGAAAGCTGGATTTTCTGACGGCACAGGACCGGAAAATCTCCTCTGCCATCACCGGTTACAGCAACTACTATAACGGAGTGCATTACGAATTCATCTGGCAAAAAGCCATTCTGGCCATGGTGGGGCACCCATTGGTATTCCTGGAAGACCACCCCGATACCAACATCGAGATCGTAAAAGCGGAACCGGAACTGCTGGTCGAACAAAAGGGCGGCCAGGTCAGCATCCGTTTTGCCGAGGTGGCAGAAAATGAAGGTGTCATCGTCATTCAAGAAACCCCCACGCGCTGCAAAGTGGTTGAGGTCACGGCAGCGCACCGGAAAATAGCGCAGATTCTCGGCCCCAAAGGACTTCGCGTTCCATCCACGGTCAACAACCAGGTGATGCAGGCGATGCAGGCCATTTCTCCCCTGGTCACCATCCATTCCGGCATCGGTGGCAGTGTTGCAAATATCAATGAGGTCCCATCCGATTCCACCCCGCACATACATTTGATGCCTTACGACGATGGACTCAGAGTGAAACTTCTGGTCCGACCATTTTCAGGTGAAGGGCCTTATTTCCAGCCTGGAAAAGGTGGAAATGTCCTCATTGCCGAGGTGAACGGTACCCGGATGCAGACGCAAAGAAATCTTAAAGATGAACTGACGCGCGCCAATACCGTGATGACGAAATGTTCCGCCCTTTTTCCGGGTGAAGACTGTACCGATTGGATTCTCGGGGACCCTGAATCGTGCCTGGAGCTGCTCCTGGAATTGAAAACCGTATCCGACCAAGCCGTGGTTGCCTGGCCGGAGGGAGAAAAACTGCGGGTCAGTCAGCCAGTGGCCATGGATGGCATGCGGGTTCGGATCCAACGTGATCAGGACTGGTTTTCACTGACTGGAGAACTTACGCTGGATGAGGGTTTGGTCATGGACATGGCCCAATTGCTGGATCTGGCGCGGGACAGGGACAGCCGCTTCATCCCTCTCGGCGAAGGCCGCTTTCTGGCGTTGACGGAACTCTTCCGCCGACAGTTGGCGGAAATCAACGACTTTTCTGAAAAAGGGGCCAAAGGACGACGTTTTCACCCACTTGCCGGGCAGATCTTTCAGGAATTGCTCGCTGATGTCGAAAAAATTGATGCGGACAACCATTGGAAAGCCCATCTCAAAAAGCTCGACCGCGCTCTGAACGTTGACCCGGAGATTCCTTCCACGTTGCAGGCGGCGTTGCGCGATTATCAGGTGAGTGGGTTTCGGTGGCTCGCCAGACTGGCAGCCCGGGGTGTCGGAGCTTGTCTCGCGGACGACATGGGGTTGGGCAAGACCCTTCAAGCCTTGACCCTTCTTCTTTATCGAGCCCGGGAAGGGCCATCGTTGGTGGTGGCGCCGACCTCCGTAGGCTCGAACTGGCTGGCGGAGATCAGCCGTTTTGCGCCCACTCTGAACGGCATCCTGTTCGGCCAGGCTCCAAGGCAGCCAACCCTGAATGCGCTGCAACCCTTTGATGTGGTGGTTTGCAGCTATGGCCTGCTCCAGATGGAAGCGGAGATGCTGGCGGCAGTGCGTTGGAATGTCATCGTTCTCGACGAGGCGCAGGCCATCAAGAACCGGCTCACCAAGCGCTCGCAGGCAGCCATGGCACTGAACGGATCATTCCGGTTGCTCACTACCGGCACGCCGATGGAAAACCATCTCGGAGAACTTTGGAATCTGTTTCAGTTCATCAATCCCGGGCTTCTTGGACGACTGGAGGTGTTCAACGAACGGTTCGCCGCGCCCATTGAACGCCAGGGGGACAAAAACGCCCAGAAAAGATTGCGCAAACTGATCCAGCCTTTTCTGTTGCGGCGCACCAAGAACCAGGTTCTTGAGGAACTGCCGCCACGTACCGAGGTCACCCTGAACGTCGAAATGAGTCCGGAGGAGACCGCTTTTTACGAAACCCTGCGCCGCAAAGCCATCGAACAGATCGAAAGTCTGGATGTTCCCGTGGAACAGAAACGGTTTCGGATCCTGGCCGAGATCATGCGCCTGCGCCGTGCCTGTTGTAACAGCCGCCTGGTCCTGCCCGACAGCCCCATCGAGAGTAGCAAGTTGACTCTTTTCTGGGAGGTGGTGGAAGAGTTGCTGGAGAACCGACACAAGGCGCTGGTTTTCAGCCAGTTTGTGGATCACCTCGCCATTATGCGCACCTTATTGGACGAAAAACGGGTTGCCTATCAGTATCTGGATGGCAGCACGCCGGCCAGGGAACGGCAACGCCGTGTGGATGCCTTTCAATCCGGTGCAGGCGATCTGTTTCTCATCAGCCTGAAGGCCGGCGGCATGGGCATCAATCTGACGGCGGCCGATTATGTCATTCACATGGATCCGTGGTGGAACCCGGCGGTAGAGGACCAGGCCTCGGATCGAATTCATCGCATCGGCCAACTGCGTCCAGTAACGATCTACCGTTTGGTCACCCGGGGCACCATCGAGGAAAAAATCGTGGAACTGCATCGGCACAAGCGCGATCTTGCGGATGGTCTTCTGGAAGATGCTGACATGAGCGGCAAATTGTCCATGGAAGAATTGTTGCGCATGATTCACGGACAAACATGAAGGCTTGATTGGTGTCATCTTGCCATAAGGACACCGGCCAACATCCGCAGCCCATCCCGAACGCCCTCTGAAACCGGATAAGGCATCTCAGACGGAAAAAGCACCACGCGTTCCTCTTGATCACTCGATCTCAGAATTTTTTCGATCAACGACGTTTGATCTTCAATGGCCCTTATCGCATCGACGTAGTCACGAAGAGCCTTGGAACGCAACCCTATCCGTATCGCCTTAAAATATCGCCGGTGTCCAGACAAATTTTTCTCTGGATCCCATTGCACCAAGACATGGGACTTCCCGATCAGGGCAGCCCATACTTTTTCGTCTTGATTTTGGCATTCTTCAAAGTGGGTGGATTGGGCTGATTCCAAGGATGGAATCGAAAAAGGCCCGATCAATGTCAACGCCCAGCACCTTCGCTTTTCCCTCATGCTCCTTTCCGCCTTTTCCTATTCTCAGACTTCCTGATCCCGGACGGTATTTCCACCAATTAACCGGAATTAATAACGGCACTTTGATTCGCTGGTTTCAGTGGTAACCTCTCTGTGGTGACTACCAACGGTCAAGCCTGGGGAGCGAGCGGAGATGCGTCAGCCATTTTCACCTGGATTCCCCGAAGGCGCTGAGAAGATCGATGCAAGCCTGAGCATTCTCAGAAAAGACGGTCACGTCACTTATTTTATCGGCAGCAACAACTACTTTTCCCACCGCGAAGGTGACAAGAGCGAAGAGCGTTTTGCAATCGCCAGCCTGATGGTCAACGGCCACGGAAATGGATATACTGTTCCCGGAATTGCCCCCGGAATTGCCCCCGGAATTGCGGAATTGGCCCCGGAATTGGCTTGCCTGGTCGAAGCATGATGCAGACTGAAAATGATTAACGCAAGCCATAAACCGGATATCCTCTTATTGCCAGGAACCTGATGTTTTGTTATGCTCTCTTGGTGAATTCTGCATACGTTAGGGAGTAAGCGTCAGAAGATGAAAACAAGGATTATTTCCCTGGTGGTCATCATGACAACCGTAGCTGCCGCCGTCTGTGCCATCGCCCTGATCTCGCTCTATCAAGCGGCGTTTGAGCGCCATGAAGCACTTCTCCGTGATTTCGTTGATACCCAGGTTCGAGTTTTGAGTGGGCAGTTTCGGCAAGATCGCCTTTTGAGCCGGGCGTTGGCCTCCGTTCCTTCGAAGATGTTGGGTACGATTGTCCGCGCCCACAAGGATGACCAATTCCAGATGACCATCAAGCACCTCAAGCGCATTCATCATGCGGATCGTGGATTTGGTGAGACAGGCGAGATCGTCGTGGCCCTGCGCCAGGGGGACAAACTGTCATTCATCATGAGCGGTCGGGACAGCAATGGAGCAGGAACCCGCATGCTGCCCTCAGATACGTCATTGGCAGAACCCATGCGCCGGGCGCTTTCGGGACTGACTGGCAGTATGGTGGGCTTGGACTATCAGGGTGAGGTGGTGTTGGCGGCGTACGCCCCCCTGAGGGACATCAACGCCGGAGTCGTTGCCAAAATGCACTTGTCGGAAGTGCGGAAGCCATTCATCCGGGCTATCGCTATCGCCCTGGTGTGGGGAGTGGTCATTGTCGGTGTGGGCCTGATCCTGTTTTATTGGGTGAGCAATCCAATCATCGTAATAATGAACCGGACAATCAATGAACTCCAGGAAAGCAAGATAACCCTGGAAATGGCCAAAAAAATGGCCAGACTGGGGCATTGGAGCTACAGTCCCGTCAGGAAGCAGTTTCTTTGGTCTGCTGAGATGTTTGCCATACTGGGCTGCGACCCGAAAAAGCTCCCTTACGAATATGCGGAATACCAGGACCTCCTGCATGAGGAGGATTGGCCGTTGTTCGATCAGGCATTGCAGAATGTCAGCCGCGGTGTGCCCTTCAATGTGGTGGTGCGTATGGCATCGCCGGGCCAACCCCTGCGCCACGTTCACTTCCAGGGGGGGCCGGGCAATGGCCACCCACATGCTGGCAATGATGTTTTCGGCGTTTGCCAGGATGTTACGGAATACAAGGAGATGGAAAGATCCTTGCGGGATGCCAAGGAGTCGGCGGAGTTGGCCAACAAGGCCAAAAGCGATTTTCTGGCCTTCATGAGTCATGAAATCCGTACCCCCATGAATGGGGTCCTGGGCATGGCCGATCTGCTCCTCAGAACCCCCCTGACATCACAGCAATACCATTATATTCATACCATCCATCGTTCCGGGCGACTGTTGTTGCGCATCATCAATGATATTCTGGACCTCTCCAAGATTCAGGCGGGACGCCTGGAGATGGAATTGTGCTCTTTTGATCTGGGTGAGGTTGTTCAGGATTTGCACAGCATGTTTGCAGACATGGCCCGGTCGAAGGGTTTGACATTTTCCAGTCAGGTTGCCAACGATGTGCCCACCCATGTGTTGGGTGATCCCTATCGCCTCAACCAAATCCTGTTCAACCTGCTGGGTAATGCCATCAAGTTCACGCAACATGGCAGGGTTTCCTTGGCTGTCCAGGTGGTCGAATCGCGGGATGACGATGTGATGTTGCGCTTTACAGTCAGTGACACCGGCATCGGCATTTCTGCTGAGAATCAAGGTCGGGTGTTCAATAAATTCACCCAGGAAGATTCCTCGGTAACAAGACGTTTTGGCGGGACCGGGTTGGGATTGTCCATTACCCGGGAGTTGGTCCGGATCATGGATGGCACGTTGGATATGGAGAGTGCGCCAGGAAAGGGATCGACGTTCTGGTTTGTGCTCCGGTTCGGCAAAACCCAGGCGGGGGACCAACGAAAAATCAACCCCTGGCGAAGGGTGCAGACCGACTCCACGTCGGATGACCGGCGTTTTGAAGGGCGGGTTCTGGTCGTCGAGGACAACTATGTCAATCGGGAGGTGGTGGTTGCGACTTTGGAGCTGTTTGGATGCCAGGTGACGGCTGTTGACGATGGTTTGAAGGCATTGAGCTTGGTGCTGAATGCCCAATCCCCCCCGGACGCCATCCTCATGGATTGCGAGATGTCGGTGTTGGATGGTTTTGAAACCGCCAGGCGTCTTCGCCAGTGGGAGCAGCAGAACCATGTGCCGCGCGTACCCATCATTGCCCTGACGGCGCATGTGTTGCAGGAAAGCCGGGAACAATGCCTGGAAGCCGGGATGGATGACTTCTTGAGCAAGCCGTTCAGATTTGCCGATTTGGCCGAGGTATTGCAGCGCTGGTTGCCATTGGTGAACGGTGACCAACCCGGTCATCAGTCTTGTATCGGTTTGCTGGAGCCCGGGAATCCGGGCTTTGAAACCCGGGATCAGAATGCCGTGAATCAGCGGCCCGATGAGATGGAAATCCCCGCCGGACCACAGTCGGGTGGCTTGGGGGAGGTTTCCGCGACCATTCTGGACCGGGCTGCCTTGGACTCATTGCTCCGGTTGGAGCGCAAGGGGAATGTTCGTTTGCTGGGTGCCATGTTGGAACATTATTTTACCCGGACAACGGAATTGCTCGCCGAATTGGAATCGGCCCTGGAAAGCGAAGATCATGAGGGGGTACGGGTGGCGGCGCATACCTTGAAATCATCCAGCCTGACCTTGGGGGCTGTGCGTCTGGCAGAGCTGGGACGGCTCATGGAGGCGGGCTCCACCGACAAAGATCGGGTACGGCATTGCCTGGGGTTGTGTGATGAGGCTTTTGCGCAAGTCAAGACCGAATTGAATGCCTTCCTCTCTCTGCAAATCGGAGACGGTGTGACATGAGTTTCAAGAATGCAGACGGTCCGGTGTTGCTGGGCCTCATGCCGCCCATGACGGGAATGGCGCATATCTACGGTGCCGAAATCATCCGGGCCGGGCAGTTGGCCGCCATGGAGGTCAACGAGCGCGGCGGTGTATTGGGCAGGCCATTGCGACTGGTTGTTGAGGATGATGGCAGTCTGCCGGCGAGTGCCGTTGTGGCAGCGCAAAAACTTGTTGACCATCACGGGTGTCTGGCCATCATCGGCAACCTGTTGTCCAGCGCCCGCATCGCCGTGACCCATCGGGTGGCTGAATCGAAAAAAATTCCCATGCTGAATTTTTCGTTCTACGAGGGGAGCATACGCAGTCGGTATTTTTTTCATTTCGCAGCCCTGCCCAACCAACAGATCGCGAAGATGATACCGTACATGCGGGAGCGGTTCGGCCCCAGGATGTTTTTTGCCGGAAACAATTATGAGTGGCCACGTGGCTCCATCGATGCGGCGAAAGAGACCTTGCATCATGCGGGGGGGGAGGTGGTCGGCGAGGACTATTACCCCCTGGGTGTCACGGACGCGGAGATCCATCGCCTGCTGGACCAGCTGGTCTGCGCCCGGGCAGATGTGTTCGTACCCTATTTCGCGGGTACCGATCAGGTGACGCTGCTGACCCACTTCGCCCGGAAGGGCCTGAAAGATCGGATGGCGGTGGTGATGGGTCACTTCGATGAGGTGATGGCCGGCCATCTGCCGCCGGAGGTTCGGGCCGGTTATTATTCAAGCAATACCTATTTCATGACCGTGGACACCGACGATAATCGACGTGTCCTCGATCGTTTGCGCACCATGCCGGGGGTGACCGGACTGTGGCCGCAGGGCAATGGGGTGCTGACCAACTTTGGTGAGGGGGCCTATGTTTGCGTCAAAGCGTTTGCGCAGGCGGTGAATGGGGCCGGGACGTTGGATCGGGAGGCGGTGATCGATGCCTTGGAGGCTGTTGAAGTGACCGGTCCCCAGGGGCTGGTCACCATGGACCCGGCAACGCATCATGCCCGCGTGAATACCTTCCTGACCCGGTGTGATGCGGCAGGCCAATTTGCCATCGTGGCCAGGTTTGGCGCCATTGATCCAGTGATTCCGGAACGATACGATTTTTTGCGGATTGATGACCGCAGCACCCACGAAGATGATATTGGTTTAAAGGCCGGAATATTGGAGCATATGGCGGAAGGGATATGCCTGGTGCGGGCCGCTGATGGCAACATCGTCTATGTGAACCGGGGCTTTGAAGCCATGTACGCCTATGATCATGGTGAAATCATCGGTCGTCCCATGGTCACCCTTTTTGATACCTCCCCCGGCGCATCACAGGAAGGCATCGTTGCTGACATAGGCCGGCATTTGCATCGCAAAGGGGTTTGGAAAGGGGAAGTCCGGAATATCAGAAAGGATGGCGCGTCGTTCTGGTGCCAGTTGACCCAGTCTGCCATGACGCATCCCCGACATGGTGAGGTATGGATTGGACTGTACAAGGATATCACGGAGCGCAAGGAAGCAGAGCAGACTTTGAGTCGTTATCAGGACCATTTGGAGGAGATCGTGCGGCAGCGGACCAGGGATCTGGAAAAAGCCCTGAAGGCAGCTGAGTCGGCGGCGAAGGCCAGGCAGACCTTTCTGGTCACGATGAGTCATGAGATCCGCACCCCCATGAATGGGGTGTTGGGAATGGCCGATCTGATCCTGAAATCACAACTTACGGAAAAGCAACGTCATTATGTGACGACCATTCATCGTTCCGGGAGAACGCTGCTGCGCATCATCAACGATATTCTGGATTTCGCCAGGATCGAATCCGGTGAGTTGTACTTGGAAATCGTAGGTTTCGACCTGCTCGGGGTCATTCATGACATCTGCGAACTGTTCGTACCCCGGGCCAGGCAGCAAAACCTGGAGTTTCATTGGACGATGGTGGACGGTTTGCCGACCCATCTCCTGGGAGATCCGTACCGGCTGAATCAGGTACTTTTCAATCTGTTGGGCAATGCGGTCAAATTCACCGAAAGGGGACGGATTGGTTTGGCGGTCATGGTCGAGGAGGATCGCGAAGCGGATGTCCTGCTGCGTTTTCAGGTAACGGACACGGGGATCGGCATTCCTCCGGAATACATGAACCGGATATTTCAACATTTTACGCAGGCCGAAACCTCGATGGCGCGACGTTATGGCGGGACCGGGTTGGGGCTGGCCATCGCGCGACAGTTGGTGCATCGCATGGACGGGGAGTTGTGGGTGGACAGTGAGCCCGGTCGGGGATCAACCTTTTGGTTCACCGCACGTTTTGGCAAGCAACGTCCCGGGGATTGTGTGGATGTTTCGTCTTTCCGCCATGATCCCCAGTCCATCGACCCTGATGTCCTGCATTGTGAGGGTCATGTTTTGTTAGTGGAGGACAACCAGATCAACCAGGAGGTTGCGGTGGCGACCTTGGAGCTGTTCGGTTGCCGGGTGACCGTTGTCGAGAATGGCCAAAGGGCTTTGAACATGGTTCAAGAGGGTTCCGAGTCGTATGACATGATCTTCATGGATTGTGAGATGCCGATTCTGGATGGTTTTGAGACCACACGGCGATTGCGACAGTGGGAGCGTCAAACCGGGAGGCATCGTGTTCCCATTATCGCCCTGACCGCTCACGTTCTGACCGAGAGTCGGCAACAATGCTTGGCGGCGGGGATGGATGATTTCTTGCTCAAGCCGTTCAATCAAAATGCTTTCGGCAGGACTTTGTCCCGTTGGCTGCCCCGGGTGGGGGGGAAGGATTTCCCGGTTCAGGATGTTCAAGGTGACTTGTCCACCGAACGCTGCAAGGACCCGGTTCGTCCCGACAGTGATCATCCCGTACAGGGAGTCGAGGGGGATTCGCCCCCATCCATGCAATGTGCCACAGGCGCATCCAGGGATCATCCGGTTCAGGATGGCGGGGGTGTTTTGTTTCCATCCAGCCGGCCTGGGGAATCACCCGCCTTGTCGGAATGCCTCCGGACCGGGGAGCACCCAGCCTTTCCGTCTGCAGGGTCCATGGGGCCGGTGTTGGATCATGTGGCGTTGGGACGGATTCGGGACCTGGGAAAAAAAGGGGATAACACCTTGTTTGCCAGGATGGTGAACAGTTACCTGGAACGGACTCCGGAATTGTTGGGGAATTTGGGGAATGCACTGAAAAACAAGGATCATGAATCAATACGTGTGGTGGTACACACCCTGAAGTCATCCAGTCTGACGATGGGGGTGATCCATTTGGCGGAGCTGGGCCGCATCATGGAGGCGAACCATACCGACCTGGCCCAGGTCAGCCATTATTTTCAACGAACGGAAAGCGCCTTTGCGTTGGCCGAGCAGGCATTGAAGGCTTTAATTGATACCCAGCTGACAGGTGATTTGCATGAGTGACTTGCAGGAAGGGCAGGTATCCGGGCTGATTTTGATTGTTGACGACGAACTGTTGCAGCGTTTGCCCATGCGGGAAACTCTGGAGCAAAGTTGTTTTCGCGTCATGGAGGCGAAGGATGGCGCCGATGCCTGGGATTTGGTGCAGCGAGAGTGTCCCGACCTGGTGATTTCCGATGTCGTCATGCCCGGGATGGATGGGTTTGCCTTTTGCGAACGGGTGCGTCGTCGGGAGGAATTCAAGCATCTGCCCATCGTGATGGCGACCTCCCTGGAAGATGAAGCTTCCATTGAGCGCGCCTATCGGTATGGGGCGACCGATTTTATCACCAAGCCCATCAACTGGAACCTTTTGGGGCACCGGGTGCGGTATATTCTGCGCAGTGCACGAACGGCCCAGAACCTGGCTGACCGGGAGTCGGAGTTGTTGCAGACGCGGATCGAGATCATTCGTCGACTGGGGCAGGCGGCTGAATATCGCGACAATGAAACCGGTTTTCACATCCAGCGCATGAGCTATTATGCGGCGCTGATGGGAGAAGGCATGGGCTTTTCGACCCAGAAGCAGGAGTTGTTGCTGCACGCAGCCCCCATGCACGATGTGGGAAAGATCGGGATCCCTGATCGTATCCTGTTGAAACCGGGCAAGTTGACCGCCGAAGAATTCTCCATCATGAAAACCCATACCACCCTTGGGGCCAAATTGTTGGATCAGGAACCATCGCTGTTGTTGCGTACCGCCCATACCATCGCCCTGACCCATCACGAACGCTGGGATGGGGCGGGTTATCCCAACGGTTTGGCCCAGGGGGATATTCCGCTCATGGGCCGTATTTGCAGCCTGGCGGACGTATTTGATGCGCTGACGTCCAGACGCCCCTACAAACTGCCCTGGAGTGTGGAGGCGGCAGTGGATGAGATTGACCGCAATTCGGGGAGCATGTTTGATCCTGCGGTTGTCCATGTGTTTCATGCGGTCATGCCGGAGGTCCTGAAAATCAAGGAAGCTTTTTCCGACCCCGTTTGACCATTAGCACTTCCCAACCTGGACCAGGTGCGCCATGGCTACCATTTTGATTGTGGATGATGATCCGGTGATGCAAGCGTTTGTGGAGGAGTTGTTGCTCCAGGAGGGGTATGACGTGGTTCTGGCGGGGAACGGTCGTGAAGCATTGAACTTTCTGGAATACGGGCATTGCGATTTGATTTTGATGGACATCACCATGCCGGAACTCGACGGGTATCAGACGACCCGGCGGATCAAGTTTGAGATGCAAAAGGACCAGTTTGTTCCGGTGGTGTTCCTGACTGCGGTTGACAGCGATCTGGAATTGGCCCACTGCCTGGAATGTGGCGGTGATGATTTTGTAACGAAACCACCGAGCCCAGTCATTCTGAAGGCGCGAATAGCGGCTTGGCTTCAACGTTCCGAGATGGCCAACCGACTGGCCCGGGATCGAGAGGATGTGGAGCGGGTCATTCTTGGAATGCGTCAAGACAAGCAGTTTGATTCCCGTGGATTGCGCGTTTTGATGACCGCTGTCGAGAAAGCCAATGGTGATATTGTACTCTCCGCGCGCCGATTGGATGGTGTCCAATATCTCCTGGTGGGTGATTTCACCGGGCACGGCTTGGCTGCGGCCATATGTGGTCCTTTGGTGGCCGATCTGTTCTATCGTTTGACGCGCAGGAACCTTCCGTTGTGGCGCATCATCCAGAAGATGAATGTGACCATTATCCAGAGGCTCCCGGTGAACATGTTTTTGGCGTGTGCTTTTGTGGAGTTGGATTGGCAGGGGGGTGTGGTGACGATATGGAACGCCGGGTTCCCACCTGTCGTGCAGATGCGGTCCGGGGTGGTCGTGCGAATCTTTTCCTCAATGCTTCCGCCCATGGGGATCAGTGAGCGGTTGGGTGATGGCAACCCTGGTGAGCGATATCCCTTGTTGGCGGGGGATCGGCTTTATCTTTTCTCCGATGGTTGTGTGGAGACGCGTTCGGAGGGGGGGGAAGAATTTGGTGAGAGGCGCCTGATTCGCTATTTGGAAGAACACTCCGCTTCCGGATTGGTGATTTCCACTTTTGATGCGGCGTTGGAGGCGTTCCGGGGTGGAGCCGATGCACATGACGATGTAACCATGGTGGAAATTGTCTACGCGGAGAGCCCGACCGAAGAGACGGGGGAGGTGTGTCCCTCCCGATTGCTTCATCCGACCAGATTTTAGACGCGATAGGAGCCAATTTTGAAAAATTTCAGTGGACGTGGATGGTGAAATTCAGGACAATCGGGGCGAGGAGGAACTGTTTCCGCGTGGCCCTATGCCAAAATCTCGGATTCCGGACACTGGCCGTCGGAACCACCTTCTCTCGGATGGTTCTTTGAAAATCAAAATTGGTACGAATTCAGGCCGCTTTTCGCAGGTAAATGCCTGACGCGCCTTTTGCAACGCCGCTTTGGCACCGTACCCGATTGGGCCAGCCAAAAGATTGCCAAAGCAGACCTGTCCGACTTGGAGGAATGGAGCCTTCGCATCTTCGATGCCCAGTCCTTGGATGAAGTTTTCTCGGATAAAGTGTCATGTGACCAAGGAAATTTTCGGCGAATTCTTTCGGTATCCGATCAATACCCAAAACGAACTTTTCCTTCCCGTGTACAGGGGTGCATAAGAAAATTGTTTTTTTACAATCATATAGCAACCTTTTCAACTCCCATTCGCCACCGAAGCGGATTCGGAATTTCTCCCCGCTTCGTCGCAACCAAAACGGAGAATCGTTTGAAACAAGGTTCACTCGGTCCACCACTTTGAATTGACAAAGTTTTCTCCGCAAAAAAGACCACCCCTCCCGGCGGTTTTCGGCGCTTAAATAACTAAATGCTTCCAATGGTTAACCCATGTTTAACATGGGATGGCCAGATCCAGTCGGATTTTTTGATGCATTTTTTCGTATTTGGTTGATATTAAATGTTTTTATATATTTCAGTGAGGGTTACCATTCTTAATGGCTCTTCTAGCGTTAGATGTGGTTGAATTGTGAACCATTGCAAAACAGTCACTTTTTCTACTTTATCACATTCATTGATCAGGGATTATTGACACTCAAAAAATTATTGAAAGGAAAAAGGGGGCAATCCCTCAAGCCCCCTTTTTCCTTTCAATAATTAATTTAAAATCATCATATTGCAGTAAAACGATGTATTTACCCACATTTGACGCTGGAAGAGCCTTCTTAATCCTATTATCATGTCTCAAGCAACGGAACTTCGGTTTAACAAAGGATGGAAGCCAGAAATGACGTCACCTAGCGGAACTCCGTCACAACGACTTCCTCTTCATGTTCCTTCCAGCTTTCCCGAACTTCCAGGATGGCAGGCAAAATCGAAATGAAGAGCGGCACGAGCGCCGGATCGAAATGAGACCCTGCCCCCTCCTGCAACATGGCGACCGCCTTGTCGATGGGCCAGGCATCTTTGTAAGGGCGCCTTGTCGTCAGGGCATCAAAGACATCAGCGACGGCTACGATCCGTCCCTCGATTGGAATGTCATGCCCCTTCAACCCCCGAGGATAACCTGTCCCATCCCACTTCTCATGGTGGGTCAGGGCCACAATGCGCGCGGTCTCCAGGAGTAAGGAACGCTGCTTTCCGATGATCCCGGCCCCAATCCCCGGATGACCACGCATCACTTTCCACTCATCGTCGGTCAGATGCGCAGGTTTGAGCAGAATCAGGTCCGGAATACCAATTTTGCCGATATCGTGCATGGGAGCGGCCTGAAACAAAATCTCGGCACGTTTCTCCTCCATGCCGTAGGCCAGAGCCAACAAACGTGAATAGTGACTCATGCGGATGACATGCAATCCGGTTTCATTATCTTTATACTCGGCCGCCCGCCCCAGACGGCGGATGATCTCCAGGCGCGTCTCTTCCAGTTCGACATTTTTTGCAGACAGTTCCGCAGTGCGCTGCCGGACACGATCTTCCAGGATCTCGTTGCTATGCGCCAGATCACGCCGGGCATGCTCCAGTTGCAGATGGGTGCGCACCCGGGCCAACACCACCGCCGGACTGAAAGGCTTGGTAATGTAATCTACAGCACCAAGTCCCAAACCAAAGGTCTCATCCTCGGACTCCTGCCTTGCGGTGACAAAGATCACTGGAATCGCTCGGGTACGTGGATCCTGTTTCAGCCGCCGACATACTTCGTAACCATCCATCTCCGGCATCATCACATCCAGCAGGATCAAATCCGGCTGCCGGTCCGGGATATCTTCCAGGGCAGTCTGCCCATCCAGGGCCACACTCACATCGTAACGCGCTCCCAAAGTTTCCAGCAGGATATCAATGTTGGTCTCCGTGTCATCCACCACGAAAATCCTGGACATGGGTTCATCGGACATGCAGTGCTCCCATTGGCAACGGTTATGACGGATCCCCAGTCACTTGGAGGCGTCGGATAAGGAAGCGATCAGCTCATTCAATGCCTGCTCCGCTTCACGGAAACGATATTTGCGAACCAGGGAAATCAACCCGTTCACCAAATCGCGGATCCGGGAAGGCAACGTCGCCCGATCCAGTTGATCAAGCACTCCCTGACAAAGCTTCGGTTGTCGCGCACGCAACGGCTCCCGTAGCGCAGCCAGCAGCTCCTCCAAATGCGCTGCCGAAAGCGACACGGCATCCTTCGCCTTTGACTCAGACGCGGGCAGGGTGGAAAGCGCGGTTAAAATCGGTTGCAACCGCGCTTCAACTTCGGCGATCAACGCAACAACGCGCTCTGGCGAAGTGACCAAACCCTGCTCCAGATTCCACGCCGCATCGCTCAAAGACCCGGCCCCGAGACTCCCGGCCAGCCCCTTGAGGGTATGTGCCAGACGGACTGCCTCCCCAGACGCTTTCCGCTCCCAAAGCGCCCGTAACCGTTCAATCACCCCGGTCTGATCCACCGCAAAGCGTCGAAGCAAACGCCATAACAGGCTGCGACTGCCAGCACAATGCCGTAACGCCGCCTCCAGATCGATTCCAGGAATTCCAGGAGGCATCGGCAAGTCTTCGGCAGGGGAAACGCTCTCTTTTCCCGTACTCATCGCGGATACACTCCCCGCATCGGGGACCAGCCATCGATAAAGGGTACGGTAAAGATGCTGCGGATCGATGGGCTTGGCCACATGATCATTCATGCCCGCCAAAAGGCTCTTCTCCCGATCCCCCACCATGGCATTGGCGGTCATGGCGATGACCGGCACATCCAAACCGAGTTCGGTGCGGATGCGCCGGGTCGCCTCATACCCATCCATCACCGGCATCTGAACATCCATCAGAACCGCATCATAATGATGACTGCGCAGCATCTCCAGAGCGTCCGCACCGTGCCCGGCCACTTCGACCACGATCCCTGCCAGCTCCAGCAAATCAACCGCGACCTGCTGATTGACCACATTGTCTTCCGTCAGGAGCACCCGTCGTCCGGAAAGTTCCCTGAAGCCGACGGCACCGGTCGCCTCCTTGACTTTCTGGCGCATCCTGCGGGTGGCATCGGCACCAAAAAGTTCGGCCACGGCATCGAAAAACTGGGAGGCGGTGACCGGTTTGGCCAGGAGACGGGTATGTGGCAGTCCTCCGTACCACTCCTGGAGCTGGCCCATTTCCGGTTGCGGACAGAGCACCACGGCTGGCAGATCGCCCTGACCCGGGCGCTCCCTCATACCGCGCAACCATACCAGGGCATCCCCCCCGGCGTGATGGGCATCCACCACCACGAAATCAGGAAACTCCAACCATTCCACTTCCCCATCCATCTCCCGGCGCAACGCGCATACACGAAAAGTGAGCGAATGCAGTAGTTCCAGCAGGATCTCCCGGCCACGCAAATTATCGACAAGCACCCCAACCCTCAAACCACGCAGTTCTGGCGAAGTCTGAAAATCATCGCGTTCCTCTTCCATGAGCCCCAGGAGAACGGTAAAGAGAAATTCACTGCCCCCCCCCGGCGAACCCATGGCCGTGATCCCACCCCCCATCAGTTCCACCAACCGCCGGCTGATGGCCAATCCCAGTCCGGTGCCGCCAAACTGCCGGGTCGTTGAACTGTCGGCCTGGGTGAAGGATTCAAACAGATGTTCCACCTGCTCTGGACGCACGCCAATCCCCGTATCCCGCACCCTGAACCGCAACTCCACCTGCCGCTCCCGACGTGCCACCACTTCGACCCGCAATTCCACCTCGCCCGCGACGGTAAACTTGATGGCATTGCCCATCAGGTTTAACAGCACCTGCTGCAACCTCAAAGGATCCCCGCGCACCTGCCCCGGCACCCCCGAACCGCGCGAGCAGAGCAGTTCCAATCCTTTTTCGTGCGCCCTGGGAGCGACCAGCATGGTGACGGTTTCCATAACCTCGTCGATGCTGAAGACCACATCCTCCAATTCAAGCCGTCCCGCTTCGATCTTGGAAAAATCCAGGATATCGTTGAGGATGCGCAACAACGCCTTGGACGCGGTATGGATCTTGACCACATAATCGCGCTGCCTGGGATTGAGTTCCGTACCCAAAGCCAGATGGCTCATGCCAATAATGGCATTCATGGGGGTACGGATCTCGTGGCTCATGTTGGCCAGGAAATCGCTTTTCGCACGGCTGGCCGCCTCGGCAGAACGCATGGCGCTCTTAAGTTGCTCCTCCACGGTCTTGCGAACGCTGATATCCTGGAACACCCCCACGGAACCGACAATCCGCCCATCCTGCTGCAACGGCACGGCCACGATATCGATGGGAAAAACCCGGCCCGATTTGTGGGTGAAATACTCGGCTTCGGAGCGGAAACTCTCCCCAACACAGGTATGCGACCACATCGGACACTCATGCGCCGGCAGGGGTTGCCCGTCCACACGATGAAAATGGACCGTATCGTAAAAATGACTGCCCAATATCTCCTCGCGACTCCAGCCAAGGAGTTTTTCCGCCTCACGGTTGATAAAGGTGCAGACGCCCAGGGAGTCGAGGGCATAGACCCCCTCACCCATGGATTCGGTCAAGCTTTCCAGAAACTTGCGGCTGGAGCGCAACTGCTCCTCCATGACCTTCTGGTCCGTGATGTCGGTACGGATGGCGACATACTGTACGGGTCGTCCCTGCTCGTCGAGAAATGGCACGATCGTGGCTTCGACCCAGTAGATATCGCCATTGCGGGCACGATTGCGGATCGCCCCCTCCCACACTTTGCCCGAGGCGATGGTCTCCCACATATGGGCGAAGAACTCCCTGGAGTGGTAACCCGAATTGACAATACGATGATCCGCGCCCAGCAGCATTTCACGCGGATAACCGCTGATCTGGCAGAACTTGTCATTGGCGTAAAGTATCCGGCCCCGGATATCGGTGATACTGACAATGGCGTGCTGGTCCAAAGCGAATTTCTGCTGGGCCAGTTGTACATTGGCTGTATGCAGATTGGTCTGGGTCTGAAGATAATCCTCCACCAGGGAGGCCATTTGCAGGGTCAGCTGTTCCAGACCCGTATCGTTATCCCCCAGTTCCGCCTGACCGGAAAGGGTCAACAACCGATTGGCCGTGGCACGCAGTGAATCGATCCCCGCCTGACGCCGCGCGGCTTCCTCACGCAATTGCTCATTTGAACGCGTCAATTCCCGGGAACTTAACAACAGACTGCGATTGCGCAGATCCAAATCACGATCACTCTGCTCGTAGCTCTGATCCACACGCTCGCAGAATGTCTTCAGACCCGCCAGGATTCTACCGATGGCCGGTGAAGAAGCTTCTGTCCCGGACAGGCGGGGCTCCTCCAGGGCGTGAACGAATTCCTCTTCTGTCAAACCAAAAACCCGTTTGATCTGTCGTGCGAGCAAGCGATGCATGGCTCTAACCAAGAACCTCGGAGATAAAGGTAATGGTCATGGTCTGGTTATGCAGCTTGCAATCGGTCGAAGCAGAGATGGGACTGATTTCGCCGTAGGAATAAAAACCTGTGATCACGGTTCCACCAGCCAGAGCCTGGGCCACCACCTCCACCTCCTCATCAACATGATCCCCCATGACCAGCTTACGTCCCACACAACTGATCAGTACCGCCAAGCCCGCCCCGCACGACTCCACCATGCGTCGGGTGGTTTTGGCGGCGGTCTCGGCGCCGTTGACCAGGGCTTCGGTGGATGCGTGCATCAGCCGCAAAAAGCCGTTGGGATCGATATCACCCGCCAGAACCAGGCTGCCGTCCGCCTCGTTGATGCCTAGAATGGTGCGAATCAATCCAAGTCGCGAGTGATCCCCGTCCAACATTTCAAAGGGGAACAACAGTCCCGAGGCTGGCAGATCCTTGGCATAATCACCGAGATAACGTTGATAAACATTCAAGGCCGGTTCCCCATCCAGTTCAAAAAGAAGATTATCCTGGCTGCGGGTGACCCGACGGACCGGACCGAACGGCTCCCAGCCCCCATATAATCCGTAGCCGATCCGTACCGCCGCTCCATAAAAACCAATTCCAACAACGCCGGCATTGTCCACGCCATGATCATTGAGCACCAGGGTACGCTGGAAGGCACCCCCATCCCCGGCCAATCCGCCAGTAATGACCACTCCAGGAGGCAACGCACGAGTGATGCCTTGAATCACAGCACTTCCGTTGACCCCAACCCCCTTGCTCAACAGCAACACCCCCTTGAGATCTGCCGCATTCAAGGCACGTCCGATTTCCGTTCCCGCGGGTTCGGAATCCTCCATGGCGAGGATACGTCCACTGGCAACGCGCGGAGGTGACGCCTCGAAACGGATGGCCGTCACCACGCAAGATCCGTCGAACACCTGATTCCCAGCAATCTCACCAGCCGTGGAACAACCTGCCAGATGGGCCTCAGGAAACGCCTTTCTGAGTAGCGCATGCAAACCCGGATTCGAAAACACCCCCTCGCCCCCGAACACCAACACCAGATTGGGGGCAATCGCAGCCAATGCGCGTAAATCGTCCGGATCGGGATCACCCCCCTCGAAAATACATTGCAAAATGTTCACGATTTCAACTCTTTTGTTTGATTAAGTAGATGTTCCACCATCTGCTCCGCCTCTTTCAACCGATAGCGACGAATCACCTTACCCAATTCCGCCAATTCCGCACGTATTTGATCCGCAGCAATCTGCGCTTCCACCCTTGCCAACAACTCCAAACATGTTTTGGCCTGCCGATCCCGAAGCGGCCTGATCATGGCATTGAGCAACACGCAGACCTCCTCCTCCCCTGACGGGAGATCGGACAAATCCCCTGGCCCGGTTCCCACTCCCCGAGGAACGGGCAACCGTTCAGCTTCAACCGCCATGAGCTCCGTATCCACGTCCTCCTGCTCCTCAGCCTCCCGAAGCTGAACCGTAAACCAGAAATGACTCCCCTGTCCGGGATGGCTTTCCACCCCGAGTTCTCCACCCAGCAGGGTCACCAGGGAACGACTCAACGCCAACCCCAGCCCCGTCCCTCCATGACGACGGGCAGCCGAGGCATCCCCTTGGGTAAAGCGGTCAAACAAATGATCCCTCTGCCCGGGTTCCATTCCCGGTCCACTGTCCTGAACGTCAAAGCGCAGGATGAGTTCGTCTCCGAAGCGTTCGGCCAGACCCACTTCAACACGCACCAAACCACGTTCGGTAAATTTCAGGGCATTATCCACCAGATTGAAAAGCACCTGCCGCACCCGTCGTACATCGCCAACCAGGTGCTCCGGAGTTCCTTCCCTGCACACCCAGGTAAGCGCCAACCCCTTTTCCAAAGCCCGGAGTTCAAAGGGTTGACGAATCTCCTTCCAAACCTCCTCCAACCGAAACTGAATCGGCTCCAATTCCAACCGGTTGGCCTCGATTCGGGAGAAGTCGAACAGATCATTGATCAGATGCAACAGCGACTTTGCCGAATCGAAAATCCTGCCAAGCAGTTCACGCTGCCGGGATGTCATTCCGCCACCATGCATCAGCAGTTGACTCATGGCCAGAATGGCATTCATCGGAGTACGCAACTCGTGACTCATGTTGGCCAGAAAAGCGCTCTTGGCCCGATTCGCACTTTCCGCCTGATCACGGGCTCCGGCCAAATCCCGATAGAGACTCGACAGACGAAAACGCATCCCTTCCATGGAGAACGCCACCTGACCGATTTCATCCTCGCCAAGAGGGGGAACCGGAGTGGTGAAATCTCCGCCCCCAATTCGACCGCTGACCCGTTGCAGGTGCCGCAAAGGCTCCACCACCATCCGCTTGAGGGCCATGAGCATCGCCACACCCATGATCACGGTCGCCAGAACCCCTACCAGAATGTTCACCTGTAACAGATGCCAGGTCTCCCGGTAGAGTTCCTCCATCGGCAACACCACCGCCACCTGCAACCCGGATTCAAGCGACTGCGCAATGGCCAGATGGGGAGCGCCATGCAACTCAATCCTGCTCGGCACATCCTGTTCCCGGCACCCGGAAGGGGCGCAATAAGGTATCGATGCCGGCAGCATGTGTCCCGCCAGGGCGTTCTGGAAGGCAAAACGGATCGTTCCAAGGCCATCGGCAAACAAAAATCCGCCATCCACACCCACTTTCCGACGCTCCGCCAAAAATTTCAGGAAGGTTGGATACATACCCACGGCCAGATAACCACGTGTCCCCCCCTCCCCCCCGACGTGACGTTCCACACGCACCGGCTGGCCGGCCATCACCACCCACGCCCCATTGTCCGGATGAAGCTCCATCCGATGAACCGGTCCGGAGCGCTGGCTGCTCAAGACGTGAAACCACGGCGTATTCCCCTCCTGCTCCGACTGGTTGGGGAGATCAGAGGTGGTGACGCGTGTGTCCTCGAAACCGTCAGGCATCAGCAGGCGCACCTCGAAATAGTCCGGGATCGCCTGTTGGAAACCGGAAAACAATCGGATCAACGTTGGTTGCAGGAGGGCATATCGTTCTGCCTCGTTGGGGGTATCCAGATATTTTTCCAGGATCTCGGAACGAACGAAGACCTCCAGATGGGAATTGAGCGTCTCCCACTGATGGTTGATGACGTCATGGGCCTGATTCAGGGCATTGATCAATTCGACGCGAGCGGCATTCAAACGTGCATCGCGCAGTTCGGTGTAGGCCAGATAGCCCAGGGTGACAAGCGCCACCAGCAACAGGGAAAGGATCAGCAGTGCCAAACGAACCTGGAGATTTGTGCGCGCGGAAAAGACCCTTCGGCCCAAGCGTCTCTCAACCATCCCCCCGCCGCCGCTCACTTCAACAACCGCGCCATGATGTCATTGATCCGCCTTTGCGCACGAGCCGCGACTGGACGCACCATTTCTGATCGACGCAACTCTTCTTCGGAAGGAAACACGATCGGATCCTCCCGATAGGCAATCGAGGTCAGGGGCAACGCTTCGTGGTTCGGGGAGGCGAAATGAAGGGATTCGGCATTACGGGCGGCGATGACCGGATCGAGCAGCAGATGTTCCAGAAACGCCACCGCCAGTTCCCGTCCGGACTGTCGGCCCCCCAGGGCAAGATCATCCAACCACAACAGGCTCCCTTCCCGGGGCTGGACGTAGTGGATCTGCGGATGAAATTCACGCAATTTCAGGGCATCGCCATTGAACACCATGGCCATCCACACCTCACCCGTCACCAGCGGGGAAGCGGGGCTGAGATCGATGTAACGATAGTTCCTGACAAAAGGTTTTTGGGCCATGAGCAGCGCTTCGGCCCCGGCAAGCGCGGATTCCTCCTCGGCATTGACCGAATGGCCAAGTGCCATGAGCGCCAGACCCACCATTTCCCGTGCCGAGTCCATGGCCTGAATCCTCCCCCGGAGCGCCGCCCCTGGACGAAAGAAATCCATCCATCCCGTCGGCGCGGCAGCCAGTTTATCCGCACGCCAAGCCAGACCCACGTTGCCCCAGAAGTAGGGAAGTCCCAACCATTTCCCCGTCTCATCGGGTTCAGAAAGCCAGCGCCGGTCCAAACGATCCAAATGTTGCAGACGTGCCGGCTCCAATGGCGTCAGCCACTTCCGACGGGCATAGGCAGCCAGATTGAGCCGGTTGACCACGACGAGATCGAAGGCATCGGCCCCTTTCTTCAACAGCAGTTGATCCCGCTGCTGTTCGCTGTCATAAGGGATCTGTCGGATCGTCACCCCATGACGTTCCTCAAAATCGCGAACCACCCCGGCATCGAGGTATTCCGGCCAGATCAGAACGGTCAATTCGCCGCTTTTGGCCGGCGAAGTCCAACCGGCAAACGGTATCGACAGAGGGGCTGCCAGCAAGGCGGCTCCAACCGCCAGGATGGTGCGACGATGAAACATTCCTTCCTCCGGAACCAATCGGGCATGATGACGCTCTGCTGGCCGTTTCACGCAGCCATTTACCTGGATTCGAGTTTACACCAGGCATCCTGCAATCGCCATCACGAATCTTAACCCCGCCCCGCCCGGGACGCATCGTTCTCAAGTGCCATTTCAGCACAGAACAGGTTGCATCAACAGACAACGTTCCAGGAAATTTTTGGCGCATCTAGCGTTAAATGCGGGTAAACACATTATTTCACTGCAATATGATGATTTTAAATTAATTATTGAAAGAAAAAAGGAGCTTAAGGGATTGCCACCAGGACTTTGATTTTGTTTTTCACGCGCCATTTCACCCAAAGCAAGAGTTCCGCGTGGTTTTTGCGGGAATCTTGCTTGAGGCAGTAGCCCTGGTCCCGGCTTTTTCGCGGTTTTTGCGAAAAGGCCGGGACACATTGCAGAGGGTAAGGCATAACCACATGCAATGCGTTTGCCTTTCTTCGCTTTAAAGCGCGAAGAAAGGCAAACCAAGGCGCGCGCCTACGCGATCTTCCCGCAAAAATCACGCGGGAAGATCGTTTCGGTTGAAATGGCGCGTGAAAAACAAAATCAAAGTCAAAATCAAAGTCCTGAGGGCAATCCCCCAGAGCCTTTTTTTCTTTCAATGATTTTTTGATGATGGCCTGTTGGGGCAAAGTCAACTGCGAAACAAAACGGACTGGAACCCTTATTCCAACGGGTCACATTACCAATCATTGGACGAAGTAAAGTCAATCATTTTCTGATGCGTGGACCAGCTGCGCCACAGGCTTGAAGGTGCGACGGTGATACGGGGTCAGGCCCCGTTGGATCAATGCCTGACGATGCGCCAACGTCGGATATCCCATGTTGCGCTCCCAGCCATATCCCGGATATTCAACCGCCAGCGCCCGCATCAAACGATCACGGACTTCCTTGGCAATGATGGAAGCAGCCGCAATGCTGGCCGATATCCGATCCCCACCCGTCAATGCCCTGGCAGGGATCACACACCCCGCAAGCAGATCACGCCCATCGATCAACAAAAAAGAAGGCGGTTGCGCCAACGCCGCCACCGCCCGCTCCATCGCCAGAAGACTTGCACGGCGTATGTTGATGCGGTCGATTTCGGCAACGTCAGCCTGCCCCACACCCACTGCCACGGCAACCCGACGAACCTGTTCTTCCAAGCGTCCCCGCTGTTCGGGAGAGAGCCGTTTTGAATCATCCAACTCTGGCAACGCCGATGCCAAAGTTAAATTTTGCGGCAAAATCACCGCCGCCGCCACGACCGGACCCGCCAGGGGACCACGCCCCACCTCGTCCACACCACACACATGGAGGTGGCCATCCTGCCAAAGATTCCGCTCAACCGCAAAATCGGGTCTTCCGCGCACCATCCGGGTCTGAGGGGTGTGGTCCTCCATGCAGCCGCAATCGTCCCCCGAAACTACCAGTCGCGTTTTTCCCGAATGCGGGTCGCCTTACCGGTACGATCACGCAAATAATACAACTTGGCGCGACGCACATCCCCCTGGCGAACCCGTTCAATCTTGGCCAGCCGGGGCGAATGCAGCGGAAACACCCGCTCGACCCCCTCACCAAAGGAAACCTTGCGCACCGTAAAGGTGGAGTTGAAACCGGCATTGTGCCGACCAATACACACCCCTTCAAAAATTTGAATCCGCTCCCGTCCCCCTTCGGCAACCTTCACATGCACACGCAAGGTATCCCCGGCACGAAACGGTGGGGCACTGTTTCTGATTTGAGCTTGTTCGAATTTCATCAATTCATTCATGACGACCTGTCCCGCCACTGCCGACCGTTGATCCCATTCGCATCACACCATGAAAAGAAGAATCGGCACCACTTTTCATTTCGGTATTCGATGCTGCGTCCATTCCGTTGCATCCGTCTTAATCAAGGAACTGCCGTTCTTCCAAAGACAACCGTTCCATATCCTGCTTCAAAGCATCCACCAAACGACGTTCTTCCCGGGTCAACCGGGCCGATGCCAACAAATCGGGCCGACGGATCCAGGTATGCAACCATGCCTGACGTCGACGCCAACGCTCGATGGCACCGTGATTGCCGGACAACAGCACCTCCGGCACCGCCAAAACTTCCGCCCCACCCGCCACCCGCCAGGAGGCGGGACGGGTATAATGAGGATGGTCGAGCATTCCCTGGAAGAACGAATCATTGCGGAAACTTTCCGCATCACCCAACACCCCGGGAACCAGACGCGCCACCGCATCCACCACCGCCATGGCCGCCACCTCGCCCCCCGTCAGGACAAAATCACCCAGAGAGATTTCTTCATCCACATACTGTGCAACAAACCGATCATCCACCCCTTCATAATGACCACACAACAAAATCACATGGCCACATCCACTCAAACGAATCGCATCCGCCTGACAAAACCGGCCCCCTTTGGGTGACAAGTAGACGACATGGGCCTCACGCCATTGATCAATGCCCAACAGCGCCCGTTCCAGCACATCCGCCTTGATCACCATCCCCGGCCCCCCACCAAACGGGGTATCATCCACCGTCCGATGCCGATCCCGGGCATGATCGCGCAAAGCGATCAAGGCGATCTCCAAAAGGTTGTTCCTGACTGCCCGCCCCAGAATGGAATGACCGACGACTCCGGGAAACATCTCCGGAAACAGGGTGATGATACTGAAGCGCATCACCGCCCCCCCATCGACCATCCCATAATCATGTCGGAGTCCAAGATTCGGACGCGCTTCAGGCCGATGGCTCTTTGCTCTTCAACAATTTGGCCAGGGGATCCGAAGGTTGGGCACCCATGCCGATCCAATGGTTGACCCGATCCATATTCAAGTTGAGTCCGTCTGTCTCCAAACGAGGATCATACGTCCCCAGCTTTTCCAAAAACCGACCATCCCGAGGCATCCGGGAATCAGCTGCCACCACCGCATAAAAAGGCTTCTTCTTGGAACCCCGACGTTGCATCCGAATACGTACCGCCATGTGATCAATCATCCTCTCGATAAGACCGGCACCTTTGTGAAGAGCGCACGGTTGCCAACGAAATCATTCAAGATACAAAAACGCCGCATTATGTTGATCGCGACACCGGAAGTCAAGTTTATCTTTTTGGTCCCATCCCCTTCAACCCTCCCAAAGCGCCCAGATTCAATCCTTTGGGCAATCCCATGCGCCCCAATCCGCCCTTGGCCCCCATCTTGCCGAAACGTTTCATCATTTTCTGCATCTCAGCGAATTGTTTCAGCAACCGGTTGATTTCCTGCACGCTGGTTCCCGAACCATTCGCCACCCGCCGCTTGCGCGATGCATTGAGAATTTGATGTTTTCTGCGCTCCTGCGGCGTCATCGACAATACGATGGCCTCAATTCTCTTCAGCGAACCATCATCGCCTTCCATTTCCTTACCCTTCATCGCCTGCTTCAAACCGGGAATCATCGCCATCAGATCACTCAAGGGTCCCATTTTTTTGATCTGCTGCAACTGCACCAGGAAATCTTCCAGGGTAAACGATGAAGAGATGATTTTCTCCTGTAATTTCATCGTTTCCAGCAGATCAACCTTTTCCATGGCCGTCTCCACCAGACTGACCACGTCCCCCATCCCCAGAATACGCGAAGCCACCCGATCGGGATGAAAGGGTTCCAACCCCGACAGCCGCTCACCGGTCCCCAAAAATTTGATCGGTTTGCCCGTGACATGGCGAATGGACAACGCCGCCCCACCCCGGGCATCACCGTCGGTTTTGGAAAGGACGACCCCGGTGATGTTCAACCGTTCATCAAACCCCCGGGCCACCCCCACCGCATCCTGACCCGTCATTGCATCCGCCACCAACAGGATTTCCAATGGGTCAACCAGATTTTTAATCTCTTCCAATTCCTGCATCAGGTCATCATCGATATGCAGACGACCCGCAGTATCCAGGAATAAAAGGTCATATCCCCCCGACCGGGCCGCCTCCAGGGCTTGGCGGGCGAGATCGCGAGGATCGGCATCCTTTCGGCCGGCAACGACCTCCACCCCCGCTTCCTTTCCCACCGTGGCCAATTGATCCATGGCGGCAGGCCGATACACGTCCAGGGAGGCGAGCAGACACCGTTTCTGGTGGCGTTCCAACATTCTTTTGGCCAGTTTGCCCGTGGTGGTGGTCTTTCCCGACCCCTGAAGGCCCACCATCATCACGACCACCGGCGGTTGCGCCGCCAGATTCAGTTGTTCATTGCGTTCACCCATGATGCCGACCAGGGCATCATGGACCACCTTGATGACCTGCTGTCCCGGCGTCAGCGATTTCATCACCTTCTGCCCCGTCGCCTCTGCCCGGACCTGGTTGATGAACTCCTTGACCACCGTCAGGTGAACGTCGGCCTCCAACAAGGCCCGACGTACCTCACGCAAGGCATCCTCCATGTTTTTCTCACTCAGCGTCCCCTGACCTTTCAACGTTTTGAAAATGTGATCGAGTCGGTCGGAAAGTGTATCGAACATGCCAGTTCCTCCATCGGAGAAGATTCAGTCGCCTGCGCCGGTCAAACTCATTGGAAGACCGCCAAAGTGTCCTCAGTCCATCGTCGTCGGCAGGTCCAATACCCGCCACTCCGCAATCGAACCGTCATAAAGTCGCACCTTTTCGTAACCAAGGTGCAACATCAGCAACCATGTATGCGCCGCACGATGCGCCGTTTCACAATACAGGATGATTTCTCTGCCAGGATCGGAAATCCCCAGTTCGGCCAGTTGCCCCTTGATTTCCGGCAAGGCTTTCAACCGGAGATCCCTGGGACCCGCCAGACTGTCGGTCCAATCAAAGTGGACCGCACCACGAATATGTCCCCGCGGTCCCCGGACCGTCATTCCCTGATATTCCTTGGCCGAACGGGTATCCACCAGGATCGCCTCCCGTCGCCCCTCGGCGACGGCCAATACCTCCTCATGTTCCACCAGCCAACGTCCATCCAATCGCCATTGGAACACCGCCTCCAGAACCTGCACCGCCCCCGATTCCATCGGACGATTCCGGGCATGCCAGTCCGGCAACCCACCATCAAGAACCGCCTTGAATCCGGTATGCCCCACAGTCGCCAACGTCCACAAGAACCGGGCCGCATCCAGCCCGCCCGTCAAATCATAGGCAACCACCGGAGTCTCGTTGCCAATCCCCAGGCGGCCGAACTCCCGTGCCAGATCGGCAGGATCGGCCATGACCCCGGGGACCTCGTTGCGCTTGGTCACCAGTTTGCCGTAGGACAGTTGCACCGCACCGGGAATATGAAACTGGTGATAATATTTTTCACCATCCAATTGTACGATGCGCAGATCGGTATTCTTCAGCCTGGACGCCAACCACTCGGGCTGCACGAAACACATCGATGAGGGGTCTTGATCCTGGATTCCATTCGAAGCATTCATTAAAGTTCCATATTGGTTTGGTCGTGGAGATCGTCACCGATTGCGATCGATGGGCATGGGTACACCCCGCCCGTCACGACCGTGATCGGTGGCACGTTCAATTTACAGAGCACGAATCCCCTTGTCGGGAATTCGATCCTGAATCATCAAAAATTCAGACAAATTCTTGAAAAACAGATCCACCAACGCGGGTTCGAAGAGGGTACCACGAGATTTATTGATCCAGGAAAGCGCCTCGTCCCTGGACCATCCTTTCCTGTAGACCCGATCATGAATCAGGGCATCGAACACATCCACCAAAGCGACGATCCGGGCATAAAGATGAATTTCCTCACCCCGCAATCCCTGCGGATAGCCCTTGCCATCCCAACGTTCGTGATGCTGATGTGCCACCGTCGCCCCGATACGCATCGCCTTGCGCTTGCTCCCTTTGAGGATCTGGAAGCCAACCGTGGTATGCTGACGGATCCGCGCCAGTTCATCCGGTTCCAGCGGATCCTTTTTCTGCAACAATCCGTCGTCCATCACCACTTTTCCCAGGTCGTGCATCGCCGCCGCCAACCACAACCCTTCCACCTCCTCCTCCGGAAGGCCCATCAACTGTCCCAACAACCGGGCACTCTCCACCACCCGCCGGACATGACTGCCAAACTCACTGGATCGCGCCTCGATGAGTTCTCCCAGGGTAATGGTGATATCACGCTGGGTTTCAAGGATTTCCTGATGGAGGCTGATGCTGTGGAACGCCAAACCCACGTTGGACATGAACACCTGCATCAGATTGCCATCCAGGTCGGTAAAATCCCGGTTCCCCTCGAAAAACAAAAAATTGGTCGCCTGGTTATATCCCTTGAATGTGGCGATGTAACGGTTTTCTTCAAAGAAAGTCCGATTCGAATCAAGTGCAGAGGTCACCATTCCCTGGACCCGGGGCGAGACACACGCCGCCACATTTTGGCCCAACAGGGATTCATACCGTCCAATCCCCGCATAGATCGACCATTCCCCCTCCTCCTCCCGCGCGGCAAACCCCGAACAGGCATCATTGGCAGCACCGGAATCAAAGCCCAGGATATTGTGCAAACGTCGCAAAACCTCCTGCACCAGTTTTTTGTCGGAACGAGGGCCGAAGAGGACCCCTGTTGCCTCCACCACATGTTCCAACCCAACCCGATTCCGGTCCATCAAGCGCAGGTCGCGAAAGGAACGCAGTGCCGACACCACTGCCGTGATCAATTTTTCCTGGGTCAGTTCCGTCTTGTCCCGGTAATCATTGATGTCATACCGGGTTACCACTTCCAACTCCGGGGCCTGTCCCGGTTGACCCGTCCGCAGGATGATCCGAACCTGTCGATTCTTCAGGGCATCACGCACATATTGGACGACATCCAACCCCGCCCGTTCATGCTCCATGACCACATCCAACAGCAGGATCGCCGCATCGGAATGCTGTTGCATCAAGACCCGTGCGTCCTCCCCCGAATACCCCGAAACCAACTCGATTCCTCGATCCTCAAACTCAAGGCGGCGCAGAATCATTGATGTGAGATCATGAACACCACGATCATCATCGACGACCAAAATCTTCCACGCCTCCTTTTTAGGGGGCAATGCTTCCTCTGCGGCATCCTCTGCGAAAAACACTGGAAGGTCATCAATCACGATGCCAGAATCTCCCTTATCCATGGAACAAACCCTCCAACCCTGGAAATACAATGATGAAACGGACCCCCTGACCAGGACCGCTTTCGCAATGGATGCTCCCCCCCAACGTTTGGGTTACCAGATTATAAACAATATGCAATCCAAGGCCGCTTCCCCCCTTGTTGCGGGCAGTGGTAAAGAACGGCTCGAAGATATGCTCCATGACATTTTCGGTCATGCCACGCCCCGAATCACTGTAGACCATGCGAATATTGCCCGCAACCAACTCGATCTGAAGACGGATTTCCCCGACCCCATCCGGTTCAAACCCATGCTTGATGGAATTTTCCACCAGGTTGGTGACAATTTGCGATAATACACCCGGAAACCCATTATATTCGAGATTATCGGGACATTCAGTAGAAATACCGATCCGGGTTTTTTTCAACCGAGGTTGCAGACTTTTAAAAATTTGTTGAATGTATTGACCGACGTTGAAAAGTCTTTTTTCTTCACTGCTCTGATCCACCGCCACCTGCTTGAAGCTGCGAATCAAATCGGCAGCGCGTTGCAGATTGTTCAACACCATTTCCGAAGATTCCCGGGCATCCTTGATGAACGCAACCAGATCGGCCCGTTTCATCGTACCCGATTCCAGCAGGGCATTGAGATCGCGACATTTCGCGTCAAGGAAGGATGCAGCGGTGATCCCGATCCCTACCGGCGTATTGATTTCATGAGCCACCCCGGCCACCAATCCCCCCAGATAGGCCATTTTTTCGGTTTCCAACAGCTTTGCCTGGGTCCGTTTGACCATGACCAATGATTCCCACAACGATTTATTGGCCAGCGTCAATTCCTTCTCGCGGTCCTCCAGGCTTCGTCGCACCTCGACCACCGATGCCATCATCGTGCGAAACTGTTCACCCATGATCATCAATTGGTCCCCCCCCCTCATCGAAACAGGTTCCGAGCCAAGATACCGTTTCGAAAACGTGAGCATTTCATGGGTGAACGCCTGGATTCTTCCCACCAGCCACATGATGATTCCGATAAATGACAACAATAAACCTATGAACCCGACGGTGCGCAGACTCCGGTCAATGTGTGCCACCGCTTGACTCAACTCCGACACCACGGAGAGCGGCATGAGGGTCGCCACCTGAACGAAATCATCGGAGGAAAAGCCATAATCAAGCAGTGGCCGCGACTGGATCAGATACCGCTGTTTCAATAGATCGACCGAGGTTCCCACGGCAACGATATCAGGTCGCGCAGATGCGGAAACACAACGTCCATCCAAACTCAAAAGAACCATGACGGCATCCGAAGCAGCGGATCCCCGGAAGGAGAGCAGATAATTGCTGTCCAAAGGGGTCACCAGCACCAGAAAGGCCATCCCCACATCAAAGGTATCGACCGCCTTTACACGGGTCAGAAGGTAGGCGGTGCCATCGACCAGACGGATGGAATCCTCGCTCTCCATCCGTTCCAACCCCACCACCAATTCATCAAGAAGCATGGCTGGAAGTTCGGTATCGATCTCCGAATAGGACTCGCGCAATCCGCCCCGGGTATCGAATAGAAACAAATATGGGGCATCGATCAGATCACGCAAGATACCTTTCCTGGGCAACCATGGAGGGATCTTTTGATGGTGGATGGGAACGGGACGGTCAGCACCTGCCGAAGTCTGACCCCATGCATGCGCCACATGTACCAGGAACGCCTGGCGTTGGACCAAAAGTCTGGCAATCCGACTTTGAGAACGCAAACGGCTGTCCAACCCTTCCCAATGGGCCAGGGAACGATGCTGCAACTCTTTGAAGAGAAAATCTTGGAATAAAGGCTTCATGCGCCAATGATGCGCATGATCGAACAACAACCAGGAGAAAGAACCGATCAGTGCCGTCAATACAACCGCCTTCAACGCCAATGGCAATCTGCGGAGATAACGGTTGATTGTCGCCTTGATCATCAAAGCCGCCATGAGGTTGGGGACTACCCGGGCCGTTCAATGAAGATAATCCCCCACAGGTGGAAAAACAAAATTTTTTCTTGCTTCGTCCCCCATTCCCCCGTGGGGATACCAGAACAGAAATAAGAGAAAAAAACAAACCTATTTTGGCAATTCCCTGAAATTCCTGCAAATAAAGGAGGAAACCTCAATATTTCCTGTTAATTAGAACACGATGCCCACATGTTCCAACATGCGCGACAGTCGGATCAAGGGAAGTCCCATCAGCGCCGTGGGATCATCGCCTGTAATCCGCTCAAACAGCGTGATCCCCAACCCTTCCGACTTGAACGATCCCGCACAATCCAAAGGCATATCCCGCGCAACATAACGACGGATACGCCCCTCATCCAAAGGACGAAAGGTGACTTCGGCAGTCACGACATCGACCTGGCATTCATCCGGCCAGCGCAAACAACAAACTCCGGTCAGGAACAGGACCGTCCGCCCCGAAGCACGCCGCAACTGTGTCAAAGCATGATCAATGGTTCCCGGTTTGCCAATGATCCGCCGATCCAACACCGCCACCTGGTCGGAACCGATGATGATGGCATCCGGATGATCCCGCCCCACTGAACGGGCCTTGGCCTCGGCCAACCGGAGCACCAGATCACGCGGATCCTCGTCCGGCAGAGGATCTTCGATGACATCAGGCCGGATCACATCAAAATCAAGCCCAAGCCGCGCCAACAATGTGCGTCTGTAGACTGAAGTGGACGCCAACACGATCCGGGTTTGCTTCATGGCACGAAATGGTGCGAATCAATCCGTGTAGCCACCGATCCCGTCCATGAATCGGGCAAATCGGTGGCATCCAACTGGAACATACGGCTGTCACCCGGTTTGAGTGTCTGGACCCGGTCACCGAACAATCCCCCCGAGACCACCAGGGGGTTGACCCGCCGGGATTGCACAATCGCCCCTCCCGCCTCGGTGAATTCGACCGTCACCTCAACCTGGGCCAGACTTTGATGCCCCTGATTGGCGATACGTCCGCGGATCACCCGGTTGCCAAAGGTATCGACACCGACACGCAGCCGATCCACCACCACCACCCCATCTCCCTCACCTTTTGGGCCAACCCATTTTGTCTCGCCCACCGAAAAAACGATATCACCCTCGGAAGTACGTTCCACGGCATCTTCTTCCGATGACTCAGAATCCAATCCATCCAACGACGGAGCCATATTTTTACTGATTCCCCGTTTTCCGCCACTCTTGCTGCCTGCCGAGACGGCAATGGGCTTATAGGGGACGGGAGGCAGATCAGGAATGTTTTTGGCGATCCACTGGCCCCGCAAGACCGTTTTACGCGCCAACTGTTCCTCCGCCATGATCTGTTCCGCCGCATTTTTGACTGCGGCTTCGTCTCCTGGAGCCTTGAAGAAGACTTTGTAGACGGCAAACGTAACGATCTCAAGGAAAATGACCCCCAGCACAATGAAGATCACCTTCTTGCGTCGCGCCAGTGCCAAGTCCGACTCGTGTTCCTCCGAATCCTCGAACCCTTCAGGTTCCTCTTCATCGCCCCTTGCCATACATCACCTCCATAAACCAGAACACCAGGGACTATTGACATCATTAAGAAAAAAAGTGGCTCCCGCCTTTGAGGGCATGAGGGGGAAAGGTGGAATCCCCTTTATTCCCTGATCATGGGATCGCCCCCCATGTTCATCGTCCGGCGAGCCACTCTGCCGCATTCACAAAGAGACGCAGCCACGGACCATCATCACCCCAGGATGGGGGATGCCAACTATGGGTCATACTGCGAACCACCCGTTCGGGATGCGGCATCATGATGGTCGCCCGGCCATCGCGACTGGTCACCCCGGCAATCCCCGACACCGAACCGTTGGGATTGTACGGATAACGCTCCGTTGGCGCACCCGGGCCATCGGCATAACGCGCCACCACCAGGTTTTGTTCAAGGAAATCCCTGGCCATTCCAACCTCACGAAACACCGCCCGCCCCTCACCATGTGCCACGGGAACCGGCAACACCGACCCCTCCATCCCCGCAAACAGGATCGAACGATTGGATGGAATGGTCGTGGAGATGAAACGGGCCTCGAACCGGGCACTGACATTGTTTCTGAAGACCGGCCAATGTTGTGCCCCGGGAATGAGTTCCGCCAGATGGCTCAACATTTGACAACCGTTGCACACCCCCAGGGTGAACGTACCGGGGTTATGGAAGAATTCAGTAAATGCCGCCCGCAATCCGGGATGGAACAGAATGGTCCGTGCCCACCCCACCCCTGCCCCGAGGACATCCCCATAGGAAAAACCACCACAGGCGGCCAGCCCGTTAAACTCAAGCAGCGTTCGAGGATTGGCCAAAAGATCGGTCATGGTGCAATCGACCGCCTCAAATCCCGCGCGATGGAATGCCGCCCCCATCTCCACATGTCCATTGACCCCCTGCTCACGCAGGATGGCAACCCGGAAACGACGCGAAGTGCCACCACCACGATGAACCGGGGCGGCGGGATCGAACGTCAGGCGGACGGTCATCCCGGGATCATCAACCTCCAACAGATTGGCAAACTCTTCGTCGGCACAGGCGGGATTATCCCGTAACGAACGCATGCGCCATCCGGTCTCGGACCACACACGATGCAGCGCAATCCGGGAGGCTTCATATAACAAACGCACGCCATCCTTGATCCGGATGGTGTCACCGGAGATGGGACGGCCCAACAGGGTGACCACCCCAGCCCCTTCCAATTCCCGTAACACCGCATCCCGATCCCGGCGCAACGATTGCACCACCGCCCCCGGCTCCTCATTGAACAGGACCGCCATGGGATCAGCCGCCAGGGGGGCGAGATCAATCTCCCATCCACCATGCCCCGCAAACGCCATTTCCAACAACGTAACGATCAGCCCCCCATCGCTTCGATCATGGTACGCCAACAACTTCCCGGCGCGATTCAATTGTTGGATGGCGGCGAAGAATCGTTTCAAGTCTTCGGGATGGTCCAGATCGGCGGGAGCGGCTCCGACTTCTCCATGGACCTGTGCCAGGGCCGACGCCCCCAGGCGATTCCGGCCCCGCCCCAGATCGACCAGGATCAGGTCGGTCTCCTCGTCCAGGAAATGCAGTTGTGGCGTCAAGGTACGTCGCACATCGGTCACCGGGGCAAAGGCCGAGACCACCAAGGAAACCGGTGCGGTCACCGAGCGTTCCTGATCGCCTTCGCGCCATACCGTTTTAAGGGAAAGGGAATCCTTACCGACCGGAATGCCCACCCCCAGATCGGGACACAATGCCAACCCCACCGCCGCGACTGCATCGAACAGGCGGGCATCTTCGCCAGGATGTCCCGCCGGGGCCATCCAATTGGCGGATAATTTGATCCTGGACAAGGAATCAATGGCTGCTGCGGCAATATTGGTGACCGCTTCGGCCACCGCCAGTCGCGCAGAAGCGGCGGCATCGACCAGAGCGACCGGAGGCCGTTCCCCCATCGCCATGGCCTCCCCCTCCACCCCTTCATGACCGCGCGCCAGCACCGCCACATCGGCCACCGCGACCTGCCACGGCGACACCATCTGGTCACGACACACCAACCCCGTCACCGACCGGTCACCGATGGTGATCAAAAACCCTTTGTCTGCGACCGTCGGCAACCGCAACACCCGAGTCAGCGCCTCGGCCAGATCCAATCGGGGATGGAACGCGGGGGGAACCCTTTGATGATGTTCCACCTTGCGATGCATCCGCGGCGGTTTGCCAAAGAGCAGATCCATCGGTACATCGATGGGCGCCCCCCCACCGCGTGCATCTTCGAGCAGCAACCGCCGTTCGCGGGTAGCCGTTCCCAGAATGGCAAAGGGACACCGTTCCCGCTGACAGATTTGAATGAATTGTTCGCGGTCGGTTTCGGCGATGGCCAGGACATAGCGTTCCTGGGCCTCGTTGCACCAGATTTCCATGGGCGACATCCCCGGATCATCATTGGGGATACGGGTCAGTTCAAACCGTCCCCCCAGATCGGCGCCATGGATGATCTCCGCAACGGCATTGGCCAATCCCCCCGCCCCCACATCATGAATGGAAAGAATGGGATTGTCGTCCCCCAACTGGCGACACTGGTTGATCACCTCCTGACAGCGCCGTTGCATCTCCGGATTTTCCCGCTGCACCGAGGCGAAATCGAGTTCCGCCCTTCCTGAACCGCTGGTCTGGGACGAAGCGGCACCGCCCCCCAGACCGATGAGCATGGCAGGCCCGCCGATCTGCACGATCAGCGCCCCCGGGGGAACCGGTCGTTTCGCCCCATGGCGACGAAACACCATCCCCATGCCGCCCGCGATCATGATGGGTTTGTGATAACCACGCACTGCGCCATCGAATTCAAGTTCGAAGGTCCGGAAATAGCCCCCCAGTGCGGGACGACCGAACTCATTATTGAACGCCGCCGCTCCCAAAGGGCCGTCCAGCATGATCTCCAGGGCGGAAACAATCCGCTCCGGACGACCGCTGTCGATTTCCCAGGGTTGCCGGGCATCGGGTAGCAGGAGGTTGGAGACACAAAAACCGGTCAGCCCCCCCTTTGGCAGGCCACCGATTCCCGTCGCCCCTTCATCACGCAACTCGCCACCTGAACCGGTAGCGGCCCCGGAAAAAGGAGAAATGGCCGTGGGATGGTTATGGGTTTCCACCTTCATGAGGATGTCGATCCCCTCGGGATGAAATCCATAACATTTCGACCGTGGATCGGGGAAGAATGCCCGTCCCGGCCCCCCCGCCATGACGGCGGCATTGTCGGTATAGGCGCTCAACGTCCCTTGTGGCGACACCGCTTCGGTGTTGCGGATCATTCCGAACAGGGTTTCCGTGCGCGGGCATCCATCGATGGTCCAGGAGGCATTGAATATTTTGTGGCGGCAATGTTCCGAATTGGCCTGGGCGAACATCATCAATTCGGCATCGGAGGGATCCCGACCCAGTTGCGTGAACGAGGCGACCAGGTATTCCATCTCCTCCGGGGACAAGGCGAGTCCCATTCGTCGATTGGCATGCTGTAACGCTTCCATGCCGGAGGCCATGATGGCAACCCGGGTCAAGGGACGGGGGGCAGGTACGGTGAACAAGCCACGCGCCGCCTCCAGATGGGTAAAAATTTCCTGCGTCATCCGGTCATGGAGCAACTTTTGCACATCCACGTCCGAACCGGGCCGCCACCCCGGCGCATCCCCCTCCAGACGATAACGCACCCCGCGCTCCAACCGCCCGATCCCCAATAATCCGACGTGATGCAAAATCTCGGTCGCTTTGGTGGACCAGGGAGAGATGGTCCCCAGGCGCGGCAATACCAGGAAATCCCCCTCCTGAAATACCGTCATCCCTTCTTCCGTCGCATCGTAACTATCGAGCAGTGAATGCAAAACAGCATGATCGCCGGCGGAAAGCGGGGTCCGCAGATCGGCAAAATAAAGATGGATGGCACGAACACTTCGACAGCCGGAACCGATCCGCTGCACCAACCGTTGTTGTTGAAACACGGTCAGCGCCGCCCCTCCCGGAAGAATCATCAACGGATCATGCGTCATGGCGGGTTGGGCTCCAAAGTCACGAAGCGGCTGGAAATGATTGCAGACAATCCCTTGCTACAGGGTTTATCGCACGATGCCTGCCATAATTGCCGCAATAGCGGAAATTCAGGGGGCATTTCCTGATGCAACTGGAAATGACCAGGAAAAAAGTCCAGGGAAAGTCCCCCGGGGTATTGATTTGATCCGTATGACACGCTTCTTAAGTACTCAACATACAACCAGAGGGCACCCCCTCCCGATACGGGAAGGGGAAACACGTTCTAAACCGTGCCAGGCCTGGAATGCGTCGTTGATCCATTCAAATCCACCTGATTTTGGAAAAGACCAGGAAAAAAAGATTTAGGGAACGAAATCCCCAAAGGTTCTTTTATTGATCATGATCGATCACCAAAGTCAGAACCTTGGGGGACTTCGACCCCCAACCCCCCTGTGGGAGATATAAAACCAAGATCAAACCCATGGGGGCAATCCCTTAAGCCCCCTTTTTTTTCTTAATCATGATGACAAAAACCACGTAACCCAAACCGGGTGCGCTTTAAATCACATACCCGGGGAATTCATCAACCCCATGCGGAACGCAACTTCATGGTACGCTTCAGCGACATCACCCAGGTCACGCCGGAAACGATCCTTATCCAATCTTTTTCCAGTTTTCATATCCCAGAGACGGCAGGTATCAGGGGAGATTTCATCTGCCAAAACCAGCGTTGCCGGATTTTGGCTCAGGCGACCGAACTCCAGCTTGTAGTCGATCAGATGGATCCCAATACTCGCGAAATAGCCGAGCAGCACGTCATTGATGCGGAGCGCCGTCTGTTGGATCCAGGCGATTTCAGCCGTGCTCGCCCAACCGAACACCTCGATATGGTCCAACGTAATGAGCGGGTCATCCAAAGGATCCGACTTGTAGTAGAATTCCACCACCGGACGGGACAACGGTTCCCCCTCTTCCCGCCCCAGGCGTTTGGCCATGGAGCCGGCCACGCGATTGCGGACGACCAGTTCCACCGGAACGATTTCCACCCGCCGGATCTTTTGTTCCCGCTCGCTGATCCGTTCCAGGAAATGGACCGGAATACCCACCGCCGACAAGATGGTCATCAACCGTTCGGTGATTTTGTTATTGATCACCCCCTTGTCGTGAATCGACCCTTTTTTGACCCCGTTGAATGCGGTTGCATCGTCCTTGAAATATTGGACCAGGACATGGGGATCGTCGGTGGCAAACAACACCTTGGCCTTGCCCTCATACAGTTTTGTTCTCTCTGCCATCAGGGATTCCTTTTGGAGTGATTGGAAACTTCGTACCGTAGCCCCTCATAAGCGCGCTCCAGCCCGGATTCAAAGGGAATCATGCCACAAAAACGGTCTTCGCTTCCATGGATCTTTTGCGCCAATCGATTCAAGACGGTGCATGGTGCATCGGCCACCCCCCCCCTTCGAGAATCGGGGTCAATTTCAGGCAACGTCCACTTGAACGATCCACCTCCACCACGACGGCGGCCAGCGTTCCCTCCGAGGTTTCCGGTTCGAAACGGGTCGGTAATCCCCGAAGGAAACGAGGCATGACCGAGCGCGTTTCCATGCCGATGATCGAATCATAGGCACCGGTCATCCCCACATCGGTCATGAAGCCGGTCCCCCGGGGGAGGATGCGGGCATCTGCGGTCGGGACATGGGTATGGGTCCCCAGGACGGCGGTCACCCTGCCATCCAGATGGTATCCCATGGCCGCCTTTTCCGAAGTTGCCTCGGCATGGAAATCGACCAGGATGGCGTGGGGGTCACGTCCCAGGGACATGCGGGTCAAACATTGATCCACGGCCCGGAACGGACAATCCAACGGATCCATGAATACCCGTCCCTGTAGATTGATGACCCCCAGTTTGAACCCCATGTCCAATTCCACCACGATCATCCCATGCCCCGGCGCACCCGGAGGATAATTCAAGGGACGGAGCAACCGTTTTTCTTCCTCCAAAAACCGGTTGATTTCATTGTAGCGCCATATGTGGTTGCCCGAGGTCAAGACATCCACCCCCTGCAACAACAATTCACGGGCAATGGCGGCGGTCACCCCAATCCCACCCGCCGCGTTTTCACAATTGGCCACCACCGCCGTCACCGCATACCGTTTTTTTATCTCGGCCAGGTGTTTTTTAAGCATTGATCGCCCTGACTTGCCAAACAGATCACCGATGAACAAAATGACTTCCCTGGATGACATGAAATTTTCCCTGAAGAAACGTGGAGATTACCTCGTTTATCTCTTTTTCCTGAAAACGGCCCATGGTAGACTGATCCTTCAAAGAAGTCATGGAATACAGGGACAACAGGCCAATCGACGACCTCCCCGCCTGTTTTCACTCAAGTGGATCTGCAATCGGGTCGATCAACAACTCTGCTGGATGGTGTGTATTCGGCGGGCAGGTCGCCAGAGGCTGAAACTAAAATTTGCAGCAAGAACGATTGCTGCAAGAGAGGATTGTGATCATGAAAAAGTCGGTTTCCCACCTTCTGGCATCCACTCTGACGTGTGGCATGGCGGCCACCGCCTTTGCCGCCGATCCCCCCAGCAGTGAAGAAATGTGGAAACTGTTGCAGGATCAGCAACAGGAAATCGCCGATCTTAAAAAACAACTGGGAGAAGCCACTGCCGCCCGCAAAAGCGAAGCCCCCTCCCCCCCCAGCATATCCTCTTCCACCTCGACCAGCCCCTCCGGTCTCAAATGGAGTGACCGCATCTCGTTGAGTGGTACCGTCGAAGTCGAGGCCAATTGGAACAACAACCATGACGGCGACTTCACCACGGCACGTCAAAAGAACAGCGACATTACGGTGGCCACTGCGGAATTGACCGCCGAAGCCAGACTTCACTCATGGGTCTCCTCCAAGGTCGTCCTGTTGCACGAAGAAGATGGCGCCGACAAGGAAATCGATGTCGATGCCGCAACCATTACCATTGCCAATCCCGAGGTCACCCCTGCTTTCATGACCGCAGGGTTGATGACGTTACCGTTTGGCAGATTCGACACCCTGATGGTCTCCGATCCCTTGACGCTCGATCTGGGAGAGACTTCCGAAACCGCCGCGCAGGTGGGCTTCCGTTACAGCCATTACAGCGGCTCACTCTATCTGTTCAATGGCGAAGCGGAAAAAACCGGGACCGACAGCCATCTCAGAGGAATCGGCGGCAATCTGGCCTATGACCGCGATTATGATTTCGGCAAGGTTCACATGGGTTCCGATATCATCAGCGCCCTGGAGGATTCCAATGTCATCACCGACTCCGACGTGGACGAAACCACCATGTTGCGGCATATCCCGGGGTTAAGCCTGCACGGCAGCCTGGGAATGGGCCCCTGGACCGCGCTGGCGGAATATGTCACCGCCATGAAAAAGTTCGATCCCGGTGAAATGCTTTGGAATTCCGCCGGGGCAAGGCCCTGGGCGGTCAATTCGGAACTGGGGTATGGCTGGGATCTGTTTGGATACCAGGGAACGGTTGCCGCCGGTTACCAACAGACTGGAGAGGCGGGTGGCCTGATGATGCCGAAACGTCGGTTGCGGGGCGGCGTCAATATCGCTTTGTTTGAAAACACCGATCTGGCCTTGGAATGGGCCCACGACCGGGATTACAAATCCTCCGATTCCAGTTCGGTCGAAGGGGGCACCGCCCGTGTCGGGACCAACGACAAATCTGATTCGGCAACGTTGCAACTGGCGGTTGGCTTCTAATTCCTCAATCAAGAGATCCCTGGAATGGTTCGATTTCTCTACTTTGCCTGGGTTCGTGAAAGGATCGGCTTCGGCGAAGAGCGGGTGATCCTGCCCGAACAGGTCCGGACCGTGGCACAATGCATCCAGTTTCTTCGAAGCATGGACGCAAAGCATGATGAAGCCCTGGCCGATCCATCGCTTCGCGTCGCGGTCAACCAGGAATATGCCCAACTTGAAACCGCGATCACCGATCACGACGAAATCGCCTTTTTTCCACCGGTCAGCGGCGGATGAACACAATTTTGATTCCCGTCATCGGTTTTGCCGCCCCCAGTGGCACGGGTAAAACCACACTCATGGAGCGGGTCATCGCTGAACTCAGCGATTCCGGGTTGAAGGTTGGAGCGATCAAACACGGTCATCACCCCGCCGATCCCGACCAACCAGGCAAGGATACCCATCGTTTCCGACAGGCGGGGGCGCGCGCCGTCCTGTTCACCTGCCCGGAGCGGTGGTTTCTGATTCAGGAATCGCAACCCGGTCAGGAGCCGGAATTGGAAGCGCAACTGCAATGGTTCAAGGGGCATGATCTGGTACTCGTCGAAGGCTACAAAAACCATGATCACCCCAAAATTGCCATTCACCGCAACGGAGTGACCGATCCGGGTTATCTGCGGTCACTCATCCACGTCGTTGCCATCGCCACCGATCAGTTCTCGCTTGAAACCGGACTGCAACCACAACCACCCCTGCTCGCCCTGAATGAGCCGGGCAGCGTGTCGCAATTCATACGCCGCTATCTGCATCTGCCCGAACCATAGGAAACGCCACGCAACCACCGTTTCCATACCCCATCCCCACGAATCCATCCGCGTTGTGCCCGATTCGTGATCTCCCGAAAGATGGAATCAAAAAAATGCCCGGGAAGGAAAGATCCTTCCCGGGCTGATCCATTGGACGTTAAAGGATCCTGTTTCAGATGCGCGTAGCCGCCCCTTCCAGTTCATTCAAATAACGCTCCGCTTCCAACGCCGCCATGCACCCGGTACCCGCTGCGGTGATTGCCTGCCGGTAGATCCGATCCTGCACATCCCCGGCGGCAAACACACCAGGAATGTTGGTTGCGGTTGAATCGGGCCTGGTCACCAGATAGCCGATCTCATCCTTGTCCAGTTGATTGCCGAAAATCGACGTATTGGGCGAATGACCAATCGCAATGAACACACCGCGCACCGCAATATCGGTCACGGCCCCACTATGCACGTTTTTGACCCGGATCGCCGTCACCCCATCCTTGCCCGGATCGCCAAGAATGTCATCGACCACACTGTTCCACACCGGTTCGATCTTTTTGTTCTCTTCCATTTTTTGCTGCATCACCCGTTCCGCCCGCAGGGCGTCGCGCCGATGAATGAGATACACCTTGTTGACAAAGTTGGTCAGGAACAATGCCTCCTCAACGGCGGTATCCCCTCCACCCACCACCGCCACATCCTGACCCTTGAAGAAAAATCCATCACAGGTGGCACAAGCGGAAACTCCAAACCCATTGAGTCTTTTTTCCGCAGGGATGCCCAACCAGCGCGCCGTTGCGCCGGTCGCAATAATCAAGGCGTCACAGGTATACACATCTCCAGAATCGCAGCGGATTTGGAACGGCTTCTGACCCAGTACAACCTCGGTCACCGAATCCGAGACCATCTCAGTATCGAACCGCTCCGCCTGCAAACGCATTTTCTCCATCAACTCCGGACCTTGAACCCCATGTTCGAAACCGGGGAAATTATCCACCTCCGTCGTGATGGTCAATTGCCCACCGGGTTGCATGCCTTGAATGATCATGGGCTTGAGATTGGCACGTCCTGCATAAATGGCCGCAGTGTATCCCGATGGACCCGCACCAATGATGATGAGTTTGCGATGTTTTTCCTGTGACATTGATTTTCTCCTGGTTGGAATCGGGCACTTTGCCTCAGTGGCTGAAGATGTCATGAAACCCATGGCTTTCTGGAAGCAAAAAGGGAATAATCCCCGGGTGGAGATCACATCTATGAATGATGCGCAGTCGTACTCCAAAAATGGATTACACGCCTGGGATCCGACCCCTGGCTCCATATCATGGACAGGGTTTGCGGTCAATTGGAGCAACAGAATTTCCGCGCTAAAAGGAGGCGCCTTTCTTCGTTCCATTTGTCTTTATGCAAAATTTATTGGACAATGTGTCCAGAATGCCATTTCACCCCGGTTTAACTGCGTTTCAATTCAGAAGACAAAGAACAATCACGGATCCCGGCGACCATGCATGGTATCATTTTTCTTGCCTTTGAGGATTTCCTCGGTTCCCGCCTGGGAAGTGATTCCTGGTCCCAGGTCCTGGAACAGGCAAACCTGTCAAACAGTGAATTTTCACCAGAACAGTTTTATCCGGATCAAAGCGCCCTCTCACTCTTTGCCGCAGGCGCTGCATTGCTCGGCCTTTCCAGGGAGGCGATGCTCACTCAGTTTGGATATCACCTTGCCCCCGGACTCGTGGAAATGGGCCGGTCCACCGGAATCATTCACGAGCATTGGAAAACGATGGATATCCTGGAGCATTTGAACAGCGATATTCTCTCCTCCTTCGCCAACCCCAATGAGGATGCGCAATCCCCCGATATCCGCACCTACCGTCTCAAACATGGCGAGGTCGCCATCGCCTATGTCTCGAAACGCAAATTATGCCCCCTGCTCAAAGGGATCCTCCAAGGCATGGGAGAAGTCTTCAATGAACCGGTCGCGTTCAAGGAACCGGTGTGCATGTTCAACAATGCCCCGTTATGTCGACTTTCGGTGTTCCTTGACGATCCTCTGATGCAACGCTATGTCGACATCCATCGGGAATTTGAAATCATCCATTCCCGCATCGAAGAAATCCGACTGTTCACCCAGTTCAAGGGGATCCCCTTTACCGGCAGTGGGCTTGTCCTGCGTTACAACCATGAAGAGGTTCTGATCCAAACCCAGGGACAACAACTGACCGCCATGCGTGAACATGGCCTGGTCTACATGTCGGTGCATCATCTCCCCGTGGGACTTAAGGCAAGTGTCAAAAAAATCGATATGCAACAGGGTACCGCTCTTTTGACATCCTTTTCCTTGACCGATGGCGCCGTCGGTCAACGCTGCTTCAAACGGGTCGCCCCGGAAACGATCATTCCGGTACACCTGTTTTTCGAAGAGAAGAAATACACCGGCACCGTCAACAATCTATCCGGCGGCGGCGTCGCCATCGTCTTGAAACCGGGACAGACCATCAATGAAATGATGTTGTTCGTCCCCATCCGGCTCGAATTCAGAGTACCGGTCAAGTGGGTCAAGGTTGGCGATACCATCGAGCTGGGACCGCATGATGTCTCACTGGACGGCAATATTCTTGATGTCCTTCCCCACGGCAATGGACAATTGGTCCGGATCATCTTCTCGCCTTTGAACACCTACAACCTGCACCTGATGGATCAATATTTCCAATCCCGTCAGGAGGTCGTCCAGTCTGAACTCGAAGCCCTCATGAAACGATGATGCCCCGGTTCAAGCCGGGTTCCAACACATGGCCCGGACTTTGCTTTACTTCGTGCATCCGCTTGGCGTCAAATTTCAGTTAGGCGGAATAACTCATTGAATATTCGAGTTCCAGGCAAGGAGAAATTGCATGTCCGCACGTCGCAGAGCCGTTGTGAATCCTCCCTCAATGAATTTTATGGTCAAGATTTTGTCAGTTATTTATGTCGGCGGAGCCTATGGATTGGTGCTGGTTTCCCTGGTGCAGGCAGCCATCCTGGTTTCCTGGTTACGCGGATAAATGGACATGCAGTTCCGAAGCACCGGTTCCGTTGCCTCCAAGGTTTCAACCGACCTTGGGCCGGGTCGCAAGCGTCAGCAATGCGTGGAGCGTGTTCAGACAAGGTGCGGCAATACCATGTTTGCGGGCAACCCGGGAGGCATACCCCAATATCGCCTCCACTTCCAGGGGTCGTCCCGCCTCGAAATCGAGAAGCATGCTGGTTTTATAGGATTCCATCCGATCGGTTTCGCCCATGTTTTTGGCGACCATGGCCTCTTCGTCAAGGGGATACCCCTCTGCCCGGGCCAGGCGGCATACTTCACGCATGACGTTTTCAATCAGTGTACGGACAACCCCGGAGTCCATCATGTCACGGGTGGTTGCCTGATGACCCAGAACCGAAATTGGATTGAACGCAGCATTCCAAACCAGTTTTTTCCACCGCTCCCCGATGATGTCGGTACAGACGGCACAGGAAACCCCGGAGGATTCAAAAAGCGTGGATAATCCCCTGACGTGGTCATCCACACCCCGGGGATACAATCCAATGCTTAACCGTCCGTAGCACAGATGTCGCAACACCCCGGGCCGAATTCTGCTCACACAGATGAATGCCAGGCCACTGATCAGGGTATTCCGGGGAAACGCCTTGGCAATGAGTTCTTCGTTGCCCAATCCATTCTGCAGCAAAACAATGACGGTATGTTCCCTGACCGCCGGTCGAATGAGTTCCGCGACATCCAGGTCTGGCAGCGCCTTGACCGCCACCAGGATCGTATCGGCGGAAAAAGAAGCACCGGGGACTTCCCGATGCACCGAAAAGGGGTGATAATGGAAATCGCCATGGATGCTTTCAACGTGGATTCCATGCGTACGGACTGCGTCATAATCGGCCTGGGAATGGTGGACCGTCGAAACGATGGCCCCTGACTGGGCCAATTTTCCGGCGTAGTATCCGCCAATGGCTCCTGCCCCTACAACCAGAATTCGCGGATTTTGTGGGCTGGAACCGGGGTACCGTGGTCTGAGATTGCCTTCATCGTTCATGGTATTCACCACACAAAACTTTGATCTGGAGGTTTCCCGTGAAAAAAACGAGTTGGGTTGTTCTGGGCGGATTGGCCATTGCCATGAGCCTTCCCACTGTTGGCCAGGCGGCGGATGCCGTCAATGGTAAAAAACTGCATGATGCCAGTTGCGTCACCGAATGTCACGCCAAACGTGTCAACGGTGAATCCAACAAGTTGTATACCCGCGACAACAATAAAAAGAGCCTGGAAGCGTTAAAGGCCCAGGTTGCGATCTGCAATGAGAAGGTTCTTTCCTCCAAATGGTTTCCGGAAGATGAAGCGGATGTGGTGGAATACCTGAACAAGGAATTTTACCATTTCAAATAGTCAACCATGGTGATCATCCAGGAAACGGGCTCGGGCTTCCCGAAGGATGTGGGCATCGTCTTCTGAAAATGCGCACAGAATGACACGGGATAACTGCCTTGGGTTGCCATGGAAAAATTCCTGAACACTCTGGATGGCAATCGTGGCCGCCTCTTTTTTGGGAAATCCATAGACTCCGGTGGAAATACCGGGGAATGCAATGCTTTCGGCCCCGATTTCAGCCGCCAGGGTTAAGGCATTCCGGTAACAATCGGCCAAATGACGGTGAGGTTCCCGGTCCTGATGATAGATGGGACCCACCGTGTGGATGACATGGCGGGCGGGCAGCATTCCCCCCGGCGTCAACGCCACCGCACCGGTAGGCAATCCCTCGGGATATTTGTTTTTTCGAAGTTCCTGGCATGCGTGCAGAATGGTGGGGCCACCCTTTCGATGGATGGCCCCATCAACGCCCCCTCCCCCCAACAGCGAAGCGTTGGCAGCATTGACAATCACATCCACCTCAAGCAGGGTGATGTCTCCTGTCTGGATTTCCAAGGTTCCCATTGGCTCCTCCTTTTTGATGCATTGATGGATCGCCCATGAATCATGATCACCCGGGCTTGGCCAAAGCCAAAAGGTTTGTCAAACAATTACTCGGTCGGGATTTGTGGATCTGGCCCCAGATTCGCGTCGAAACCATTTTTCTTGGCAGCCGCTACGGTGGATATGCCATTTGTGACCGGGGATTGAACCACGAAAGCATTGTCTATTCCTTTGGCCTGGGAGAGGACATTTCTTTCGACCTGGCGGTCATCGAGCATTACCGTGCCACGGTCCATGCCTATGATCCCACCCCCAAAGCCATGGCATGGTTGCAACAACAATCACTGCCTCAAAAATTCAAGTTCCATCCCCTGGGCCTGGCCGATCATGACGGCCACGCCCATTTTGCCCAACCACGCCGGGAAGGCAATGTTTCATTCAGCATCGCCCGGCACCCGTTGGACCCGCAGGGGGGAATCATGGCCGAGGTCGCCCGTCTGACCACCCTGATGCAGCGTAATGAGCACCACCATTGTGATCTTTTGAAGATGGACGTGGAAGGGGCGGAATATGGCGTGTTGGAAAACATCCTGGAAACCGGATGCTCGATTGGCCAAATGGTGTTGGAATTCCATCCGGAAATGATCCCCAACGGTTTGCAACGAACCCGTGATCTCCTGAAACGAATGAACCGGGAAGGCTATTCGATTTTCGCCATCTCCCCCGACGGTCGCAATTTTTCATTGCTGCGTCCGCAATCATTCCAATCTTAAACAACCGCAGCCATCAGATTTCTTCCAAATAAATCAAAACACAGGTCCGGAAATCCATCCATGAAATATCGGTTGATTCATTCATTTGTCCTGATGGTTATGTTATGGATCGCCCCCGCTGCATGGGGCGCGGAGACGAAATTGACCTTTGTTCATGTCAATGATGTCTACGAACTGCAACCGCGTCATGGGATGGGTGGCGTGGCCGCCTTGGGGACGCTGTTACAGGAATATCGCAAGCATCATCCCCGGATGATCTTCACCTTCGGGGGTGATCTGCTCTCCCCCTCTTTATTGTCCGGGGTGGCCCAGGGACGCCAGATGATCGAAGCCATGAACGCCCTGGGGATGGAAGTCGCCGTCCCCGGCAATCATGAATTTGATTTTGGACCCGAACCCATGTCCCAACAACTGCGCAACTCCCGCGGGGTATGGCTGGCATCCAACATGGCAACCAGTGATGGCACACTGGTACCCGGAACCCGGCGGCAACTCATTCGTGACATCGATGGCATCAAGGTGGGCTTTTTCGGACTGATCACCCCCGACACCGCACACACGTCCAAACCTGGGCCGAATATCGTCTTTGCCCCATTTTTGGAAACCGCACAAAAGGAGGTGATCGACCTCAAGGCCAAAGGGGTCCAGGTGATCGTGGCACTGACCCATTTGTCACTTGCCGAAGATCGGCAACTGGCCTCGGAAATCAAAGGAATCGATCTGATCCTGGGGGGGCATGACCATGATCCCATCGCCATCCATGAACATGGTGTCTTGATCATCAAGTCAGGTTCCGACAATCGTTACGTCAGTATCGTCGAACTGATCGCAAACACCCCCCCTCCCGGACAATCCATATCCTTGCAATATTCCTGGCAGGTACGGCCCGTGGTGGGAATCGCCCCTGATCCAACCCTCGTGTCGCTTGTGGCACGCTGGCAAAAAACCTTGGATGACACGCTGGGTGAACCCCTGGTGAAGGTTTCACAGCCGTTCGACACCCTCGAAGGATCGGTGCGTACCCGGGAAAACCCCCTGGGCAATCTGGTGACCGACGCCATGCGACAAGCCGTAGGAGGAGAAGTGGCGCTCATGAATGGTGGCGGCCTGCGTGGCAACCGTACCTATCCCGCTGGTTACCATTTCACCGCCAAGGATATCCTGACCGAACTCCCGTTCGGCAACGTCACCGTATTACTTGATGTCAAAGGAAAAGATCTGTTGGAGGTTTTGGAGCGTGCCGTCAGTCAGGTCGAACACGGAGCAGGCCGATTCCCCCAGGTATCAGGTCTGACATTCTCCTTTGATCCCACCCGGACCGCGGGCCAACGCATTCTGGCTGTTCGTGTCGGTGCAGATCCACTCGACAGCGAACGCTCATACCGGGTGGCCACCACCGACTACCTGGCTTCGGGCAAGGATGGATATGACGCCCTGCAACGGGGAACCCTGCGAATCGATCCCCGCGCGGCAACCCTGGTTTCCAATCATGTCAAGGAATGGTTGCTCGCCCACAAGGAATGGAGACCACGCATCGAAGGACGAATCATCGCCACGAAATCATTGCGTGACGCACAATGAACCATCCCCCGCCAGCAGGGCCTACCGAAAAGCCAGAAAAGAACCCTGCTTCAAGGGAGGTATCCACTCCGCAACGAGGCGTTCCAACGTCCACCCGACCCCGTTGGATCATCACAATAGGACCATTCACCCAGCAACCGGCTACCATCTTCGTTCGCACGCCAAGACACCCTGCCCCAATAATGGGTACCGACCTGGGGTGTTCTGCAACGTCTTTCAGAGGTGGGCTGCAACCAGATCAGCGCCAGGGAACCGTCATCGGCCACCTGCCCCGCCAAGGTCCCCTGGTAGCGGCTGTACCGGCCACTGACCGATCCATCCGGATTGACATCCAGGTGGACCGGCCCAAAGTCGGAGTGCCATTCACTCCCACCCGCTTTCGCAGCCCCGGCTGCAAACATCCATGACATCATCATCAGTAACGCCGCAGTCCATTTCATCACATTTCAACTCCCGATATGGATACGAACACCATCAACCCCGGGGCAATCGCCCATCAACCCCGCGAAGGGGGGAACTCCTTTTTTTTCTTGATCGTTTCGACCACCGATTCAATCCTCACCCCAACCCCCATGGTGTCGATGGCCTGCACCAATCTGTCCAGATCGACGGGGCCATAGAGAAAGACTTCCTGCACCCCATGGCCGGTGACACGCAACCGGATCCGTCCCGAATCGGAGGATATTTTGACGCGACAATCACCCCCACCCCGACCACGGGCGTTGATCGGCCCGGGATGAGGATGAAATCCCGCCTTGCGCAACGCCTTGCACAAAAGAGCAGCCTTTTCAGTCAAACTGCTGTGTCTTGTGGTGCGTCGGTTCATGAAACGAAATCATTCACCCACCAAGATCCAACTGGGTCCAGCGGCCCTGATAATGGAAAATGGCCCGAGGAAAAAGCAAGGTCACCCCATCCACGACCGTACCACGCTCCCACCGTTCCACCCGTACCCGCCCTTTGAGCAGGGCATCGACATACTCTGCCACCGGGATCCCCAACCCCTGGGCCACCCTTCGATCCATCTCCCCCGCGTTGGCATCACATCCCATACTCGACCAGACTCCCATGACACTGGATACAAGATCTGCACCCTGGAGACAATCCCCGTCATTCAAGAGGAGGGGAGAACCCTGATTCCACGATATTGGTGATCAAAGCTCCTTCATGGCCAGTTGGGCACTTGAGATGAACGGGGACAACAGGTATTCCAATACCGTCCGCTGGCCCGTATGAATCAGAATCTGCACGATCATTCCCGGATAGAGCAGATAGCGATTATCACCATGGCTGAAAAAGGTTTTTTCCGTCTCCACCCGCACCTTGTAGAACGGCAACCCCTTTTCGGTCACCAAGGTATCCGGACTGATGGCGGCAACCACCCCTTCGATCTTACCATAACGGGCCGCATCGGCACCAATCAAACGAATCTCGGCCAACTGACCCGGCTGCACATGACCGATGTCCCGGGTTGACAATTTGGATTCGATGACCAGACGATCCCCTTTTGGGACCAGCTCCAACACCACATCTCCCGGTTTGATCACCCCGCCGATGGTGAACACATGCAGCGTCTTCACCACCCCCTCAACCGGTGCCCGGATCACCGTCCGGTCCAGATTGTCCCGAAATTTGCCCGACCGGGCGGCGATTTCCTGCAACTCCCGCCGGACCGCCTCCAGTTGCGTCTCCGACTCGGCGACGAAGGCACTTTGCCGTCCCACCAGACGCATCTGGGCCTCCTTGAGCGCGGACTGGGCACGGCTCAAGGCAACCTTGTCCTCCTCCAACTTTCCTTCCAGGGCATTGGCTTCCTTCAACAGATCCAGATGACCATAACGATTGGTGATGTCCCGTTTCAACAGCGAAGTACTGATTGAGACCTGTTCCCGAATCAACGCCAACCGTTTTTCCTGATTGGCGATCCGAGCCTGGGTTTCTGCGATGTCCTGAGTGCGCTGACTGACCAATTCGCGCTGTTCGGAAAGAAGATTTTCCTGATGCCGCCGACGATTTTGAAACAAACCCAGGGTCTGTGCGACCAGATCGGGATGGAGACGGCGGAATTGGGCATCGAACTCCAAATGTTGGGTCCCGGCAACCTCGGCCGCCAACCGTTGCTCCTCCGCCTGAAGCGAAACCTGGCGGGCCTGCAATTCCTGGACATCCGAATCACGCGCCGTCGGTTCCAGGGTCACCAATTCCTCCCCTTGCCCGACCGCATCCCCCTCGCGCACATGAATGCTGCGGACGATCCCCCCTTCCAGGTGCTGGACCTTCTTGACCTTACCCGACGGCGACACTTCGCCCTCCGCCAGCGAAATGATGTCCAACACCCCCCAATGAGCCCACAGGCCCAGGAGAACGAAGACCAGCACCAGCACGAGGAAAAAACGCCGATCTTCCCGCCGGTATCCGGTATCCACTTCGATATGATAAACCACGTCCGTCATGATCACCCGCCCCCGGCACCGGGCATCGTCCGCCGCAACAACGGTTTGGGTTTGATGTTCAAATCAAGAAACGCGTCGGCCAGATCCTGGAATGGTGCGACATCATGGGTCATGACGATGACCGTCCGACCGTCGTTTTTCAAGGCTGCGAGGAGCGTCATGACACTGGCGATGCCCTGGGCATCCAATCCTTCCAACGGATCATCGAACACCGCCACCCGCCCATCACCGACCAAGCCCCGCGCCAGGGCAATCCGCCGCCGCAACCCCAACGACAGATACCCCCCTCCACCCTCGAGGGGGGGGTGCAGGCCATCGGGGCTTTCATTGACAAAGCGACGCAACCCCGCCGCATCGATCATCCTATTCAAACGATCCAGCGGAACATCAGGACGGTTGACCGTGATGTTTTCCAGGAGTGACCCTTCAAAGAAAACCGGCTCCTGGGGGAAATAGATCAATTGCCGCCGCCACCAGGAGGCCGCCATCTGGCGAAACTCCAACCCATCCGCCAACAATTTGCCCCGCACCGGTTCCAGATAACCCGTCAACAAGCGCGCAAGCGTCGTCTTTCCCGCCCCGTTTTCCCCTGCCACGACCACCAGACTGCCGGGAATCAACCGCAGAGAGAGTGATTCAAACAATGGCGCATTGGCCCCGGGATGGGCAAAGGCACAATCGTTCAATTCCAGGTTGCCCGAAAAGGAGTTCAACGCCGTCCCCTCCATGGATTCCAGGGGAAGCGACATCATTTTTTCCAGATTGGAAGCCGCCCCCGCCCCCTGCTCCATGGCAGCCCCCAATTGGGCAAACCGGGAAATGATCGCCAGGGCACGTGCGGACAGAATGTTGGCCCCGATCATGGCACCGACATTCATCTCCCCATTCACCACCAGGACCGCTCCCTGGACCACGACGGCCACGCTCAACAACGCCGAACCCGTCTGAATCACCAGACGCAGCAAATCCTGACGTGAAGCGACCCGGTCGCGTTCCCGATTCCAACGGGTTTGACGTTCCCCCCAAAGGCGACGCAACATTCCCTGGGCATTGAATACCCGGATCTCTTCAATGGCCCGCAACACCGATTGCAACCATTGGTTTTGTTCCCGGGCGAGCTGGCTTTGCGTCCGTAACGGCGTTTTCAGCAACCATTGCACCAGCATGGAAGCCAGCAGCACCAGGAACAAAGCCAGGAGCGCCACCACCCCGACCTGGACATTCAAGGAGAACAACGCCACCACGAACAACAATGCGAAGGGGAAATCGATCAACGCCACCAGGTTTTCCCGACCCAGGGATTGCTGCAAGGTCAGGATGGCCATCATCGCTTCACGCCGCCCCCCTTCACCCAGACGCATCAGGGGTCCACCACGGGCGCCCGTCAATTGGAAAAATCCACGCCCCGCCAATTGGGCATCAGGATGGGCGGTAAACCCATCCATCATCCGAAACCGCAACCGGCGAATCACCCATTCCATGACGATGGCCAACAGCACCCCTGCCGTCAACGTCATCAAGGTCGAATCCACCCCGTTGCTCACATAACGGTTCAACACCTGGATGACATAGATCGAAGTCCCCAGGGAAAGGAGGTGGATCATCAGCGAGGCCACCAACACCTCCACCACCCGGCCCGGTTGGGCCACCAGGCGACGAATCAACCGTTCCATGAGCACTCAGCGAGCCACACGGAGCACCGCAGCGAAACGCCCTGATCAAAGTTCCAAAAATTATGGGTTGACATGGTTGATACTGAAATCGTTGGGGTCAAGATCGGCAAGGGTGATCCCTTCAAGTTTGATGGCCATGTCGGTCAACCCATCCCCCCCCAGGTCCACCTGCAATACGCTTGAGGTTTGGTCGAACCGGGCTTCGGTATGACCTGTCGCGTGAAACGCCACATCACCGATAAAGTTGAATGAACCACCCACCATGGCGGGTTCAAAATTGATCTTGTCGCCCACCCCCTTGCCGAAATCGACGATGTGATCGGGATTGGCAGACTGGGAATCGGTCGCGGCATCATATTGAAAAGTGTCACTGCCCAGGCCGCCCACCAGGGTGTCCCCACCTGAACCGCCACGCAGATTGTCATTGCCGGTGCTACCCAGGAGGAGATCGGACCCCGGCGTTCCAAACAATGTTGAATTGGTACCGAGACCGCCCACCTGGAACGAATCGTTGGATTTCGGATGAACCGCAACCACTGCCTTTTCCTCCAGGGTGGAAAATCCCGACGCAGTGGCATCAACCCCACCCTGACCATTGCTGAAGCTTCCGGATCCATTCCAGGCATGGTACTGCATGGAGACATCCCCCGTAAAATCACTGTTGGGCAGAAAACGGATCCGGGTTGCAGCATCAGCGGCCAGAAACTGGGCGGAAACGGAACTGGGATGGGTAAACGAGCTCCAGTTGACCCCACCATCAAGGGTATATTGCCACGAACCGATCCCGGCCTGATCTGCGGCATCTGTCACAGCGATCCCCGAAGCAGCGGCAGACGACTGCGCCCCCTTGGCAATCAGATCGGACACCAACATGCCATTCACGTTGGGTTCCCCCTGCCACAGGCTGCCGACGGTATCCTGTCGCAAAGCGATTTCCAATCCGATGGAACCGTCACTGGTATTGTTCGCGCTCAGACCGGTATCGACCTTGATCAGGATGTTGCCATCACTGGAAAGAAAACCCACCCCATCATGCGACGTTCGGGATTGGTTGTTCATGTGAATCCATCCCTGCGCGTCGATGGAATAGGTCAGCTCGTCCCAGGCCACCATATAGTTGTCCCCAACCCTTTGATCGACGAATCCGGTTCCAGCCCCATCAAAAACGTCGATTCCGTTTTTTGAGGTCCAATTATTATAAATCACCGTAGGATCCGGCGAATTATACAAATAGGTCGTATAGTCGCCAAATGAATAGTCCCCCTTCAAATCATTCAGACCCGGGACAACCTGCGAAGCACGCAGTCCAATGGTCATATCATGCATGGCCTGCGAATCCATCAGCACAAAAACTTCGCCATCGGGCGAAACCTTACCCTGTGTCACCGTACCATCCGGCTCGGTGATCAACAACTGGCCATTATCCTGAACCGAATAGGTAAACAACGTCGTCTTGGGCACGCCGCTGGAACTGGACCGATCCACCGCCTGACCATTTCCCACCCCATCCAGAGTCACCGTACCATAACTGGTTACCGGGCCGCTCGCACTCTCTTCCATATGGGCGAAACGATATTCACCCGCCAACGTCGCCGATGTCCGCCCACTGCCATCGGGAACAATCAGACCGAACAGGGAATTGGGGGTTGAAGTCTGATAACTGGCCAGGTTAGATGAGAAAATCCCCATGGAGCCCGTCTTTGCCACCGCGCCGTGTGCAACGCCCAAAGTACCGAGATCAAGCGTGATCTGACCATCCAATTGTTTGGTAATCCCGCTGAACGGACTGGTCACGGTGGCATCCGAGGCGCGTTCCTCCTGATAGGTAAAGGTCTGATGGAGCGTATCCACGGTGACCGAACCCGAGGCGGACCGATGCTGTTCCCACAATGCCGACTGGTTGGCGGTCCCTGGAGAATAACTGTACTGAAGATAATACAGATCGTTACTCCCCCCCAACCACGCATCCAGCATCGACACATTCGATGTCGTATTGCCACCGGTCGTCGGCGTCGTCGGAGGTTGTGATATCCCGCTATCGACCACCGGGGGCTGAACATCAATCGGATGCGGCGTCGATTGCGTATCGGTCGGCGATTGTGTTCCCGTCGGCGATTGCGTTCCCGTCGGCGATTGTGTTCCCGTCGGCGATTGCGTACCCGTCGGCGATTGCGATTGCTGAGACGCAGATGATGGCGGTTGCGCCTCAACGCGGGGTGCTGTCTGTTCTACAACAGGCTGAACCGGCGTCGTCTCGACCTTTTGTGGCAAGGGAAGCATGGTGTTGGTCTTTGGGACAACCTCCACCAACTGGGGGATGGTCTGAAATCCCCCTTGCGCGTTGATCCCGGTGGTGGGGTTAACGGGTCCCTGATTGATTCCGTTCGTGACATCGGCACGAGCCGTTGGCGACAGGTTGGTGTTGTTCGGGGAATACATTTCCTGAACGCTCTGTCCCCCGAAAGGCGACTGAGGCGCAAACAGGTTGCCAGCCACGCCCGGTAATGCCTCCACCTTGGCAGGTTGAATGGCCACGTTTTTGCCATCCGTGGGTTGCGGTATCCCTTGAGGTCCGCTCCCGGGCAACACTTCAGCACCTTTAGGCGCCTCCCCCACAGGTGGTGCCTTGGCCGGATCAGCGACAGGTACGCCCCCCTCACCCGGAACGGGCGGCGTTCCCTCCTTGACCCCAGCCCCTTCCTTCGGGGGCAACCCTTCCCCTTCCTTCGGGGGCAACCCCTCCCCTTCCTTCGGGGGCGCCTCCCCTTCCTTTGGAGGCGCTTCACCCTCGGGACCCTTTTCCCCTTCGGTTTTCCCCTCCGGTTTGGCTTCGCCTGCCGGGGCACCCTCCTTTCCCGGGGCGGTGGCATCTCCACCGTCCGGATTGGCCTTACCCGTATCGGTATTGACCGGTGGCGGGGGAAGGATCCGGGTGGCGTTGCCGTAACGCGATTGCACCTCCTGGAGCGACAGGATGACCGGCGGTGTCGGTTTGGCGGAAAAACTGGTGACCGTCGTCGTCTGATTGGGTTGCGATAGTACGATGGTTCCCGATTGATTGGTCACGGCAATTTTACCGACGCCACCATCCGCATCCTGCAACAGGGTGAAGCTGTTCTCCGACCCTTCCGCCGATGCCTTGCCCGCGACCGTGGTCCCCCGTACCCCAATGACAGCGACGGGTGTCTTGAAGACCATGCGATCGGTCCCCATTTTGGCCACCTGGCCGCTGACGAAGGAAAATTCACCCTGAACGACCTGGGTGGAGGAACGACCTTCACCCTTGGCGGGATCGAATTTCATCTCCTCCACCACCATGCGTCCCGAATTGGCCAGGGAGACCGTCGTATTGTCGGCATAGACCAGACCCACCCCGCCCCCCTTGACGGTTTCGATGACATCGCCCTGCTGGATCGCCATCCCCTTCTGCGCCGGTATCCGCACCCCGGCCCGCACGATGGTTGCCCCCTTGTCCACCGAGTCCACCCGCCCCACCCCATCGCCGCCCGAAACAGCGGTCACCGCCGCCGTGGCTGCCGTGTTTTCGGCATACACCGCCGGCACCGCTGGTCCCGCCAGATGACCGGCAAGGTCGGCAGTGATTCTGGCATCATAATGGGTCACCAGATCGGGCGGATTGGTCATGGAAAAATAACCGGGAATCAAAACCGACAGCCCGGGATAATCGACACTCCCCTCCAGCAACAGGTCGCCCCCTTGCCGAATGAATTGAGCCGAAAGAAGAAAATCGTCATGCGCCATGACCAGGGGCTGGTCGGTGGACGGCACGACGACCTCTGGGGCCCAGGGACGCAGTTGGCCAGGAAGAAAAGAATCCAACGATTTTTTCATGACATGCTCCTCACCTTGAACCCTGCATCGCCCCCAGGTCAAAGACCTTCAGACACCACAACCCCTATAAAGCCTTTTGATTCTTCTTCTTCGTTTCCGGCACATTACCCGGTTTACCGCTCGACGCAGTGCTCAATTTTCCTGCCACACCGGGACGTAACACCTCGGTCGTCAACGTCCCCATCGCCTGCAACACGGAGTAGGAAGCAATCCGCACATCCGTTGCCGCCGACAAGGCATCACTCTGAGCATTGATCAGAGCCGTTTCGCCGTTCAGGACATCCAGGAGGGTCCGTTTGTCCATGGCCCGTTCTTCCTTGGCCTGTTCAAGGAATTTTTCCGCCAGGGTCGCCTGAGTCGTCAACAGCTCGGCATTTTCGCGCGAAGTTTCCAGATTGTGCCAGGAAGTGCGCACCTGTTCCTGGACCAGGAGCAGCGTATCGTTGTACCGATTGCGTGCCGCCGCCAGATCCCGCTCTGCCGCCCGGACTGAACTGACGCTGGCCAGCCCCATGTTGAAGGGGAATGCCAGTTCCGCCTTGACGAAGTTTTCGCGCTCGAAACCATCAACCCCACTGACATCGTTTTTCATCTTGTATTCCCAGACACCATTGACCGTCGGGAGAAAACCACCAATCCGGGCGCTGCGGTGGGCCGCATCCAGACCATCGACCAATGCCGCCAACTGATGCAACTGAGGATTGGTGGCGATGGCACTCTGCAACGCCTCATCCATGGTTTTGGGCAACACGACAAGGGATTCATCGGGTGGTACCAAACCGACCACCTCGCGGGGTTCGCGCAGGAACACTGTGCGCGCATGATCTTCCGAACGCAACAGAATGCCCCGGGACTGCACCTGCCGTGCTTCAGCCCCGGCCAATTGCGCCTTGGCCTGGAGGACATCGGTGGAATAGCCCTTGCCCAAAGTGACCCGGGCACTCTCAACCTCCCCCTGATGCCGAATGTTTGCGACTGATTTTTTTGCAAAATCAAGTACCTTTGTCGCCCGGTTCAGATTGAGGAAGGAGGTCACCGCATCGAGAATCAACGTCTGGTTAACGTTCTCCAGAGCAGCCTGCATCTGCTGTCGTTGCTTATCCTGGACCTCAACATCCGCCAATCCCTTGCCAAAATCGAAGAGCAATTGTTTGACGGCCAGATCCAGTTCACGGGAAGTCATGTCGGTATCAGGACCACTGGTCTGACTGCTTTGACGCTCGTGCCCGACATGGGAGGTCATGGTTACGGTCGGCGTAAACGTCGCGCGCAACACCTGGTCCTTGCGCGCCCCTGCCGCATCAAGATCAGATCGTGCCGCATGGATGCGATCATGTTGTTGCAGCACCGTTTCGACCGCCTCCTGCAAGGTTTCAGCCCCGGCATTCAGAGGGAACAACATCATCCCCGCCCCCCCCAGCGCCGAACCCATACGTCCCCAAAAACCTTCTGCAAACCGCGACCTCATCTTTATCGACTCCTTGACCGGTATACACACAGGTTGGTACATCTTGAACCGCTCTCGTGCCCAGGTCCAAGCCAGATCCATACCAGATCATTCATCAACACTTATCGGAATGATGAATGATTATCATCAACCTTTTCTCATGACATCCTTGCCGCCTCCGCTGCGATATGGCCAGCAAGCCCGGTAACGAAGGTCCTCAGGCTCGTCATATCGTTCAGTTCGTGGTAGACACCATCCTCCACAGCGGTGCGCGACGAAGCAATGATGGACGCGACGGAGTAGAGCTGCTCCTGCATGAGCCGCTGACACAGCAGATTGTAGCGGTTGAGATATGACGTGCCCTGGAATGCTGGAAACACCTTGAAATGAGGTGAGCGGTCAATGACTGGTCGGCGCGACGCCGGGGCATCCTCGACCATCATCATCCAACCGACAAAAGGGCGCAACTGTTCCCCAAACGCCCCCTCGCGATAGGCGACCCAAAAATCATGGGCAGTGCCGATTGCCTCCTCGGCACGGTTGTTGAAGTTGTTGCCGAAGGACGGTCCGACCTGGCTCTTGAATTCGAGCGCAGCGATCAGACGACCCTCATGGATAACGAGGAGGTCCCAAAGCTTGGTCGGTCGAAAATACCCTGGCAGAGTGACAACGCTCCGGTCGCGATGAATGGCAGCGCGGTCGAGGCCGTTAGCGCGGACAAGGTCGATGACGAGCGCAATAAAACCATCCATGTTTTTGCCTGCCGTGACACCGGCACGCTCACCCTGATCAATATTACCGGATTCCATCTGCCTTTGCCTTGCCTTCTCGCGATTGCCCCAGAACTCCTGAATCGCATCGCGCGCCTTTCGTTCGTAATTGACCAGATCGATTGCCACGTCGCCTCCCGTATCCTTCCTGCGCATTACCCGCCATTGCCAACAAGGACAGTACGTTCCGCTGCCGAAAGACCATATAGCTGGAATACCATATGATGGCAGGCAGCGGTATCACCCTTCTCTGAAGCATTTTTAAGGTCGTCCCGCAACTGGGCCGAGACGTCACCCCAGCGTGGTAAACGAATGCGCCGCAGGTATTGCGCCTGAAAGCGCAAAGCACCGCCGCGCATGCGCGTCGAGTAGGCCGAAACAAAGAGCCGTGCGATACCAGAACGCAATACGGCCTGAAGGGCGCGGAGATCCCATTCATCAGAGGTAATGAAATAAAGATTATGATGCGGATAGAATCGCCCTTCCTCATAGACGATATGGGCATTTCCCTTGATGTCCGGTATCAACAACTTGGGTCGCCATGTAAGCTTCGAATCTATTCGATCAATGGTGCGATACCAATTGACCGGAGATTTCTGGGCGATGTGGCGCTTGACGATCTGCTCCTTGCGCGCTGCAAAATAGCGTTGCATGCGGGGATACGACCGCAGATCCACCAAACCACCACCGTCCGCAAACGGGTTGACGATACCGAAACCACGCCACTTTACCGTTCCCGTAAGAATGTCGCGGGTCATCACAAGAGGCAACTTGCTGTCCTCCTCGACATCGAGTTCATTAAAAGGGCCGATAAAAACGTCATCGGCTCCGGTCGCAACGCCAATACCGACTTTGCAACCCGCATGCTCAATATCCAGAAAATCCCGCTCCAAGCGACGTACCAGAGCAAACTGATCTGATGAATCGAGAATCCATGGTTCGGCACCAACGGCAATTCCCTCCATTTCCTTGACTTCGTCATACGGTTCGGGAACCTGCCCGGCAATGAGCCTTTGCGCAAGATCGTTCAAAGCGGTCTTCTCGATGGCGGGACGCCGTGCGACACGGGTGCTTCCCGGTTTCTCCCTGACAATGATGGTGATGGCCGGATAGGCGATCACGTCACTGTGGAACGCTGGCGTATCGCACATATCGATATAAATTTTCAGGTGGAAACCATTGGCCACCATCTCCCGAAGGGGACCACCGTAGCGGTTTTTCATCCATCGGTCGGCGCAGATGAAGCCCAGAGCGCCACCCTGCGAAAGCGCGCCCAGTGATCGTTCGATAAAGGGGACATAGATGTCCGCGCGGTCAAAAACCGTGCGATAACGAATGCGGTACTCGGCAATCAGCGCGTCCGGGATCAATTCCTGCCGCACATAGGGCGGATTGCCAACGACAAAATCAAAGCTCCCCGAGAGCGACGTGAGCAGGAAATCGCCCTGCATCAGCCAGATCCGTACAAGCTCTCTGGCTTCATCCAGTGCAATCCCGTGCCGTTGGAGAAGGGCGGTGACCTTCTCCCGCGTTACCTCAAATGAGGCGCGATGCAGTTCGACCGCCCGGATGCAGTCTGCCAGTGTTGCAGCCGGAGCGTCGGGGGCATGGGTTCGCCATGCCGTGATCAATCGCTCGATGGCAACAAGCAGGAAGTCACCATACCCGACAGACGGCTCTAAAAGACGCTTTTGGTGAAGCGACTGGTCTGTGGTATAGCCGACGAGATCAAGGATGAAATCCACGACCTCGCTACGGGTAAAGACGGCACCGCGATCTTGAATGCTGGCTGTGGCCAACTGGTTGAGCGCATCCTCGACCGAACACATGCCTGGAAACGAAAGTTGACGCGACACCGACGCGGCCATCGATAACTCCTCCAGCAAAGATGCACAGCAAAGAATCTCCAGGCAAAGCTGTTTATCCCGGACCGCGAAGGCGCATCAATTTTTGTCCGAATCCTCATACGGATTGTCACCTTTGCGGAACAACAGCCGGATCACCACACCGGAAAACCCGAATGATTCACGCAATTGGTTTTCCAGGTATCTGCGGTAGGTATCATGGATCTGATCGGGTAGATTGGCGAAAATCAACATGGTCGGCGGTTGGGTACTGACCTGGGTCATGTATCGGATCCGAATCATGCGATGCATGCGCCGGGGCGGTGGATGTTTTTCCACCACGCTCCTGAGCCAACGGTTCAAAACCCCGGTGGAGATGTGCCGCAATCCTTCCTTGTGGGTCCGATGAATCACATCGGCAAGTTTTTCCACCCCTTTACCCGTCAATGCCGATAAGAACACCAGCTCGGCATGATTGAAATGGGGAAAGGCATCCCACAGATTCCGGGTAAACGTCCCCTTTTCCTGCCCCCGAATCAGGTCCCACTTGTTAAACGCAAACACCAACCCCTTGCCCGCATCCATTGCCAGGGCAGCAACCCGCTGATCCTGATCGGTCACCCCGCGTTGGGCATCCATGACCAGAACGACCACCTGGGCACGGTCCATGGCCTTGATCGCAGCGATGACGGAATATTTTTCGATGCGCATGGAAATACGGCTTTTCCTCCGGATTCCCGCCGTATCCACCAAGACCATCCTGCGACCACGACCATCGACACACGGCATGTCAACCGCATCGCGTGTCGTCCCGGGAATCTCCGAAGTCACCAGGCGCTCCGCTCCCAACAAACGGTTGATCAGCGAACTTTTACCCGCGTTGGGACAACCGACGACCGCAACCCGAACCGCTTCCCCCGTCTCCGCGATAACGTCTCCGACCGACGAATCCTCCCGTTCAGGGGCGGGAATGGCGGCAAATAATGCTTCGATCATCGCCTCCATGCCGATTCCATGGGCGGCTGAAACCGCAACGACCGATCCCAACCCCAACGAATAAAAATCGGCATCACCATGACGACCGTCGCGACCATCCGACTTATTGACAACACAAACAACCGGTTTGCCACTGCGGCGCAACAGATCGGCCAGAAAATGATCATCCGCCATCGGACCCGTGCGGGCGTCAAGAACCAGCGCCACCACATCCGCCTCTTCGATCGCCAATTGCGCCTGCTGCCATACCTGACGATTGATCGTCTCACCCAGGTCAGGTTCGAACCCCCCCGTGTCCACCACCCGAAACACACGATCATGCCATACCGCATCACCATAGTGACGATCGCGGGTCAACCCCGGCGTATCATCCACCAATGCCTGACGTTTGCGCGTCAAACGATTGAAAAGAGAAGATTTTCCAACATTGGGTCGTCCAACCAGGGCAACCAGAAAGGTATTCGTTGTCATGCCAACCCCTGCCATCATGGTATTGAGCCCATTTCCAGGGCGAATTGGCATTCATGATTGAGAAAAAAAAGGGGTCTCAAGGGATTTCCCCCAAGGTTTTGACTTTGGCAATCGATAAAAATTCTTCTTATAAAAGAAGAATTTTTAGGGGACTCCGTCCCCAAAACCCCCGATAGGGGATGTAAAACCAAAATCAAAACCCTGGGGGCAATCCCTTGAGACCCCTTTCTTTTCTCAATGATTTTATTGAATGTCAAGAGCCCCTCAAGCCCGTTTTTTTTTGCGGAAATAATTCAAAACGGCATGAACGGTGACGAAGCCCCGCAACACCCCCTGATTGGAAATGACCGGCAAAGCACGAAGATTGAATTCCATCAACAGGTCCGCCGCTTGGTTGATGGTTCCCGCAAGGGAAACCCGGACCAATTGCTGATTTTGATTCAACTTGCCCAATGGCAACGTACAGATGGCCTTGTCACGCGGCCCCATCGCCTTGGTGCCAAAAAAGGGTCCCATCACCTGTCGCAAATCACTTTGACTGACCACACGGATCAATTTGCCATTGCGGTCCACCCCGATATAACGGTGGCCCTCCTCCCGCATGGCATTGATGGCGCGCATGATTTTTTCTTCTTCCTTGAGCGAGAACGGTTGCTCCAACATCACGATTCGTACACTTCCCGGTTCATCTGGCGCGGGCAGACCATCGGCATTGGAAAACTCAACGGAACCCGCATCAATCCGGGCCAGGTCTTCCGGCGTTGCCATGCCGGGAGCCTCTTCACCTTCTTCAACCTCTGAGGATGCAACCTCCTCAACCTCCACCTGTTCTTCCACAACTTCCGGGGCTGGAGGTGCTTCCCGGGGGGGTGGCGCCTTGGCTGCCGATGCCGCCATTTCCTCCGGTGTCCCCTCAATTTCAATCTTCAGCAGCGCCTCGGCAAAACCACGAGACATCACCCAACGACAAACTTCAACCGGAAAGTTGGCAACCTGGATGTCCGCTGACGCCACCAGATAGGTCACGCCATCACGAAACGTGGGTGGCATGTTGCCAAATTCACAGTGGGTCGTTTTTTCCAGGAACAAATGCCCACCCTCGGGCATCTTCTTCTCGACCAGATCGTTCATCGCCCCCACGACCTGGTTGGAAACCTCGTTGAACCCCTCCTGGAATTCCTCGTTGTAATCCCGGGTCTTGACCTGGGTCTGGATGACCGCCTCCCCCATCATCATCATCAGCCCGGTCAGGGCAATGGAGGTGGCAACGTCAAAAATCAGATGGACATCCCCTGAATTCAGACCATCTTCGCGCACATAGGCAACGCTGCGGTCCTTTTCGATCAAGCTTTCCAGATCGTCCAGACTGTTCATCAGCTCCACATTCGTCAGCGTACAAACGACCGGAGCTGCGGTAAGGGTATTCAGATCGTTGGCTAACTTGGCGAAGTAGTTAAGAAAGAACGGCCTCGTTTTCTTTACGATCTTTTCTGGAGTATCCATTCGTTCCGACTCACGCGTGTCGTAGGATCATCAAACCTGACAGGAATGCCTGCCCATCTGAAACAGAAGGTTAAACGACATTAAAACAAGCAAGTATCAGGCCAAGCTTAAATTGAGTGCGTAACCAGAGGAATTCACAAAGACGCCAGAACGTACGCAGACCTGCAGACGCAAGCACGAGAAGGGAAACCAACATGAGGGGATTCAAAAGGAAAAACAAGCTTCCAGATTATCGGCACATGGAAGTGCGATCATGAAACAACCAGGAAGATAAAACTTTGAGTTACACCAGCATCGCCACCAGCCGAAGCTGATGGCGACAAAAAGCTGGCATGTTGACCGACTTGATTCAGGGTCTGGAGTCATGGACAGAAAGTCCATTCCAGAGCACCGTACGGTCGATCACTTCATGAACTGACCAAGCGTGGCCTTGAGCGTATCAGGCGTGAACGGCTTTTTGATATGGCCATTGGCACCCGCTTCGATGGCGGCCTGAACCTTGGATTCCCCACCTTCGGTGGTCACCATCACGATGGGAATCGATTTGGCGGGTCCACCACTGCCACGAACCGATTTCACAAAGTTCAACCCATCCATGACCGGCATGTTCCAGTCGGAAAGGATCAGTTGGAAGTTGCTATCGGCGGTCAGAATCCCCATGGCTTCCTGGCCATCCCCCGCTTCGAGGATGTCATCAACCTTGAACCCGGCCTGACGCAACCCCCTGCTAACGATTTTCCGCATGACACTGGAATCATCGACAATAAGCACACGCATGAATTCTCTCCTCACAAGATGCATAAAGCCTGAAATCTTAGCCAACCCGTAAGAAAAAGTCAAAAAGAATTCTTGAATCTCCGGACCCATCCCTTACAAAGCGGCGAGGACATACAACACACCGTCATCGACCTGGAACACAAACCGTTCCGTGTGTCGATCCGTCTTCCACTCCGCCAGGAGTTCCTTGCCGACCATGGCCATGGGAGTGGACACTTTGACATTGGTCAAACCGGCATTGCTTTTCGTCCCGCCACCGATCATGTTGGCAAGTTCCGCAATGCCATCCATCAAATCTTCTCCGGTCAGTTGATCGGCTGGCAGACTGACGATCCGGGAGACGATTTCCCGCACAACCCCCAGGGGACTGGTAATTCCGATCATCCCTTCCTGGCTGCCGGTCAACCGCACCATCCCACCCGCTTCCTGGTCAAGACGGAACCGTGGTAATTTTTCTCTGTGGACAAAAACCGCCTCCGTCATCGCCATGCGAGCCAAGACATCCACGACCGCGACTTGAAGCGCATTGAAAATTTCTTCCACATGCACCGTGCCACCCTGATCCGCATCCATGGTCCAAGACTCCTCGGTTTCGATACCGTTATTCAAACCCCGCCCATTCCCATCGCTTCCATGATCCGGGTCGCCATTTCTTCCTGGGTGAACGGTTTGGTCTGGTAATGACAGGCCCCGGCTTGGATCGATTTGACGATATAATCCTTTTCCCCTTCGGTGGTGACCATCATGACGGGAATATGTTGCCAGCGACGATCCGCTTTGATGGCCTTGAGGACATCCAGCCCGATCATTCCCGGCATGTTCCAGTCCAGCAGCACCAATCCCACCTCATGGGCGAATTGTTCCAACACCTTGAGCCCGGCCTCACCATTCTCTGCCTCAAGCACCTCATAGCCGAGCATCGCGCCAATACCGGAAATGACACGCCGAATGGTCCTGGAATCATCGATTGTCAATAGCTTCATTTTAATACATCCCTAGCATGACCGTGTTACAGGCACCATGTTCAAACACGTTTGGGACGAAATAATGCCGCCCCCTTGATGATCACCTGCTCGAAGGCATCCGTATAACCCCGAGGCGATTCGGAGGCACCGATTGCCATCCACCCGTCCTTGACCAAGCCACGATGAATCTTCAGATAGATTTCTTTTTTCAGTTCTTCGGAAAAATAAATCAACACGTTGCGACACATCACAAAATCAAACTGGCCGTGCTGACTGAAATCGTCCTTGAGATTGAACTGTTTGTACTCAACCAAAGAACGGATTTCAGGCTTGACCTCATGTACCATACCGTTTTTCGTGAAATACTTTTCAAGCAACTCCGGCTTCATCCCACGCGAGATGGCCAATTGACTGTAGCGAGCCGTTTTGGCGATCATGATGGCTGAGGGGGAAATATCGGTCCCGAGAATTTTGAACTTGGCCATGGGGGGCGCCTTGACCCCCATTTTTCCCAGGGCCTCACTCAACAACATGGCAATGGAATAAGGCTCCTGACCGGTCGAACAAGCCGCAGACCAGATACGGACCGACTGTGTCGCCGCCTTGGCGACGAGGTGGGGAATCACCGTCTCGGAAACGGCCGTGGCAAATGAAGCATCGCGAAACCACAAGGTTTCGTTGGTCGTCATGGCATCAATGACCTTATTGCGCAACGGCCCGGTATCTTTTTTCAGTTTCTCATGCAGTTCCAGAAAATTTTCACACCCGTTCTGAACCAGAAGGACGGTCAGCCTGTTTTCGACCAGATATTCTTTCCCTTCATTCACCAGAATACCACTATGATCGTGCAAAAATTTGCGGATCAGTTGAAATTCTTCTTTGGAAATCGCCATTCCCGTCTCACCCCCCAACGCCGCCGCAGAGTTCCGCAACTTTCGGTCCGATTTCATCCAGCGGCAGTGAAAGGTCCGACAGACCTTTCTCGTCCACTGATCGGGGCATCCCGTAAACGACGCAGGTTTTTTGGTCCTGAGTAATACAAAACGTCCGTCCGGTGCGCTTGAGGGCGTCCACACCATTGGCTCCATCACGCCCCATACCGGTCAATATGATTGCAAGAATCCGTCCTTGGAAACAGGTCATGGCCGACATGAACAACACGTCCACCGCAGGTCGGCATTCATTAACCTTTGGCCCATCATTAAAAACAATTTTCATCTTTTTATTTTCAACGGCCAGCGTCATATGACGCCCACCCTGGGCGATCAAAATATCCCCCGGTTCCACCCACTGCGCATCCTGCGCTTCCCGTACATCCAAGCCCGAGGTCCGCGACAGTTGCGCCGCCAACGAAGCGGTAAAAATTGGCGGCATATGCTGCACGATCAACATGGGAATCGAAAGTTTTCGACCGATCCGGCCCAAAAGTCGGGTCAGTGCTGCCGGCCCTCCCGTGGAAGAGCCCACCAGAATCAGTTCGGGAACATCGCTTGGAAGGGCCTTGCGTTCACCTCGCCCAGCCACCACCTTTTCGGCCATCCGTGGCTGCGAGGGAGACGGCATCCTGGGCGAAGGCGGCAATCCTGGACGAGGCCCGGGACCTCGAGCCACAGGCGGCGGCATCCGCCCGGCAAATCCTTCCTCCGACCGCGACCGGGTCTGCGACTCGGATCCCTTGGAAGCATCCGGCTTGCCGTTGGCTTCCTCTTCCTCGGGCCTGGATCCAATCCCCGCAGCCCCCTTCCCCCCCCCCTCTTCCCCCCCCTTGATG
>PEAN01000087.1 GCA_002753735.1 Magnetococcales bacterium DCbin4
TCGCGCAGGCGCGAGCCTTGGTTTGCCTTTCTTCGCGTTTTTTGCGAAGAAAGGTAAACGCATTGCATGTGGTTTTGCCTCACCTCCTGCAATGTGTCTCGGCTTTTTCGCAAAAAACGCGAAAAGGCGGGGACCAAGGCTTGCGCCTGCGCAAGATTCCCGCAAAAACCACGAGAAACTCTTGCTTCGGGTGAAATGGCGCGTAAAAATCAAAATCAAAATCAAAATCAAAGTCAAAGTCCTGGGGGCAATCCCCCAGACCCCTTTTTTCTTTCAATAGTTTTTTTAATGTCAATAGGCCCGAGAATATCTGCCACTTAAAACTGATGCTTCATGGAGTCTGGACTGGGGTTTGTGCGGGCAATCCAATAACTTTCTGCCTTGGGGTCGTATTTGAGGGCGAGGGGACGTTGCCCCGTCAGGCGCATGAGCAGGCCAATGGGGGTGACGGTGACGAGAAAAATCAGGCTCATGACGATGGGGGTCATGATGTAATGCAAGATCATGCCAAAACGGGTCCAGGCTTGGTTGAGTGGACGTAAAAGTTGGGGTCGAACCAGTGCCAGAAGCGCAAATCCCGCTGCGGGAATTAACGCCCACAGGTTTGCCTGGGCCTGATGCTTCAGGGGGAAAAGGACGACAATCAGGAAGAAGACCGCAAAAACCAGTCCAAAAGCCTTGTCCGAAGATCCTTGTGGTGGTGCCACTTCTTTCCCCTTTGCCATGGATGTCGATCAAGAACACTGGATTGCCTCCGAGACGCAAATCTCCAGTTTCCGCGATCATGACGGAGATGAAACAAAATCAGGTCTGCCCCCGCTGTTTGACATGATCAACATAGAGCATATCCGTCCTGAGAATATGTTCTACCAACCAATCCTTGGCAAGGGTGAGCAGGTCCATGACCACGGTGAACTCTCCGTGACGATATTTCTCCGACAGTTCCTTGAGCCGGGCGACCAGGAGGTCATGCTTGACCATGTGACCATCCAGTTCAGGATAACTGAATTTTCTGAGCATTTCCACTTCACGGGAAAAGTGGGTTTCAGCGTAGGACACCAAGCCATCGATGATTTTTTCCACCTTGGCGGAACCTTCTTCATCCTTCATGGCCAGATGCAGGGAATTGACCATTTCCACCAGTTTGCGGTGATCATCATCGACGAAGGCAATGGTGGTTACCAATTCCTTGCTCCACGGAAAGAACGAACGTGCATGTTCGGTATCGGTCGTGCTTGCCATGTACATTTTGTTGAGCAGGGTGAACAATTTCTTGCGGTTCGCAAGAAATTTCTCCAAAACCGCTCCTGCTGCATCACGGCCATCCCAACCTTTCTCGGCGATGATGGTGATGGTCTGGCTGGAGAGATAGTGGGATTCTGAATACAACTCTTTGAGTTCGTCCAGCATGTGCCTGGGTTGAAACGATGCAGCCTGCGGGGTCGAGAGCCATTCCCCCAGCGGCGAATTTTTGGGTTCGCCCAGGTTTTTGAGGTCGGGAGGCATCCGACCCTGAACCGTCTGTTCCAGGAGCGCCTGCGTCGCCAACAATCCACCCTTGATCAAACGCATCTCGAACGCCGGAGTACCGGTATTCATTTCCATCCGGGCAGCGAAAAGGGCGCCGGTCATATCTTGCAAAACCGTACCCATCCTTTGGAATTGCAGTGCCGACCCCAATGCCTGTTGCGCCACCCGGTTGGCATCGATCATTTTTTCCTGCACCGTCTTCGATGCGACTTCGGTGGTTTCCGCAGAGGCGCGAATTTCTTTGGACATGGTTTCGGCCGCAGAACTTTCCCGTGCGACCGACTCGGCACCCGAGGCGACCTCCGCAGCAGTCCGTGCGACCTCGGCAGTCCCCAGGGCGGCCTCCTGGGCGGAACGGGCAACCTCCTGGGCGGCAAAATTCAGTTCACCGGCGTTGCGGGTGACCGAGGCGGCACTTTGAGCGACGGTGTTGATTGCTTCGGAGATGGCATGAACCGTCTTGTTTTGTTGTTCGACCGACAGCGTGATTTCCACGTTGGATTGATTGATCCGGGAAATGGCCTTGCCGATTTCATCGTTGGCAAAGGCGGCTTCACGGGTATTGGCCTGAATGCCGTGAATCTTGTCGGAGATCATGTGGGTGGCCTGGGCGGTCTGCCGGGCCAGTTCCTTGACCTCATTGGCCACCACCGCAAATCCTTTGCCCGATTCGCCCGCTCCGGCTGCTTCGATGGAGGCGTTCAAAGCCAACATGTTGGTTTGTTCGGCAATGTTGTTGATGACATCAACCACCTGGCCAATCTCCTTGGCCGATTGGGACAGCCGTTCCATGATGCTCTGGGTCTGTTCCGCCAGCTCCTTGGCTTTGCTGGACTCCTGACTGGCCCCTTCGCACAAGTCGCTGACACCCCCCAGGGACTTGGACATGTCATGAATGGAAGTGGCAACCGCCTGTACCGATTGATCCACCATTTCCAAACTTTGATTGACCCCCCCCAGATTGGCGGTGATCTCTTCGGCGGCAGCGGCCATCGTGGAAATGTTGGCACTCGCCTGTTCGGCACCCGAGGCAATGGTGGCGACGTTGCCCGAAACCTGATAGGCGGCACCTGAAACCGCTTGAATGTTGCCACTGACCAACCCGATCTTTTCGGTGATGGCGACGATTTCCCGGGAAAGATTTTCGTTCTGTTGTGCAACTTCCAGGCTGAGATGATTGGTGTTGTTGGCGTCCGAGAGCACGAGGTTGCGTATTTTCACCAATTCTCCCGCACAGGCACTGATGCTGCCTGAATGCAGAGAAATGACCTGCATCACCTGAGCCAGGCTGTCCGCCAAATGGTTGATGGCGCCTCCGATCCCTTCGGACGCTCGTTGATTGCCTGAGTGTACCCGGCAGGTGATGTTTCCCGCCGCCATCTGGCTGACCGACTCCAAAAGGGGGATGATCTCCGCCCCCAGCTGACGAAGAATGCTCCGGGCAATGATGAGAAAGACTGCGGAGATGATGCCGGCAAGAATCAGGAGATCCACCAGGATGAGCAGCAGGCTTTCATTGAAGGCATGGTCAACATCATCGACATAGATGCCCGAGCCGATGATCCACTGCCAGGGGGTAAAACCTTTGACAAAGGAAATCTTTCGCACCGGATCCTTGTGGTCCGGTTTGGGCCACATGTAGTGTACGAATCCTTCCTTGTTTTGCCGCACCACTTCCACCATCGCGATGAACGGCTTCTTGCCGGTAGGATCTTCAAAGTTGGCCAAGCTGGTTCCATTCAATTCCGGTTTGAATGGATGCATGATCATCGAGGGGGAGAAATCGTTGATCCAAAAATAATCCTCGTGGCCATAGCGCAGAGACTTGATCTGTTCGAGCGCCTGGGCCTGGGCTGCTTCCAGCGTCAAGGTGCCCGCCTGTTGCCGTTCATGATAAAATGCCAAAATGCCGTAGGCCGTTTCCACAACATACCGGGTTTCCATCTCTCGATCTTTCAGCATCTGATTCTTCGATGAGAGGATGGGAATGAATCCGGAAATGAATACCCCGATCAACGCAAGGAGGATCAGGAAGATAATGCGCTTTCGAACACTCATCTTATAAAGGAAATCCATGGCGAAACCTTGATTCTTTGTTGGGCGAGGACACGCGGTGGGATCGTTTTTTTTGGAATCGTCAATGGACGCGACGCGGCATTTCATATTCCGTGTCGGGTCACGGGTGTTCATTCATCTCATACGGTTTCACCGTCGTTTTGGCGGTTGGAATGGCGTAATCGGGTCCACTCTTGATTATTGGGCTTCCGCCGAATCCTTGGCGACCTGCATGATTTCCGAGTTCGAATCCCTGATTTTATCAATACTTTGAGTGATTTCCTGGGCGGTATTCGAGGCTTCGGCGGTATTTTTCTGGATCTCTCCCATCTTTTGCGAAATGAGATTGGTTGCTTCTGCGGTTTGCCGAGCCAAATCCTTGACTTCGTTGGCGACCACCGCAAACCCTTTGCCCGCTTCACCCGCACCGGCAGCCTCAATGGCGGCGTTCAGGGCGAGCATGTTGGTTTGACCGGCGATGTTTTTGATCATCTTGACCGCCTGGCCGATTTCCTGGGCGGATGCAGCCAGTTTTTCGATGACTTCCGCATTTTTCCGGGAATAGGTTTTCGCAAGCTCCAGTTCGCTGCTGGCTTCGTTGACTTTGGCGACGAGTTCTTCGACAAGAAGTTGCGCTTCGTCGAGTGATCTGAGTTGGGGTATTTTGTACATGAGTATTTACCTGAGGCCAAGGATGGTCTTAAGACCTGCCAATTAGGTGGAATGGTTTGGATAAAGTGGTTTGAATCGGGTTGATTGATGAAGATTATCAGAATACAAGACCCATATAGTATACCATGATGTTGAATGAAAAGGGGAGGTTTGAAGAACGGAATGTTTTTGTGGGTCGCGAGAAAAAATCAAGATCGGTCACCTTTGCCTTCCCCCTGGTGCCATCCTGCCAGTTCGGTATGAATGATGGAAGTCAGGGCCGTCAACCATGAGGGCGCATCATTGAGGCAGGGAACAAAGCCGAACGTTCGACCGCCATGGTGGATGAATGTATTTCGACCAGCCACCGAAATCTCTTCAAGGGTTTCAAGGCAATCGGCGACGAATCCCGGGCAGATGACGGCAATGTCGGTTTTCCCCTGGGCGGGGAGGGTTGCAAGGAGGTCCGCCGTGTTGGGGGTGAGCCAGGCTTCAGGACCGAATCGGGATTGGAAGGTCAAGGTCCATTGGTGGGGTTCCAGGGGAAGGGTCTGAGCCAGCAGGGTGGCGGTGGTGGTGCAATGGCGTTGGTAGGGATCACCACGCCGAACGTGGCGTTGCGGCAGCCCATGGAAGGAAAACAGATAGTGGCGTTCGGGGTGTGGGGGATGGTGCCGATGGATCCGTTCCGCCAATGCCTGGATATAGCCGGGATGTTGGTAGAACGGTTGGGCAATGCGCACGGTGGGGATGGGATTGAGTTGCCGCAACAATTCAAACACCCTGACGACGGCCGAACCGGTCGTTGATCCGGAATATTGCGGAAACAGCGGCAGCACCAGAATGCGCGCGACTCCTTGCCGGTGCATTTCGTTCAGGGTTTCTTCAATGCCGGGTTGGCCGTAGCGCATGGCCAGACGGAGCAGAATTCCGGGATCCAGTCGGCGTTCAAGTTCCTGGACCAGGGACAGGCTGTGATGAAGCAGGGGTGACCGTCCGTTCTCCATCCATATCTTTTGGTAAAGTCGGGCCGATTTTTTCGGTCGGGTGCGCAATATGATGCCATGAAGGATTGGGAGCCAGATCAGACGCGGCAGATCGACCACCATGGGATCGGAAAGAAACTCACCCAGATAGCGTCGAACCGCAGTCGGATCCGGGGATGCGGGGGTTCCCAGTTGCAGCAGAAGAACTCCGGTATGATACATCAGCTCAAGTACCAGATGAATGATTGTTTCACTTAACGTTGATGAATAGATCTCAACTTTTTGATGCTGATCGATTTCAATTTGATTATTGGTTTCTATTTGTTGAATTCATACGATAATCTAATTTCCAGGATTTGTTGGATGCAATAAAGGGGATTGAAGATGGATAACGAAGTCGGGTTCAATGGTCCGCGTTCCTCCAGCGCCATCGCGGATCCCAATGGGGCACATGTGCTTGCCATTGATGCTCCCAACTTTATTGACCTGGTCAGCCAGCGGCCTGAGTTTGCGCTTGTGTTCCCGGGCGTGATGGCAAATCGGCTTCGCCACAAAAATGCCAGCTGAGTCCATGGCCGGAATCAATGTGCATCATCCTTGAACTCATCTGAATGCAAACATTTTACAGGGAGATGAGGGCCGTGGCAATCGATAGCGACAGCGATGTCGTCACTGAAGTCGAAAAAGATATCTTTCTCATCCCCGGGCGAAAGGGGGGCGGATGCAATGTCCTGGTCCTGAAAGGGACCCGGAAGATCGCCTTGCGCCGATAACGGGATGAGCGATGGTCATGAATACATTCAGGGGAGTCTTGGTGAGATCGGGTTGAGTTTCGCTGAGATTAATTCGCAACGATCTTTCTTTCTGACCAGACAAAACAGAATAAATTTTCCTTCCCGGGTTCCCAAAGGGGATGAGAACCTTGACGTGATCCCCCTCTTTCTGTTGAACTGACCCGTCTTGAACGTAGCTGAACCCTGTTCAACGAGGTTGGGTAATGATTCAAAGATCGAGGGTGGGTGACTTGTCATGCATGATGCGGGAGCGGGGGGGTGGTGCTGACTGACGATACCCACTCCGTCATTCCGCGGATCATGATCGGCGCTCCCAGGAAAAGTTCCGGGAAGACAACGCTGAGTATTGGCATTGCCTCTGCTCTGGCCCGGCGTGGAATCGATGTCCGGCCATTCAAGAAGGGACCCGATTTCATCGATCCCTCCTGGCTGGCACGGGCGGCGGGGAGGGAATGTCGCAATCTGGATTATTTCATCATGGGGCGTCACGGGGTCATCTCCAGCTTTTGCCATCATGCGCGAGGGGCGGGCTTGGCTTTGATCGAGGGCAATCATGGGTTCTTCGACGGGCAGGATCCGGAAGGCAACGATTGTGGTGCCGCAATGGCCACCGATCTGGGTGCGCCGGTGGTCCTGGTGGTTGATTGTCAGGGGGCGACCCGGGGGATGGTCCCCGTGGTTCTGGGTCACCTGGCCTTCAAGGGCGGAGAGACCATCCGGGGAATCATCCTCAATCATGTCGCTTCGGCACGCCAGGAACAACGGTTGCGCGAGGCCATGCAACGTCATGTCCCGGTCCCGGTCCTGGGGGCGGTCACCCGGGGACGGGGGGCTGGTATCAAGGAACGGCATCTGGGACTTCATCCCGCCATGGAACAGCAGGATTGGGCCCAGAAAATCGATGCGATCACTTCCATGGTCGCCGATTCCGTTGATCTGGATGCCTTATTGGCGCTGGGACGGCAGGCCCTTCCCCTGAAATCACCTGATCCGGTGTCGGCTACCTTGGTTTCGCGAAATGAACCGCGGATCAAAGTCGGTTATGCCATGGACCAAGCCTTTCATTTCTATTACCCCGATAATCTGGAAGCCCTGGCGGAACAGGGGGTTGACCTGGTCCGCTTTTCACTCCTGGAGGATGATCATCTCCCCTCGGGCATCCAGGGTCTTTATATCGGGGGGGGCTTCCCGGAAATGTTCATGAATCGGCTGGAGGGCAATGTCGGCCTGATGCAGGATATGGCACGGGCGGCGGCGGATGGGATGCCGATCTATGCCGAATGTGGTGGTCTGATGGTCCTGGCCGAACGGATCCATTGGGGTGATCGCATCGCCCGCATGGCGGGGGTACTGCCGGTCGAAGTCGCCATGAATTCCCGTCCCCAGGGGCATGGTTATCTGGCGTTGGAGGGAACCGGCCTCACTTCATGGCCGGGGGCGGGGGTCCGGGTCCATTGTCATGAGTTCCACTATTCGCGGATCATCGCCAATCATCCCGATGTCCGCTTTGCCTTCCGGGTCACACGGGGGACCGGCGTGGATGGCCGTCATGATGGCTTGATTTATCGCAACTGTCTGGCAGGCTATGCCCATTTTCATGCTGCGGGTCATCCGGGGTGGGCTGAATTCCTGGCCCGATTCTGGCGGCAGGGTTTGGCTTGTCGGGAGGGTTGACGCTTGACGGGTAGGATCATCCCCTTTTTTTTCACCTTTAAAGACATCAGATTCCGATGCAAAATGATGGTTGTACATGGCCATCTCATGTTGATTGAGCATTTGGGGGAGTATAACGGCGTGGCGCGTATCGACGACAGCAACAGAATCAACGTGCTCCTTCGAGAATCTGAAAAATTGTTCAATTATGAAATCAATATCGATAAGGAGCGGATCGCCGCATTACAGGATGAGGCGGAAGAGTTCATCGAATTCCATCCCACGACGGCCCATCTGATTCTGGCACGTATGGCGTGTCTGCTCAGGGATGAGGATGCCATGCGCCGTCACCATTACAGTATCCTGGAAACAACCTCCGAAGATCCTGCAAGCTATCGCGATTACAGCGAATCATTACGTAAGATGGGCTATTACTCTGAAGCGCGCGAAACGGCGCGACGTGCCCACGAGATGGTGCCCCATGATGCCGAATTGTTGCGCCATCTGGTCAAAAATTGTGTGATTTCCGGATTTTTCCAGGCATCCTGGCATTATTTTGATCTGGCCATCAAGGCCAATGCCCGCGTCATGACCCGGGAATTCAATTTTTTGTCGGAAGCGGTCCGTTTCTTCCGGGAGCGGGACATCGGCGATCCGGAGTTGGAACGGTTGCAGCAAATCGCCATTGCCGTACTGCGTCTGGAAGAACTCATCCCCATTGGGGTGTTGCGTTCACCTGCCATCCACATGGAATTCATCCACGCCCCGGTCGATCCTGCCGGTACCCGGGAATCCCCAAGCCAATTGTTCCTGATGTGGGGGATTCAAACGTCTGTGCGGGGCGATCCGCTGGGCGTCCTCAACGCCCGATTGCTTCAGGCCATCTCGCGTTCCCAATTGGATCGGCGAATTCTTTCTCATGTCAAAATACGTTTTTTCCACCGCACCCGGGAAGGGATGATGTCTTCCGGATTCAACTATTGAAACGCCAGGAGGGACGCTTTGATATCGCCTTGTCATGTCGGCATGAATTATAAAGAGCGCAAAGCGATGATCGAACGGTTCAACGCTTTGCAGATTCAGGCGGTGGCGTTCGACTTTGATGGCGTATTGGCCGATTCGGTCGCCATCAAGGATGATGCCTTGGTGCAGTTGGTCGAACTGGAGGTGGCGGGGAAGGGGGCGGCGGCCAGAATCCTGTGGAACCAGACCCGGGGGGTGTTTCGCCGGGAACGCATCGGCAGGGTATTCGCGGATGTGTTGGGCATCAAACTGGAGGATGACGCTTTGGATCGCATGGTGGCGCGTTACAAGGAGCGCGTCTTCCAGCGCACCCTGGCCGCTCTGCCGATTGCTGGAAGCCTGGAATATCTTCAAGGTTGGCCCTTGATCCCCTCCTATATCGTTTCGGCGGCGCCGCAACCGGAAGTCATTGAGATTGCACACGGGCGCGACCTGCAACGGTATTTCCGGGGTATTTTCGGCGGTCCCACCCGAAAAGAGGAGATTCTGGCCGGGTTGATCCAACGCGAAGGGTGCCAGCCCAGGGAATTGTTGTTCATCGGCGATTCCGATTCGGACCATCGAGCCGCCGTCGCCGTGGGGGCGTCATTTTTGGGTGTCGTGGGGCAGGGGTGTCACAATCCATTCCCGGCCCATGTCCCGACGGTTGTGAACCTGACCGGGCTTGCGGAGCGCATTGCCCGTTGGTGGGAGGAGGATCCATCTTGAACTCAATCACGTTTGGGATCGGTCGTTGATGGAGCGTGATCCTTCACCAAAGGGGGCATTCAAGGGGTAGGTCGGTCTCGTGTATCCTGCATTCCCACGTTTGTTCGGAGTGGTGTCACTCATGCATTCCGTGCGGATTGCGGTTCGGGTGGTCGGTCAGGAATTCTTTTTGCTTTCGAGTCGATGCATCAGGATGGCCATGGCTTGATGATTGATCTTCAATTTTGCTTCGGCGGGAAGTTTTTTGAACAGGTCGTGTTCCAGGCGGAACACCAGCACCCTGCCCTGGGCCAGGACATTGGTGGCACGTTGTTGTCGGGCAAAATGGGCGATTTCACCAAAAACCGATCCCGGTCCCAATTGGGCGAGGATTTCATCTGGAACGGCATTCTTGGTGACCAGGACCGTACCGTCGATCAATACATAGAATGTTCGGTCCTGTGCCCCTTCGACGATGATTTTTTTTCCGTCCTGGTAGAAACAGAACAGTTCGTTGTCGCAAAACCAGGCGCGTTCTGCATCGGAGAAATCATTGAAGAATTCGATGGTTGCAATTTTGCTCAACAGGGTTTGACGGTCCATGTGATCTCCTGATGCTTCGACAAACAAGGATTTTTCAATGATTCTGGCACTGCCCCCATCCTATCGGATCATTGTTTTGATGTGAATGGAAAAATCGAGACTTCTCCCTTTCATGGTTCAAGCGCCATCCTTGCCAGGATCAAATGCCGATGTGGACGACTCCCAATCTTGAGAAAAATACGTTCGGTTCTTTAGTGACTGAAGCCAGAAAAAGCCTGGAAGATCTTTTGTATCTGGCCATGGATCGAAGGGTTCGTCTTGCGGTGACGGGGCTGAATCAGGCGGGCAAAACCGTCTTCATCACTTCACTGATTCACCAACTCCTTCAAGGGGCGCGTTTGGGAGGGCTGCCATTCTTCCAGGTGGTGGCGGAAGGGCGGTTTCAGGGGGCGAAAACGGTTTTGCAGCCCAACATGGCCATTGCCGCGTTCAGGTATGATCTGTTCATCCAATCCCTGATGGACCATCCATCGGCATGGCCCAAGGCGACGGATGGACTGAGTGAAATTCGTCTTGCCATCCGGTTCCGTCCTTCGGGCATGCTGCACAGCCGGTTGCGTTCCAGCACCACCATCCATCTGGACATCATCGATTATCCAGGCGAATGGTTGTTGGATCTGCCACTTTTGGGACAGGATTTTTTCCAATGGTCCAACGAGGTGTTCGACTTGTGTGAACATGCGCCGCGTCGCGACCTGGCGCAACCCTGGTTGGATCATTTGTCGCGGTTGGATCCGTTGCAGCATGCCGAGGAGGGAACCTTGCGTCAGGCGAGTCGCCTGTTTACCGACTTTCTGCTCGCCTGCAAGCGGGAACCGGTGGGATTGAGTTATTTGCAGCCGGGGCGGTTTTTGATCCCCGGAGATTTGAAGGATACCCCGTTGCTGACGTTTTGTCCGATTCGATGCAGCGCCGATTCGGCCAAGGCGGGATCGGTGGCGCAGGTGATGGCGGAACGGTTTGAATCCTACAAGGAACGGGTGGTTCGTCGTTTTTACCAGGATCATTTTTCCCATTTCGACCGGCAAATCGTCCTGGTGGATCTTTTGAAAGGGTTGAACCGGGGGCCGGATCATTTTTCCGACATGAGCCGATCCTTGAAAAGTATTTTAAAAAATTTCGACTATGGCAGGGCTTCCCTCATTTCACGATTGTGGCAGCCCAGGATTGATCGTTTGTTGTTTGTCGCAACCAAGGCGGATCACGTCGCGGCCAATCAGCATGGCAACATGGAACGCCTGCTGGCGCGGATGGTGATGGATCACGCCAACGAGGCTGCGTTCCATGGGGTCAAGGTGGAAACCATGGCCATCGCTTCGGTGGTTTCGACCGAAACCGTGGTCAAGGAACACCAGGGACGGAGGTTGTCGTTTGTGCGTGGCCGGCCCAAGGGGCGCGCGGAGGAGGTGTTGCTGTTCCCGGGAGAAATTCCGGAAAAAATTCCCAGGCCGGAAGCCTGGCAAGGTGAACGGTTCAATTTCCTCGAATTTGAACCGCGGGTCCGGGGTCTGGAAGCGGATGATCGCCTGCCGCATCTGCGACTCGATTTGGCGCTTGATTTTCTCTTGGGGGACAAGCTGACGTGAACGCTGCCACACCATGGATCGCCCCGGTCGAACTTCCTGCAACCCCGATGCCTCAGGCCATTGGGGAACCGTCTTTGGTTTCTGCGCCTCCGGTGGAATTGCCCGCCCCACCCGGGGTGGAGAAGAAAGAACCTGATCTGTTGTTTTCTGAGCAACCGGCGGATCCGCATCCATGGCAGGGTGATCGGCTGGGTCAATGGTTGCATGGACGGACCTTGATTTGGTTTGTCCTGGGGGGATTGCTCTGGCTGGTGGGGTTTTGGACGGAGTCGGCGTATCATTTCCTTTGGCGGCAATTTCAGCAGCATTGGCTTCTGGGGACGATTTTTTCTTTTCTGGTGGTGGTGACGCTGACGGCAGCGGCGATGCTGATCCTGGGCGAATTGCGGGGGATGGCGGGATTACACCGGTTTGATGATCTTCGATCCGAGTTCAAGCGCGTCTGGGAGGGGCACGCTCATGGCCAGGGAATGGCGCTTGCCTTGAAATTGCACCGCCATCTTGCCGGGGAATCCTGGTTGCAACCCGCCTGGAGGCAATTTCATGACCAGGTTCAGGACCATCACGACGACAAGGCATTGTTGGAGCTGTTGTCCCGAACGGTCCATGCACAACTTGATCATCGCTGTTATCCATTGATCGTTCAACATGGGACGACGACGGCTCTGGCTTCGACCATCAGCCCGTTCGTATGGTTGGACAGCCTGATCTTCCTGTGGCAAAACCTGCGTATGATCCGTGCCATTGCCGCCTGTTACGGGCTGTCCCATCCGGGGCGGATGGCCAGTTTATTTTTGGCCCGGGAGGTCATGCTGGGTCTGCTCATGGCGGGGACGACCGATCTGGTGGTCGATAAGGTCACCGAAGCGGTCGGGGGACATGCGGCGTCTCTGGTGCTGGCGCAGGTGGGGAAGGGGGCGGCCAATGCCTTGTTCACCGCCCGTGTGGGCTTGGCCGCCATGCACCGTTGCCGTACCCTGCCGTTTCATCCCGGTGGTGAACCCTCCCTGGAACGGGTGCGGCAGGAATTGTTCAAAAATATGAAGCGTGAAGTCGATCCCGTTGCATGGACAGTTGCTCGCGGTTCGTGAATAATCAAGCATCATCGCCCCAGGGGGATGCCAATGGACAACATGGGATGCTCATAAGTTTGCATCATGAAGTCGTATCCGCGAACCGGCGGAGAAGAGGGTACAGGGGAGCATCGACGAAGCGGAAAAGACGGCACTCGGTTCCAGGAATCGAGCGCCGTCTTTCATCCGATTTGGTGGCAGGGTCTTGAACGACAAATCTTCACCGATAAAGGGATCGGCAATACCGGAATCTCAGGACAGATCGTCGCATTAAACATAATTTCGTGCCAACTGGGCCGGGTTCATACGCATGTTGCGCTCATTTTTTTCATGAAGTTCACGATCTTCCCGGTGCAGTTCCTCCCATCGGGAATGGGAACTCGAAGATTGGACGGATTCCCATACTTGAACGGCAACCTTGCGTAATTCTTCATCGGACCAATTTTTCTTGACCATTTTGCATCTCCTGGATTATCTCAATGTAGGACAAATTTGCTGTAATTTTCCTTTCGGTTCAAAAAGTGCATTTCGTGAGCCATAATTGAGTTGCTAATCCATCCCACTTACTTAAATATATTCCCTCTTGGCGTTGTGCGCAAGTCGGAACTCATCGGAAAATTTGAAACGAGAAAACCCAACCTGCCGGACGCATTTGATTTTTGGAAGAAAGAATAATACAGTTCAGTCCTGTCCTTAATTTGGAATGTAAGTGATTCGCATGGTTTGACACCGGTTTCAAAGGATACACGTTACCTTCCCCAAATGTTTCAGTGTATGAGGGTAAGCTTGGGTGATCCTTAGGCAGAAAGCGTCAAGGATCTTGTTGGGCTTTAGCACGTGTCAAAAATTCACGAATCAGTTTCAATGTTTGGTTTTGTCCATCTGTCAAGTATGAGTATTTATTAGTATAGTTTTCAAATGTATTTAAAATCATCTGGCTCGAATGATGCAAGTTTGAATGAATGATGACAAAGACTTCCAGGATTGCGTTTCTTAATGCATCATGATCAGCATTGAACCATTTGGAAAGGAAAGAATGTATTTGTTGAACAATCGTTTCAGGGAAATTTTGTGGTAGAAGTTGTTCCAGCCAGGGTGCCAGGCCATGGCAAAAGATGATTCTGACTTGGGTAGCGTCGGTTCCGTCCCATTCGTCTGCAAGAATCAGCGCATCATTGATGTTCTCTTCTTTCATCATGGCGGCCGAAGATGTCAGTTTGCGTCCTAATTCCTCACCTGCCCTGCGAAGGTTCAAGTTCGGCATGCTGAGAATTTCTTTGATTTCCTTCTTGAGATCAAAGATCGAGTTGATCAGATCCGCGCCATACTCAGGGTTGTAGTTACCGTAGAATTTTTTCTTTAAACGAGATTGCTTGGAGATTTGATTCATCCAAAGCACGACGTTGTCAAGGTGAGATTTCTTACGGTCCACACTCCTCTTCGTGTAACGACCGGAATGGTTATTGATCTCGACATGTTTTCTTTGATTGTCCCATTTCATCTCCCCGGCAATACGGGCTTGTCCTCCGGCGACAAGTGCAGGATGACCCAGCATTTTTTTGGGGTGTTGCTGATCGACGGGCCTTTCTTTGCCAATGATGAGACGTCCATGACCATCGATGATCCAGATCAATGTGACGGAATGATTATTATCTTTGAGCCAGATGTTCAACTTTTTTCCCGACTTGGTCCATTCCGAGGTGATTTTGTCATCGAAAATGAGGCGCTCATCGTCATTGAACGGCTTACAACGTCCATCGTCAGACAGTTCCCATGGGTTCAGGTAGGAGGGGAGATGTAAGTGACCGAATTTATCAGACAAGGCCATTTCATTGTTCCCTTCTGATCCTTTCAGGTTGCCTTGTTTCATCCAATGAAGAAAAATAATGGATTCGTTCCATAAATAGAACATTTCATTGTCTGTAGTTCCGATAATCATATGAAATATTTTTCTAACGAATGAATCTATTTCATTACGATAGATGACGATCTGTATGACCACATTGTCGGAAAGGGTATCGGTGGCATCAAAGAAAATATCGAAGACACGCCCAGTTGCATCCCATGCGCTGGCGCGCCAGACAAACAGTGGCCACCTCTGTTCAAGAATTTTCATTCCATCTTCGTTGACAGGGCGATCACCAGCATGAAATTGCTTTCTGAGATCGAATTTCATCTCGGTATTACGGTCAAGATAAATATCCCAAAGATAGCGAATAACTCTGTTTGGTTTATTATTCGCGATGGATTTTGTGTCCCCAAGGTGAAGAACTTCTAGAAGATCATTTCCAAGGTCATTATTTTTGAGATAGGTTTCAAAGACGAGTTTGCTTAACATGGTTTCAAATTGTACGACCAATGTTTCGATACTCTGAAGATGCAGCCTGATTTTTGGATGAAGTCCCATCAGGAGCAATTCAGGGGCACTGCGTAAATTCTTCTCCTCTTCTTCATTGCATTCATGGGGTATTTTTTTTTCAGGATCCAATACATTGACAAGGTGGTAATGAAAAACACTTTTTGAAATGTTTTCAGAAAGAAATTGGCAAATAGCGGGGGTTTCGCTGAGAAGAAAGCCAGCCTCATCCTTTTTGACAACACATCGGACAAACGGGCCGGTCTGATCATCATGGATGACGATAAAAGATATATTATCGGCGGCTGAATCATACCCAGCAGGAGGCGCATCGGATCTTCTCCGTGAAGAACTGAAGAACTCTTGCAAATTCACTGGATGTCCTGGAGTGCTGTGCCATGGGCCGTATCCCAGGATCGTGACGGCGTGTCCGTCACTGCGGGTGTAGATTTTGGTCTCCTCCGTGATTTTCAAACATTCGGTCGACTTATTGGAGCGCTTTAGATTGCCATGATTTTCCCCTACGTCCTCCAAATATTTCATGGTTCTCATCCCCATGATCGGAGCGGCGACATTCATGCGGGTATAGGCATGGATCGTACGGAGAAGGCGTTGATGCGAGGCCATTTCATCGACATCGTCATCCTCTTTGAATCCCAGGTTGACATGAAAAGGTTCCATTCCCTGGGCCTGAATGACACGTGCCATCATTTCCGGGGTCAAACCCCGGTTGGGAAAAACGGGAGAACTGGCCGAATGTCCTTTGACGGCGATCCGGGTAATTTTTGCCGGTGAAGGAAAGCCAGGGTTGAAAAGATCAAGGCGCAGGGCATGAAGCATGATGAACAGCGCGGAGGAGGCGCAGACCGAGACGATTCGGTCTTGTTCAACCCAGGCGACACAATCATTGGTCTCGACCGGAATCCCGAAGATCCCCATCGAGTATTGCCTCAGAAACGGGAGCGATATCGAATGGTCATCGAGAGGAAACGGATGTGGAAGATTGACTTGGGCCAGGAATGACCCCTGATTTTTTCTCAGGATCATCGAACCAATGAACCGTTCCTTCAAGGAAGTAATCTTCTTCATCGCGTTATTGGTCATTCCGTGGATCGTTTCGGTCAAATCTTGTTCGCTGTGGTCTCCATGGAAAAAGTTAAGCCTTACGCAATGTCGCGAATAATCGAAAAAACTGAAAACATTGAATTCTGAGTAGTCATGAAGTGTTGCACGGTGGACATAATTATGTTCGACAAGAATCGTCATCTTTCTTTGGGCTTCAGGAAAACGGAATAGGGCTATTTGTTCGAGCAATTTGGCCAAATATTTGATCTGACGTTTTTTCTGAACCTCATGGAGGCTGCGATTCGTGTGTTTGGCAATCACCTGGAATAGATTGTTGCGGCTGTAGGAGGTTGCGGAAAAATTGTCCGACATGTGAATGGCCGTCCGATGGCAGAAAATTCAAAGGAATCTGATCTTCAAATTTGATGATATATGATGCTGTATTGTATACTATATGTCAAGGTATCATGTTTATGTAATTCATAATAATATATATATAATTTATAGTTTTATAATAAAATATATATTTTGCTTAATTGTTTATGAGATCGAACATCTTTGGATTTTTTATCATTATATATAGATTGTTTATGAAAATGAAAACTCAATCAATAATTATTTATCGGAGTTATCGAAATACTATAATTATAAATAGAAAGGGAGCGGGGGGAGAAGCTTTGAGGGGATCCAACAATTCCTTGGGTACTGAATGTTTGCTGAAGGTCAATCCTCCCGGGTCACGCGCAAAACCTCCTCGATGGAGGTCAGCCCTTCATTGACCAGGCGCAATCCGTCCTCCCTCAGACTGC
>PEAN01000135.1 GCA_002753735.1 Magnetococcales bacterium DCbin4
CCTGGGGGCAATCCCTTAAGCCCCCTTTTTTCTTTCAATATTCCTATGTATATCAGTCAATTGCCAGCCATCCTCTCCAGTTGATGAATGTAACAAAGTAGAATTAATCATTTGACGTGCCCGTCGTCCGGGATTTGAGCTGCCAGCCCGAATCACGTTCACGAATCCAATATTCCATCAGGCAGCCCGCATCGCGATAGCGCCGATAGCGTTCGCGGCTGCCTGCCAGTCCTTCCGGGGTTGGGTCGGTGACGAAATCAAGGATCATGTCATACGCAGCAAAGGATTCCACGAACCGGCCATGGGCTGCGACCAGGACAGTCGCTCCATTGATGTCGGAGGGTTCGATGCAGATGATGACGGGGTGGAAGGATGCATCGGGTCCGATACAGGGGCCATGGGGGAGGAAGGAATCGACCGGCTGGGTCCATAAAAGTTCATCGATCCGGGTGGCTTGGCGCTCATCGGCGGCGACCAGGCATGCCTTGAGTTCCTTGGCATGAATTCGTCCAAGAAGACCCGCCAATCCCGGCTCCATCCCCTCCCGGGGCATCTGGTAGAATCGAACCACCGTTGCCCCCGATTCCTTTCTGGCCACGTCAGCACAATTCCTTTTCAGCGAACCGGCACAACAGTCGGACGCCGACACCGGTTGCTCCCTTGGGTTGGCTTGGTTTTTTGCCACTCATGTCCCAGGCGGTGCCGGCGATGTCGATGTGTGCCCATGGGATCTCCCGGTCAACGAATCGGGACAGGAAACAGCCGCCGGTAATGGCTCCGGCATCGCGACCACCGACATTTTTCATGTCGGCGACGGGCGATTTGAGCAAATCCTGATAACCGGGAAACAGGGGCAATGGCCACAGTTTTTCACCCACACGCCTGCCGATCCGTTCGAGCTTGCGCAACAGTTTTTTGTTGTATCCCATGAGGCCGCTGGCTTCACTGCCCAGGGCGACGACACAGGCCCCGGTCAGGGTTGCCAGATCGATGATCATGTCGGGGGCGAAGGATTGGGCATGGTGCAGGGCATCCGCCAGGACCAAACGCCCTTCCGCATCGGTGTTGATCACCTCCACCCATTGACCACTGGCGGTTTCGATGATGTCACCCGGCCGCTGGGCATGACCCGAAGGGAGGTTTTCGGCGGCGGGGATGAGGCCGATGACATTGACCTTGAGGTTCATGGCGGCGATGGCCTGGATGAATCCCATCACGGCGGCTCCGCCCGCCATGTCGAATTTCATTTCTTCCATCTTGGCCCCGGGTTTCAGGGAAATGCCACCCGAGTCGAACGTGATCGCCTTGCCGACAACCGCAAGCAATGGACGTTCACCCCCCTGACGGTATTCCATGATGATGAGACGGGGTGGATTTACGCTCCCCTGGCCGACCGCCAGGATCCCGTTCATGCGGTTTTTCTTGAGATCTTTTTCGTTCCAAACCGTGACCTGGATCGGAAAATCTTCGGTCAGTTGCCTGGCCCGGGTTGCCATCATCTCCGGGGTCAGGAGATTGCCCGGCATATTACCCAGATCACGGGCCAGGAACTGGCCGTCACGGATATGCCGCAAACGCTCCAGTTTACGGGAGATCCGATCTTTTTTTGCTTTCCTTACGGCAAGTTCCAAGGTTACGCCCTGCCGGGAACCCTCATCGGAATCATTTTTCTTGGATTTGAAACGGTCAAACCGGTAGCTTCCATTCCAGGCCCCCTGGGCCAGATGTTGGACGCAACGTCCCGGTGGAATACCATTGTGCCGGTCCAAGGCGATCAGGCATCCAAGTTTGGTGATGCCATGGTTCTGAGCGGTTTTGATCAATCGTGCCCCGGTATGTTCAAGGGTGAGGGGGGTGATGGCATCTTCCTTGCCAAGCCCCATGAGGAGCAGCCGTGAAGGTCCAGAGGTGGCATCGGCCAGGGGAAGCATCAGGAATTCCCCCGCTTTGCCGCGCAACCATCCCTCCTCCAAGACCCGTTGAACCCTGGTCCACCATTCACGGTGGATCGTTTCAAGGGCATCCTGAGGTTTGCCATGTTCATACACCCCTACCGCGAGCGCATCGCATGGCCATTGGACCACGGAATCGGAAAACAGTTCCACCATTGCGTGTTCACTCCTCATGATCATGCACCCTTATTTTTATTCCGGGGCCGTCACATCCCCAGGCATTTTGCAGGAAAAGATGGTAGGCTATGACGCCATGATCCGGCTCTACAGACTCTCCAGATATATTTTCACCGAATGTGCCATTTCTTCGGCACTGGTCCTTTTTGTGCTGACCTTTCTGATCATGCTGCCCAGAGTCCTGGGTCTGGTGGATCTTTGGGTCAACAAGGGGGTGGCCATCGGTATCCTGGGCGACATGATCCTGTGGCTCATGCCCCAGTTCGTGGTATCGGTTGCCCCCATGGCATTGTTGATCGGAATCCTGTTGGCCCTGGGGCGGTTGTCACAGGATAGTGAAACGGTGGTGCTCAAGGCCAGTGGGGTGAGTCTCTATCAGATACTGTTTCCCATTGCAATATGGGTCAGTTTGTTTACGATGCTTTCCATTGTTTTGAACATGACCTGGGTTCCCAGCAGTTTTCACCGTTTTGCCATTTTGCGCAACGCCCTGCTCTCCTCGACGACTTTGGCACTGAAACCTCAGACATTCAATCAAAGTATTGCCGGATTGACCATCTACATCCATGAAAAGGCGGAACAGGGGGGAATCTTGTATGGGATGCTGATTCATGATGAGCGCAAACCCGATGAAGTCATTACGTTGACCGCACGCAGTGGACAACTTCAAATTCGAGGCTCCGATACATCGGTTTTGTTTCTCCAGGATGGCTCCCGTCACGAAAAATTACCCGGTGGCCGGTATCGGCAACTGCGATTTTCAAGTTATACGCTCGATTTGGGGGTCTCTCTCGGGCTGAAGGAGGAACTCCGCAAAACCGGATACAAGGAAATGGATCTGGCGGGTCTTTTGCGCGCCATCTCGTTTGATGTCCCCGATGAAGCGTTGAAGGCGACGGCGGAGTTGCATCGTCGGTTGGCTTTTCCCGTCGCGGGGTTCATTCTGGGCCTTTTTTCGGTCTCGCTGGGGTTGCAGCAATCGCATCGGACGGGTAGGGCCTATGGGTTTGTCGTTGCGGTTCTGACGTTGATCATCCATTTCATGTTGTTGTCCTTTGGTGAGGCGGCGGTGCATCGGGGACTCGTGTCTGCGGCAGCGGGGTATTGGCTGCCCAATCTGTTGATGGCCCTGGTGACCCTTTATGTTACCATTCATACCGCCCGGGATGGATCGTTTAAAATGTTGATCTGGCTGGCGCAATTCATTTCATCGTTGCCTCAGATGTTTCTGCGCGTCCGCAATGCACCCGGGGAGACCTGATTCGGATGCCCGTTCTGTTTCAATATCTCCTCAGGCTGTTCCTGAGTGGTTTCATGCGGGTGGTGGCCACCTTCATGGGGATGTTCTTTTTGATCGACGGCATCGAAAGTGTGCGCCGCTATTCGCAGAAGGTCAATTTCAACTGGGGTGACATCAGTCTGATGATCCTCAGCCGTCTGCCCAATTTCCTGACCATGTTGCTCCCTTCGTTCGCCCTCCTGACCGCCATGATCGTGTTGACCACCCTGAGTCGGCAGAGCGAAATCACCGTCATGCGGGCCAGTGGTGTTTCCCTGTACCGTATTTTGATTCCTTTCCTGATGGGGGGGATCCTGATTGCCGGCCTTCACATCGTTCTTCAGGAACAGATCGTCTGGCGCTGCAACCAGGCGGAACAATATCTGCAAAATCAGATCACGGGACGTTTCCTGGCTTCTCAATCCGACTCCGGCAGCTTTTGGCTGCGCAGTGGCCGACAGATCGTTCATGCCGCCAGGGCCAATCCTTCGGGTTTGGAACTTGAGGAGATCAGTGTGTTTCGTTTTGACAACAACCATGCCCTGGTCAGCCGCATCGATGCCGAAAGTGCCTATTATCAGGACGGACGCTGGTTGCTTGGCAATGGAACCTTGTATCATTTCGGTGCGGAGGCCAATGCGGAACCGTTTTTGCGCAAGGAATGGCCGGTCACTCTGGAACCGGTTCAAATGGATCGTTCCAATGTCCCCGAACCGATGTATCTGTCATTGTTTCAGCTTTGGACATTGATGGCCCGTCTGGAACGGGAGGGGGTCGATACGACCAGTTATGAAATGACCTTTCATCGCAAGATGGCCGATCCCATGACCACCCTGACCGCCATTCTGCTCGGTTTCCCCTTTGCGATGCGCCTGCCGCGCCAGGGGGGGGCGACCCGTTCGATCTTTGTGGGGTTGGTGTTGGGCTTCGCCATGTTCGTCATCGTGGATCTGGCGACCGCCCTGGGCATGGGCAACCGGTTGCCGCCGGTGGTGGCCGCCTGGGCGCCGGTCTTGTTCTTCCTGGGAATCGGGGGATTTCTTTTCCTGCATCTGGCCGAACCCCGACGCGGCGGGTGATGGGGCGGGAAGTTCACGTTTGCGGATTCTTCCACCGATGATCGTTCCGGGATCCAACCGTCATGGTAACGATTCAGCACTCCATTTACATTGGAATTATTGAGAAAAAAAAGGGGTCTGGGGGATTGCCCCCAGGGTGTTGGTTTTGTTTTTGAATTTAAACAAGAAGGTTTCCATGTTTAAAGTTTTTGACTTTGTTTTTTTCAAGTCAATATTAATGCACTTTTGATTTAGAAATGGACTCAGGCGGCATTCAAAATCATTTCAATCTCCAGACCGATCAGTTGGTCGTGCGCTTGGGGATTGGGGGTGAATGCAGGCTCATCGTTGGCGGGAAGGCGGAAGGTATGGACCAGACAGTCAAACGCTGCCCTTGCCGCGGGGGAAAATTGTTCCTTCACGGAGGTCAATTCCTGGTAGCGCCGGATGACTTCGGGGTGTTGGGGCGTGTGATGACCGGCGAAGGCATGCAGCACGAGAATTTTATCATTCGCATCCCGGGTGTCTTGCAACGAGGCGAGTTTTTGCATGGCCTCGGTAAACCTTTGCTGTTTCAGATCGGCGAGGAGGAGGCTTTGCCGATATAATTTTTCCGATTTTGGGTCGGGACGGGAGGCTAACCCTTGATTGAACAAAGCGGCGGCCCCGGTGACATCGCCCTGTTCCAGCAGGATGACTCCCCGAAGATGGGCCACATAGTGTGCCCGCTGCCCGATGATTTCATTACCAATGGGGGGGAGGAGTTCCAGGGCTTCGTTGCCAAAAA
>PEAN01000088.1 GCA_002753735.1 Magnetococcales bacterium DCbin4
GCCGTGTGCGGGAGAACCGCCCGCACGGTTCGGAGGGAGGGGAGGTCTTGGCCTTCCCTACCCCTATCCTTTTTTTTTTCAATAATTTTTTGCGTGTCAACAATCCCTGATTAATGAATGTGACAAAGTAGAATTAAATTCATAACCGGGTAGATGTGGTTGTTTGCCATTGACCAATGGGAGATCAGACATGTTTGAGGGGAAAATTTTTCGAAGATTTTTGGGAACGTTATTGAGCTTGGTTTGGGTATTGGGTTGGGGGGAGGCCGCCTGGGCCTCGGTGGCGGTCAAAGGGATGTTTGTTGCGGAACGGGATTGCGAAGCGTTCATTTCCAAAAACGATCAGACCAATCCCGATGCCCTCCGGTTGGTGCCTCGGGAAGCCTATCCGCTGATTGAAGTGAACAAACCGGGCAACTTTGACTGGGTTCGGGTGCGTGTGGCACAGGCCGGAACTCAGGAGCGTTGGGTTGAGGCATCCTGTGGTGAATTGGATCTGGAGGATGGGACGGTACCCCCAGAGGTGGAGGATGGGCAATCGTCCGGTGCGTGTTCAGCCAATCGATGCAATCAGCCCAATCAGGAAGACAGTTTTGTGTTGGCCTTGAGTTGGCAGCCCGCGTTTTGCAAAACCGCTGCGGGTTCCAGGAAGCCCGAATGCCAGAATGGAACGCCAGGGATCCCCTCCAACCGTTTCACCCTGCATGGATTGTGGCCCAATCGTTCGACCTGCGGTACTCATTATGGTTATTGTGGTTCGGTATGTAATGCCCCGAAGAAGAATGGCGCGACATGGATGTGCCAATATCCTGCCGTACCCGCAGGGCGTGAAACGATGGAACAGTTGGCAACCGTCATGCCCAGTGTCGTTCATGGTTCCTGTTTGGAACGTCACGAATGGTTCAAACATGGAACCTGTTCCGGCATGAATGCCGATGATTATCTTTCTTTGGCAGCACGGCTGACCCATTTGTTCAATGATGCCGGTATTGCCGAATTCATGGCCAAATCAAGCGGTCGGCAGGTGTCGGAACGTGACTTTTTGAAGGTGGTCGATCGAGGGTTGGGTCAGGGTGCATCAAGAAAGATCAAGCTTTCCTGTCAGGGCAACAATTTGGTGGACGTTCAGATCTTGCTGCCACCCGATTTGAGCAACGTGACCTCCCTGAAGGATGAGATCGCCCGTGTCAAGCCCGGATTCTCCTCCAATTGCAAGGGGAAGTTCACGGTAGTGGCGCCGGCTTCTCCCTAGCGGGTACCGATTCGGGATGTGCCCCTTCCCGGTGGAGGTTGAGGCAAACGCTTGGAGCGTTGCCTCAAAGGCCACTGGGAAGGGGGTTTGCTTTTCAGTCGCCATATTCCTTGGGAACCTTGGGGACATTATAGGCACGGTATCCCCCGATGCCCAGGGTCATCCAGGCGGCCATGAAGGTGAATCCCCCCACTGGGGTGAAGATTCCGATCCAGCGCGGGGCGGAGGTGAGCAATCCATGAAGGCTGCCGCAAAACAACACGATGCCGGCAAGGAACATCCAGCCTGACCACAGAAGCATTCGCGGTTTTTCAGAATGACTTGCCATCAGTCCGGCAAGCACCATCCCCAAGGCATGGATCATATGGTAGTAGACTGCCGTCTTGAAGGTGGTAAGCTGTGCGCCCGTCAGGATCTGAGCCAGAATATGTGCACCAAAAGCACCCAATCCAACCGCCAGGGCGGCGTTGATGCCGCCAAGGAGGATGAATCGTCGTGCGTGATCCCTGTGGGCCATTTGGATACGTCCCTGTCTGGAGTTACATCATCAAAAAGATTCAAATTCTACATCCGCCGGAGCGGCAAGGGCCTTGGGCGCGGTTTTGTTCGTAACTGAAGCGGACTGGCTGCGCGTTGGGGCACGACTGGCGGTGCGACGGGTTGGCGCCACTGGGTTATTGGAACCCCCTACATTGAACATGCCGACCGCCTTTTGTAAATTTTGTGCATTGGAAAACAGTTCGGTGACCGTGGTTTCCATCAGGGAAACGGCGCCGGCGTTTTGCTGAATGGCTTGATCCAACTGTTGCATGGCCTGGCTGATCTGACTGGCTCCCTGGGATTGTTCATCACTGGAGGCGGAAATTTCCAACACCAGTTCCGAGGTTCTCTGGATATCCGGGACCAGTTTGTTGATGATGTTTCCCGCCCGCTCCGCCACCTGGACACTGGCGCCGGAAAGCTGACTGATTTCCCCAGCCGCCGTTTGACTCCGCTCTGCCAGTTTGCGTACTTCCGCGGCAACCACGGCAAACCCTTTGCCATGTTCCCCTGCCCGGGCCGCTTCGATGGCGGCATTCAAGGCCAGCAGATTGGTCTGGCGGGCGATCTCTTCGATGATGGAAATTTTTCCGGCGATTTCCTTCATGGCATTGACCGCCTCTGATACCGCAGTTCCCCCTTCTTCGGCATCCTTGGCCGCCTGCCGGGCAATGGTTTCGGTCTGCTTGGCGTTGTCGGTGTTTTGTTGGATATTGGCCGACATTTGTTCCATGGCCGCAGAGGTTTCTTCCACCGAGGCGGCTTGACTGGAGGCACCCTGCGAAATCGTCTGCGCCGCATGGGTCAATTCATCGGCCCCCTCATTCACCGCATGGGTGGCCTGTTGCACCGATGCGATCACCCCCCTCAATTTGGCGGTCATCCCGGCCATGGAATTGAACAGACGGCCAATTTCATCGTTGCGGTCCATGCTGCAACTGATGCTCAGATCCCCCTCTGCCAAACGACCGAACAATCCGCCACACTTATTCAACGGACCTACAATGTCATGTGACAGGAGGATGGCGGATGCCAATCCGACAATCAAGGCGAGAATCCCGAAAAAGATCATTTCTTTAATGGCCAGGGTGGCTTCGTCGATCAGGGTCGCTTGGACTTCGTTCAACACCTGATCGGAACCTTTTTGGCTCCCTTGACCCTTTTCGACCTGCTCCATCTGTTGATCCATCCCTTCAGCCGCATTGTCGAATTGTCCTTCCATACGTCGCGTTTCAGCATCATGTTGGATCAATGCCTCGCCGTTGGCGATCACTTTGGCAACTAATGGTTGTTTCGCAGCCAAGGGTGCCAATGCTTCCCGATCTTTTTTTACAATGGTTTCATATCGTTCGAGGTCGGTGTAGCTGAAGTCATTTGCCGCCATTGCATAGTGCCATAGTAATTGCACTTCCGCGGTGCCTATTTGTTTCTCAAGCGTCGTCACAGCTTCGGTGACGGAAATATCCAACACATCCATCAATTCAAGCTTTTTCTTTGCGCGCTCCGTCAGTTCCTTACCCGTTTTCCCAAGGGTGGAAAACGTGTCCGTGATTTTTGCGAGGTCACCTTCGGAAAGAAATTTTGAACGATTCAGCAGGTCGAAGCTTTCTTTCGATTCTTCAAAATTTTTCTGGAGTCGTTCCAACCCTTCCCGTTGGCGATCGGGATGATAACTGTTACTGGCTTCGGTGGTTCCCCAAATCAAGCTCAAATATTTGATGCGAAGCTCCATCGCACCATCTGCGGCCAATAATGCCTGCTCCATCTCTTCCTGAACCAAAGTTCGAATGTACCGGGCCGCATTGGTGCTTAACCAGGAGGAGGCGACCAATAATAGAAGAATCAACGAAAAACTTAGTGTTAGTTTTGTTTTGATGCTCATGTTCATGATTTTCTCCACTCCGCTCGTTGATTCCATGCGCCAAACATTGATATAAACAGTCGTTTATCCAAGGTGAATATTCCTTATATTTTTACAGATCTTTTTGATTACTATATTTTAGAGGTGCTGACGCACAGAGTCAAATAAGATTTATTGTAAAAAATCTTATGAACTAGAAGGTATTTTATAAATGTACAGTTGGGATTCTGCGTGGATGTGGCGCTGGATATGTCTTGATTCAATATCATGGGCGACGCATGCAATATTAATAATTCACAAGCTTGATGTCTGTTGATGCATCTTTGTCAATGGGGGGAACTTTATGTTCAGGTATATCATGGATCATGGGGTGTGGTTTGCGGTGACTCTTTGGTATTTTTTAAGTCATTTATAATATTCTATCCTGCAATCAGTATATAAAATTTATTTTGCATAGAAATAATCTATTCATACCTTGATTCTTCCTGAATGTTTGCGAGGGTGACATCCGCTTCAAAAACGAGATTATACATATAATTTATGGTGATATTGTTTTCATATCCACGCTTTACACAGCAAAGATATTGCTATAAATTATTATTTGATTTCCATCAAAGAATACTTGATTGCTTGGAAGAAATTCATGTACGTTGGGAAACATGCGCACAGTATTGAAAATGTTGGACATGATTGGTTGTCAGTGGAAGATTGATTTGTTTAAAATTTCTACAATATGCATGTGTTGATATAACATATGGTTCATACATTGCCTGTGCGTTCCAGTCGTTTTGATGCGGCCATATGGTCATGCAGGGTGGAAATTGTACTTCACCCGGGAACTTTCACCTTGAAATTGCAGTACAAAATAAATTCAGGATTGCCGGGGAGAGGTACATGACAATCGAAGGTGATGGAACCATTACCGATAAGCTCGACTCATTGCTTTTGCAGGTCGATTCTTATGATCACAAGTTTACTACGATTGAAAGTCACCTGGGGTCCATATGTAAACAATTCAACGCCCTCATCGGTATCCGGGATGTGGAACACCTGGAATTCATGGAACGTCTGGCCGAAAGTGGAAGACGGCAACAACAACTGGAAAGCGAGCTTGAACGTTCCAAGTTGATCACTGCGGCCTTGACCAGCTGTAACAAGGCCCTGGCCTATGCCGATACCGAAGAGCAGTTTTTATCCCAGGTCTGCGATTTCATCGTCAAAAGTGGTGGATTTTGCATGGTGTGGATCGGTTATGCCTTGACGGATGAACGGAAAACCATTCAGCCCATGGCTTCGAGTGGTTTTGACACCGGTTATGTCGAGAAGTTGCATCTGACCTGGTCCGATACCCCGGAGGGGCAGGGACCGACGGGTCGCGCCATCCGCAATAGAAAGCCGGAGTTGTCGCGCAACATCACCACCGATGAAAATTTTGCCCCATGGCGGTCCGAGGCCATCAAAAGGGGGTATGCCTCTTCGCTGTCGCTGCCTTTGATCCTTCCCAATGAAGAGGTCCTGGGTGCATTGAATCTGTATTCCAGAGAGATCGATTATTTTTCCGATGATGAGATTCATGTCCTGTTCACCATGTCGCGGGATATTGCCTTTGGCATTCAATCGCAACGGGATCTCAAGAAGAATCGGGAACAGGCCATCAAAAATCAACGGGATTACAAATCCAGGATTGCCATTTCCGCCCTGCTGGAAACCTCGCTTCAGGCCATTTCACTGCAACAACAGTTGGAAGCGGCCATGGACCTCATTATTTCCGTTCCCTGGTTGACCATCGAATCAAGAGGGAGCATTTTCATTGCCGATGAGGCCAACAAAAAGCTCAATCTTGCGGTCCAGAGGAATTTGTCGGCCCCTTTGTTGGAAATGTGCCGGCAGATTGATTATGGCTATTGCCTGTGTGGCAGGGCGGCGAAGGAACGGACGGTGGTCTTCGCCCCCTGTCTGGATGAGCGCCACGATGTGCATTTTGCGGGGATCAAACCCCATGGCCATTTTTGTGTTCCCATCGAATCACTTGGCAAATTGTTGGGGGTTCTCAATCTCTATGTCGCCCACGGTCATGACCGCGACGAAGACGAAGAACATTTTCTGGTCACTTTTGCCAATACTTTGGCGGGGATCATTGAACGCAAACGGGCCGAAGAACAGATCAGCAAGATGGCCCGTACTGATCCATTGACCCAGTTACCCAATCGGGCGGCATTTCTGGAACGCCTCAACCATGAAATCGTGCGGGCCAAACGTCAGAGTGAAATTTTGTCCGTCCTGTTCATCGACCTGGACGGATTCAAAAAAATCAATGACAATCATGGTCATCAAATTGGGGATGAACTGTTGATGCATGTGGGCCGACGGATCAGCCAATGTTTGCGTGAAAGCGATGTCATCGGCAGATTGGGCGGCGATGAATTTTGTCTGATTCTCCCGAATATCTCCTTTCAGGAAGATTCGATCAAGGTGGCGGACAAAATCATTCAGTCGATCAACAAACCCTATTTCTTGAAGGGAACCGAGGCGCATGTCGGGGCGAGTATCGGGATCAGCCTTTATCCCGAACACGGAATCGATGCCGAATCCTTGCTGCACAAGTCGGATTTGTCACTGTATGCCGTCAAACAATGCGGCCGCAACCATTGCTTGGTCTATAGACCTGATTTTGAAGAAATTTTGCATTGATTGTAACTGCCCGGGTACGTTTTGGATTCGTAACTGTTCAGGTCCCCGGTTTCAGGATTATTGAAATAAAAAAGGGGTCTGGGGGATTGCCCCCAGGGTTTTGATTTTGATTTTGTTTTTACAGCCCCAGCAGGGGGTGTGGGGGACGAAGTCCTCCAGGTTTTGGTTTTTTCTTTTCCCGAAGGGACGTATCCTGAAACCAGAATCAAAATAAAAATCAAAACCAAAACCTGGAGGACTTCGTCCCCCACACCCCCTGTGGGGGCTGTAAAACCAAAATCAAAACCAAAACCAAAACCTGGAGGACTTCGTCCCCCACACCCCCTGTGGGGGCTGTAAAACCAAAATCAAAATCAAAATCAAAATCTAAAGTCAAAACCCTGGGGGCAATCCCCCAGACCCCTTTTTTTTTTCAATAATCCCGAACCGGGGGGTACCCTGGCAGTTACAATATTTTTAATGGATCAGGATGCGATGATCCCGACGACGGCCCCGGTCATGCAGGTTGCCAGGGTGCCCGCGATGATCGAACGCGCCCCCAATGCAACCACTTCATCTTTGCGCTCGGGCACCATCGATCCCAGACCTCCGATCATGATCCCCAGGCTGCCCATGTTGGCAAATCCACACAGGGCATACATCATGATCAGCCGGCTGACCTCACTCATTTGTTCCTTGGGGATCTTGACCAGATCCATGTAGGCGATGAATTCATTGAGGATGGTTTTGGTCCCCAGCAGGGATCCGGCAATCTGGGCCTCGTGCCAGGGAATGCCCATCAACCATGCCACCGGTGCCATGAACCATCCCAGGATTCGCTGAAGGGTCAACGCCGTTCCATGGACCCATGGCAGTCCCGCCAATCCTTGATTGACCAATGATACCAGCGCCACCAACACGATCAACATGGCGATAATATGGATCAACAGCATGACCCCTTCGGCAGTGCCCCGGGTAATGGCATCCATGGCTCCGGTGGCCGTCGAAGGGGGCATGTGTTCCCCACCGGTCTCCGGTCCCGATTGGGGGACCATGATCATGGCAACCATCAATGCGGCTGGGGCACTGATGATGGAGGCGGTCAGGACATGTCCCATGGCATCGGGGATCACCGGTTCCAAAATGGAGGCATAAAGAACCATCATGGTACCGGCAATGGTTGCCATGCCGCAGGTCATCACCGCAAATAATTCCGACCGGGACATGATGGCCAGATAGGGACGGATGGCCAGTGGGGCTTCGACCATGCCGACAAAAATGTTCATGGCGGCCCCGAGACCGACGGCACCTCCCACGCCCATTCCCTTCTGCAGGATTTTGGAAATGCCTTGGACGATCCAGGGGAGGATGCGCCAATGATACAACAGCGCCGACAAGGCACTGATCACAAGAACCAACGGGAGCGCCTGGAACGCCAGAATGAAGGTTGTCCCTGAATCGCCTTTGGCAAAGGGGGCGACGCCTCCTCCCAGATACCCGAATACAAAGGAGGTTCCCTGTTCCATGGCATGTTGCAGTGCGATCACCAGTTCATTGAGCCAGAGAAAGGCGGCACGCACCGGGGGAAGTTTCAAAAGGAGGATGCCCAAGCCCAACTGTAAGACGATCCCCATGACTGCAATCCGCCAAGGGAATCGACGCCGGTCTTCACTGGCCAGCCAGGCCAACGCCGTCAAAGCCAACAGTCCCGCCATCCCGTGTATCATTGCAGTTCATTCCTTTTTTTTTCGGTTCCGGGTGTTTTTCTTTTCGGAATATCCCTTCATTCTCGCTGCCGATGCGGGATGGATGGGCATGGTTTGCATGTACCGTTCAAAATCCTCCAGGGGCAAAGGCTTGCTGAAATAAAATCCCTGAAGGACATCGCATTCTTGTTGTTTGAGGAATTCCGCATGCCCCCGGGTCTCCACCCCTTCGGCCACGACCGACAGCCCCAGACTGTGCGCCAGGGCGATGATGGTTTTTACAATCGTGGCATCATCGGGATCTTCCACGCAGTTGCGCACGAAGGAACGGTCGATTTTCAACGTATCAATGGGAAAACGTTTTAAATAACTGAGTGAAGAAAATCCTGTACCAAAATCATCGATGGCCAAAGGAATATGTTCCTCCGACAGCGTTTTGAGTTTGGCATAGGTCCCTTCGACATCACCCATGGCAATGGTTTCGGTCAACTCCAGTTCCAACCATCGTTGCGCGATTCCGGTTTCCCGTACGGTCTGGATGACCCGTTCGGAAAAGTCGGGCTGTTTGAACTGTATGCCTGAAAGATTCACGGCAATACGTATGGGATGCCATCCTTGGGTCCGCCATTTGGCCATTTGTTGACATGCGGTCCGCAAGACCCATTGACCGATGGGAATGATCAAACCGGTCTCTTCGGCCAACGCGATGAATTCTCCCGGGGCGATCATCCCTTGTTGGGGGTGTTGCCATCGGATCAATGCTTCGGCACCGATCAGAGATCCCGTTTGGGTATCGATTTGTGGTTGGTAGAACAGAACGAACTCACCTTTTTCCAGCGCGCTCCGTAATTGGTTTTCCATGAGCATGCGCGACATGGTGGCAATATTCAAGTCATTGCGATAGAACTGGAAATTGTTTCGTCCCTGTTCTTTGGCATGGTACATGGCGGCATCGGTATTGCGCAGGAGGGTTTTGACATCAATACCATCCAGGGGGGAAACCCCGATACCGATGCTGGCGCCGACAAAAAACTCCATGGCCTCATCATTTTCGATGACAAATGGCTTGCCCAGGGCATCCAACAGCATTTGGGCGGTATTGGCGGCGTCCCGGGGCTGATCCAGATCGGGCAGGATGAAGCCAAAGGCATCGCCACCCAGCCGTCCCATGGTGACATTTCTGGGTAACGCCTTGCGCAGCCTCTGGCTGACCCGGACCAACAGTTGATCTCCCTTGTCATGGCCGAGGGTGTCATTGACGACTTTGAAGCGGTCGATATCCAGCACCATCACGCCCAATCGTACCGAGTGGTCGCGATTTTCGGACAGGGCCAAGGCCAGGCGTTTTTGAAACAGGTGGCGGTTGGGGAGGTCGGTGAGGGAATCATGGCCCGAAAGGTGGGCAAAATTGGCTTCCGATTCGCGCAGGGCGGTCAGATCGGAAAAAAGACAGACGTACCGTTCAATCCTGCCATCGAATCCGGTGATGCTGCTGATGGTGACCCATTGTGGGATGATGGAGCCATCCTTGTGACGGTTGTGGAATTCCCCCTGCCATTTCCCGGTCGTCAACAGGGCGTTCCAAAATTCGGCATAGAACCGTTCATCATGTTGGCCCGAGCGCAGAAGACGCATGTTCTGTCCGACGACTTCAGCGGGGTGATACCCGGTGATTCGGGTAAAAGCGGGATTGACCGACAGGATATGCGCATGGGCATCGGTGATGACGATCCCTTCGGTCGTGTTGTCAAAGACGCTTGCGGCCAGATACAACCGCCGTTCATGATCGATTTCACGCAGCAGATAGGTGACGCGGTTGCGCAGAATGGCCCAATGAACCGGTTTGGTGATGAAATCCACGGCCCCCTGTTCATAGGCGCGGTTGACCGATTCGTCATCGTTCAGGGCGGTGATCATCAGGACGGGGATCCGCTGTGCCCCTTGCTTTTCCTTGATCGCTGCAAGGGTTGCAAATCCGTCCATCCCCGGCATCCTGGCATCCAGGAGGATGATGTCGGGAAGGCGTCGATCCAACTCCATCAGCGCCGCCGGTCCGCTTTCCAGTCGGACGGTGGCGTAACCCTGATTTTCAAGAAATCGGCACAGGGTGAGTCGGGTGACGACATCGTCATCCACTACATAAAAAAGTGGCTTTGTATTCATCACCTCCCCGTCGTGTGACATTCAAGAAAATGACCGAGAAGGAAAAGGGGGCTGGGGTCCATGCGCCAACCGCCTTTTTTTTCTTGATCATGAATGGGTTTCATGGCCCTCATCATAGACGGAACATTTCTGCCCTGCCGTCGGTCTCATCGAGGACCATGACGGTGGCTTCTTTGTCGAATCCATGGGCGGTTCCAGGGTTCAATACCCTTGTATTGCCAATCCACTGGTCGCGGGGGACATGGGTATGTCCCAGAATGACCAGACCGTATCGTCCACTGTAGATTAAAGCCTCCCGCACGGCGGACAGTGTACCATGGTAGATCGCCCCTTTGCCGCCAGAAAATGAAAATTCTCCCACCGTTCCGAATAAAATTCCGCCAATCCGGTCGAATGCCCGTTCCAAACCCTTGATTTCTCCATCATTATTGCCCAATACACCCCAAACGTTGATCCCTTCCATCGCAAACACTGAAGCGGGTGATCCATAATCGCCCGCATGCACGATGCGCTCAACGCCCAATCGATGAAACAGTGCCATTGCTTTGCGAATATGGACCACATGGTCATGAGTATCGGAAATCAAACCCAGTTTCACCCGATCACCTCCGATTACATGAATCCACCCAGATGGCCTTCGGCACGGACGGGAAGCGTTTTATTGCGCTCAAAACCAATCCATTGTTTCAGAAGGTTGGCCAGCGAATCATCCATGTTTTTTCCCGCCCTGAGGCTTCCCCGGAGGAGATAGCGGCCATCGGGATGGATCTTCAGGACCAGAGCGGTACGGACCACGCCCTCGATATCTTTGATATGGATCAACACTTCTCCATCAATCCCCAGGACCGCCTCCATGGCATATCCGCCCAACGCCTTGTCCCAGGGGATCCCGACCGCCAGATCGTTCAATGTTCCATCGGCCTTGATGGCGATGATCCGCCCTTCCCGGTTGATGGCCAGTTGTTTGATCTGGAAGTCCAACTGTCCAGTGAGATCGACCGGAATTCGTACCAAAAGCGGGCTTAAACTGGACAGGGGACTGGAAAACACCAGATCCTGAAGGGTCAGGATCATTTCCGGTTCCCCCTTGACCGATCCCCGGAGGTGAAGATTTTCTCCTCCCGCGAGGGTCAGATCGACCTGGGGTGCCAGGTGCCATAAGGAATCGGTTCTAAGCCGCCATTGCAACGGACCCATCTCGAAATGGGCCACCACTACCCGGGCCGCTCTTCCCGACCAGGGGGTTCCCGAAATTTCTTCAAGCACCAGCGTTTCTGGTGGAATGGCAAGCCAGGACCACACCAGGCTGGCCGGGAAGGAGGCGAGGAGGAAAAACAGATAGCTTGCAGCACCCAGTGCCAGATAACCTTTGATTCCCATCATTCACCACGCAAGATCAAAAACCAGGCAAGCATGAGCCCGATCTGGCAATGGCGACAGGAGATGGATCGCTTCATCCCGATGATTCAAACCTTTGTGCTCAGCGTTTCAGACGGGGCTTGGGTCCGATGATCCAATGACCGATTCTGACGAATGTATGGGATCCAAAGATACCACGGAATGAATTTTTTGGCCAGCAACCAAGCCGGATGGGATTGCGGCGTCCATCAAACAAACACCCTGCATGAAACCATGCAGGGTGTTTGGACAACTTACGAACGTTCAAGCGGTCCGATCATGTCAATGATCGAACGACAAGCTTATTTCCAGCCCGATTCTTTTTCGCAGGCAGCCATCTGGGCCGGATTTTTCTGTTCCCAGGCGGTGATGGAGAGGGTTTCATTATCATCCATCTTGGCATTCATGCAGGTGCAATATTTGGTCATGACTTCAGGAGCCACATTTTCCTTCGCATTGTCCATCACGCACTTGGCGATCCAGGCAGCATCGTCGGCACCGGCAAAAGCCAGGGTGCTGGACATGAGAACACCGGCGAACAGCGCGAGGGATGACTTGATTTTCATGGAAAACCTCCAAAAAGATGATTGATTGAACTCGCGGACATGCTACAGGCGATGTCTGGGGAATTTCAAAGCAAAAAATATTTAATGTAAACCTGACAAAATATTTCTTGACTCCTTCATGGAACTGGTATCTCGAAGTATTTGTGTTTGTAATAAAAGGTAACAGTCATTATATCTGGTCCAGGGACTGGTGAATATCTGCCAGAACATCTTCGGCATTTTCCAGGCCGATGGAAAGACGGACGAGTCCTTCGGTGACACCCGCCTGGAGTCGGTCCTGGGGCGAAAGTTTTCCATGGGTTGTGGTCGCCGGGTGGGTGACCAGGGTACGGGTATCACCCAGGTTGGCGGTGATGGTGGCCAGTTGAAGTCCATCGATGAAGCGATGGGCCTGTTGCCGGTTTTCCAATTCCAGGCACATGACGCCGCCGAAACGGCGCATTTGTTTTTGGGCGATGGCGCGCTGGGGGTCACCGGGGAGGCCGGGATAACGGATCCGTCCGTTCAGTTTGGGATGGGTGGCAAGGCTTTGAACAATCTGTTCGGCGTTGTCACAATGTTTTTCCATCCGCAAGGGGAGGGTCTCCAAACCTTTGTATAAAACCCATGCGTTGAATGGGGAAAGAGAAGGGCCGGTATTGCGCAGGTAGGGATAGATGTGTTTCATCAACAATTCTTTTTCCCCGACGATGGCACCACCAAGGACGCGCCCCTGACCATCAAGGTATTTCGTGGCCGAGTGGACCGTGATGTGTGCTCCAAGTTCAAGGGGGGTTTGCAGGCAGGGGGTACAGAACACATTGTCGAGTACCAGTAGAATGCCATGCGCCCGTGCCAGTTGGGCGAGGGCTGCGATATCGACCAATTCCAGGGTGGGATTGGCGGGGGTTTCGGCAAAGAAGATCCGGGTTTCCTTGCGGATCGCCTTTTCCCAGGCGTCCAGATCGGAGAGTCCGACCCGGGTGACGCCGATCCCCATGCGGGCGAGGACGGTATTGGCCAGGTTGGTCGTGGAACCGAAGACCGAACGGCTCAGAACCAGGTGATCCCCCGAGGAGAGCAGGGACATGAACACCGTGTTGATGGCCGCCATGCCCGAGGCGGTGGCAATGGCTTTTTCACCCCCTTCGAGGGCGGCGATTTTTTCTTCAAAGGCGGCGACGGTGGGATTGGTGAAGCGGCTGTAAATGTTGCCTTCTTCTTCGTCGGCAAACACGGCGCGTGCCTGATCGGCACTTTCAAAGACATAGCTTGAGGTCAGAAACATCGCCAGGCTGTTTTCCCGTTGATGGGTCCGATGGATTCCGGAATGAAGGGCACGGGTGGCACTGCCCAGGGTATTCCAGTCGGGAGCGGTCTTTTTTTTCATGGGGAATTCGCTTGATTTTTAATGAACAACGTTTCTGGGGATGTATCTGCCATGGCTGAACGAACGGAAATAGGCGGCCAGCCGAGGATTTTCCACCGGTTCGGCGGAGTTGTCGGGACTGAGGTTTCTTTCGGCGACATAGGTTTCGCTGTCGCTTTCGTGGACCAGGATCTGATACCAGGGTTGATCCCTGGGGGGGCGGGTTCGGGCCATCCGGTCGTACCAGGCATCATCTTTCTGGTACATCGGGTCGATATCGACGATGACTCCACGGTAGTCGAACAGGTTGTGTTGGATGATTTGCCCGATGGAAAACTTGGCGACCCTGGGATTCATGGTGTTTTGAGAAGGCTCCCTACCTTGGCCTGGAAAAAAGTGTCACATTTATCTAAATGAAAGGTCCGATGGCCGCAAGGGTTGATACCATGGATCCCAAAACAAGGTTGATCCGGACCATGAACCGGATTTTTTGCATGTACATGCCTGCCTCCGGGAACAATTCTTCCCGTGCCATGGATTTCATTTTTCTGAAGGGGAAGAAGTAGACCCAGACGAACAGCGTGATCATGATCCATCCCATGGCGTGCATCAGCGTCACATGGAACCCTGCGTGTTGAAATCCACCCATTTCCTTGAACACCATCCAATATCCCGTGGCTGGTTGCAGGAAGACGATGATCCAAACCCGGGAAAAGAAGCGTTCCAGAACACCGATCCACAGGTGAATCCTGTCGGAAAGCGCCAAATGTTCCACGGCAGGGCGCAGCACGGCGTTGGCGAAGATCATGCCACCGACCCAGATGATGGCGGAAATCATGTGGATGGAGAGGGGTGTCAACATGATGTGTATGATCCATCCTTATTGGGCAAGAATGGAACCGGATCGGCCCGGCGCAGCGATGTCCGGGGCATTCGGTGTCAAACGGGTGTTTTTTTCCACCTGCTGGAACCATCATAGCATATTTTGTTCTATGGAAGGAATGGGGATGAAATTTTCCCGGGATTTGTGTACGATCCTGGCGGAAGATGCGCCATTCTGGAATGAGTGATACTTGACAGTCAGGGGATATCTGCTTGATGACACTGGAAAAATGTGTGGGCAATACGCCCATGGTGGAGTTGACGCGCCTGACCCCATCCCGTGAGGTTCGGATTTTTGCCAAGCTTGAGGGGAACAATCCCGGGGGGTCGGTCAAGGACCGGGCGGCGTTGGGAATGTTCATGGGAGCGGAGCAGCGGGGAGAAATTCAGCCCGGCATGCGCATCATCGAACCCACCAGTGGCAATACCGGTATTGCCTTGGCGATGATTGCCGCCACCCGCGGGTATCCGATCACCCTGGTCATGCCCGAAAACATGACCCTCGAACGGCGGTCGGTGATGGCTGCTTTTGGCGCCCATCTTGAGTTGACGCCCGAGTCCAAGGGGATGGAAGGGACCATCGACCGGGCCAGGGAGATGGTGGCTCATGGCGAAGGTCGGATGTTCGATCAATTTTCCAATCCTGACAATTGGCGTGCCCATCAGCGAACCACGGGGCCGGAGATTTGGCGGGATACCCAGGGGCAGGTGACCCATTTTGTTTCCTCGATGGGGACTACGGGGACGATCATGGGGGTGTCCACCGCCTTGAAGGAACTCAATCCCGCCATTCAGATCATCGGTGTCCATCCGGATGAGCATTCGAAGATTCCCGGCATCCGCCGTTGGCCTGCCGCCTATCTCCCCAAAATCTATGATCCGAAGAAGGTGGATCGGGTATTGGATGTCAGTGCCCAGGCGGCACGGGAGATGACATTGTGGTTGGCGCGCAAGGAAGGGTTGTTTTCCGGGCATTCCGCCGGGGGTGCCGTTGCTGCCGCCGTCGACCTGGCCCGTACCTTGGATCGACCTGCCAACATCGTGGTCATCCTCCCTGATCGGGGTGACCGGTATCTGTCCTCCAATCTGTTTGGATGATGTTGACGATCATGATGGTTGGTCCCGGGCGTCTGGCCGGGGATTGTGGGGACGGTGCATGTTGAACATTTTATGATTGTGCAACACATGGTCTGTGTGCCATCTCGCCATTTTTTGAGGAGCATGATTCAATGAAAGTTGCCGTTGCCTATGCCGAGGCGCAAAAACAGTGGATGCTTGACGTGGAAGTTCAGGAGGGGGCGACGGCGGCCGAAGTGGTCGAGCGTTCAGGCATCCTGAAGAAAGTGCCCCAGATCAACCTGGGCAGCAACAAAATCGGTATTTTCGGTAAAATCGTCGAACCCGATCATGTGGTCGCCGTGGGTGATCGTCTGGAAATCTACCGGCCTGCCATGGGCAAGCCGCCCAAAAAGGAGCGGGCGGCCAAGGACGCCGAGGTGGATGAAGAACCTCAGGATACCGAGGTTGCCGCTTCCAAGGCGGACAAGGTGGCGGCTGCCAAACAACGTGCAGCTCTGGCCAAGGCCAGGTTGGCGGAAAAGCAATCGTAGTTGGGTCAACACGATGATTCCGGTCGGGAGTGACCGTGCCAAGATTCCGGCTTCTTTTGGAATATGACGGCGGCCCATTTTCCGGGTGGCAGCTTCAACCCGGTCTGGAGACGGTCCAGGGGGTGTTGGAACAGCGGCTTGAGGTGTTGTGTGGTCATCCGGTCCGGGTGATCGGGGCGGGGCGAACCGATACCGGGGTGCATGCCTTGGGTCAGGTGTGTCATTTCGATACGTTCAATCCCCGGGCGGCGGATGTCTATGTCCGGGCATTGAATGCGGCGTTTCGTGTGCGGCTGACGGTACTGGAGTGTCGGGAGGTTGCTGCGGACTTTCACGCGCGCCATTCGGCGCGGTATCGGGAGTATCTGTACCGCATTCATTTGCGACCGCAGCCCTCTGCCCTGGAGCAGGGGCGGATGTGGCATGTTGGACGGCCATTGGACCGGGTTGCGATGGAAGAGGCTTCCCGGGTTTTGTTGGGAACCCATGATTTTTCTGCGTTCAGGGCGGCATCCTGTCAATCCCGGAGTCCAATTCGGCAGATGAAGCGGATTGAGTGGATCGATGGGGATCAGGAGTTGCGGATTGTTTTTGGGGCCAATGGATTTTTGCATCATCAGGTGCGCAACATGGTGGGGAGTTTGGTTGCGGTTGGGCTGGGGCGGTGGTCGGTGCCACGGTTCAGGGAGGTTTTTGATCATCGGGACCGTACCCGGGCGGCGGCGACGGCACCGCCGTGGGGGTTGTATCTGACCCGGGTCGAGTATGAGGGGGAGAAAAATGATTAAAAGAAAAAAGGGGTCTGGGGGATTGCCCCCAGGGTTTTGACTTTGATTTTGATTTTGACTTTGAT
>PEAN01000089.1 GCA_002753735.1 Magnetococcales bacterium DCbin4
GCAATCCCCCAGACCCCTTTTTTCTTTCAATATTTTTATAGATAAGAGTAGATTTTTTTCTGCCTCATAACTCTCGGGCAACCATGGCCTCCAAGGCCCGTTCCAATCCGCGTACCGGCGCCTCATCCTCGTACAACACCGATTTTCGCTCGTTAATCATCCGCATCACCGCAGAACGGAACCCGATATCCCGCCCCAACCGCACCGCAATGGCCACATATTCCGCCACATCGTTCCCCTGGGTCACCATGACCCCCAAACGTTTCAAAATGCCATGCGTATGCCGACTGCGAAACATTTCCCCCGGCAACGTCACGATGGGTTTGCCAAACGCCAATGCCTCCATGCTGGAATTATTCCCCGACCAGGAAATGCCATCCAAAATGACATCAGAGGCCCGGATCAAACCAAAGAACCGATGGAGGTCCATTTTGGGGAACAGTTGACAATATTGTTCAGAATCAAGCCCTCTATCGGCAAAAGCCCGTTGCAGGCGCTTCCGGAACAGGGCAGCCCCCCCCCCCCCCCCCCCCCCCAACACAAAAAAACCAAAAACGGCTGCCAGGAACCTCCAAGGCGATGGCGGGATAAATGGCATCATGCCGAGGCAACAGCTTGATCAAATTTTGCAGGTTGCAATAGACCACATCGCCGACCGTTCGTTCGACCCCCGGCGGGCCAATGGCCCAATGGACCTGCGGCGTGGGATAACAGTGGGCCAGATTGGGCAGGCGGATCAAAGTTTCGCTGTAATGCTCCTGGGCATGATCGACCTCCATGGCATCGCTGCTGAGAAAATAATCCATATGTTGCAACCCCGATGTGATCGGGTGACCACCGGCATTACACTGGATCGGAGCCAGACGCAACGCAGAGACCAGATTCAGTGTGGGATCCATCCCCAGATCGGTATAAATCAGGATATCGGGATTGGTGGCACGGATGGCAGCAATCAAGCGGGCGCTCCGGGGACCGATTTCATGGAAATCATCACAACCACGCATGATCGATCTGAGCGATGCATCCTGGAGGGTTCCGGTATAAAACACATGGACAAAAAATCGATTCCGATCAAGACAGGTGATGAAGCGGGCGTGTGTTTTGAAAACGGAATGGCCATAAAGAAAGGAAGAGACGAAGGCAACATGAATTTTTCCATCCGGACGGGCAACCACCGACAATGGAACATCATGTCCCGGGAAGATCAGGTGTGCCATGCGGGTCAGAAGGATGCCCTGGGCCTTCTGGGCGGCCAGATCATTGAGCCCCTGATAATGCAGATGGAAATTGGTCATGGATTCGCAGGCATGGCGCACCTCTTCCAAGGCTTCGTCCCCTTCGGGATCGGCCATCTGTTGCAACGCCGCCACCCCGAGGAACCAACGTTTCCGTGCCGCAACCATCTCTTCTTCATCATTGAAAAACGTGGGTAGCGCCAGATGCATCGCCCATCGAGCCCGGGAATAATTGGGATTGATTTGGACGGCCCGGGAAAAATGGGCAATGGCTTCCACGGTCTGGTTATCAAACTGCAAGAGGAGACCCAGGCTGAAATGGGCTTTCCAATGTTCGTCATCGAGTTCCAGGGTTCGCCGAAAATGGTATGACGCCTTGTCATCTCTGGATTGTCCACGATACAGCGTCCCCAGATTATAGTGAACCTGGGGAAAATGTTCCTTGAGGGTCAAGACCTGAAGATAACAGGATTCCGCCTGTTGCAAATCATTGAGTTCGAGGGCCACATTCCCCAGACTGGCCAGACACTCCGGGTTGCCGGGAGCCAGGGACAATGCCGTACGCAGACATTGCGCCGCTGGTTGCAATCGTCCCAAGGATTGAAGGGAGATTCCCAGGTGATGCAGGATATCGGCCTGTTCACCGCCAATGGCAATGGCACGCCCAAAGCGGAAAACCGCCTCCTCATGTTGCCCCAGGTCCTGAGCCACCAATCCCCACAGGTACCAGGCATCGGCAAATTCAGGAAGCGCCTGAACCACCTCCTGATACACCGGATCGGCAGCAGCAGCATTGCCGGAATCGTGGATTCGCAATGCCTCCTGTAATTTCTGAATCAATCTCGCCTTATCCATGGATCCCTGGATATTGGGAACATGAGTCAATGATCAAGAAAAAAAATGGACCACCCCGAAGAGGTCCCCCCCCTTGTGATTGATCATTCCGCATCGCGAATACGGTCGATCTCCTCCTTGATCAAGGTTTCGGCAATATCGGGAAGGGTTTCCGCCACCATGTCCCGGATTGTCTGCCGCGCCATGGCTTCAATGCGCGGCTCCAACCAGTCACGAACCGCCTCCGCCAACGACAGGGAATCGACCCGTCCCAATTCCTCTTCACGCAAACGGGCAATTTCCTCCCGAATCAAGGGCTCGGCAATTTGCGGCAACATGCCCCGTACCCATTGCCGTACCACCGCCCGCGTCGAATCGGGAAAGATCACATCCGCATCGCGAATGCCCCACCCACGGACCGCCCCTGTCTGATCCTGACTCATCCCTGCGCCCCCATCGTCATTCATCCGGACCCGTTTTCATGCCGGAAGGGTGAAATAAATCTCACAGAAGAATACAACCCCGTCGATTTCAAAATCCTGACACAGCCGACTGGAAGGTTGCTGGCCAGTGATCTGATGATTTTTCCCCTGAATCACCATGGGAGGGGTCAAGGTGATCGGACCCAAGGTTGCCTCGACGCGGGATTGGACCCCCCCCGCGATCATATTGGCCATTTCACCAAAGGCATCCTCCAATTCCTGGTCCCAGGCGATCCGCGGTTCCCCCACCAAAGCTCCCGCCAACCGCAAGGCGACCTCCAGCGATCCCCCCAGACGCAAACCACCGTTCAGTCCACCACCATACCCCACGACGGCACTGACATCGGCATTCTGAAGCTCCCCCTGAACCCGGGACGGACCCACTGCGATTTCGATGAACAACATGGTCTGGGCGATTTCAATCACCGCTTCGGACAACGCAGCCAACAAAGAATCGATCATACAGGACCTTTCCTACGGATCAACGGTGGATATTCACACGGGTGATCCCGTCCAGGGACCGTACCCGGGCCAGCAAAACCGCCACCACCTGATCCAGAGCAATCCGTTCCTTATCCGGTTGTCCACGCCGTTGGATCTCCACCGCCCCTTCTTTCAGGGAACGGCCCCCAATGACCGCCCGCCAAGGCAACCCCAACAAATCGGCATCTTTGAATTTGACGCCGAGACGCTCATCCCGATCATCCATGAGCACTTCGATCCCCCCCTGACGCAACCCCTGTTCCACCGACCGGGCCACCTGCATGGAAGCTTCTTCGCGAGGATTGACCACCAGGAGTTCAACCGCGAACGGGGCCAGGGCAACCGGCCAGATGATGCCCAGTTCATCATGGTTTTGCTCGATGGCGGCTGCCACGATGCGTGAAACCCCAATGCCATAGCACCCCATGATGGGGGTCCGTTCCTTGCCATCGGCATCCTGGACGGTGACCTTCAAGGCACGGGTATACTTGTCACCGAGTTTGAACACATGTCCCACCTCGATACCCCGGTCCAACCGCAAAGGGGCCGCGCGACACCGCAAACATTGATCACCAGCCACCACATTGCGCAAATCGACGAACCGCGGCATGGGACAATCACGTCCCCAGACCCCATCGACAAAATGGTACCCTTCTTCATTGGCCCCGGAGACAAAACCCGACAGGGTTGCCAGGGCGGAATCGGCCAGAACCGGCAAGCGCCCCCCCACAGGCCCCATGGAACCCACACCGACGCCGGCAAGTTCTGCCGCCCGTTCCGGATCAACCAGGGCAACCCCATCCATGCCCAAGGCATGGGCCGCCTTGACCAGGTTGAGTTCATGATCGCCGCGCAACAAGAGTTGGAAGGCCCCTTGCGTCCCCTCCACGACCAGGGATTTGACCATTCCGGTCAACGGGCACCCCAGGAATTCAGCCACTTCTTCCATGGTTTTCCTGCCCGGGGTCGCAACCTTGCGCAGGGGACCCACCTCCCGGGGCACATCCAACGTTCCAGGGGTGGCCAATCCTTCCGCTTTTTCCAGATTGGCGGCATAACCACACCCCTCGCAGGAGGCGATCACATCTTCGCCACTGTCGGCCAGGACATGGAACTCATGGGAAAATGCGCCGCCGATGGCTCCGGTATCCGCTTCGACCGCCCGGTAACGCAGACCACAACGCTCGAAGATACGGTTGTAGGTCGCCACCATGGTACGATAGCTTTGCTCCAATCCCTCCTCGTCCAGATCGAACGAATAGGCGTCCTTCATCAAGAATTCCCGTCCCCGCATGATCCCGAAGCGGGGGCGGATCTCATCACGGAACTTGGTTTGAATCTGGTAGAAGTTGGCCGGAAGGTCGCGATAGGAACGCAGTTCCCGGCGGACCAGATCGGTCACCACCTCCTCATGAGTCGGACCGAAACAAAATTCACGGCCGCCCCGATCCTTGAAGCGCAACAATTCGGGACCATACATTTGCCAACGTCCCGACTCCTGCCACAACTCCGCCGGCTGAACCGCCGGCATCAGGATTTCCTGTGCGCCCGCGGCATCCATCTCCTCGCGGACAATCGCCTCAACCCGGCGCAACACCCGCAGACCCAATGGCAGCCAGGTATAGATCCCCGCCCCCAACTGGCGAATCAAACCGGCACGCAACATCAGACGGTGGGATTCAACCCGTGCTTCGACCGGGTTTTCCTTCAATGTGGGAATCAAGGTGGTACCAAAACGCATAAATCCTCACTCGTCCGTCAGCTCCGATTGCCCCCTTCCAGGAAGGCATAGGCGGAATGGTTATGAATCGATTCAAAATTTTCCGATTCCACAGTGAACCAGGAGATTCTGGCATCTTTTTCCAGTTCGGAGGCGATGGCCCGCACCATATCCTCGACGAACATGGGATGGTCATAGGCACGTTCGGTCACATATTTTTCATCAGGCCGCTTGAGGATGGCATATAAGGGACACGAAGCCTGGCCTTCCACCAGTTCGATCACCTCCTCGACCCAGACAAACCGGTGAAATGAGAGATTGACGGTCACATGGGAACGTTGGTTATGGGCGCCATAATCGGAAATTTCCTTGGAACAGGGACACAAGGTTGTCACCGGCACCACCACGCCCAAGGTCATGCGGAAGTCATCGCCCCGCTGAACGCCCGAGAAACGGACCTGGTAATCCATCAATGCCTGGGCACCGGAGACCGGGGCTTTTTTCTGGATGAAAAAGGGAAACTCCAGGTCGATATGCGCCTCCTCGGCATTGAGGTGATCGCGAATGCCCTGAAGCAGATGGGGGAGATTTTCAATCGAAACCGCCTGGTCATGCGCACTCAACACCTCAAGGAACCGTGACATGTGGGTTCCCTTGAAGCGGTGCGGCAACCGGACATACATGTTCACCGAAGCAATGGTGTGCTGATTGCCACGACTTCGATCCCGAACGATGATCGGATAGCGGATATTTTTGACCCCGACCTTGTCGATATCAATCCTGCGGCTGTCCCCGCGGCTCTGGACATCGGTCAGTCCGGTCATGTCGATGGCTGAAGCGTGAAGGCTCATGATCAATTATTTATTCATTGTTGAAGTTAAATCCCGCCCCGCCCCATCAGGAAGCGAGACAGGAATTCATTGGCATTTGCATGAAAAAAGAGGCATTGTATGCCCCAACCGTCTTGCCGGCAAGACCGTAACATCGGTTTTCACCCATGTTTCAGCCCCAAATCGCGACGACCTTATGAAAAACATCGGCATCATCACCAAACGTTCCGACCCCATGGCCCTGGAAGCGAGCGCGCAACTGGCATCCTGGCTTCATGAGCATGGGTTGAAGGTAACCGTCTCCCTCGAAACCGCACGGGACGCGGGCATCGACGAAAAGATCGCCGACGGCGTGCCACAATCGAGAATACCGGTTGACTGCGATCTGATCGTGGTCATCGGTGGCGACGGCACGTTCATCGCCGCCACCCGCGCAGTCGGTGACCGCAATACCCCATTGATGGGGGTGAATGTCGGACGGTTGGGATTTCTCACCGAAGTGGTCATGGACCGGATGATTCCCACGCTGGCCCAGATCCTGGAAGGGCAATTCCGTGAGGAATTCCGCACGTTGCTGGATGTTGCCGTGATCCGCAACGGGGAACAGGTTCTCAAGACCCGGGTTCTCAACGATGCCGTCGTCCACAAGGAAGCCCTGGCCCGCATGATGGAATGCGAGGTTGCCATCGACGACATGTTCGCCTTTTCGACGCGGTCCGATGGGTTGATCCTCTCCACCCCGACCGGTTCCACCGCCTACGCGCTGTCGGCGGGAGGACCCATCATCCATCCAGCGCTGGACGCCATCCTGCTGGTCCCGATCTGCCCGCACACCCTGGCCAATCGTGCCATTGCCGTCCCTGGCGACGGTTGTGTGACCGTCACCCTGGCGCGCGACGGACTGGATCGCCTGCTCACCCTGGATGGCCAGGCGGGTTTCGCCCTGTTCGACAACGACAAGGTTCTGGTTCGACAGTCACGACACAAACTGCGTGTCCTGCACGCCATGGATCGTGATTATTTTTCAGTTCTGCGCGACAAGCTGCACTGGTGGGAAAATCCCGCCTACCGCCACCATGAACCGGGGTCCACCTGATTTATTTAAGATTGCGCACCCGTTTTTGCACGAAGGTACGCAGCCGTGAACTCAGCGCGCCGCTCTCCAGTGCTTTTTCATAGTAGTGCAGGGCGTTGGCGGGTTCATTGAGTTTTTCCAGCGAGATGGCCATGCCCATTTGCCAGATGCCCCGATTGGGATCCTGTTGCAGCAGGGCCTCGTACAGATCCACCGCCTTCCAATGTTCTTCCTGCCGTTGATACAAGGCGGCCAGGAATGCTGAAAAATTGGGGTCAGCCCGGGCGAGGCTTCGACTGTCGCGCCCCGCCACTGCCGGTTTCAACACCGCCAACGCCTCGTCGGCCCGCCCCGATTCGACATGGATCCGAGCCAGACGCTGACGTGCCGAAAGATGGCCCGGATCACGATCCAACACCCGTTGATAGGCGGCCTGGGCTTCTCCCACCTTGCCCTCTTTTTCCAAGGTCATCGCCTGATCGTACAATACCTGAGCTTCCTTGTTTGCCCCCACCGCCCCCTGTTCGCCCGTGGAACCCTCTTTTTTGCCGGTCCCCGTTCCAAACTGTGGCACGGAAGGGGTTCCAACCTGAGACAAATCGACGTTCAAATCGATCACCGGCGGCGTCACGGCGGAGGCCGGTTCACCTCCGTCCCGTCCCCCCTTCCCCGGGCGTCCATCCTCTGCCGCCAGGACCACGGGTCCAAGATCCAACCCTTTCCCCGCCTCCTTGGAACCAACGCCCCCCTGCATCGGATCATGACCCGCCGATCCAGCCGGTTCAATGGGGGGATGCGCCCCTCCTGCGGCCTGGGGAACCGGAGCCACCACTTCAATGGTCGGAGTTCCTGGAGCCCCGCCCGCCAAATCCCGACTGGCCGAATCCACGGTACCCGGAACCGCAGGGATCACCGGAAGTTCAGCGCCACCCTGTTTTGGCTGTGCCCCGGGACCCACCGCAGGGGACGGCGAGGTCAATCCGACCGGATCCTTGTTCGCAGCGACCGGCGGCACCCCACGGCCCGCCCCCTTTCCCGCCCCTTGACCCGAGGTCAACAGCGCCTGAGTTGGAGGTGCAAAGGAATCGCTCAACGCCAGATAGCCGTCACTTTTTTCCTTGGCATGGAAATCATCCAGGAATCGCCTGGCTTCCATGATGTTGTCGAAACGGCCGATCCGGACACTCTGCCACAACCGGCTGGGATCCTTGATCCCATACAGCTCCAGAAGATAGGCATCATATCCCTTGCGCCGCCAATGGGCCGCCAGTTTCAAGGCGCTTTCGCGATCCAGAAACGCCCCGACCTGAATGGTATAGCGAAATGGCATTTCACTGCGTGCCATTTCCTGAACCCGACCGGTAATCTTCTGGCTGTCGGCATCTTCGACCGTATACACCCGGCCTGAACCCTTCCCTTCCGGCCCCTTGACCGCCGGTTCGGAAGCCTTGACCTCTCCCTGACCCGGTTTCACCACCCAGGCGGAAGGTTTGGCGGCTGCGCCGACCGCGGGGAGAGGATCAACCACGACAGGAGGGTATTCTTTGGATACCCCGGCCGGCGTCGATCCGGTCACCGAAGTTGACGCCACACTTCCCATCCCCTGGGGCCGTGTCGGTTGCACCGGGTACAGTTTGAGATCCACCTCCATCCGTCTTCCCCGGGCCACCTGAATGTCCACCACCAGGTCATGGAAGCCAAACTTTTTCAGTTCCAACCGATGGGTCCCGGGATCCCAATCAAAGCGGATCGGCGTGACCCCGACAAAATGACCATCCATGAGCAGGCCCGCTCCCGGGGGATCGGTCACCGCCTGGATGGCCCCCTCTCCGGGGATGGTTGCCCCACCAGCCGGACCTTCGGCATTGGCCGGTTCAAACACCCGGATATTCCATGAAAGGTTCCATGCAAACATCAGGATCAGGCCCACCACGATCCATCCCCGAAAGGAACCCGACAACAACATTCCACCTGGTACCGATGGATGCACCATCTTCGGCTCCGTCTCCAGGCGCCACGACGACGAAGCTCTGAAAAGATTCTTTTGTTTCTCTTTGAACTTCAAGAGCAGACCATTCATCCCTTACTCCATCGGCCAGTATCGGCGAATCGGAACAACCCAGGCCCATCCGTCAATTTCATGCCGCTCGTCAGCGAACCCTTCGCGGTCCACACATCGCAAACATCATGAACAAGGCAAGACGGATCAATCATTTGACCCGCAAACGTTCCTGCATCAGAAAGCTTTAAAGCAATTTACAGACCAATGGGAGAATCAACACCTTCCACATCGGCAGGAATTAGAATTTCAATAATATTCAACAGGTTGAAAAAACATTTTCCAACCCGTTCAAATTGGTTTATATTCTCGAAAAACATCACATTTGAAAAACAGGGAGTTCCAGAAACAATGCCAAATGTCGCAATCGTTGGAACCCAATGGGGGGATGAGGGGAAAGGGAAAATCGTCGATCTCCTGACCGAATTCGCCGATGCGGTCATTCGATTCCAAGGAGGACACAACGCGGGCCACACCCTCGTCATCCATGGAAAAAAATATGTACTGCACCTGATCCCCTCGGGAATCGTGCGTGCCAACAAGCTGTGCCTCATCGGCAATGGCGTCGTTTTGGATCCTGCCGCCCTCATCGAGGAAATCCAACATCTTGCGGAACTGGGCGTCACCGTCAACAGCAATCTGTTCAAGATTTCGGCCCAGGCCAATCTGATCATGCCGTACCACCGGGAACTTGATGTTGCCCGGGAAAAACGGAAGGGCAAGGGAAAAATCGGCACCACCGGACGCGGCATCGGCCCCGCCTATGAAGACCGTGCCGCCCGCCGTGGCATCCGCTTAAGCGATCTGCTCAACCGGCAGGGATTTGAAGCCAAGCTGCGCGACAACCTGGCCTATCATAATTTCATGCTGGAAAATTTCTACGATGCCAGCACCTTCGCCTTTGAAACCATCCGTGATGACACCATGCGGATGGCCAATATTCTGGCTCCCTACATCGAGGATGTCGGACAACTGTTGCATGAAGTCATCGGCAAGGGGCAATCGATTCTGTTTGAAGGTGCCCAGGGGACCATGCTCGATGTGGAACATGGGACCTACCCCTATGTCACCTCATCCACCACCGTTGCCGGCAACGCCGCCACCGGTTCGGGCATCGGCCCCACGGTTTTGAATCATATTCTCGGCATCACCAAGGCCTATACCACCCGGGTCGGTAGTGGTCCGATGCCGACGGAACTCAATGATGCGGTGGGGGAACATCTGGGCAGGGTCGGCCACGAATTCGGCGCCACCACGGGTCGGCCACGTCGGTGCGGATGGTTTGATGCCGTCGTCGTACGACACGCGGCACGGGTCAATGGCCTTTCCAGCATGGTACTGACCAAACTCGATGTCCTGGATGGCCTGGAAAAATTGCGTATCTGCGTCGCCTATGAACGCAATGGGAGCCAGATCAAGAACATGCCCGCCGACCCCTCGGTATTGGACATGTGCGAACCGGTCTATGAAGAGTTGCCCGGATGGAAAACCCCGGTCGCCCAGGCCAAACGGATGGAAGACCTGCCACCTGAAGCCCTGGCCTACATCCGCCGCCTGGAAGAACTCACCGGAGTCGCAATTTCCATTATTTCCACGGGGGCGGATCGGGACCAGACCATGATCATCAAGAATCCGTTTTCCTGAACATGGCCTGCGTACAATGGAAAATTAGAAAATCATCGGGATCACAGGGGGCAATCATCAAGCCCCCTTTTTTCTTTCAATACTATTTTGAGTGTCAACAATCCCTGATTAATGAATGTGACAAAGAAGAATTAATCATTTTTCTGATCGGTAAAAACATCGTTCAACGATTGGGCATCCAGGATCCGATCCGTCCAGGTTTCAATTTCTTCCAGGGTGGCGGCTTTCAGTTTCTCACCAAAATCCGCAGGACGGGCAGGACCGAATTTACGATGCAGCAAACGCTGTAACGTGCGGATGGCTTCTTCCTGTTGTCCTTCCATGTACCATTCTTGATGCTTCTGGCTTTTCCAAGACTCTTTCCATGCCTCTTTCCATGCCTCCATTCGAGTTTGCAACATCGTCGGCACCTCCAACAGGTTGATGGGATCTTTGGTCGCAGGCGATGAGTCTTCACCACCCAGGGTGGTCATGGCGTTCAACAGCATGGCGGCCAGTACCTGCCGCAAATCGGCAAATTCCGGATGTCTGTCCAACCAGGCGATGATCGCCTTCGCCAAGGTTGGCAGTTCCTCGGGATTGATGCATTGTTCCACCTGGAACACCAACGATGACAGCGAATCACGTTTTTCAAGATCCTCTTTTGAAAAACGGCCTTCGTCGATCAAAAAAAACTGCCCTTCCGGTTGATAACGCCACAGCGGTGATGCTTCCGGCAAGTCGATAAGCTCTTTCATGCACACCGGGGTCAACCATGGTTTGTCGCCATTGTGCAGCACAACCGGGAACAACGGTGGCAACGGACCGGTCGCCGGGATGTTTTTCTCATGCAAAAGTTGCAACCACAACAGACACATATAGACGACCACCCGCAGGATCATCCATCGGTTCGACTCGGACTGGAATTCCAGCAGGACCAATAGATACAGTTCCGATCCGGAATGGAGGGGAATGCGCCAGATGACATCACTTTCCCGCTTCGGCAAACCCGGGACATGAAATTTCGCTTTGACAGGCTCCATGTGGGCCAGATCCAGACCGGCAACCCAGGACTCGTCCACGAACTGCCGCAGAAGATCCGCCATCATCGGAGGATGCGCATAAAGCTGATGGTACAACCCATCGTGATCCATCATCCGGTCAGTTTCCTTCAATTTTCCCATTGAAGTCCAGCACAAAGAAATTCAAACCCATGGCAATCGCACTTGAAATCAGCATGATATGAAAAAAATCATCGAAAGAAAAAAGGGGTCTGGGGGATTGCCCCCAGGGTTTTGATCTTGTTTTTGAATTCAAACAAAAAGGTTTCCATGCTTGAGCTTTTGACTTTGTTTCCAAAGTCAACACCCTGTGGGCAATCCCTCAAGCCCCCTTTTTTTCTCATGATTTTCAGATGCGATTGCCCTGGAATCAGACCTCAGATCTGCTCGCGGGTGGCGAGGAAACGCAATTGCGGCCATTCCCGGGCGGCATTTTCCAGACGCCAGGCATTGCGTGCCATGTAGACGGGCAAACCATCGTGATCCTCGGCCATGTCCAATGCATTGGCCTCGGTGAAGGCCCTGATTTTTGCCGGATCATCGCCATCGACCCAACGCGCCGTAAAGAATGGGGTCGATTCGAAATGGACCACCATTTCATATTCGGTTCGGATGCGATCCGCCAGGACTTCGAATTGCAGCGCCCCCAGGACCCCCACGACCCAATCGGAACCGATGCGGGTCTTGAACACGCGCGCCGCCCCCTCCTCGCCCAGTTGGATCAAGGTTTTGCCCAAATGTTTGGTACGCATCGGATCATCCGGACGGATCCGGCGGAGCAGTTCGGGTGCAAAACTGGGGACTCCTGTGAATTTCAGCGTTTCCCCCTCGGTCAGGGTATCGCCGATACGCAACACCCCGTGGTTGGGAATGCCGATGATGTCCCCCGCCCGGGCTTCCTCGGCGGTCTCACGTTCCCTTGCCAGGAAGATCATTGGGTTGTGAACATTCAAGCTTTTCCCGGTACGTTGATGAACCAGTTTCATCCCCCGCTTGAAATGACCGGAGCACAGACGGATGAACGCAATGCGGTCACGATGTTTGAGATCCATGTTCGCCTGGATCTTGAAGACAAAGCCGGTCACCTTGTCCTCGCCCGGATCGACCCATCGTTCCCTGGCGGTCTGCGGCCGTGGTGGCGAAGCCATGGTGGCCAGGCCCCAGAGGAGTTCACGCACGCCGAAATTATTGACGGCACTGCCGAAGAACACCGGCGACAAATCACCCCGGAGAAACGAACGGGTATTGAAGGTGGGACACAACTCCCGGGTCATGAGGACCTCTTCACGCATGGTGGCCCAGGTCTGCTCTGAAAGCAGCGTCCCCAGCACCGGGTCATCCAATCCCTGGCAGGGGATGACCTCGCGCAGTTCGGAACCATCACCGCGTTTCATGAACATCAACTGGTCATGCAGCAGATCATAACATCCAAGGAATTCCCGTCCCATGCCGATGGGCCAGGAGGCGGGTGTCACTTCCAACGCCAATTGATTTTCGATTTCATCGAGGAGTTCGAACGGACTGCGTCCATCCCGATCCATCTTGTTGATGAACGTGATGATGGGGACATTGCGCAGACGGCAGACTTCGAACAGTTTCAAGGTTTGGGCTTCGATCCCCTTGGCGGCATCCAGGACCATGACCGCGGTATCGACGGCGGTCAATGTGCGATAGGTATCCTCGCTGAAATCTTCGTGTCCCGGGGTATCCAACAGGTTGAAGACGTTGCCTTCATGTTCGAAGGTCATGACCGAGGCGGTCACGGAGATCCCCCGTTCGCGTTCCACCTTCATCCAGTCGGAACGGGCACGGCGGGCCTGCCCCCGGGCCTTGACCCGGCCTGCCATCTGGATGGCCCCGGCGAAGAGCAGCAATTTTTCGGTCAGAGTCGTCTTGCCAGCGTCGGGATGGGCAATGATGGCAAAGGTACGTCGATTATCGTAGGAAGAGGGGTGATCCTTCATGTTGCCTCGAACGCCTTTCGGCGATTGCCGTTGATGCGACTTCGATCTCCCGATTCCGGGAGACGGCCTGGAGCGACCCGCAACACCGGCCTCCGAGGCGTTCTACCAGATCAGGGCTGCACTGACCAGACCGAACGCATACTCCACCCCGTGCGAAATGGCAACGGCCAACGTCATCGAACCTCCGATGGCGGTCATGATGATCAAGGATTGACGGAGGGATTCGATGATTCCCAACGGACGCAATGATGTTTGCTCACTCATGACAAGCCCCCCTTGACTCTGGAGACGGATGGATGTTCAACACTCAAGACATCCTGTTGCATTTATCCGGCCAGGAGCCGCAACGATCGTCAAACGCGAATTTTCCTTAGCTCGTTGCCGGATCCGGGTTAACATGTGGATCCAATGAAAGAGGAAGGGAATCACGTTCCGCGGGTGGTCTGGGGAAACGACCGCAGCACACGGATACACGCCGAAGATCACATGGAGGGCAAGATGTTCAAAAAACAGGAATTAGGACAACGCCTCAAACAGCTGATCGCCTGGCAGGAATGTATCAACAAGAGCTGGCATCCCACGCAAAACAGAGAACTGCTTGAGTTCTTCATGGAAATGCTCGCCTCGGCCCTGCATGCCGAACGGTGCAGTATTTTCATTCATGATCCCGTCACCGATGGCGTCTGGCTCAAATGCGGCACGGGACTCGAAGAACGGGCCATTGTCATTCCCAAGACGGGATCCAACGTCGGCAAGGTCATCGCGACCGGCCGCTACGTCAGCATCACCACCGATGAGGAAAAATCGAGCTTTGCCAAGAAGGTTGAAGTGCTCACCGGTTTCGTCACCCGAAGCATGCTGTGCGTCCCCATCAAAAGTCCCAACCGTGATGAGATTCCGGGGGCGATTCAACTGCTCAACAAGATCGGGGATACCGAGGGGAAGGGGTTCACCGACGCCGACCGGATCGTTCTTGAAAAGGCGGCCAGACATTTGGGCATGGTGATCGAAAACATCTATCTTGGTCAGGAATTCGTTGAAATCACTGGAAAACTGACCGGACGTATCGATGTGGCGGAATGGATCATCAAGCTGTGGATCGGATTCATGGGGGTCGTCATTGCGGTGGCCTTTGGCATCATCATTTACTTCACCCCGCACATTTTCAACATTCTCCAACGATAACGCCCGAGGCCACCATGAGGGATACGAAAAAATGACACCCCCTCTTCACGGTATCTTGACACCGTGGGCATTCCCATTCACATTTGCTTCAATAACCGCGCACCAAAGCATGTCGGTCTGAACGTTGGCAATACAACAACGGTAACATCCATTGGAAATTGTCCTGGCAACACGCAACAAAAAGAAGATTGAAGAGATTCGGCGCATGTTCACGGGATCCGGGATCATCTTTCTCGACCTGAATGAATTTCCCGAGTGTCCCGAAGTCGAAGAAAACGGAACGAGCTTTTCCGAGAATGCTGATCTCAAGGCTCGTGCGGTTGCCGGTCACACCCAACGTCATGCCTTGGCCGACGATTCCGGTCTGGTTGTGGATGCCCTGTCGGGGGCACCCGGAGTACGTTCCGCCCGTTTTTCCGGTCCCGATGCCACGGATGAACAAAATCTGCAACACTTGGTCGCCTCCCTGAACAAACACGCCGGTGCAAACCGCAATGCCCGCTTTGAATGCGTATTGAGCCTGAGCGACCCTCAGGGTCGGAGTCAGCATTTTTCGGGTACCGTTCATGGTGTCATCATCGACACCCCGCGTGGTTCCAATGGTTTTGGTTATGATCCGGTCTTTGTTCCCCGGGGGGAACACATGACGTTCGCGGAGATGCCTTCGTGGAAAAAGGATCAAATCAGCCATCGTGGACGGGCCTTGGCGGCATTCGCGCAGACATTGACCCGACGGCAATCACCGTCGTGATGAAACGATTCATGAACGAATCGATACGTTGACCTATTTGGAAGGAGTAAGCTCATGTCAAAGTTGGTTCCACCCCATGGCGGTGGAGAACTCAAGCCCTTATTGCTCACCGGTGCCGCTCTGGATGCCGCCATCAAGAAAGCCCAGGGGTTGGAATCCTTGAGGATTTCCTCGCGCGAAGCGGGGGATCTCATCATGTTGGGGATTGGTGCTTTCACACCGCTGCCAGGATTCATGAACAAGGCGGACTGGGAAGGTGTCTGCCGCAACACCAAACTGGCCAGTGGCGTCTTCTGGCCCATTCCCATCACCCTGTCCACCTCCAAACAAAAGGCGGACACGTTGGGAATCGGCCAGGAAGTGGCGTTGATCGATGATGAGACTGGAGAGATTCGGGGCATCATCAAGGTTGAAGAGAAGTACACCATCGACAAGACCCTGGAATGCCAGAGCGTCTTTCAGACCACCGATGCCGCCCATCCCGGGGTACAGATGGTCATGGGACAAGGCGAAGTCAACATTGGCGGTCCGGTCCAGGTGTTGTCCGAAGGGGAATTCCCCGCCAAGTATAAAAACATCTACATGCGCCCTGCCGAGACCCGTGCCTTGTTCGAAAAGAAGGGATGGAGCAAGATCGCTGCGTTTCAGACCCGCAATCCGATGCATCGTTCCCACGAGTTCCTGGCCAAGATTGCCGTCGAAATCCTGGATGGGGTTTTGGTGCATTCGGTGTTGGGCAAACTCAAGGCGGGCGACATTCCGGCGGAGGTCCGTGCCGAGGCGATTGATGTCCTGATCGACAAATATTTTGTCAAGGACACGGTGGTTCAGGCGGGCTATCCCATGGACATGCGTTATGCGGGTCCCAAGGAAGCGCTGTTGCATGCGGTCTTCCGGCAAAATTATGGTTGCTCGCACCTCATCGTGGGCCGTGACCATGCGGGTGTTGGCGATTATTATGGTCCCTTCGATGCGCAGTATATTTTTGACCAGGTACCGGAATCGATGCTGCAAACCCGGCCGCTCAAGATTGACTGGACCTTCTATTGTTACAAGTGCCAGGGAATGGCCTCGATGAAGACCTGCCCGCACGGCAAGGATGATCGGTTGTTGTTGTCGGGAACGGCGTTGAGAAAGACCCTGTCTGAAGGCAAGCAACCGCCTGCCGAGTTCAGCCGGCCGGAGGTGGTCAAGATTCTTCAGGCTTACTATGCGGGCCTTGAAGATGGACAAAAGGTGGAAATCAAGCTTAACAAGGCCGCGACTGGCTGAGTCTGATGGCTTTTAAGGTTTGCGGATATTCAATCAACACTTTCAACAATCTTTGGAGGGGCATCCAATGCCAAGTTTTGTAATCCAGGAAAAATGTGACGGATGCAAAGGCCAAGACAAGACGGCCTGCATGTATATTTGCCCGAACGACCTGATGAAGCTCGACAAGGGGCGGATGAAGGGGTTCAATCAGGAACCGG
>PEAN01000012.1 GCA_002753735.1 Magnetococcales bacterium DCbin4
CAAAGTCAAAAGCAGCGCATGGAAACCTTTTTGTTTAAATTCAAAAACAAAGTCAACACCCTGGGGGCAATCCCCCAGACCCCTTTTTTTTCTTAATAATTTCAATGCAAAGGGGGTGCTGAATAGTTACGAGATCCCTTTCATTACTCGATCATTGATTAACCGCCTTTGATGGCCAGCACCGGGCAGGAGACGCGACCGATCAGCCGTTCCATCACACTTCCCAGGAACACCCGCTCCATTCCCGTGCGACCATGACTTCCCCCGACCACCAGATCAGCCTGACACGCTGCCGCAGCTTCAGCCAAGACATCCACGACTGGATGTCCTTCGATCACATTTCCCGTGACTTCGACCCCTTCTTCCCGAGCATGGTTAAAGACCCGATCCAACGCATCCTTGGCAATCGCATGACGGTTGGTATTGGATTTGGTTTCCACCACGGAGACCACACGGAGAGGGATATTGGCTTTTTTTGCCAGGATGGTTGCAGTAACGGCAGCCCGATCACTATACCGGGAACCGTCGGTCGCCAGGAAAATGGTTTTGTGCCACAATGTTTGCCCACGAGGGACCACCAATACCTTGCAGGGAGATTTGGCGACGACCCTTGCCGTGGCATCACCCACCATCAACCGTGCCAGTCCCCGACGTCCGCGACGCCCCATGACCACCAGATCGGCTCCGATTTCGACCGCAGCATCGATGATCTCGTCATGAGGATAAACGCCACGCCGAACCTGGACGTCGCAGGGAACACCCTGAAGCATGATCCGCTCTTTGACCTGAACAAGCTGTTGCATGGCTGCTGATTCTTTTTCCTGGAGCAGGCCAAAGGCGACACTTTCATATTCCGGATTGGAAACCACCATGGTCATGGCAGTCACCCGCCCTTGGAACTGAACCGCCAGGGCCGCTGCCAGATCCTCGGCGCTCTGTGAAAATTCAGAACACTCCGTGGCCAGAAGAATGTTGCCAAATCTGCCCGTGGGTAAAAGCTGCTGTCCTGCATTCATTTCAACTCTCCCATGCCCAAAAGGGATCAATGACCGCCACCCCCCAGGATGCCGGAAGCCGCGAGAATCAATACCATGATTTCAACGACAATGATGGCACTGTAAATTTTTTCCCCCTTCTTGAGAAACATGGGCAGAACCCGCATGAAACAGAGGATGGTAATGCCCGCCAACACTGCGATGCCGACCAGGTTGATATAGTCACCCTTATCCACCAGCGCGGTCCAACCCCAGCCGGTGGGCCCATGTACGGCATGAAGATATTCATTGGCCGGTAATGTCCAGTAACGCGCCAGATCCTCCATGGAGACATGAGGGGTCAGGATGCCGAAGACGTAGAGTCCGAAAAAGATGACCATCAGGCCAAAACCAATTTTCCAACCAATGTCCAGTGCATGTGCATAGGCCAACTGTTCTTCGGAGGCATATTTGGGGTCAAATTTGTATTCAGCCATCGGGAACCACTCCGTACCGAAACGCAGACGAATGAGATGAAAGCCGTGTTTAAAAGCCAAGCCCCTTCATGAGGGCGCGAGAACCGGCAAGCAGGAGCATGCCGAGGACGACTTTGCGCACGACCGAGGCATTGGCGCGCCGCAGGAGTCGAACGCCCACCAGGGATCCCAGCATGATCCCAAGAATGGAGGGGACGGAAATCAGTGCGAGCACGGCGCCCTTGTTCATGTAGACCCACGCAGCGGAGGTATCGACGATGGAGAGCATGAACTTGCTGGTGGCTACGGATACCTTGAGGGGGGCCCCCATCAACAGATTCAAGACCGGGACATTGGCCCAACCCGCTCCCAATCCGAACATTCCCGCCATGATGCCAATGACGATGAACATGATCATGCCACCCAGGGTACGATGGACCTTCCAATCGATTTCCTGGTTGCGGGAGGCATCGAAGAATACCCCATGGATTTGAAGCGCGGATGAGATGGAATCGGCCTTTGGGACATCGGGACGCTCTGATTTTTTCGCCGACCACATCAATATCACGATGCCAAGGATGGTGACGCCCAATGAGGTTTGAACGACGTTGGTGGGCAGGGCGAGTCCGATCATGGCCCCGACGATGGCGGACGAGGAGGCGATCAAGGCCAGTGGCATGGCAAGACGAAGATTGGCCATGCCGCTTTTAAGGAGTCCCGGTCCCGCCGCCAGGGCGCCGGCGAGCGCCACCATGAGTCCGGCACCGCGCACGAAATCCAGGTGGAATGGGAAGAAAAAGCCACCGACGATGGGAACGAATAGAACACCGCCACCCACCCCTCCAAGGACTGCAACAATGCCCAGCAGAAAGGAAGTGACAAACAAGGCCACGGCCCAGAGCCACCATGGCGTTGCTGTCTGGGCAACCGCCACTGCCGCTGTTTCCGCCGCAAAACCACTACTCGCAGCCAACAGGCCGACAAGACCTGCACCACCCATCATCCATGCTTTGTTCCAACGTATCATATGTGTTCTCTTCATCAGGAAAATGTCACCTCGATCCACCACGGCGGAATGTGGCGTGGATCATGTTCAATGTTGATGATTGGATCACGGTGTTGATCGCAACTCTGTTGCAAAATGCAATATTACGCCCGAGGCGATCTCTTTCTCAAGCCATCCCGTGCGGGTTGATGAATTAAATGAATTGGGATTGATGTGGGTGGAATGGGGCGCATGTGGCAATGAAATCAAGGTCATTCCTGGATTTTAATTCTACTTTGTCACATTCATGAATCAGGGATGATTGACATTCAAAAAATCATTGAAAGAAAAAAGGGGGCCTGGGGCAATCCCTCAAGCCAAATTTTTTTCAATATTTTTATATATATCAGTCAATTGCCAGTCATCATCTCCAGTTAATGAATCTGACAAGGTAGAATAAAGTGACCGTGATTCCCATTCCAGTTTGAACGATGGATTCAATGGCGTTCAGTTTGGGATCGGTGACTTTGATGCGAATTCCAAGGCAATGGCGATGATCAGATGTGTTGATCCCCCACGCCATACCATGTTCATATCCATATATTTTTTTGGTTATGTTGCCTGATCGCGGTTGATGCATGTGGCGTGTTGACATCAGAAAAAAAAAGGTCTCAAGGGACTGCCCTGAGACCCATTATTCCTCGATGATTTTTATGATTGCCAACCGGATCTGGCGAATCCTTTCGGCGAGATCCTGGACTTCCTCATCGGGTAGATTGCCGTTGCAACCAGGAAGCAATGTCCTCGGCATCCTGCTGGGAAATCGGCACGAAAGACATCAACCGTTTGGGTGGTGCCATTTCATGGGCAATCGTGCGTAGACGTTCGATTCGGTTGATGGAAGTCGTTTTGGCGATTAACGAACCGGAAGCGCGTTGGTTGGGTGGGGCAATCCACGCTCCATTTTCAAATTTTCCTTCTCCCTGTTCGCCATGGCAGGATTTGCAAAGATCTGCAAACAGCTTGGCACCCCGCTCAGGATTTCCAGGCAGAACAGCGGGCAACGTTGGGGGAAGTGGGGATGGGCCAGGGATAAAGGCCCGATCCTTGGCATCACCGGTATTCAAGGCCCGCTTGAACTCCAGGGTCCACATGAACGTGCCCGGATCATAATTCGCCATCACCATGACATCGGAACGGCTGCCAGTCGCCGGTCGAACGATGGAATAGGGAAGTTGGACCCCGGGAGCGAAGTTCATACCCGCAGGAATGGGCATGGCCTGATCCTGACGCAGAATCTCGGTCTTGAAACCAGGAATGGCATAATTTCCAGCTTGAAAATCCTTAACGGAGATGAAGGCGGGTTGACTTGGAAGATCCTTGTTCTGTGCTTTGAGGTCGTTATCCAGATCGGGAGATTGGCCATCATCGGCCATTCGTCCATTGAAAATACCTTCACCATGGACAATATGTCCATCTTTCAAGGTGTTTCCAAGATTGCTGCGGGTGCTGGTCCAGTGCCAAAGGTCCGCCACATCGCCAGGCAGCGAGGTATGCATGCCGGCGGTTTCATCACCGATCAGGTGGGTTTTGGGGTCACCCGACGCGACCAGGTTGGGATGGCAATAACCACCGCATCCCATACCACCATCCCGAAAGTTGCCTTCCTGATCGACCATCGGAAACATGAAAAATACCTGATCCTCATCTTCCCGGCCAGCCAGGGTGGCATCCTTGTTGATGACATGACCCGCAGGGGCCTCGGGTCTCACCGCCGTATGTGGCGCGTTATGCCACTGGGTACCATCGAAGATCCATTGTCTGCGTTGGAGGGAAGCATCATGGTTGGCATCCTCGAATCGGACGGCGAAATAAATATGTTCCTGGTCATATGCTGAAGCAATTTGAATGGGAACCGCCGTGGCGTCATAAAATTCACTCAAGGGGTAATTGTTCATCACCCGGCTTTCGAGGGTGGTGAACCAACGTTGATCCCAATCGTCAAGCCGGCCATCCATCTTGATGCTATTGCCATTGACCCGGGGGGAGATCACTACGGACGGCGCAATCACGGAAGGATCCGCTTTTTCCTGAAATTTCAAAAACAGCAGATTGCTTCCGGCATGATTGTGGGAATTTTCGGTGACTGCCATGGAAAAATAGAGATCGGCTGGCATGGCATGCCCTGACGCGGCAGTCAAGGTGATGGTCAGCAGTGATGCAATGTGCAACAAACCAGACCTGTTCATGTTTTTTCCTTGTGGGTTTCGTCCAGTAACCATTTGCCAGGATTGATCGATACTCGGGTGCCCTTATTGAATTCCACCGGCTCAATCAGGCAAGATTCAAGATCGATGAATGCACTTCGTCACGCATCACGATCCAGACATTGATGTTGTTTATCGTATTGATTTTTGAATGGTATCACTTGCCAATAATCAATGCAAGAGAGGGGAAATCCTGTGTTTCGACTACTTTCGGCAATGATATCATGACTATGGAAATCTCGTAGTCCGCACTATTACCCTCAAAGTATGAAAAACAACTTACCAGAAGCTTGGTATGGATATGTTTCGTTTACAGTGGGATCAAGAGGAGAAACCGACAATGGCGTTGTTCTGTGCCGCTTGCCGTTTGATGATTTGGTCCAGGATGATATCTTTGATCTTTTCCCTGATTTCCATTGGCATGATGTTCATATCGTCCGCAGTGATCCGGATGATACGTACCTTGCCGCGGGCAATGACATTGGCGGAAGTCGTCTTTTTTCCGAAGGTGGAAATTTCGCCGAACAGATCACCGGCATGCAATTCCGCCAGGACAACGTCGCCCTTGGTGACGGTGATGGCGACCGACCCTTCCAGGATGAAGTTCAATCCATTGTGCAACGTGTTTTCCTTGATGATGACTTCGCCGGCGTCATAAGATTCCACGGTTTCGAGAATGACCACCAAGCCATTCTTTTGATATTTTGTCAATTTTGCAAAGATCGGGCTTTCGTTGATGAAGGCGGCGATCCATTTTTTGGTGGTTTTCTTGTCTGCAAGGTCGGTATGCCGTTCTTTTCTGCGGGAAGTTTTGGTTTCGGGAAATAGACGATCCTTGTTGAATTCCTTGATTTCACGGTTTTGCCGGACGATATTGGCCGAAATCTGCCGGATGATCTGATCCTTGATTTTTTCCCGGATTTCCATGCCGATATTTTCGTAGAATTCGCGATCAATGGTGAACATGATCGTCGATTCCTGGGCAATGACGCTGACGGACCGGGGCGTTCCTGTCAAAAAGGCGATTTCTCCAAAACTGTTGCCCGGGCCCAGACTGTTCAGCGTGACCTGGCCCTCTTCGCTGACAATGGCAACCCTGCCTTTGAGAATAATGAAAAAATTATCGCTGGCATCGTGTTGTCGCACAATTGTTTCCCCTTCATTGGCGACAATGAGCCGTTTATGGTAGGAAAGGATCTGCTTTTTTTCATGCAGGGAAAATGAGTTGAAGAAGGGGATGAATGAAATGATGGTCAAAAGCTTTTCTTCAACGTCTTCGCATGATTTGCGGGCGATGCAATCGGCAACGTAGAGGGAGGTTTCATTCAGCTTTTGTTTCAGCTTGTCTTCGGTAACGCCGGGGGAGTCAACTCTTCTTGTTTCGCGCTTTGTCTTTTTTCCATACAGCAATTCGAAGCAGGTTTTCGGCTCCAAGAAGATGAACTGGTATCGGCCAAAGGAGAGATGGTCGCCATCGCTCAACAGGATTTCCTTGGACCCGAAGGAGACGCCATTCACATAGGAGCCGAATTCACTCTGGAGATCCTTCAGGTAGTATCCGGTACGCCTTTTGCTAATGACCGCATGTTTCTTTGATACGGTATAGTCAGGGACAATAAACTGGTTTTCTGCCGAAGAACCGATGAAAAACATCCCCGGAGCGCGTCGGGTTGGATCCCTGCTGACAAAGGGAAAGACATAATTCAGGGACGGACGGGTTGAAGTGTCCTGATCGGGGTTGAAGTTCAATGATATTTTGCCATCAATATTGATGACTTCGATGTCAGCGACACGGTCACCGAACAATAGTGGATAATCCACAAATTTGGCGAACGTGGTACTGGCAACCCCTGAGAAAATTTTCTTGAACTCCTCCTGGCCAATCCAGCCGGAATTATTGATATGTTCAAGGAACGTTTTCAGTGGGTCGGTCATGGAACGATCTTTTCGTAGACAAGGAAGATCAGAATAGGGCATCAGGATCACATTGAAAGAATGTTAATCTTTTTTTCCATGGATTGGCAAGATCATATGGGAATCATTTTTTTCTTGTTTCTGTTTCTTTCCACCCAATTACCATTTGACGAGGCTTTGGCATCCGACCTGGTCGTTGCCATCGACGTTGGTCATACCTCGGCGGTGTACGGGGCCAGGAGTGCCCGCGGACGGGGCGAGTATCAATTCAATCTGGACGTGGGCGCGCAGGTCAAAAAGGCGTTGGCGCGCCATGGATACGAACGTGCTTTCATGATTGTCAATCCGAAACGCCTGGCGGACAGGAGCCGTATCGCACGGGAAAAAAACGCCGATGTGCTGATTTCATTTCACCATGATTCGGCTCAATCCCATTTCCTTGAAGAATGGACCTACAATGGAAAAAAAGAACGCTTTTGTGATCGGTTCCGGGGGTTCTCATTATTGGTTTCGACCCGGAATGCCAAATTCCGGGACAGCCTGCGTTTGGCGACGGTGATCGGCAGAAACCTCAAACGCCAGGGGTTTGCACCCACGCTGCATCATGCCGAAGATGTCCCGGGAGAAAAACATTTTTTGTTCAATCCTGAACTGGGTATCTATCGCTATGACAACCTGATGGTGTTGCGGACCGCCAACATGCCGGCGGTGCTGGTGGAAGTGGGCGTCATCATCAACCGGGATGAGGAACGGATCCTGCTCAGGGAGGAAACCCGGGAAAAGGTGGCACGGGCCATCGTCAACAGTGTCATGGAATATCAACTGATCATAGGGGATCGGACACGAATGTCGAAAAGGGGTTGACAGGATGTGGTAAAAACAATACATTCTCGTACGTGTTGTATGCAGTCTCGTGGCATTGATCGGAACACGGTGCAATTCCGTGACGGACCCGCCGCTGTAACCGGGGACTCCTGTCGCAAGGCTTTTGGCCAGCCACTCCTTGTAAATTCAAGGGGGAAGGCGCGACAAGGGGATTGATCCGGAAGTCAGAAGACCTGCCTGACTGCATTGAATCTTGGAATCTCATGGTAAAGGGTTCCGGATGGAGGTGTCATGCCTCTGTCCGGGACCCTTTTTTTTTGTTCCTTGAACCCTTTCAATTTGGAGAAATGCCATGAATTTAAACGCAAACCCAACCGCCCAAGGGTCCGTCCGGGCACCCCAGACCCCCCCCTCACGGATTGAGGAGGTCATCACCCAACGGAAACGTTGTTCAGCGGATGGCGTCGGTCTGTCACACTACATCCTGATGGATCGGAAGGACAAATGAACACAACTGCAATAGGAGCGGCGACGCCGTTTGTCAATACGGGAGGGGGACCCCTCCTGGTACCACTGGAGATCGGTCATCCCTCCCACATGGCGGTCGTCGATCCTGACACCGCCTATTGGGCCATTGTACGCAAGGATCGACTGGCCGACCTGCTGACTGGCAGCAATGTCGTGCAGGATTATCGGCAGCGCATGGAAGAATGTGCCACGGAAATGGACCAGTTGCGTTTTGGATTGAAGCCGTCGGCCGTTTATTTCAATCCAACGGATCGATGCAATCTGGATTGCTCCTATTGCTATATTCCCCGTGACATGCGTCGCGGCGGGGAACACATGACGGAAACACGACTTTTGGAATCCCTGGGGCTGTTGCGCGACTATTTCTCTCGCCATATGCCCCGGGGACGCCGGCCCAGGGTCATTTTCCACGGTGCCGAACCCTTGTTGAACTTCAAGGCGGTACGGGCAGGGATTCATGCGTTCAAAGATGAATTTTTGTTCGGTGTGCAGACCAATGCCACCCTGCTCGACGATGCCACCCTGGATTTCCTGACCACGCATCAGGTCAGTATCGGGTTGTCCCTGGATGGACCAACGGCAGAAATCAACAACCGCACCCGCAAAGGATGGCAGGGACCGGGAACGGTCCATCAATCGGTACTCCATGCCATGGAACGGTTGCGCGGATATCCAGGTTACAGCGTCATCGTCACCATCACTCGGGAAAACGTTGAAATGTTGTCCTCGGTGGTGGAATTGCTTCACGCCCATGGTGTTCCGGGGTGTCTACTGAATGCCACACGGTGTACCCTTCCGGGTGCGCGGGAGGTGAGGGTAGGGGATGAGGAACTGGCAGGGCCGTTCATCCGTGCCCTGGAACGCAATGATGAACTGTTCCACCAGACAGGTCATAAAATGGTCGTCGCCAATTTTGCCAATATCCTTTTGGCCATCCTGGCACCCACCGCACGGCGGCTCATGTGCGATATTTCACCCTGTGGGGGAGGCCGGGCCTTTTTTGCCCTGGCCGCCAATGGCGATCTGTTCCCATGTAGCGAATTCATCGGCCTGGAATCCTTTTGCGGTGGCAATCTGTTTCGCGAAGGGATCGATCAGGCCATGGCCAGCCCTGCATTTGCCACCGTGACCGGACGCAATGTGGACCGCTTCAACCCCTGTGGCCGGTGTGCCATTCGGCATTATTGCGGTTCTCCCTGTCCCGCGGAAGCCCATGAAATGAATGGTGGCATGGACCAGATCGGCGCCTTTTGCCACTTTTATGAAGAACAGGTCCGCTATGCCTTTCGCTTGATTGCCGATGGCCGGGCCAACGATTTTCTGTGGCAGGATTGGGATGCGGCAGATGGCATGGAAACGGTGATCGACTTTTCCGGTTCGATCACAGGATCCTCATTGCATATGGCTTGACGTCGTCAGGTAGAGACCCAGAACTTCCTTCTCGTCTAAATGATATAAAATATTGATCTCAAGTTTCCATCCCCCACAGGGGGATGGAAAACAAAGATCCACCCTCCAGGACTTGATTTCTGACGCTTATTTACGGGAATTATTGTCCTCAAGGTGTTTTCCTGGGATTCAGATCCATTCGGTATGCCAGGCTTTAGATTGATGTGTTGCATCTTGATCATATTGATATGACCACACTATAAAACCGTTCATGAATAATCGATTCATGAAGTGTCATGCAACTGATTCATTGTATATATTCAGCATTAAGTTCATCAAGCGCCAATGTGCTGGAACCTTTATTATATTCCTTGTTTCTATCATTGGACATTATGAATAATGATTGTGCTATAAAAAATATTGAAAATGGATTCATTCAATTTCCTTGACCTTGGATTATGAGCAATGTATAAGTGCGCTTCTTTATCAAACATAAGTAAATAACAGGCATAACCTTTTCTGGATCAGGCATTCGTTCCATTCTTTCAGGGAGCAGAGTTGGAATGTACCCTGTTTTTTTACATTTTTTTCCTGTCATAATTTATTGGAGGTGCGTCACATGAAGTTTTCGGAAATGCGTTTGAGTGTCAAGATCATCGGGTCGTTTCTATTGGTCTTATCCCTTTTCGCCATATCATCGGTGCATCAGATCCATGTCATGTCCGATCTTGGCGCATTGCAAGACGGAGGGGCTGGCAGGTTCAGGGATGCCCAGGCAACGCAGCAAATCATTCAGCGGGTCGTCAAGATTTACGGCATTGCCGCAGATGCCGCACTCAATCGCCAACTGGAAGCGTCACGTCAGAAGATGAAGGAAGTGCGCGTTCAAATGGAACAGGATCTCCGGCAACTGACCAATATGGTGGATACGCCTGATGAACGGCGCAAGTTGGAGGAAGCGGCTCAAGTCTATCGGGGATATGTATCACGCATCGAAGGTGATTTTTTTTCTGCCGTGGCAGTTCGTTTGAGTCGAGAAACCGGAGCCGGGGACGAGGTGACCCGGGTGGATGGGGAGTTGGATCAACAGCGTGAACAACTTCTGGAATCACTTTCATTTATTTCAGAGTCATTAACCGGCGAGGCGGAAGCGGCGGATGGTCAGTTCGATTCGATCCGGAAGGATGCGGTTGTTTTTGCCATTGGCATCGTTCTGGCCACTTTGATGGTTTCATTGGCCCTGGCCTGGGGAACCATCAGCATGGTGACAAAAATTGTCGGTGGCGAGCCTGCTGTGATTGCCGCATTGGCAACACGGGTGGCTTCGGGAGATTTGAGCGTTGTTTTCGATACGTCTAAGAAATCGACCGGAATTCAACTCGCCGTGCAAAATCTTGTAGAAAAACTTCGTGAGGTCATTGGTGAAGTGACCACGGCTGCGGAGCAGGTGTCCATCGGTTGTCGTGCCATCTCCGATTCGGCACAAAGCTTGTCCCAGGGTGCGGTTGAACAGGCCGCTTCCCTGGAAACCACCTCGGTTGCCGTTGGGGAAATCAGGGGAACCTGTCAACTCAGCACCGACAGTTCCGATGCCACGCAAACGTTGGCTCAAAAGGCTGCCCGGGATGCCGCCAAAGGGGGAGATGCGGTCAATCAAGCCGTTGTGGCCATGGGGGATATTGCCTCAAAAATCGGAATCATCGAAGAAATCGCCCGGCAAACCAATCTGCTCGCCTTGAACGCCGCCATCGAGGCGGCTCGGGCGGGGGAACATGGCAAAGGGTTTGCCGTGGTGGCAGCAGAGGTGCGAAAACTGGCAGAACGCAGTCAGGTTGCAGCGGGTGAAATCAGCCTGCTTTCCGCTTCGAGCGTCAGTATCGCCGAACAGGCGGGAAGCATTATCGGCAAACTGGTTCCCAATATTCACGATACCGCTGATCGCATTCGTGGCATTGCCGATTGCAGCAGGCAACAACGCGAGGGGGTAGCACAGATTGGAGTTTCGATTGACCTGCTCGACCAAGTGGTTCACCGGAACACCAGTGCCGCCGAGGAACTCGCGGCAACGGCGGAAGAATTAAGCTCCCAGGCCGACGCAATGAATCAATCCATCAATTATTTCAATGTAAACAGAAAGGATCAGGCACTCCTACCGCAACCAAAACCCATTTCCTCAGCGATGGTACGCAAGCCCGCAGGCCAAAAAGCGAGTTCAATCGCTTTTCCGAACCCGAAACCCGGTTCCGCCGGAGCTGCAATCGCAATGGGTACGCAAGACTGGACGAATTTTTAGGGCGTGTTGATTGATCAAGTTAAAAGGGGCCTTGCGCCCAGAGTTGAGGTTTTGTTTTTGTTTCCGATCATCAACATTCAGCTTCGAGATCGAAACGGGAAAAGTTTGTTCTTTGATTTTTTCCTACGAAGGAATATCGAGCCCTCCCCCAAGGGGCAGTTGGCCATCCAGTAAATCCTGGAAGGAATTTTTCCCCAGGGGGGGGCTGAAATAAAATCCCTGCACTTCATCACCGCCACAATCTTTCATGATATTGAGTTGTTCTGCGCTTTCAATCCCTTCGACAACCACATCCAGATTCAGATTTCTGGCCATGGAGATGATGGCGCCGATGAAGTTGGCGTTATACGATTGCGCCTTGAGGTCGGTGACGAACGAACGATCAATCTTGATGGTCTGAACGGGCAGGGTGCGCAATAAGGCCAGAGATGAATGGCCGGTGCCAAAATCATCCAGGGTAATGGAGATGCCCATCTCGTGCAGTTGCATTAAAATGTCCGCCGCCATTTTGGCATCGTTCAACATCATGCTTTCGGTGATTTCAAGCTCAAGCTGATGGGGGAGCATGCCACTCTCGGCAATGCATTCCTTGACCAGTTCAATCAATCTTGTCCCATTCTGCAGTTGCAGTGCCGACAAATTGACTGCCAGTTTCAAACCACCCAAACCATTATTCGTCCATTTCGCCGCCTCCTGGCAGGCGGTTCGCAACACCCAGGCCCCAAGTTGGAAGATCAATCCGCAGTGCTCGGCAAACTTGACAAAATGGATCGGGAATAAGACGCCTCTTCCGGGATGATTCCAACGGACCAGGGCTTCCATGCCGGTCAGATGGCCCGTCGATGTTTTGATTTTGGGTTGATAATCCAGATACAGTTCATTATTGGCGAGCGCCCTGCGCAGCTCACCTTCCATTTGCAGCCGTTCGCTGGTTTTCCGATTGATTTCCGCCGAAAAGAACTGGACCATGTTGCGTCCAGATTTTTTGGATTGATACATGGCGGCGTCGGCATGTTGGGTCAATTGATCCACATCAATGCCGTCGGAGGGATAGAGGGCGATGCCGATGCTGCCGGAAATGGTGACCGACTGTTCTTTCAGCAGAAATGGAACATTGAGTTGTTCGAGAATCTTTCGCGCGACCAGTTCCGCCATTGATTCGTGAAACAGATGATTGAGGATGACGGTGAACTCATCGCCTCCCAGCCGGGCCACGGTATCGGACTTGCGAATTTCCCGTTCCAGCCGGCGCGAGACATCGATCAAAAGTGTATCCCCCGCATCGTGGCCCAGGGTGTCGTTGACCCATTTGAAACGATCAAGGTCGATGAACAACAGTGCAAACAGCATATGATTGCGTTGGGCCATCAGGATGGATTGACCAAGACGGTCCACGAACAGGGATCGGTTGGGCAGCCCGGTCAGGAGATCAAACTCCGCCTGTTCGCGCAGCTTTTCTTCCAGGATTCGCCGACGCTGTATCTCGGTCTGCAATTCCTGATTTGCCTTCCTCAGTTCATCACGTTGTTTCTTCAAGGTGAGATGGGCGTTGACCCGGGCACGAACGGTGGGCGGGTGGACCGGTTTGGTCAAGAAATCGACCGCACCCGCCGCAAATCCACGCGTTTCCGCCTCAAGCTCGGTGATCGCCGTGATGATGATGACCGGGATGTCACAGGTTCTGTGATCATCGCGCAACAGGGCACAAACGGTGAAACCGTCCATTTCCGGCATCATTGCATCCAGGAGTACCAGATCCGGAGGATCCTCGAAGGCCAGCTTCAGGGCATCAGCGCCGTTGGTGGCATAACGGATGGTAAAGGAATCCAACATCTTGCCAAGAATTCGAATATTGTTTGGCACATCATCGACAATCAGAATCGTTGCGTCTTTGACATGGTGATTCATCATAGACCCCCAACGTCATTGTTTTAGTTTTTGTTTGACAAGATGCAGTGCCATCAAAGCTCTAGAAATATCCATATGGTCAAGACAGGATTCCATCTCGAGAAGAATATCATGAAATTCGGCCTGTTGAGATAAGAATTCTCGGATCAGGGCAAATTGTTGGTCACTCTTGATATCGTGTTCATTCAGTGAATGTTCAAGATCTTCTACCAAGGCCAATACAGCCTCGGTATCCGCTTGGGAAAGGTGTGTATTCCGGGTCCAATAAATCAGCTTGGAGAATAACTCCCTGGGATTGATCGGTTTGGCAATATGATCATTCATTCCCGATGCCAAACATGCCTGGACATCTTGAACCATCGCACTTGCGGTCATGGCCAGAATGGGTATATGGCCATGAACGGGGTCAAGGCGCAGTTTTCGGGTGGCCTCGAATCCATCCATGATCGGCATTTGGATATCCATGAGAATGACATCGAAGGGAGGATTGGCTTGAAGGGCCATGGCCACAGCTTCTTCCCCGTTGGATGCTTTGGTCAGTAATGCACCCCGTTTACCCAATAACCCGGCAACCAACTCATGATTGTCATCGACATCATCGACCACCAGAATTCGTTTCTGGTTCAAGATCTCTATTCCAGGAGGCTCCTGATGGCCCAATCCTACACTTCGGGAGGAGGAAAAGTCATCTACAATCTCTGCCTGAGTGCCACCCGCATGGTTGCGCATGGGGGGACCCGCCTCTTTCCGTTTGGAAACCAGTCCGAACATGAGGGTGAAACGGATGCAGGTTCCTTCCCCCAGCCGGCTTTCCAAATCGATTTCTCCCCCCATCATCGTCACCAGTTTGCGGCAGATGGCCAATCCCAGACCGGTGCCCCCATAATGACGGGTGGTAGAGGCATCAGCCTGCTGGAACGGATCGAACACCATGGCAATCTTGTCCGGGTCAATGCCGATCCCGGTATCGCGAACGGAAAATTCCAGAAGGGCCTGGTCGTGTTCCATGGTGATGACTCGGGCACCAAGGACAATTTCACCGGTTTCGGTAAATTTAAAGGCATTGCTGCACAGATTGGTCAAAATCTGCATCAAACGGGTGGAATCGCCGATGACGGTCTTGGGCAAATCGGGGTCCCATTGGAACAGGAGTTCGATCCCGTTTTCAGGTCCAGCCTTGGTGATCAGATCATCAATGGCCTGCTGTAACACCATGTCGAGCCTGAAGGGTTCGTGTTCCAGCTCCAATTTTTCTGCATCGATCTTGGAAAAGTCGAGAATATCGTTGATGATGCGCAATAACGAGTGGGAAGCGGTTTGTATCTTTTCCAGATACTTCCGCTGCTGTTCGTCAAGCTCGGTGGCAAGAACCAGATGTCCCATGCCAATGATGGAATTCATCGGTGTCCTGATTTCATGACTCATGTTGGCAAGGAATTCCCCCTTGGCGCGGTTGGCATTGCGTGCCTCTTCCTCCCTGCGACGCAGTTCATCCTCCATCTCCTTGCGATCCGTAATGTCCCGGGCAACGACGACGACACCCGCAACACGGGAATCCTCGGCAAGGTGAGGGAAATAGGAAACATCCATCCAACGCTGTCCAGTTACGGGAAAGTTGAACCAACTCTGGTAGTTGACCGCATTACCCTCAAGACAACGGTCCAGGTTGGGACGGATTTGATTGAAGACTTCCTCGCCTATGAGTTCCTGGACCGTGTGTCCGACGATTTCATCCATTCTTTTGCCATGATTGTCGAGATAGGCATTGTTCACCGCCTGATAGCGATAGTTCCGGTCCAGAAACGACATGTGGTCCCGAGAAGCAGAGACAATGGCGGCATGGCGACGCAGCGCCGATTCCGCACGGTGCCTTCGCGTCAGATCGATGATGGTGCCACGGGCTTCCGTGACCGTTCCCAAGGGTGTTTTCTTCGGGGAAAATGAAATACTGGTCCAAATCGGATTTGCCCCTTTGCGTACCATTTCCGCTTCGATTTCCTGGATCATGTTCCCCTGTCGCAATCGGGTAAGCATGCGTTCCACGACCTCTTTGCTACCGGGTGAGGCGGGGGGATAGACATCCAGGAGCGTCATGGTTTCCAATTCTTCGAGGGGATTGCCAACGAGGGTTTCCAGGGCTTTGTTGCCACGCAGAATGCGTCCGTCCCGGGTGTCGATGGACAGAAAGGCGATGGGGGCGTTTTCATAGAGATCCCGCAGCAGGTATTCCGATTCTTCCAGGGCCCGCTGGGCCAGTTTGCGTTCGCTGATCTCCCGGGCAATGGCCAACTGGTAGGACTGTTGGTTGAATTGCAGGGCATCGATCCTGATTTCCACGGGAATGGATGTATTGTTCTTGCCCTTCAAGGAGGACTCAAAAACATTGATCACGTTCGCAGAGGGTCCATCACGATGAGTTTCGGACCAGAGTCCAGGATGGGTTTCATCGATGATTTCGTCCATCGACATCAAAGACATCTCATCGCAATCATAGCCCAGAGTGTCGCAGGCGGAACGATTGACCTGGGAAACCCTGCCGTCGGGAAGGATCCAGAAAATCATGTCATGGATGTTTTCCAGGGACGCCTGGGCAAGTAACAGTCGATCCTGGGCCAGTTTTTTTTCCGTCAGATCATCATAGATGGCGACGATTTCACCGGTTTCCAACCGGTAGACATGGTTTTCCATCCATCCACGATGTTTTTCATCCTGATACCAGGAGACGGGATGAAACATGGGGATGCCTGTTCGATGGACCTGCTGGAACACGGCAAAGAGTCCGAACTCCCGGATCCCTGGAAACGCCTCGGAAACTTTTCGTCCCAGGATGTTTTGGCGTTTGACATTGCTGATCCGTTCGCCCGAGGTGTTCATGTCCTGGAAAATGAAGTCTTCACCATCATTGAAAACATCATAGACGGCGACACCACTGCTGATGGTATCGAACAAGGCTCGGTAACGGCGTTCGCTGCGCTTGAGTGCCAGTTCCGCCTGGCGTCGGTGATGGTTGGCACGCAACGACAAAATTCCTTCCGCCATGAGATGGGTCAGGGCGGTCAACAAGGCGATTTTGTTGTCGTCGAACGTCGCATCCTCCTCCGAAGCGTAAAGATTCAATACTCCCAGAACGGTGCCATATCCTTTGATCGGCAGGGCGATGCTGGAGGTGAATGTTCGATTCATGGTCTCCTGCTGCCCGGGGATGGTCGGGTGATGATCGATACGGTGTTGAATCACGTGGGGGGTGGCGGTATGAATGACTTTGGTTGTCTGGTCGTCCCCTGGTTCCGATTCATTCCAGGGGTCGCTGATCAGGTCGGAAAATTCTTTATCAAGTCCATGATAGGCCACGGGACGGACCAGCGTTTCGGAACCGGAATCGACAAACCCAACCCAGGCCAAGGCATAACCCGCCTCCTCGACCAACACCCGGCATAGCAATTGAAGTGTCCGTTCTTCCTCTTCTCCCATGGACAGAACTTCCGCAAATCGCAGACGGGTCTTCAAATCCCGATTGGACTGGGCAAGTCGGTCCTCAATCTGTTTGAGGTGGGTGATGTCATCCTGGATCCCGATCAGATTGCATACTTCACCATGACGATCCCGTACCTGACTGATGGACATCGATCCTTGGAACAGGGTGCCATCTTTTCTGCGGTTGCGAACTTCCCCTCTCCAGGTATTCGTGTTGGCGATTTCTTCCCACAACAATGTATGGTTGATCTCATCAGGACGCTTTGGGTCGAGAAAGCAGGGATTTTTCCCCATGACTTCTTCGTGCGTATAACCGGTCAATTCGCAAAAACGATGGTTGACATATTCGATTCGACCCAGAGGGTCGGCAATGATGATCGAGGATGGGCTTTGGCTTACGGCCACGGACAGTTTGCGCAAGGCCGAAGTTTTGTAGATGATTTCAATTTCGAATGCCTTGACGACACTCAGGATCAGAGCGGTCGCCCAGATGGCCATCAGGGAAAACCCGCGATTGATCCATGAAACCCATAGACTGCCCGCTTCGGTGGAAACCATATGTCCGGTCAAGGTCAGAAGGGTGGCGGCAATGGTCAGGAAAAGGATGTGATGGCGTTTGGGATACCATCGTCCCAGAAGGACGATGCCGATATAGAGGATTCCATCGGCAATTCCCCTGGGCGTGAACGCATCGATGGCAAACACCGCTGTTGCGATGCCGACGGTCAATGATTTCAGGACCCATGACGGTTCAGGCAACCGATCGGCGGTGTGGCCGATCAACTGCGGCAAATGTTCCTCTTCGGGTTTCTGGGGGATATTGGCCATTTTGTGCGCCATGACCCAGGCACCCAGGAAGATGATGACCACGGACAGGCCCGTGATCCGCATGGCCGTGATCTGAAACGGTTTGCGAATCTCCTCAAGATCAATTTTGGCAACCAAACCCAGCCCCAATGCATCCAGCGGGACATGGGCTGATAACACCTCGACCGACCGGTAATCGGGTCCCGAAACGATACCGGTCTGTCCCAGAAGGGCCAGTTGCATGGATTTGGCCGTGACGTCCGCCATCGACTGGGAGGGAATCTGCTGACCGGTGAAGCGGGAAGATGATTTGAAGTTGATGGTGCGTCCATCCATGTGGCCCAACATGAATTCGCCGCTGAATCCAAACGGGGTGTGGCCGAAACAAAATTTTGCATATCCGATCGCAGGTATTTCCGGTGCATCGAGTGAACAATGTTCCTTGAATTCCATGTCGTCCGAGGCTGCTTTTTCAACCATCCGTTTCTGAATCATGACCATTTCCAGCAGGTGCGCTCTGGCCCCTTCGTAATAGGCATGAAAGAGAGAGATGAATGAACTGCTGGTCACCAACAGGGAAATGGTGGCCATGATCATGATCAGATACAGCGTACGTTCCTTCCAACCGATGCCGATCCGGATTCCCGAGAGCATCGTGCCGATGAGGTTACGGTTGGCAACCGATTCAATTTGCCAGATCAGCAGCGTTCCGAGTCCGATGGTCAGCAGGGCGATTCCGCCCGCCAGGAGTGCTGCCCGGGTAAAGGGTTGCCGGAATTCTTCCAGATCGATTTTGACGACCAGACCGGCGTTCATGCTGGGAATCGGTTCGTAAGCCGCCAGGCTCATGACGCCGCGATAGTCGAGGGCTTCGATGATCCCTGATTTTCCCAGGAGCGCCTGTTGCATGGGGCGGGCAAAGGGACCGCCCATGGCAACCTTCGGGATATGGTGGCGCACCATCCGGGGGTAATGGAGGAATTCGACCCAATCTCCCGACAGACGTGCCATGACGAATTCACCGGTCCTTCCGAATCCTGCCTGTTGTTCCAGTGACGCCAGGAGATGCCTGCGTGTCACATCGACCGCCTTTTGCGCATCGAAAGGGGGTCGATGGACATCATTGAGTTTGACCCTCGCCTGGATCATCAAGGCTTGAGTTCGGCGCAGGTCAACCAGGCGATCATAGGAAGTGGCAATCGTTGCGCGATAGATCATCGACAGCGACAACACGGTGATCGTCATGGTCACCGTCACCATGATGATGACAACCGACAGCAGGTGCGATTGCGACAGTCGTTCGTTTTTCCAAAAAGGGGTCATGTCCTGTGATACCGCCTCCAGCGGTTTGCATCTTGACGTATGGGGATTTCGGAGCGGAACTTCAAGACAAAGATGTCAGGACGCTGCGTTCATGGTGGGAATGACAGGGATGTCGTTCAGGGGAAACGCAGAGCAGTCGATTCTGGCAGCAGAACGAAGGATGGATTTGTCGAAGGGTGAGGTATGCCTGTTCAGGGAGCCTGTCGGTTCGACCGTTCGGCCGAACAGTCATGATGTTTCCAGTATGCATGGCATTTCTCCCGTAAGGGTCATTCTGAATGAATGCCACAGTCCCATGGCAAATTCAATGAAATTGGAACTCCCGGTTCAGGATCGTGGCCCAAATCGATGATGCGCACACTGTTGGAAGAAAGAGGGTCATGATCACCCCTTACCGAGGTAAGGGGAACGATTCGGGGGAACTCAAGAGGTTACATGACGCAACCATAGAGGAATATATTTTTTGATTTTTTGTTGAAGACAAAATAGTTTTCATTAATGACTTTGAGTGTCATTCTCAAGAGCTTCGGGTTAAGATGGTTCCGATCACGCTTTGGACAATGGTTCGCGATGCTGGAGTGGCCGTTACGGCATGACCCTCAGGGACAACCGGGGCATCTTCCCTATCTGATGATCAGAGGCTGGACACTCGGGCGGTTGACATTGGCTATCGGCACGGCCGATGACGAGAGATTCCAAGACAATAAATAAATTAATGTTTATGGATAGCGATGGTTGATTTCACGTTACATTGAGTCGGAGTATGTCCCATGCAATGGATTCATGATAGCTGCTTCTGGTGAAACCGAGGAGATGAACCGTCGCCTGGCGGAATCTTCCGATGGAATCAGCGAGGTGAACCGTAGCGTGCAGGAGATCACCTTCGGTATTGGTGAGGTCAATCGGAGCGTTGGTACGGCGACCCGGGAAGTTCATAACATGGATGGTCATGTGGTGGCGGCATCTAAAACCACAGAGGAATCTGCGCGCAATGTATTGGAGATCAGTAAAGCGGCAACCCTGGTCGCGAAACACATGAGTGGCGTGAACCAAACCGCGCAACAGATGGGAGAAATGGGAATAACGGTGAAAAACCGTGCCGATGACATGGCATCCATTGCCCGCGCACTCAACGAGGATTTGGCCCGATTCAAAGTCTGACGACAGATGATTGGCGTCCCCGGCGCGATTTGAACGCACGGCCTACGGATTAGGAAACCGTTGATGGAGGCCAATAAAGGCCAACAAAGGCCATAAACAAAAGGAAAATCTGGTTTGAAAGTGGTCGATATTGGTCTATAAGGGCCATTGCGGTTGACAGTTGGTTGACACAACAAAGTCTTGAATGTTTTTTCCTCGGTGCCAGAATTTGAGAATTTTCTTCTCCTGGACGTATCAAAAATGGTACATTACGCTTTATGTTACTGATTCGATTTCCTGTTCATTTTTTTAAAAGCGGCTCTGGTTCAGAACCGGTTCGTGACTGGTTGAAAAGTCTGGATCCCCAAGACAGGAAAATAATCGGTGAGGATATCAAAACGGTTCAAGTCGGTTGGCCTGTGGGCATGCCGTTGGTGCGAAAGTTGAAACCTGATCTCTGGGAAGTTCGCTCCAGGTTACAGGGAAGGATTGCACGGGTTCTTTTTACATTTGAAGATGGGAAAATCGTTTTGGTCCATGGTTTCATAAAAAAAACCCAGAATATACCACTTCAAGATTTGTTTATTGCCGAAAGTCGGATTTCTGAAATAAGGGGACGAAAATGAATGGTTCTTACCTTGGAAGTGATTTTGATGATTTTTTGAAGGAAGAGGGAATCTTGGCCGAAGTTGAAGCAACGGCCATTAAAAGAGTTTTTGCGTTAAAGCTGAAAAAAATGATGGAAGATAAGAACGTTTCCAAGACTGAATTGGCTCGGCGAATGAAAACAAGTCGTGCCTCAGTAAATCGGCTATTGGATCCTGAAAATCGTTCTATTACGCTCCAGACTATGGAAGGTGTGGCTCTTGTCATGAATGCACGTTTGAAAATTGACTTGGTTCAGGGCTAAGTGAGAATTGTTTAACAAAGATCATGAAAGCAAATCATCTCTGATTTTATATTCGTTTGGAATGGCTTCGATGTTCCATCGGACAATCCTGATTCCTGCAATGAAAAAAATCAAATCCCTCTTCTTGTCTTTTTTTTTGTCATGGCTTCCGTCGTCCAGTTCGATGGCTGAAATAATGTTGAATTCATTGTCACAAACAAGGAAGTCCACCATTTTTTGTCTGAACGTCTCTTCCATGGTGATATCCTTTTTTGGGTTTCCGCTATTTGCATAAAGGAATCTTCCCAAGGATACCTGGGAAAGAATGATGTGGTCTGGAAAGACATTTATGAGTCGGCGATATAAAATCTGTTCCGGTTTCGTAAGGGGTTGGGTCCAGTTGATTTCGGTTACATCGAAATTTGCGTGTCGGCGTATTTTTATCACCTTTGCAACTATTGGTTCGAGAATAAAAGCCCATGCAGTAATACTTGTAGCTAAATTATAGATATTCATGGCGTTTAATTCCATTCTACGTATCCTTATAATTTTGCGACAGTTTCATAAACAAAAATCATCATTGCGGGCAAAATTTTTTCCTACCCATCTTTTCCAAACTCGTCCTGCTATCCGGTATCCGATCCTGCTTTTTTGGAGTCCCTGCGCATTCTCTCAATCTCAGGGCTGATGTGTCCGTGTTCCTCGTCGGTCAGGCCTGTGACCAACCAATAGGCAAATTGGGGCCAATGTTTGCCAATGGCCGTGATAAGATCTTCTGTTGCTCTTTGGCCACCTACTTCAACTTTTTCAACCATGCTCTTTTTAACACCACAAATTGTGCAAAATTCATGTCTCCCAAAATTTAGGCATTCTCTGATCGCTCTTATCCGGTTTCCTAATAAATTTTCCATCACATATCGAAAATATTTAGACAGTCTGATGATTGATTTGAAACTTGCCGTGAATCCAACAAAGACCAACAAAGGCCAACAAAGGCCAACGACACGCTATGTCATCAGTCTCCGTTCGTCAAGCTTCGATGGGTCCATACATGACTCAAGAGCGTTTTGCAGAGGTGACAGGGGTGTCGCTTGATGTTGTTCGAGGTTGGGTGAAGAAAGGGTATCTCCCTATTTTTGATCTGGGAAAATATCGGTTGATCAACGTTGCACTGCTTACCAAAGAGGCTTTGGAACAGGAATACAAAGTCTAGAACCTGAAAAATGAGGTTTGGAAGTGGTGTCGGGTTTGTGTTCAGTTGAAGGGGTAGGAAATGTGGTAACTAGTGACCAGGAAAATGGTCTTGTTGATAAGGTATCCAAACAACAGCGTTACCGTGAAAAGCAGGGAAAAGAAATGAAACAAAAAGCCCTTTATCTATCCAAGCGGGCTTGTGAAGTTCTTGATCTATTTGCCGGTGTTGACGGTATGAATCAATCGCAGATTGCTTCTTTGATTATTGAGGCTGCTGGGGATGTTTTGGAACATGGTAATCCCGTTATTTGGAGTGGTGTCATCAAACAATTGCGGGATCGTTTGGTTTAGACAATTCCTCTGGATAGACTGCCCAGGGGATGAAATGAAATGCAGTCAAATGGAGATAAGACATGAAGATGAGTTTGAACATTGTATCGGTCGAAAAGTTTGAGTTCAAAGGTGAGGATGGCCGGGAGGTGAAGATGGGTCGTGTCAGTGCGCTTTCTGATTTTGAAAAGACCGATTCAAGGGTTGGTTGTCCTGTTGTCAATTTCAGCATGGATATCGGTTTGTTTGAAACGTTTGCGACTTTGGGCAAATTCCCTGCGATGTATGATGTTGACGTTGAGTTGCGGGCGGGGGGGCGGGGGAAAGCTTCTTTGTTTGTTCTCGGTGTCGAGCCGGTGAAGCCTGTTTCTGAAGTTGGTTCAAAAACCAAGAGCGTTTGAAGGCTGGGGATCATCGGATGATTTGGCGGTTAATTTGTACGGGTGAAGGAACTCCATCACCGATCACAAACGGCGGAAAAGTGCAGGCCTGCGTCGATGGCACCATGCCAATTTGGCAGCCTGAGCAAGGGTTGGATATTTTATCTTGGGATCAAGATGCTATTTCAATTGTAATGCTTTCCACCCTGATGTTCTACGTCGCAGGGCTTGGACTTGGTGCAATATTGAGGTTGTTGGGAAGGTTTGGAAGGTAAGTCACAGGCAACGTTGCCAATCAATAATGGTTTTTTTAAGGAGATGGATTCATGAAGAGTTTTCGGGAGTTTTTGCAAAAGGGTGCTGCACTTGGTTCCGGATTGGCCGTTGGAGTCGCCACAAGTCCCGCCTTTGCGGCGCTTGACGTGTCGGGTGTGCAAACGGCATTGGACAACAATCTGAGTTCCTATGAAACCGTTGCCGTGGCCATCATCGGGTTTGTGTTGGGCGTGGCCGTCATCTACGGGATCCTCAGTTTGATCAAGGGCCGTGCACGGTGATGCAATGCCTGAGTTGATTTTGGGGGGACTGTGGGTTGCTTCGTTGTTGGTCGGAATTCATCATGGGCTGACCATGTTGTGAGGAGAAGAAGGGGTGCGATGCGCCCCTTTTTTTTGTGAAAGAGATGAAAAAGATTTCAATAATATTGATTATTGTGTTGATTTTTTTGTCGGTAAATAGGCCTAGGCAGGCTGATGCTATTGCTCCCATAGCATGGGGTATGTCTATAGCACTTTGGGCTGTTGGGTTGGGTTTGTTGTGGTATGATTCTTTTGGACGTCAGAGTGATTTTACCTCTAAATCTCAACCGGTTACCAAAGAACAAGCTTCTGGGGCTGGAAGTCCTCCAAAAGTTCAACCAATTTTTAAATTTTTATCATCAGGTTCTCCATATTATTATGAAGGGGATTTTTCTGGCGCATTAGATAAGATTATGCAGTATTCAAAAGAGACTGGTTCAAAATGTCAAGATGCATTTTATAAAGCCAGTGAGTTACCTCCTGTTCCAACATCTGGTACAGGAATAATTTATGTCAAACTTTATACTAATCAATGGCCTTGTACTATTCCAGGTTCTACTGGTTTTGCGCAGTATTTATCTCCGACTATTGGTTATAATACTCCAACAACTCCCAGGTGTCCGACAGGACTTTCTGTTCAACCTGATGGTAAATGTGGTGATAGTTCCATGGCTGATGGTAAGCCTGGGATTGGTAGTCAACCTGATGGGACGTTTGTTGATCTCATAGATCCTGATGGTATTGGAAGTGATGTATCGTTATCGGATGATAAGAAAAGCGTCAATGTTCCGAGTGTTGATAATCCGGATTTAGGGATAACTGGCACGGCACAGTTATCAAAAACAGGTGCAGAAAATATGAACACGAAGATTGATGAAAAATATTCATCAATTGTTCACAAAGAAGATGGAACCACGGCAGAAGCGCAAGTGACTTTATCCAGGGAAGTTGCTCCGGATGGGTCTGTTGTGAATTCTAGTGAATCTGTTCAGTATGTTGATGGTTCAACTCCTCAGGCGGGAGATAGGTTGACTGATTCGTCTTGGGTTGGTTCGGATGGTTCTATTGTTCTTACGGATCCGGTTCCAGGTGGATTGAATGACACTTCCGGGGGTTCTGGTTCTGGGGGTGGTGATGGAACGGGTGGAACCGGTGGAACGGGTGGAACCGGTGATTTGTCAGGGCTGCAATCGACTTTGGATGGGATAAAAAATGGTCAATGTGGGGGTGTTGGACAACCGGAGTGCAAGGTGGATCTCGGTGATGTCTCTGGGGTTTCAGTTCTTGATAAGCGGTCGTCGGTCAATTCGGATGCGCTTAATCCGGATGGTCAGGTAACAAAGCAGGATGAATTAAAAGCAGAAATAGATGAATTGAAAGAACAGTTGAAGGTTGGCTTTGAGAGATTGGTGAATTTGAATCTGAGTGGATCAGAGTATTTACCATCATGGAGTTTTTCAACACTTGGTTCGACGTTTACAATTGATTTGGCCAGATATGCAGAATTGCTTTCTCCGATTGCTGATTTAATTTTGTTTTTTACATCGGTAACCTGCCTGTTTATTATCATTGGAGATTAAGGAATGGATTTCAAAACTGCAATATCAAATAGTTTGCAGTCGATATATAATTTTTTCGAGTCAATCTATTTGTTTCTGTTTGATGGGGGGATTTCTGAATGGGTTGGAAAGGTAATAAGCTATTTCTATGAAGTATTAATGGTTTTATATTATAGCTTGATCAAAATAGTTTTGACTGGATTGGTTGCTTTTATCGATGGTTTGTATGAATCGATGAACATTGCTGGTGCGGTGGAAGGGTACTGGCAGAATATTGATGAAGGATATCGTGGGATCATGGTGTTTTTTCATGTACCTTTAATTTTGTCGATGTTGTTGTCTGCGTTTGTCCTCAGAAAGATTTTGAAATATACGGAAATATTTTAATGCCTATTACAATTTATTACGGTCCTCCAGGAGCCTACAAAACGTCATCGGCGCTTTTGGATTTCTTTGCTGATGCTGCCTTTTCAGGACGGACTGTGATGACAAATATTCGTGGTTTGGATGATCGTGCACGAGTGGTTTCGGTGCTGGAAAAAAGATTTGAGGCTAAAGGGTTTGGTCCATGGCGTACCCAAGGGAAAAAGGTTCCTGATCATTGGCAGTTGATTTACAGGCAATCGGAAGATTCAAATGGGATTAAAGAATGGCAAACGTTTTTTCATGACTTACCGCGGGGCGCATTGATCATTATTGATGAAGCACAACGCATTTATCGGAAAGAACTGACCGCAAAACAGCTTTCTGAGTTCGATTATCCCGGTGGTCCGGATCGAGCATCGGAAATGGATGTGCCTGCTGATGTAAGAACAGCTTTTGAAATGCACCGGCACTGGAATCTTGACTTTGTACTTACGTGTCAAAATTTGTCCCAATTGCATGAGTTGATCAAAAATACTTCCGAAATGGCTCATAGTCATCAGAATCTTGCATCTGTATTGCTATTCATGAAGGGGCATTACGTGGTCCGGACTCATCCGGCGGATACGTATCTTGCGGAAAAAAATATTGTTCTTCAGCGGAATCGAGTGATTCAAAAATGGATTTTCGATTTATACAAATCTACTGCAACGGGGATTGTCAGTGACACCAACACCGGAACAAGCATATGGCGAAATCCAGCTATCGCGATCCCAGTTGTTGGGCTTGTTCTTTGCGTCATATACCTTTTATTTTTCGCGAAAATTCCCTTTCTTGGCAAAGATCATACTGCCGGTGTCAAGGATACTGATAAAGCCCTTGGCAATAGTGGCTCTGTACCTGTATCGAAAGATCGTAATGCGGTTGATAAGGGTAACGTTCAGAATACTGATGGTCCTGGTGTTGGTTTATCTTTCTTTGAAACTGGTCATGTGAAGAATAAGATTTTCCTGGTCGGGCTGATTGGCGGAAAAGCAAGATTCGAGGTTGAAACTGATGATGAGATGGTAGGTTTAGTCTATGATCAGGATGTTATAGAAAGGATTGGATACAAGGTTGAGATATTCACAAATTGTCTGGCCAAGCTTACAAAAGGTGGGGTTGATGAATACGTTCGTTGTAAGGGAATTGAAGGTGAAAAGAAAAATCGCGGTATTCTTTAATGTTTTTATTTTATTTCTTTGTTTCAATGGGGTGGCATTTCCAGAAGGACGGTTCACAACCGTGAATTTTCATAATATTCCGTTGGCCGAAGTTGCAGAGTATGTTTCTCAAACTGCCAAAGTTGGAATCATTTTTTCTGGTATTGAAGATCGAATAACCTGGAATCAGACTTTTCTGATCGATAATTTGTTTTTGGTTTTCTCGTCGGTTTTGAATGCTCAGGGGTACTACTTTGCTTCTGAGGGGTATGGATTGTGGTCAATTCGAAAACATGATCAAGGGACGGACATAAACTCAGGAGCACATCTTGTCATGACCTTGAGAAATGTATCAGCAAATGATTTGAAAGAATCGGTTAATTTGTTATTTGGGAATAAAATAAGAATTGCAGGTGGAGAGAAAGAAGGACGGGTCATTATCATAACAGGGCAACTTTCATTATTGCAAAAAGCATTTTCAATCATTCAACAATTTGATGATTCATCAGAGCCGGTGAAGGATCATGAAATTGTGGATATATCTCACGAATTGACCAGGAAGATTGAACCACGTTTAAGGTCCGTACTTGGAGAAACCGTTGGCATAACTTCCAATCCTTGGTCGAAACAAATATTGATCAAAGGTACTCCATCACAAAGGCTTTTGGCTCGAGCGGTGGTTGAGATGATGGATAAACCACAGGCAGATTTAAGGCGCGTTGTCCGGTTGCACAGGTTGACGGCTTCGGATGTGGTGACAGTTATAAAGGAGCTTGCCGAAGCGGTTGTAGTGCATGCCGTTGGTTCTCAGGAGGTTCTGTTGACTGGACCATCCAGCGAAGTGCTGAATCTTGTCGACGTCGTGCGGGATCTTGATGGAGGCCGTGAACAGGTGCGTGTTGATGCAATCATTGCGGTTTTGTCCGATGATGGACTTGAACAACTGGGAACCAAGTTGGAAATGACAGATTCCGGACTCGTGGAAAATTTCGTTGCTCAAGGACTGGCAGTTGATGGTCCAAATCTGTTGATGGATTTGGTAACAGGCCGTCTGAAAGTTCACATCAACGCTTCCAAAGGGGAATCAACGGGACGTGTCTTGTCATCCCCATCTTTGACGGTTCTTGACGGTCAAACTGCATCCATATTGGTTGGTCAAAACATACCTCTCATTGCCAAGCATCAATCAGGAACGTCAGGTGACAAAGAATCACATGATGGAGTCGAGGTAAATCGTGTTGATGTCGGTTTGTCCTTGCAGATCACACCAGGTATTGAAGGGGACTTCGTGAGGTTGAAGATTTTGCAAGAGGTTTCCGGGATATCCCAACAAAACGTTGGCGCAGTAGACATTTCAACCAACGTACGAAGGATTGAAACATCGGTTTTGGTACCAAACGGTCAGACCTTATACCTGGGGGGGGTACGTGAAGATGAGACGGGAGCAACAGATTGGAAAGTTCCGATCCTGGGAGATTTGCCAATTGTTGGGATGGTTTTTCAATCGAGTTCTCAATCAAGGAGGGGATCAAATCTTGTAATTTCAATTAAACCTTCTGTGATTTCAAGGGATGGTGATGGAGTACGAGAGTTAAGTTTATAATTTGGTTTTGCTATTGACTTTGCTTTTGACTGTTGTTTTTTTAAATATATAAAAATAAAAATAAGCTGGTTTTGACTTTTAAAATGTCTTAAGTGATAAGAGAAATAGCCTGTTGGAAACTTGTTGGAAACTTGTTGGAAAATTGTTGGAAAAACGGTTTTTTTTTCCTTTTTGAACGATCCCTTCTCCGAATCATTACAATCCAGTGTGCTTGTCCGGGATCGTTCAAAAAGGAAAAAATCGTTTTTTCAATAATTTTTCAATAGGTTTTCAATAGGTTTTCAATAGGCGGGCGATACAGAACAAAATTAAGTTATGAACAATGATTTGGTTGAAAAGAAATGGTGCGCTATGTGTGATTTTGATGTGTATGGTCTGGAGGGTCTTGCCTTGGAATTTATGATTGAACAGAGGAATAAACATTCCTATGAGTTGGAAGATTATTTTGAAGGTATTGCTGCTTTTTTTGAGGGGGAGGATAGGTTTCCGGATGGGGTATTTGAGGAGTCGGATTCTCAGATTGCATTTATGAATGGTTGGGGAATGGCAGAAAAATTTTGTTTGAGAGGAAAAATATAAAAAGTTCTAGAAAATGTGTCAATTGGTTACATCAAAACATCAACAGATAGGTGATCTATGTCTTTTTTTGTTGAACAAAATATTAGGTGGGTTGCGAATGAATGTTCAAATGGATTCGTTGAAATAACGCCATATTTCTTTAGATCCTGTTCTGCGGTTGCATATTTTGTGAATTACACTGATGCAGATCTTTTTCGCAGGTCAAAAAATATGGAAGATTTTTTACGGTCCATGGAGGAGGTATTGGGGAAGGGCATGCCTACCTGTCCTGAAGCGCAATTGCAGGTTTGGAATGAACTTCGTTCCTTGGTTGTTTCTTGTCTCTCTTCTTCGCAAGGTGATGCCCCTGAGCGAGGAGCGCCAGCGACGAGCGATGAGGGGCATCACCTTGTTAAGAGCTTCCCAAGGAGGTTATCCCCAATGGGCAAGACGTCCCTGTAGCACGTCTTATAAACTAGGTCGGACAACTGAGCGTAAGTGGTCATTAGTGGCCATTGCTAAATTGTATGGAGTTCGGAAAAATGCCTGAAAAGTGGAAATTTTGCAATAGATACGATCCCTATACCATGATCACCGGTGACTCTGACGAATTTCCGACTGATCCAAAGGGAAGTTTGTTCGAATCGGGTACTGGTCTCCACGATCTGAGCCATATCCATGTGTTGTCATCAACGGTTGATACGGTCAAACAGATTTATCATGGTGTAATCAAGTTGAAATGGTTAGAAAAAATTGAGCGCTTTCTTGATTCTAACGAAGAATTCCTATCTGATGGTCCTTATGGTCCCTGGCACATTTCGAGAATCGGTAAAAGTTCAGGTTACCAATTGAAACTTCAAAATAACGAGTTGGGCTTTGTCATCTTGTTAAAGACCGTCTATGCCAAGCATGATAAACCAGCAAGTCATCTCAAAATTGAAGTTTCTCCACACAGGATTCGTTCTTCTGGGTCTTGTGGGGCTTTGCAGGGGAATTTGGACAGCATTGCCATTTGGCTGTTGGAGGAGGGCTGGAAGTATGTTGGTGTTGCCGTTCACCTTGCTGTTGATGTTCAGGGTTGGAAACCTAAAATGGATTTTATGCAAAAGTTGGTTACAAGGACACGGACAACCAAGGATTTTCGTGGTATATCCGATTTTCAGCTTGATAATTTATCCGAAATATCAACAGTATACGATAATGGGCAGTCTTTCCTGTTTGGTAAAGCGTCTGCTTTGCAAATGGCCGTCTATCGCAAAGATCTTGAAATATCAAAAAGGGATAAAGTTGATTATTTTCATGATGTTTGGAACAAAGATGGGAAGGATTGGTTTGAGTCAGATAAATGTGTTTGGCGTATTGAGGTGAGGCTTCATCATGGCATTATGCGCGAGATTGGACTGGGGCTTGGAGGCAAAATTGAGTCCTTCCGGGAGTCTGAAAGTGTGCTGACCGATGTTTGGCGGTATGGGTTGGATCGTAACCGTTTGATGCTAACTGAGCGATATATTGATCCTTTTTGGCAATTATTGATGCAGGATGTTCAATTCTGCTTGCCACCTAGTGGTGTTGCGGTGCGTCGAGTAAAAAAAAAGGATATGTCCAATGCAGGAAAAAATGTGGCAATGATGATTGGCAACATTGTTACTCTGGCCGCTCGTCGTCAAATGGATGCTTTTCAAATTGTTCATATGATTCAGGATATGGCTTTGTACGAAGATGTTCGGGATTATTTGAAGTCCAAGGGGTATCGTGAAGGTCGGCTTTTTGAGATGGTTGAGAGGGGGTTGAAGATTCGTCGTCTCCTTGGCAAGGCTGCTTAGATTGGCCATCAAGAAACATTCATCCGGTTGGCAGGTGGATATCCAGCCTGGAGGCCGCGGTTGCCGTCGTTATCGGAAGACGTTTTCAACCAAGGGGGAAGCCCTTCGGTGGGAAATTTTCATGAAGGATCGTCTTCGGATCAATTCGGAATGGTTACCGGCTAAGAAAGATGGGCGGCACATGTCGGAATTGGTTGATGTTTGGAATAAGCACCATGGGCAACGGCTTCATTTTGATCAGTATAAACGTCTCGTTGCGTTAAGCCAGCGACTTGGGGATCCGGTTGCTGCAAGTTTCGATGTTCAACATTTTGCTGCTTACCGGGAATTGCGGTTGGCCGATGGGTTGACGCCATCGACCCTCAACCGGGAACATTCCTATTTGCGGGCCATGTTTCATGAATTGAAACGGTTGGGACTTTGGTCAGGGGAAAATCCCATGGGAGGACTCCGCCAGTTGAAAGTTCCTGAGCGTGAATTGTCCTACCTCTCAACTGAGCAAATCCAGAAATTATTGGTGGAAGTGGACAAGAGTGGAAACCCGGATGTGGGCTTGGTCGTTCGGATCTGTTTATCGACCGGTGCTAGATGGGGTGAGGCAGAGGGGTTGAGGGCCGAACAGGTCCATGAGTGGAGGATTGATTTCTACGGTACCGGGACCAAGAGTGGCAAAAATCGCACTGTTCCTGTTTCCCATGATCTTGTCCAGCAACTCCGAGGGCGGGGTGTTTCGCATGGCCGGTTGTTCTCCAGTTGTGCTGGGGCTTACCGATCTGCGGTCAAGCGTATGGGATTGGATCTTCCCGATGGCCAGTTAACCCACGTCTTGAGACATACTTTTGCATCTCATTTCATGATGAATGGTGGGAATATTCTCGTTCTGCAAAAAATTCTTGGTCATCAAAGTTTGGCTATGACCATGCGATATTCCCACCTTTCTCCCGATCACTTGAAAGAATCGATCAGGTTTAACCCTCTTGCAAATTCCGTTGACACTTCGTTGACAGGAACGTCGGCGGTTGGGTGATTTTTGGCGGTCTTGTTTCTGTAAGTCTTTGTAAAAAATGGCGTCCCCGGCGCGATTTGAACGCACGGCCTACGGATTAGGAATCCGTTGCTCTATCCGGCTGAGCTACGGGGACTTTCAAGGCATTCTTGTCGAAAACCTCAGGATGCAACGATTCATTGCATCCTGACATAAGCGTTTGTGAATTTCCAGTGCGGAGGTCACGTTTCAAAGAATTCACTCACAGTGGAAGTCGAATCTCGATGGTTGTTTGATCGGCGGTGCCGGCATCCAGATGAATGCTCCCCCCCATCGTTCTGGCACTGAGGTCGGCAGAATAGGTTCCCAATCCAGAACCATATTTTTTTCCGGCGGTGACATGCTTGTTGAAAAATTGATCACGTATCTGTTCCGGGACTTCCCCCCTGTTGACAACCCGGATCAATGCCTGCTCTTTCCGCCTCAGGTCAATTTTCACTGATTCCTGGGCGGGTGATGCCTCAATGGCGTTCTTGATGACATTCGACAAGACGGCATAACACAAAAGCTCCTCCCCGGAAACCATGAAGGTATCTTCTGCTCGGTGATCCCGACCGTCAACCGAAAGGTGTAACTTCACCTTCTTTCTCAAAAACAACGAGTTCAACTCTTTTGCTACATGATGGATGATCTTGACGACATCCACAGGTACAGGATCCAACACATATAATCCGCGCTCCATCTTGTAGAGGTCATGCGAACGATTGATCATCAGCAACATACGCAATCCCGAAGCGGATAGTTCCTGCAACATTTGCGCCTGCTCCGCCGGGGGTTTCAAGTCATTGATCAGTATCTCCGGCATGCCGATGATGAAATTCAAAGGCCCTTTCAAATCGTGGCGGAGAATTTGTTCCACATCCTCCCGTAACTTGGCAGCTATTACCAACTCATCGTTCTGTTTTTGAATCTCCAGGTTTTGCCGCGCAATGGTCTCCCGCGATTCCTTCAAAGCCAGATGCGTTCTGACCCGTGCCCGGACAATGGCCGCCTTGACCGGTTTGTTGATGAAATCAACCGCACCCACGGAAAAACCTTTAACCTCATCTTCAATTTCTTTTTTGGCTGTAATGAATATAACAGGAATGTTTCGTGTTTGTTCATTTTCTCCAAGTTTTCTACAGCCCTCATAACCATCCATTCCAGGCATCATGATATCCAATAAGATCAGGTCCGGCCCATCTGCGGCATGACGCAACATTTCATGGGCATTGCGTGCAAATACCAGAAAATATTCGTCACGCAGGATTTCCCGCAGCAATTTCAAATTGACCGGCTCGTCGTCTGCTATGAGGATCTTGTATTTTTTTTTCTTGGTTTCCATGTCAATCAAAATCCAATGATCTCATGATTCGGGACAATGTGGTTCTTGCCCCCATGCAGTCAATTTCCTCAATCTGTACAGTCAGCAAATCCAAATCATGTGCCATGAAAGACCCCTGCAACAAAGCAGTCAAATCAGGGAGACAGGATTCGGCGGTCATCATATCACCATGATCCAGGGCATACGCCATTTCTTTCATCCGATCCACCTGATGGTGTGCGATGGGTCCCTTGGACCATCGTGAAACCTGGATCGATTCGTCCCAGATATCCCGCAACCCGGCACACTCCATTCGCAGGGCATCCATGGCTTCATCCAATTCATGGAGCAGTGGATCCAGGTCAGCATTCGGTTGCCGTAACTCCAGTTCCAGCATGCCTGCTGCCCTGGAAAGGTTGGAGGCATGCAAGGATCCCGCACCCCCCTTGAGGGCATGAGCCAATGCAACCGCTGTTTGAATCTGGCCTGCGGCAATGGCCGAACGAATGACCGCTCCATCCTGGAGATGATAATCGACAAATTCCATCAAGGATTTATAAAAGACGCGCGGATTCTCCCATTGATTCAATGCCTCCTGCACGCAAACAGTCGCAAGCACTGGAAAATCCGCCATCCTGTCCCTTGAATTGCCGCCATATCCCATCGTTGCCTTCGTCGATTCACCCCCTGACATGGGAAACCAGTGTGCGAGGATCCGATCAAGCGCGCCAAAATCAATCGGCCTTTCGATGATCTCATCCATGCCTGCCTCCCGATAATGATCTCGATCCATGGCAGGGGCATGGGACGTCATGGCGATGATCAAGACATGCCGCGAAGATGCCATCGCCATTTCCCGTTCACGTATGATGCGCGTCGCCGCCAAGCCATCCATGTTGGGCATCTGAATGTCCATGAAAATGACATCAAAGGTGTCCTGATCATTCAACTCAAGGGCATGCGCACCATCCAAGGCGACCGTAACCTTGTGTCCGCGCCTTTGGAATCGGGTGACCAGCAACGTTCGGTTGATTTCCACATCGTCGGCAACAAGAATATTGAGTGGACTTCCTGAAGGAGTGGTCATGGCAACTCCAGGATCGGGTTTGAGCCGGTTCAGACACTGGCACATTCCTTTGACCTCGGGCAGAGGGACGACGAAATAAAAGGTACTCCCCTTGCCGACTTCGCTTTCCACCCAGATGCTTCCTCCCATCTTCTCCACCAGTTCCTTGGCGATGGTCGTTCCCAGACCACTGCCTCCATACCGACGGGTCATTGAGGTGTCCGCCTGGGTGAAACTGTCGAAAATATGCCGTTGCCGGTCCAGAGGAATCCCGATTCCGGTATCCTGGATGGCAAATTGCAGCCTTTCTTCCGCCTCCCGGGTGACGATGATCGTAACATGACCCTTTTCGGTAAACTTGATGGCGTTGCCCACCAGGTTCATGATGATTTGACGCAAATGGATCGGATCGCCCGTATGACAGTGGGTCCACGTTCCACGCATCTCCAAAGTCAATTCCAGGTTTTTGGCCTTGGCCAGAATATTCATCGAATACACAATCTCTTCCAGGAGTTGCCGAAGATCAAAATCCGAAGAGACCCGTTCGAGCTGACCCCGTTCAATCCTGGAAAGATCCAGAATATCGTCCAACAGGGCCAGCAATCCTTTCGCTGAAGAGATTGCAGTGCGTAAACATTTGATATGGTTTGGATTGTCCTCTGTTTCGAGGACCAGTTCCGTCATGCCGATCACGCTGTTCATCGGGGTACGGAGTTCATGGCTCATGTTGGCCAGAAAATCGCTCTTGGCACGACTGGAAGCCTCTGCCTTGTCTCGTGCCCGCTTCAGTTCCGCCATCAGGGAAAACATGGAATCGCGATGATGCTTCAACTCCATGTGATTTTTCACCCGTGCTTGAACGACCGCCTTGCTGAAGGGTTTGGTTACATAATCAATGGCACCCAACTCAAATCCTTTGGCCTCATCCTCACCTTCATCCCTGGCGGAGACGAAAATAACCGGGATGTCACGGGTATCGTCCGCTCCCTTCAGGCGGCGACACACCTCATAACCATCCATGTGTGGCATCATGACGTCCAACAACACCAGGTCTGGCCGTTCCAGGGTGGCAAGCTCCAATGCCCTGGGTCCGTTGTTGGCGACCAACAGTTCATAGTCGTTTTTGAGCAGTTGGACCAACACCTTGATATTGGTCAGAACATCATCAACGATAAGGATCTTCCCCTTGACTTCCATCAAACGTCCTCATCCAGGGAAATACCTAACCGATTTGCCATAATGCGAAGCGTTTGAATCGATTTATTGAAGTCCAGGTTGCCGATCTCCTCTGCCAAATCTGCCAATTCTTCACTCATGGGTGTATTGCCCAGAAGGTGTTCCAAAGTCGCTAATGGCTTTTCGGCCCGGATATTGTTTCTCCTGAGAAGGTGGTAAAGTTCCATGATCGTAGGTGCCACGGCCTTGGGATTGATGGGCACGCTGTCATTGTGTGTATCGATTTCATGTTTTTGATGGTCACTCTTCTTGGTCATCCGGTCGATGGAATCCAGCACCGTCGCCAAGGATTGTTCGAAACAATCCAACATGGGTGGCCATAATTCCCGCTTGCGTGCCGTGATCATGAGTTCAAGATCGTGGCACGCATGGTGTAGATCCTGCGCTCCCAGGTTGCCTGCCGTTCCTCTGATGGCATGGACCATTCCCCGCGCCATCATTTCATTTTCCAATCCGCCTCGTTCCAGATGGCGTCGGACTTTTTGTGCACCTTGCGCAAAATCACGTTTGAAATCAAGCAATAGCGAACAGAAGAGTTGTTGGTTCCCTCCAAGTCGCCGCACGGCACCTGCAACATCGAATCCTGGAAGCGTCTCTGGCAGCGATGGAATCTGATTCCACATGGACTGTCCGCGTGACGGTACAAATGGAATACCCAATCCTTCCCGCGGTTTGATCCATCGATGCAAGACACTCATGAGTTGCCTTGAATCCATGGGTTTGGGAACGTGGTCATTCATTCCCGCAGCGATACATTTGTCCCGATCACCACTCATGGCATGGGCCGTCATGGCAACGATGGGCAGTTGTTCAAACTCTTTATGGGCGCGAATGGTCTGTGTTGCTGCCAAACCGTCCATCTCCGGCATCTCGACATCCATCAATACGATATCATAAGAAGATTGCATCACCCGCTGAACACCTTCACGCCCATTCCCGGCAATCTCAACCTCCAATCCCGCGGACTCCAACGTTTCCCGCGCCACCATCTGATTGATGGTATTGTCTTCCACCAACAATACCTTGGCCCCGGCGATGGCGCGATCCGCATAGATCGTGGTATCGAGTTCGGAGGAGGAGGGGGATGAATCTTCGTTGAATACGGCAGTAATCGCATTGAAGAGCATGGAGGAGGTGACGGGCTTGACCAGGAATCCATTGACTCCGGCATATTGCGCACGCTTCATGACATCTTCCTGGCCAAAGGCGGTGACCATGATGATCTTGATGGGTCGATTGGAGCTTTGGGAGCGGATGATTTTGCAGGTTTCGATGCCATCCCGTCCCGGCATGCGCAGGTCGGTCAAAATCAGGGAAAAAGGTTGTTGTTCTTCTTCCGCAACGCTCAGTTCGACCAGGGCCTCTTCGCCAGAGCTGATCAGCACCGGGGTCAATGACAAATCCCTCAAGATCTCACCTAGGATTTTCCGTGAGGTTTCGCTGTCATCGATCACCAGGACCCGCATCCCCTTGAGTGATTCGGCGGGAACGGAGGGTCGAACCTTGACCGGGTCTTCCTTGCCGAAGGTGGCCGTAAAACGAAACGTGCTTCCCTGACCGGGTTGACTCTCGACCCAGATCCTGCCTTCCATCAATTCCACGATCCGTTTACAAATGCTCAAGCCCAAACCGGTTCCGCCATACCTTCGAGTTGTTGATGAATCGGCTTGATGAAACGGCTGAAACAAAGATTCCATCTGTTCGGCGGACAGGCCAATCCCGGTATCCTGCACCGAAAAACGCAATTGCACCCGGGTTGGGGTCTCTTCTTCGATTGCAACCGATACCACGATCAGACCATCACGTTGCGTAAATTTGATGGCATTGTTGATCAGGTTGATCAATACCTGTCCCAGACGCAACGGATCACCACGCAACGCAACCGGTATGTTGTTTGGACACCGGACCAGAAGCTCCAATCCCTTTTCCTCCACCCTTTGCCCCAACAGACTGGAACTGTTGTTCAATACGGCATCAAGAGAAAAGGGGACCGATTCCATTTCAAGTTTTCCGGCCTCGATTTTAGAAAAATCGAGAATATCATTGATGATACCCATCAGGTTGTGCGCCGAAGATTGAATTTTTGCCAGGTAATCGATCTGTTGGTTGGTCAATACCGTTTTCAATGCCAGTTGGCTCAAACCGATGATGGCATTCATGGGGGTGCGGATTTCGTGGCTCATATGGGCCAGAAATTCGCTTTTGGCCCGGTCGGCAGCTTCGGCCTGAGATTTTTTTTCCAACAGGCGTGCTTCGGTCAATTTTTGTTCAAAGATTTTGCGAGCGTTGCGCCGCAGCGTCACATGGGCATTGATCCGTGCCATGAGCTCTTCCTTGTGGAACGGCTTGGTCACATAATCGACCGCTCCCAGATGAAATGCGCGTACCATGGCCGCCGGGCGATCCCTGGCGGACAGGATAATCATCGGCGGGGACGAATCATTGTCGCGTACCCGCTCCAATATGTCGTATCCCGACACATCGGGCATCATCAGATCCAGCAAGACCAGGTCAAACTCTTTTTGATTGAGCCATTCCAGGCACTGAGCACCATTACTTGCCTCAATGACTTCATGATTGCCGCCAAGGTTGGCCCGGATGACTTCCCGGTTGATGGCATCATCATCCACAACCAGAATCGAGTATTCTTTGCCGATGGCGGCATCCATGGCAACGGGAAGTTGGTGGCTCGAAGCGGAAGGGGATGAAGCGGAGGGTGGTCCAATGACCGGATCGGGAATCGCTGGTTTGGCAGGATAGTGCGACCAGAGTGAGCGTAAGGTCTCCTGATCAAGGTTTTCTTTCAATGGCAGCAGAACGGTAAACAGGCTGCCCGCACCGGGGATGCTTTCAAGATGGATGACCCCGTGCAAGGCGGTCAATGATTGTTTGACAATGGACAATCCCAATCCAGAACCTTCATAGGCCCGGCTTTCCGAATGGAATCCCTGTTGGAACCGTTCAAATATTTTATCATGGAATTCCGGGGAAATACCGATTCCCGTATCCGCCACCGTGATGGCCACCGCTTCAGGGGAGAGCAGGTCGGCCATGATGACAATCCGGCCCCGGTGGGTAAATTTGATGGCGTTACCAACAAGATTGGTGAGAATGGTTTCCAAATGTTCCGGATCGGAATGAATCTTCAAACTTGAATCTATTTGAAGATCAAGTGCCAGCCCCTTGGCCATGCACTGGCTTTCAAACTGACCTGTGAGGGTGGTGACGAACTCGTGGAGCAGCAATTCTTCCCGGCGGGCAACTCGATGCTTGTTGGAGGAGACGGCAAGAATCTGCAACGTCAGGCGCAACAGGCGGTTTGCTGAAAAAATAATCTGCGCCAATGGTTTGTGTTGGTCTTGGTTCACATGGCCATAGGCACCGTCCTCGATGGCCCGGGCCAGGCCCAGAATGCCGTTCAATGGGGTTTTCAGTTCATGGGTGACATTGGCCAGGAAATCATCCTTCATTAAATCGAGTTCTTGAAGTTCTTCGTTCTGAAGACAGATTTTTTCATAGGACTGATTCAAACGGTTCTGGGTATGCCGCAAATCTTCGACCATGGCATTGAAATGATTGGCCAAGCTGGAAAATTCCTCAATCTGACCCAGGTCCACCCGATATTCCAGGGAACCGGCACCGATCGTTTGCGCCGCCTGGGACAGGAGAATGATGGGATCCAGCAAGGTTTTTTTGATGGTGCCGTAGATCAAAAACATCACAAGAAAAATGCTGGCTGCCGTGATTCCCGCGACGGTCCAGCTCAATGCATGCGACTGGGCCTGGAATTCGTCTTCCCACAACAGGGCGATGAGATACAGGGAATCATGCAGGTGCACACCTTCCAGGAGGGCGGGGCGGTTTAACGCTTGGGTGTGGATGGCTTCCGATGCAACCAATTGCTCCGGGTCGCTGTTGATCAGGGTTTTCATCAATTCCGGGGGAAGCCCGGGTGGCAGACTGGCCCACGAAGGGGAATAAATGATTTCTCCTTCCGCATTGCTGACCAATAGGAATCCACCGGCACCAATATGCGTGGTTTCGATTTTTTCCCGCAAAAATTCGGGCCGCATGGTAATGGCAAAGTAGCCACGAAAGGTTTCGTGTTGCGATGGATCCTGGCCGGTACTGCGCAAATAGATTTTCCTTGCGGCCAGAAATGCCCATTCGCCATTGTCCTGATTATGGAAAAAATCCAGAATCAGCCTGTCCTGATGGGCGCTCAAACGTGTGAAATAAGGAGATGTTTTCTCATTCTCGCTTTTATTGGCCAGGAAATCGCGGGCAAAACGGACATCTTCCATCCCATCCGGCATGAGAATTCGGATCTCATAATATTCGGGATAGGCGGAAGCATAACTTGCAAACAGATTCAACAAGGGAAGCTGGAGAATTCCATAACGTGTATTTTCGCTGTCATTCGCCATGTACTCCTTGACCAGGGGGGCACCGGAAAACAGTTCGATGTTGGCCTTGACCGTATTGAACCGGGTCATCAAATCAGAATGGGTGAACCGCAGCAGGTTTCTCACTTCTCCCAGTGCCTGCGAGGTCGATGTCTGTGTAATATGTTCCCCGGCCAACCCTCCCAGGAGTACCAGGGGAAGGGTGACCAGGGGCAACAACAGCAGCAACAAATAGGTGCGCAATCGTGTACGGCCCGTCAATAAATGCCAGGAGATGAGGCGTTGCGGTACCAATGCGACCTCCGCCGGGGGAAAAACCATCACATGAAGATATGAGCAAACGATTATGCCTGCCATGAATATAAAAAGCAAATCCCAGGTGATGATGAAGGATTTTCCGTTACTGTCATTGAGTGGAGAATTTCATCAAAATGATCTGTTTGTGGTTTTGCGAGACTGGATCAATCGAATCAGACGGTTTACCTTGTCTTGAATCGGTTGGGAAAAAAGGGTTACCGGGTGAATCTGACCCGTCGGTGACCGACTGCGTGATTCATCCTGATGATTCTATAGCGACAGGGGCCATGCCATGGATATTGCTTGTGAGGGTGATCGGGCCAAGTTGGAAGAGTTCATGAAAATGCTTCAAGGGCGCAAGGGGGAACGCCACGCAGTGGTGATGCAGGATTTTCCCGATCCCGATGCCCTGTCATGTGCCTGGGCCTATCGGCAGATTGTTGCCGGGATGGGGATCGAAACCGATCTGATCTATGGGGGCCGCATCAGTCACCAGGAAAACATCGCCCTGACCAACCTGCTCAAGATTGAGGTGCTTGCGATTCCTACCGATCAGTCCATTGACAAACAGCGTTACCAGGGATCGGTCTTTGTCGATAACCAGGGAACGACCTCCAATCTCGTGGACCGCCTGGAGAAAAATGGTGTTCCGGTACTTGCAATCATTGATCATCATGCCCCGCAGGACCGATTGAAACCGTTGTTCATGGACATCCGTCCCATCGGCGCCTGTGCTTCCATTCTCACCGACTATATTTATCTGGGGGCGTTGAACCTGGTGGCATCCAACCTGAAACATAAATATCTGGCCACGGCGCTCATGCATGGCATCATCAGTGAAACCGCTTCCATGATCCGTGCCCTTCCCATGGATTTTTTTGCCGCAGCCCGTCTGCAACCCTTTTACGACAACGATCTGCTGGTGGACATACTGCATCAACAACGCAGTCACCGGGGGATGGAAATCATCCGCCTCGCTCTGGAAAACCGTGAAATTCGTGAAGGTGTGTGTCTGTCGGGCGTCGGTTACCTGCGCGCCAGCGACCGCGATTCCATTCCCCAGGCAGCCGATTTCCTCCTGACCGAGGAGACGGTACATACCGCCATTGTTTTCGGTATCGTGACCCATTCCAACGGGGAAGAGGTGATCAGTGGTTCCCTGAGAACCACCAAATCGGCCTTGAATCCCGATGCCTTCATCAAGGAGGGATTGGGGCGCGCCGCTTCGGGTACGTTTTACGGGGGTGGCAAGGCTTCGGCAGGTGGTTTTGAAATCCCCTTGGGTTTTCTGTCAGGTTCGGAGGACGAAGATCTGGCCAAGATGAAGTGGGATACGTTCAATGCCAAGATACGAAAGAAATTTTTCGGGAGCATCGGAGCGGACAACCCATGATGGCCAATCCAACGTCCAACGTTTCAGCCATCCCCCGTACACCCAAACCGCGATGGCTCAAGGTCAAGGCCCCGTTGTCTGCCGAATGCCTTCAGGTGGAACGCCTGCTTCGGGAGTTGCAGCTTCATACCGTCTGTCAATCTGCGACCTGTCCCAACCGGGGGCAATGCTGGAGTGAACACGAAGCCGCGTTCATGATTCTGGGCAATGTGTGTACCCGGCGTTGCGGCTTCTGCGACGTGACCACGGGCCGTCCACGACCCGTGGATCTGGAAGAACCCAACCGTCTGGCCCATGCAGCAACACTTCTGGGTCTGAAACATGTGGTCATTACCTCGGTGAACCGTGACGACCTGGACGATGGCGGCGCATTTCAGTTTGCCGCCTGTGTCGAAGCCTTGCGTACCGCAACCACCCCACCGACGGTCGAGGTGTTGACGCCCGATTTCCAGGGTAACCTTTCCAGTCTCGACCGGGTATTGGATGCCCGTCCGGATGTGTTCAACCTGAATATCGAAACCGTCTCCCATCTTTATCCCCGGGTCCGACCCGCTTCCAATTATCAACGGGTCCTGGATCTGTTGTCGCATGCGCATTTCCGGCGACAGGCAGCGGTTAAATCGGGAATCATGCTGGGTTTGGGCGAGGAACCCGAGGAGGTGATCCAAACCTTGAATGATCTTCGGGCCAGTGGTGTCACGATGATCACCATCGGACAATATTTGCGTCCCAGCCCTGCGCATCTGCCCGTGGTGCGTTATGTTCCACCGGAAGAGTTTGAACACATCGGGCAGAAGGCAAGAGAATTGGGATTCCTCCGGGTTGCGAGTCATCCGTTGGCACGTTCATCCTTTCATGCCGAACGTCTGTTCCATGGTTCTCCATCCTGAATCCGTCCGAAGGGGATCCCAGCCCTATGACCTCATGCGTCCGGGTCGGATCGATTATTTTCAAGCCCTGGCCATGCAACAACAACGGGTGGAAACCCTGATCAATCAGGGGGGGCCCAATCTGCTCATCCTTTTGGAACATCCCCCCGTCTATACCGTGGGTCGTTCCGGCAAGCCGGGAGAGGTCTTGGGTTTGGGGGCGGGGTGTTCTTCCATTCCGGTCATTCCGACCGACCGGGGGGGGCGGGTCACCTATCATGGACCAGGACAATTGGTCGCTTATGTCATTCGCGACCTGCGACCCGATACTGGAAGGGTTTTGGATCACGTCCGACGTTTGGAAGAGCTGGTATTGCGGACGCTGGCCGATTTTGGCATTCAAGGGAGTCGGGAGCGGATCAACCCCGGGGTTTGGGTTGGTCAGGAGAAAATTGCGGCCCTCGGGGTTCGCATTCGCCGGGGGATCACCTATCATGGCATCGCCATCAACCGCGACCCTGACCTTGCTCATTTTTCCGGGATTATTCCTTGTGGCATCATGGACCGGGGTGTCACCTCCATGGCCCGTCTGGGTTGCAGGGTGACCTCTGAGGCATTGGAAGCATCGCTGCTGTCGATTTTCACCGAGGTCTTTGACGCGTCCCTGACGCCTTGTCAGGAGCAATGATCAAGACTGGAGAAGAAAGGTTAGTCCATGAGCACCATTGAAACACCATTGTTGACTGCCGACATCATCATTGAACTCCTGGACCATGCCCATCGCCCGATAGTTCTGATTGAAAGAAAAAATCCTCCCCATGGCTGGGCCATTCCCGGTGGATTCGTTGATCGGGGCGAGCGGGTGGAACTGGCGGCCAGGCGTGAAGCCTTGGAAGAGACCGGATTGACCGTGACCTTGACCACATTGTTGGGGCTGTATTCCGCCCCCAACCGGGATCCCAGGTTTCATACCGTCACCGCCCTCTATGTTGCCCGGGCGCATGGGACCCCGGTTGCCATGGATGATGCCAAAAGCGTGGCAATTCATGACATTGACCGTCTACCACAACATTTGGCGTTTGACCACGACCTGATGCTGGCCGATTATCTGGCATGGCGTACCCATGGTCGTCTGGCGCCACTCAGGGAGGAATGAGTCATGGGTCGAAAAAAAACAATGATCCATACAATTCTGCTTTCGGTTTTTCTGTTCACGACCGATGGCATGGCAGCGCTGCCAGCGGTGGTCAATGGTCAACCGCTGCCATCATTGGCCGACATGCTGGAAAAGGTGGTGGTCAGTGTCGTCAATATTACCACCAGCACCCGCATCCGCACGGTGGAACATCCCTTGTTAAGCGATCCGTTTTTCAGCCGGTTTTTCAACCTGCCGCAGATGGAACGGGAAAAGACCCAGCAAAGTCTGGGGTCGGGCGTCATCGTCGATGCCTCCAGGGGGTTGGTCATCACCAACTACCACGTCATCCAGAAGGCGGATACCATTGCGGTCACATTGCGCAATGGCGCCACCCTTCAGGGAAAACGGGTGGGACTGGATCGTGAAACCGATATCGGACTGATCCAGATTCCCCCCGAAGGACTCAAGGCGGCGACCCTTGGTGATTCCGATGCCTTGCGGGTGGGCGATTTCGTCGTGGCCATCGGCAACCCCTTCGGACTGGGACAGACGGTCACCTCCGGTATCGTCAGCGCCCTGGGAAGAAAAGGGTTGGGCATCGAAGGCTATGAAGATTTCATCCAAACCGATGCCTCCATCAATCCGGGCAATTCGGGGGGGGCACTGGTCAATCTGCGGGGTGAGTTGATCGGCATCAATACCGCCATCCTCGCCCAGGGGGGGGGCAACGTGGGAATCGGCTTCGCCATCCCCATCAACATGGCGCAACGAATCATCAAACAATTGATCGATTTCGGTGAGGTACGGCGTGGATTGCTGGGGATCAGTTCCCAGGATTTGACCCGTGATCTGGCCAATGCTTTTGGCTCCAGTCAACTCCACGGCGCGGTCATCACCCGCGTCATTCCCGGATCCTCCGCCGAAAAGGCGGGATTACGCCCGGGAGATGTCATCCTGTCCGCCAACGGCCGTCCCATCCAGGATTCGGCCAGCCTGCGCAACCTGATCGGGCTTGCCCTGGTCGGGGAACGAATCCAGATGGAACTGTTGCGGGATGGCAAACGCCGTCAGATCACCGCCGAAGTCACCGAACCCATGATCCAACGGATCGATGGCAAGCGGATTGATCCCCGTTTCCAAGGGGCTGTTCTGGAGAAGAAGGAAGATGGTCAACAGGTTGAACCCATCATCGTGATTGGGGTGAAACCAGAAAGCTCCGCTTGGCAGGCGGGATTGCGTGAGGGAGATCGGATCCTTTCAGTCAATCGCCAAACGGTCGGCTCCTTTGAAGAATTATCCGCGGTCGTGCAAAAAAACAAACAGGAAATGCTGCTCAACATACAAAGGGGACAAGAAGGATTTTTTATTCTTGTTCGATAAAATTTCCTGTATCAATAATCCGTCATCACCAAATTGGGTAAAGGAGAGGATCGATGCAGAGAAGGGGTATGCTCAAGGCTTTGGCCATTGGAGCCGCCGGTCTGGTGACCGCCATGACCCAGCCCGTGCGCGCACGGGCTGAAAATGAGAAAAAAATTCGCTGGAAAATGGTGACCACCTGGCCACAAAACTTTCCCGGATTGGGAACTGGCGCCAACTTTCTGGCCAAGACCATCGGCGAATTGAGTGGTGGCCGCATGGAAGTCAAGGTATTTGGCGCCAATGAACTGGTCGGCCCTTTCGAAGTGTTCGACGCCGTGTCCCGGGGAACGGCTCAAATGGGTCACGGGGCCGCCTATTATTGGAAAGGCAAACATCCCGCCAGCCAATTCTTTGCCGCCGTCCCCTTTGGTTTGAACGCCCAGGAAATGAATGCCTGGTTGTATCATGGGGGTGGATTGGAGTTGTGGACGGAACTTTATGCCAAGTTCAACATGATTCCGGCGGCAGTGGGCAATACCGGCGTGCAGATGGGGGGATGGTTCAACAAGGAAATAAACAGCATCAATGACTTGAACGGCCTGAAAATGCGCATCCCCGGCCTGGGGGGGGAAGTGTTGAAAAAGGCGGGGGGAACACCGGTCAATCTGCCGGGAGGAGAAATTTTTTCATCGTTGCAATCGGGAGCCATCGATGCAACCGAGTGGATTGGTCCTTACAATGATCTGGCGTTCGGCCTGCATAAGGCTGCAAAAATCTATTATTATCCCGGTTGGCATGAACCGGGAACCACCATGGAGGGATTGATCAACCTGAAAGCCCATCAGGAGCTGCCGGGAGATCTGCAAAAAATCGTCATCGCTGCCTGTCGTGTGGCCAACCTGGACATGTTGTCCGAATTGACGGCCCGCAACAACGCTGCTCTGACCACTCTGGTCAAGGAACACAAAGTCGATCTGCGTCCGTTTCCCGTGGAGGTCTTGAAGAAGCTCAAGGAACTCTCCGATGTTGTTGTCGCTGAGATCGCTGAGCAGGATCCTTTTTCCAAAAAAGTGTTCGATTCCTTCACCTCCTTCCGTGAACAAGCCATTCACTGGCATTCGGTATCGGAGCAGGCTTATTTCAATGCACGCAAAGGATGAGTTCATCGTATCCGGGGAGCGACATGGGGGTGGGGCCGGGTGGGTCGTGGCGTTGCTGCTGATGTTTGGTTTGGCCATCGGTGTGGGAACGGATGGCTCCCATGCCGATTCATCACGGCTCATCACCACCCCCCCCCTCGATCCCGACCGATCATGGGAAGGATTTCTTGGGAGAAACGAAAACCTGATGGTCAAATACATGGACCTGGAACCCCTGGGTCTGCGTGGTCAGGGACGAATGGTGTTGCATTCTCTGCATCCGTTGGTCAGCGTGGTCAGTTTCGACAAGGTCGTGGGCAATCCTGAACTGTGGCTCAAGCGGATGGCAGGATCTTCGGCCCTGGCGCACTGGCTGTTGGAACGCCATAAACTCGGAGAGGTCAAGCTGTCCAAACTTGAAGTCCTGATGACGACCGAGGGAATCGATTTCAGGTTTGAACGGGCGGAAAACGCGGATGGCCATCTGACCCGGGGGCGGGGACGATTCAGCCTTGATGGTTCATGGGCCATCCGTACCGGTCCATTGTGGCTCGGAAGTCCCCCATTCAAAAATCTGGATCCCCCCTTGGCACGTCCCATCGGCTTTGGCTCCATGGATATTTTCGGTTCCAAGGGGCGTTGTAAAATGATTTTGACCGAGGCATTTGCGCTCGATGCCAGTACCGGCACGTTCGTCATGAACGCTTTGTGGAATGAAGCTGCCATCAAGGGGCGGATTGAACAGGCGCAAGCAGAAATCGGGATGGAGCTTTCCACTTTTCGGGTCAACGATGCCTTCTTTGAGCAAGGTCCACGCGAACTTGCCCGGAATCTGCTGGCCTATGCCGGTCTGACTCCCTCCTGGGGCATGGCCTTTCCAAGAATCACCTTGTCGGGTACCCTTTCGGGTCCAAAATATCAGATCAAAACCTTGCGCCTCTCTTCTCCCAAGCTTCAGGTATGGGGTGAGGCACGTGGGATATGGAACCCCTTTCCCGGATCGTTGATCCTGGACCTGAGTGCCAAAAGTCCAGGCAATGAAACGAAAAATTTTACCTGGTCTTCGGAAAAATAGTTGACCCTGCCGATGGGTTCATCCGGCTGGATTCTGGACGCAACTGGTGCTGAATTTAATCAATTCCAGTGGACTGGAAAGGTGAAATCCTGGACAATCCGACTGTGGGTAAGGTGTTTCGCTGTGGCCCAACGTCTTGCCATCAAGTTTCGGTCATATCTGATCAGAACCTCTTCTCGCGAATGGTCCTTTTGAAATCAGAATTGAGGGCGAAGTGACGCTTGAGGCTAATTGGAGTTATGCAAAGTCATAAAGTAAAAGACAGATCCCAGTACGATACCACCCTCAAGGATTTGTTTGAAAAGCCGCCTCAACGGTTGTTGCAGATTCTGATCGGACGGGAAGCTGTGGAACTGCTGCCAGTGGAATTCGCTTCCATCCAAAAGCGTCTTCCCGATCTGGTGTTTCTGCTGGAGGATGATTCGATTTTCCATCTGGAACTGCAAAGCAATTCTGAGGGTATGGACTGGCGTATGCTGATGTATTACTCGTTGATCCGTCAGCGTTATCCAAGCAGGGTTCTGGTTCAGAAAGTGCTGTACATTGGGCTGAACGAGTGGCATCCCGGATCGGCCATCGAAGAACCGAGTTTATCTTTTCGTTACGAGGTGGTTGACATCCGCAATATCGACTGTCGGGAATTGATGGACAGCTCATCCTTGGAGGAAAACATCCTGGCGATTCTTTGTCGGATCGACAACAAGAAAGTGATCATCCAGGAAATTTTGTATCGAATCAGTGAACTGCCGATCAAAGCCAGGGCGGATGCCCTGACAAAATTGGTCATCTTATCCAGGTTGCGTCGGCTGGAAACGGTAGTCAAAATGGAGGCTGAAGAAATGTCACTGACCTTTAATTTAATGGAAAACGATGTGTTCCGGCCAATAATCATGAAGGCGCAGATGGATAGTGAGCAAAAAGGCCGCCAAGAAGGGGAAGCTACGATCCTGACACGCCAGTTACAACGCCGTTTTGGTGATGTGCCTGAATGGGCCAATAAAAAAATCGCTGAGGCTGAACCATCCTCCCTGGAGGAGTGGAGCCTCCGCATCTTCGATGCCCAGTCCCTGGACGAGGTTTTCTCGGACAAGGCGTAGTTCGTAATCGTTCAGATCCCCTTCGTGTCGTATTGACATTCATTATTAAGAAAAAAAGGGGTCTCATTTCTTGTCACTGCAAGCCCGATCCAGCTTCCTGACTGATCAAACTGTTCAACAGTATTTTATAGTTCCGTTCGATCCGAACCGGCCATTTTTCGGTAAAAAATTCGGAGCGGTTCAACAGGTCGGCAGGGGGATTGATCACCGGATCCTTGAAAAATTCAGGTGGTAGAAAGGGGAGGGCCGCTTCGTTGGTTGGGGTATAATGGAGGGTGTTGGCGATTTGGGCCGCATGGCGGGGTTCATGAAGAAAATTGATGAAGTCATAGGCTTGTTGCTTCCGTTTTGAACTGGCCAGAACCGCCAGGCAATCCATCCATAACAATGCCCCCTCTTCCGGGACGACATAGGTGATCCTGGGTTCAAATTCCTGTAATGAAATGGCGTCGCCATTGTACAGGGTGGCAGCCCATATATCGCCCGTTACCAATCCGGAACGGGCGTCCATGGAAGGGTAACCATACGTTTTAACATGGGGCCTTTGGGCCAATAGTGTTGCGGTTGCTGTCTGAACTGCCTTCATGGAATGGTCGTTCCATGAGTATCCGTTTGCCTTCAATGCCATTCCGACCAGATTTCTCGAATCTTTTTCCATGAGAATCTTCTGGTGCAATGATGGGACGGGAACGAGCAGGTCACGCCACCGGGTCATCGTCGTCTTCAGCAGGTCGGGACGATAGGCAATCCCCAGTGTGCCCCAATGAAACGGGACGGAATGGTGAATGATCGAAGGAAATTCTTTGAGCCAACGTTTTCCAATGTATTTCATGTTGGGGACGAGGGTGGTGTTCACAGGCGCCAACCATCCCTGTTGGACATATCCATTGACCCGATCACAGGTGACCTGCATCAGGTCATATCCTTCGCTGTTGGTCTGGGCCAGGAGTTCATCCCGGGTTTCATCCGTTTCAAACAGCACCATCCGAAAGTGAATCCCGGTTTCTTCTTCAAACTTTTTGACAAGATTGAAGTCCATGTATTCGGGCCAGTTGAGCATGACAATCTCTTGATATTCTTTTTGTTCCCCGGCATAAAGCAATGTGGGGATGAACTGTGGCACAAAAAAGGCCATCAGAAGAAACAAGCCATGCACGAACATCATGGTCCATATCCTGAACTTGGAAACGTCTGCGCTCATGATTGAACATTCACAAATTATTTTTTTGATGTATCGTATAGTTTTCGATGATGATTTGCAAGAACCTATTGACAGGTTGGATGACATTGCCAACATAATGAGATTTTGATGCATGAATTTTCCGTTTGCCAGGCATTGATGGAACAGGTCACCGTCATTGCCGATCAACACCCAGGGGGACGAATCGTTGGCATTCATCTTTACAATGGCCCGCTCTCCGGTGTCGATTCAACCTTGTTGCAGCATGCCTTTGAATTCAGTAAAAAAGAAACACTGTTTGCCGACTGCCTGCTGTCCATTGAAAATCATCCATTGCGCGTTCATTGCCGGAATTGTTTGAATGATCGGGAGATCGCTGTCAACGATTGGACCTGTCCGGTTTGTGCATCACTTGATACCGAGGTCATCGGGGGGGAGGAGCTGATTCTGGCCCAAGTGCAACTGGATGTCCCATGAACATCCCTCCTGGGCGTCGATCCCCGATGGATCATCATAACCCTGAGCCACCAGGAGGCCGTTCATGTGTGATGCCTGTGGGTGTACTTCTTCGCCACCGTCTCAAAAAGACAAACCCCTGAAACTCATGTCGGCGGTGTTCGCCGCCAACAATGATGCGGCGAAGCACAACCGAAACCATTTGCAGCATCATGGCGTGTTGGCCATCAACCTGATGTCTGCTCCCGGAGCGGGGAAGACCTCCCTTCTGGAAGCCACCATCGATGCATTGTCCGGTCGCTACCGATTGGCGGTCATTGAAGGGGATCTCGAAACCGAAAACGATGCGCAACGGATCCGCGCCAAAGGGATCCCTGCATTTCAAATCAATACCGGCAGCGCCTGTCATCTGGATGCAGTCATGGTGCATGATGCCATGCACCATCTCGATCTGGATACCGTTGATATCTTGTTTATCGAAAACATCGGCAATCTCGTCTGCCCTGCCGCCTACGATCTGGGACAACATTTCAATGTGCTGTTGCTCTCGGTGACCGAGGGGGATGATAAACCGGCCAAATATCCCGTCATGTTTCGTATCGCCGATGTGATGTTGGTCTCCAAGACCGATCTGTTGCCCTACCTGGACGAATTCAAGGTGGAACGCGCCGAAACCCATCTGCGCAAACTGGCCAACCGGGCTCCGGTCATTCCCATCTCAATCCGCAATGGCGCGGGATTGTCCCAGTGGATCGAATGGTTGGAACAACAATTCCATTCACTCCAACAAAACGTTCCCGCCTTGCCCGAAAAAGATCATCAACACTTGTGACGTTGAATCAATCGATTCCGATTTCCTCCTGTACCGTCCTGACGATACGGGGGTCATAATCCATCAAGTCCTCTCTTTTGCCCGTATAGTCGAGCTTGCTCAGGAAATATTTGATGCTGTTGATCCGTGCCCTTTTTTTATCGTCTGACTTGACGATGGTCCAGGGGCAGGTGGCGGTGGAAGAATAAAAGAACATATCCTCTTTGGCCTGGGTATAATCACGCCACTTGTCTTGGGACTCTTTGTCCACCGGGCTGAGTTTCCACTGTTTGAGTGGATCCACTTCCCGTTTTTTGAACCGTCGCAACTGTTCTTCCTTGCTGACGGAAAAATAAAACTTGAACAGGATGATTCCCGATTTGACCAACATTTCCTCGAACAACGGCACAGAGCGTAAAAATTCGCGGACTTCATCCCGGCTGCAAAACCCCATGACCCGTTCAACTCCGGCGCGGTTGTACCAGGAACGGTCAAAGAAACAAATTTCCCCACCCGACGGTAAATGGGCCACATAACGCTGAAAATACCATTGCGATTTTTCTTCATCAGTCGGTTTGTTCAATGCCACGACCCGGTATCCGCGAGGATTCAAGTGTTCGATGAACCGCTTGATGGTTCCTCCCTTGCCTGAGGCATCCCGTCCTTCGAACAGGGCAGCGATTCGCGTACGCGAAGCTTTGGCCCAGTTTTGGAGTTTCAGCAGTTCGATGTGCAACTCGTGGATGATTTCGAGGTATTCTTCATTGTCCATCTTATTTATTTTTGGCCGTTCCGAAGGTTGCGCCTGTTTGCTTCCTTCACCGAGAACGATCTGTTTATTTTCCGCTTTTTCTTTGACTTCCGACATGAAAGACTCCAAATCGGGTTGCTGGAATCGAATGAAAGGATTCAAGGATGCCATGAGGGTTTGGTCCATGGTACACCGTTCAAGCCTTGATCGGCATTTTATCAAGGAACCACAAAGTATTTTTCACCCGGGAAGCGAAATCCCCCTTTATGGGGTGGAGGAAGGCAAACTTCGTGGACAGGAACTCCCGGGACAGATAGGATTCTGCGCCAAACAAATGCGCAGGTGTCCATCGGAGGAATGGGGAGAAACGGGTGCGTATCAACTCTGACCCTAATGTTGCGGAAGTTCAACTCATGAATCGACACGGCGTCAGTGACGCCTTTGGTTTGATTCTTCAACACGACCTGGAGGCCATGTGCGGCTGGGCACCGGTTGCCTATGAAAATTCCGATTGCGAAGGGATTCATCAGATGCGTGTTTCCTTGCGTCGCATGCGTTCCGCCCTGTCGGTTTTTTCCCGGGTGATCGCCCCTGACCTCCTTTCTCCCTGGTCCGACGACATGCGTTGGATTGCCAATGCCTTGGGACCTGCCCGGGATATGGATGTTTTCCTGAATGAATCCATCTCTCCTCTGGCTGGTAAGACACCATTCACGCATGGTGAACAGGTGTTGCGGGAATTGACCCGTACCCGACGCGACCAACTTCAACTTCAGCTCCAACAAACATTGAACAGTCAGCGTTATCAAAACTTCATCAAAGAATTTTCCAAGTGGCTTGAAAATCATGGATGGTTTCAATGGGACATGCCCGCCCGCGACCGGCTCAAGATGACCCAAAGCGTACGGGATTTTGCCATCCGTACCCTGGATCGGCGACTTTCCAAAACCTGCCAGCGCGGCAAGGATCTGGCTTCCATGTCCGACGAGCAATTGCATGAACTACGAATTGAATGCAAAAAATTGCGTTATGCCACGGACTTTTTCTCCACATTGTTTCCAGGAGACAAGTTGCGCAATTTTGTGCAAAATCTGAAGGCGATTCAAAACATTCTTGGATTGATGAATGACGTGGCGGTGCTTCCCTCCGTCATCGATCCATTGCTGGAAGGGGTATCCGATCCCGAAGTATTGCGTTTTGCGGGTGCCGTGTTCGGATGGCGCGCCAAGGGGTATGATGATGCCCGTAAACTTTTTGAGATGAGATGGTCTCAGTTCATGGTGACTTCACCGCCCTGGCAGCATGATAAATGATCTATCATATTAATCACGAGGGATATTGTCTAAACTTGAATTATTGATCATCCTTAAGTGAATATCAAGGCTCAGGGGAATACCCCATGATGAAATTCATGCCGGCACCACTGGCGCCGCGGAACAGATGACGGGTCGATTTCAAGAATTGTTCAACCTCCGCAACCTTCCGCTCCTTCATCAATGAAACCAAGGTCAAAATCTCGCCTAACAGGCCATGGAGGCGCATACGATCTGGGCGGAACGGATCCAATCGTTCCAAAACGTCATTCAATTGGGCCAGAGAGGTATGAAACTCCCGCCAATCGATACCAGTCCCGGGGGTGACATTGGCGATGGGATCAAACACCTGTTGTTCCAGATGGTGGAGTTCTTTCGACCATGCCAGATAATCGGCTGACTGTTCCCGGTCTGAATGTTGATGGGCCATCCACAACAGTTCCGGCAATGCTGAAATCCCTTCCTCCATGATCAGATGTTCCATATCCCCCTTGGCCGGAACATCGATCCATTGCATGGGGGTGATTCCAGGCCAACTGGAATAATATTGAATTCCATGCTGGCGAAACCATCCCATGATTTCTTCCATGGACGTCGTATCGATGCGCGGATTGACATAGGTATCGTAAATAATGGCGGTACGCGAACGGTGTCCAAAACGTTCGGCCCGGTCGAGATGCTCGGGAAAAAACCGTTCGGCCAATTGAACAATCTCTTCCTCGTTCTTGGCAAAATGATACAGGACCAGTCGTTGCAGATTTCGCTGAAAACCACCTCCCTTGGTGCCAAGACCAAGAAACACGAACCCACCAGGTTTCAAGAAGGAAACCAATCGGTCAAATCCACTCTTTTTGGCGGCCGTGTGATGCAACACCCCGTCCGAGGCAACAATGTCGAAGGATCCCTGAAGCTGGACATCGAACAACGATCCTTCGATGAATTCATATTCGGAGCCAGGGAGGGCATACTGGGAAAAAATCTTTCTGGCGCGATCAATGGCCAGGGGATTCATCTCCACCATGGTCATTCGTGCGCCCCATTGATTATAGAAGATGGTTCGTTCGCCCGTCCCGCTGCCGAAGTCCAACATATTCGCCCCCTGAAACATTTTCAGGGGAAATTTCAAATAGTCTCTGAACAGGCGGAGGCGTTTTTTCCCTTCCAGTTCAAAGTCGGCGCGACTGCGATCAAGGAATCGCGTGGATGGGTTGACCTTCTGGTACACATCCAGCACACTTTTTTCCACGCGTTGCCGTTCGTTCACGCCGGGATCGGAAACATGGGACATGTGGGTCACTCCAAAATGAGATCAAGATTTTCCAGGCTTCGATACCAGCCATTCCCCCAACAACAGATGGTCCAGACCTGAACGCAGAAACGTCGATATGGCATCTTCCGGGGTATGGACAATCGGTTCCCCGTGCAGGTTGAACGAGGTGTTCAGCAGGGCACCGACCCCCGTTTCGCGGGCAAAGGCGGAAATCAGGGCATGATATCCAGGATTGGCGTCTCGTTCGACGACATGGGGACGCGAGGTTTTGTCATAGGGATGCAAGGCACCGATCATGTCGCGCTGGCCCTCGGGGGTGGAATCGAACGCCAGGGTCATATAGTCGCCCTGTAGATTTTTGGGGTTGATGACATAGTCATCCTTCCGTTCCGCCAGGACACTGGAGGCAAAGGGCATCCAGAAGTCACGTTGTTTGATCATTTCATTGATGGTCCGCACCACTTCGCGCGGGCGAGGATCGGCCAGGATGGAACGATTGCCCAAGGCGCGCTGACCGAATTCAGCACGTCCCGAAAACCGGCCCAACACATGTCCTGCCGCCAGAAGTTGGGCGATTCTGGGCAGTTGTACCGTTTCGATGGTACAACCATCCAGTCCGGATGTGCGGTCAAGTCGTTTGCGAATCTCGTCATCATGGAAAGAGGGCCCCAGATAGACCGAAGTCATGGGGAGACATTCGCTGATGGTCTCACCGGGAACCGACGCAAAATCGACCGCCACCTTGCATGCGGCCCCAATGGAAAGTGATTCATCACCCGACCCCGGAGGGACGAACAGGCTGTGAACATCGGGCCGTTCCCATACCACCTTGTTGGCCTTGATGTTCATGGCAACCCCGCCGGTCATGACCACATTGCCGCATCCCGTTGCCGCAACCCCATTGCCAACCCATTCCGACAACAATTCCTCGGTACGTTTCTGGATGCCCCAGGCGATGCCGTCGAAACGCAATCCTTCCAATCGTTCCTTGAAATGGAAAAAATGATCTTTTGGCTTGATCCTGTAGGAAAACCCGAGTCCATCCACCTGTAGGGTTTCGGCAAAGACTTCGTAGGCGAGTTGCCCATACTTGGGGTTGCCGTAGGGTGCCAGTCCCATGGTTTTGAAGGCATGTTCAAACTGCTTCATCCCCAGGAGCAGCGTGACATAGCGATAGATGCGGCCGATATTGCACTGGTTGGTCCGATGAAGCGCCTGCAACGGCTGGCCACGCACTCCATGCCAGACACTTCCATTGACGCCATCGCCAGCCCCATCGGCGGCAAACACCAGCAGGTCTTGATCCAGCCGTCTGGGATGAACCATATAGGCATACCAGGCGTGACAGGTATGATGGTCATGGACCGAAATGCGCTCCCGGGGCAGCCCGAAAAAGCGCTCATGATGCCGCAGTCTGGCTTCAAGCATTCCGACACAGTCATCCTCGTCTTTGATCAATGAAGGATCGTAGATGAAGCGCGATGGATCCATCCGGTCTTTGAATACATCCATGTAGACGGGACGCTTTCCCTCGAACAAGCGAGGTTTCCAAAATTCGTTTTGTTCGCGCCAGAAGTCCCGGATGGAGAAGGATTCCCGGGGGATCCAAAAATATTTGGGTGGCAGATGCAACGTGGAAAGGGCAACCCGGTCGATTTCGGCCAGGGTGATCCCTCCGAGGGCCAGACATTCTTCGATGGCCTTGAACGGAAAACCGGAACGGGTCGTTTGGCGGGTGGGGCGGTCCTCGCTGATGGCGGCGATCAGCTTGCCATCCACGAGCAGGGCGGCGCTGGCGTTGTGACCTTCATTGACACCAAGAATGATCATCGGACGGTTCCATGTTTTAAGTTGATGATGTCGATCCCCTTTGACAGGATTTGACCCATGTGCGCTGCGGCATCGAAAAGATCGGCCACCAGGGAGAAATCAGCCACGGCATGCAGGGGGGCATCGGGATCATGGTTGATGGCAACAATCACTTTTGCATCCTTGATCCCGGCCAGATGCTGAATGGCGCCCGAAACCCCCAGGCCGATGTACAGATCGGGGGCAACGATCCGTCCCGTCTGTCCGATTTGCAGGTCACTGGAGGCCAACCCCGCATCGACGGCGCCACGGGTGGCTCCAACAGCGGCACCCAGTCGATCCGCCAAGGTTTCCACCGCAGCAAAACTTCCGGATGATTCCAGACCTTGTCCTCCCACGACGATGATGGCCGCCTGTGACAGATCGGGCCTCTGACTTGAAATCGACACAAACCCTTCATGCCGTCCCGATGGGACCGCCTGCACGCATTCAAGTTCCATGACCGGGGCGGGAGATGAACTCATGGGGGCGGGAGGAAATGCGGTCGGGCGAATCGTCAAAAGGGCGGGGAATCGTTCAAGAACCACCCGGACCATGGCCTGTCCCGCATGCACTGGACGAATCAAGGTGACGGGATCGGTGATGGCACTGACCTGGGTGACCGGGGAAGTGGCCAACAGCCCCCCCACCCGGGGAATCAGGTCGGCACCGAAACCGTCATGAACCGCCAGAATCCAACGATAACCCGGTGCAAGCCGGGCGATGAGCGAAGCCAGATTTTCCGTGGAAGGGGGAAATTCATCCGCGTGGGTCACATGGATTACTTTTTCGACCCCAGCCAGCAACCGTCCCGCCGCACCCTTGTCCTTGCTGGCATGTCCTGCCGCCAGGAGATCGACTGTACCCAATTGCATGCCTGCCGTTACCGCCCGGGCCGTCGCCGCCGAAGGGGCACCGAGACGATCACTGGCGATGACCAACACCTTCAAGGAAGGACTCCCGCACGATCCAACTGCTCCACCAGTTCCTCGACCGAAGCGACCTGCCGACCTGCGGGACGTGCCGGGGGGGGGAGAAAGGCGGCAATCTTCCACGACACCCCTTGTGATCGGGGTTGGGAGAGAACCTCAACCGGCTTGGCGCGAGCTTTCATGATGTTGGGTAAACTGGCATAGCGGGGGGTGTTCAACCCGAGATCGACACTGATGACGGCGGGCAACGAAAGCTGCAATCGTTCCTGGCCACCCTCCACCGACCGCATGACCGTTACCCGATCCTGATCAAACTCGATCCGGGAAACGAAGGTTGCCTGCGGCCAGCCAAGCATTCCCGCCGTCATGGGAGCGGTTACGCCATGATCACAGTCGACCCCCTGACGCCCCATGAGGATCAGATCACAGGCATATTCCCGGGCACAAAATGCCAAACCACGGGCGACTTCCAGGGGTTGCGCACCTGGATCCATCCGCATCAGGAGCGCCCGGTCGGCACCCATTGCCAGGGCGGTCCTGAGCGTTCCTTCCCACGTTTCCGGGCCGGCTCCCACCACCATCACTTCCTGAGCGATCCCCTGTTCTTTAAGTCTGATGGCTTCTTCGAGGGCGATTTCATCGAAGGGATTGATCACCCCGGGCACCGCTTCCCGATGTAACGTTGGTCCCTCGCTGAACAGATGGATCGGGATGGCGGGATCGGTAACCTCCTTGATGGCTGCCAGTACCCTCATTGAGCCGCCAGAGCTTCGATGATGGCCACCAACCGCTTGGGATCGCCCTTGGCATGGTGACCGAAGGAAACCTGATATTTACCATTGACCACCAGCGTCGGCGTGCCATTCACCCCATAGGCTTTTTGAAGGCTCAACGCCTGGGCAACCTTGGATGAGACCCCAAAGGATTGCAATTGACTCTTGAACTTCCCCGCATCCACCCCGGCCTCTTCCGCGATGTATTCCAGCTCATGAATATCTTCAATATTGAGATTGTTTTCGAAATACGCCTTGAAGATGGCTGATTTCATCTGCGGGCCATGGCCCAGAAACTCGGCGGCGAAGAATGCACGCAACGGCAGATCGGTCTGACGTCCCCAATAGACGGGCATCGACCGGTATTGATAACGATCTCCATTATTTTTCAACCATGCTTCAAGGTGGGGATGCAGATCATAGCAGTGGGGACATTTGAAGTTGAACACTTCGACGATCTCAGGTTTGCCCGCCGGCACGGGAACCGGTGGAACAATGGGGGCGTAGTCCGTTCCAGGTTGGGGGGTGAAGGTTTCCGCCTGCAATGGCGCGATGGTCAGAAACAAGGACAGAAGGAACAGTGCGATGGTCTGCCGTAATAACGCCATGGTCAAGACTCCCGGATTTCAAAGGTGGTATGGATGCTGGCTGTCTTGCCGAGCATGGCCGAGGCGGAACAATAGGTTTCCTCGGACAGTTGGATGGCCCGGGCCACCGCTTTTTCTGGAATCGATTTGCCGGTGACGATGAAGTGGATGGTGATGGCGGTGAACACCTTGGGATCGGTCGGCGCCCGGGTCGCCTGAAGCGTGGCGACACAATCCTGAACCTCATGGCGACCTTTTCTGAGAATGGAAAGGACATCGATGCTGGCGCACCCCCCCAGACCCATCAAAATCAATTCCATGGGTCTGATCCCCATGTCGCGCCCACCAAGATCCTGGTGGGCATCCATGACGACCGTGTGGCCCGAACCCGATTCTCCCAGTAATTGAATACCTTCAATCAACTTGATGCGTGCCTGAACATCCGCCATGGTTTCCTCATTTCTTGGTTTCTGACCCGGTCTTACCGGAATTGAAATTCCATTCCGCACCCTTTCCGATAAAGCGTGCAAGCATAACATCCCGTTGCCGATGTTTCCATTGCCTTTTGGAGGATCATTGCGGGAATGGCCTGATTTCTTGGGATGCTCCTGGAGTGGATACCGCCCGGGATTGTGTGATATCATGCCGCCAGCAGTGCAGGTTCGTTCGTTCAACAGGAGAATACCCATGAAATGGATCACCCGTTCCCACATTCATGTTGACCGGGTGGCCTGCCCCTGGTTGATTCGGCGGTTTCTTGATTCCGAAGCCAAATTCATCTTCGTCCCCAAATCCCGGGTATTGGTCATGGCGGAACGGGAGCAGGCCATTTCCTTTGATACCCCCGGTGCCAAATATCATCATGATGGCGATCTGTGTACCTTTTCGGTGTTGATCCGGGAATATGGCCTGACCGATAAGGCGCTGCTCCGAATGGCGCGGGTCATCAACGCTGCCGATACCGGAATGTTGTCCGCCGACCCGCTGGCGACCGGCTTTGAAGCCATTGCGGTCGGTTTTGGATTGCGTTACCCCGATGACCACGTCAACCTGGAAAAACAATTTGAAGTGTATGACGCCCTTTATGCCTGGTGCCGCCTGGAAGTGGCGGGCAACCCCGATGCATAGACCAACCTTGTGAACGCCGAACTTCGTTCAAGGGCCGCCGACTTTCTGGGACTGCGCCGCAGTATCGTGGGCATGTTGACCATGGTGGTTCTGGTCGGCATGGGCGAACGGATGGCAGATCGATTTCTTCCCATCTACATACTTGCCGTGGGTGGCGGAACGCTTGCCATCGGTCTCCTGGGTGCTTTGGACAACCTCCTCGGGGCCCTGTACGCCTTTCCCGGGGGCTATCTTTCCGACCGATGGGGTCATAAGCGGGCATTGCTTTTTTTTAACGTGCTGGCTGCCTCGGGCTTCCTGTTGGTTGTGCTGGTGCCGGCCTGGGAAGCGGTATTGGCGGGCGCAGTATTGTTCCTCTCCTGGTCGGCCATCTCCATGCCTGCCATCATGGGATTGATCAGTGAGGTCCTGCCCAAAAATAAACGGGTGATGGGGGTGTCGGTCCATTCCATGGTTCGCCGCATCCCCATGGCCCTGGGACCCATGATGGGCGGGGGATTCATTGCTTGGCTGGGGGAAAAGGATGGCGTGCGCGCTTCCTTCGCCGTGGCCCTGTTCCTGTGCCTGGTGGCCATCGTCATTCAACAACGGATGCTTGATGATCATACCCCCGCCACAAACGCCTCGTCGGCGCATGGCAATCCATTCAAGCTGTGGCCATGGATGACGCTTCCCCTGCGACGCCTGCTGGTCGCGGATGTCCTGGTCCGTTTTTGCGAACAGATTCCTTATGCGTTCGTCGTGATCTGGTGCATGAAAAGCATTGCCGCACCCGTCACCGCGGTGGAATTCGGCTGGCTCACCGCCATCGAAATGTTCACTGCCATGGCTATTTATCTTCCCGTGGGCTGGCTTGCTGACAAGGGGGGGAAAAAAGGGTTCGTGCTGACAACCTTCATTGCCTTTACCCTGTTTCCTCTGGCCTTGTTGCATGCCCACGGATTTTGGCCGCTGACGGCGGTATTCATCCTGCGTGGCCTGAAAGAATTTGGCGAACCAACCCGCAAGGCGATGATCATGGAATTGGCGCCTGAAGGTCGGAAAGCAGCCCTTTTTGGTCTGTATTATCTGATCAGAGACCTTTTTGTGGCCATGGCTGCGTTTTGTGGGGCGTTGTTATGGCAGTGGGGACCCGAAATCAATCTGTACACTGCATTTGCTTTTGGCTTGGTCGGGACCTTCTGGTATGCATGGAAAGGGGCGCATCTGGAATAGGACCCGAAAGGGTGAGGATGTTTGAACCATGACCCATCGATGGTCCCATCGTCTTGAATGGTGGTTGGTGCGGGCGTTGTCCGTATGGCTGGACGTTCAGGAACCTGGAGTCTCCTGTCGCCGGGCCATGACGTTGGGAAATCTTGGCCGAAGGGTTTTGCGCCGGGAGTGGGCCTGGTGCCAGACCAATCTGCGTCTGATCTATGGCGACCATCTGTCCCAAAAGGAACGCTTTGACCTGGGCGTCCTTGCGTTTCGCAATATTTTCATGAGTTACGTTGAGGGATTGCAGCCGGATGGGGTGCGATTCACCGGTATCAGCGGCACGCATCATCTGCTGGATGCGTTTCAATCGGGTCGTGGGGCCATCCTTGCCAGTATTCATCTCGGGGGGTGGGAGTCGGGTCTGTTTCATGGTGCGCGTACATTGGGTCTGCCGCTGGCCTGCCTGTATCGACCCACCAACAATCCCCTGAGCGAACAGTTTTTTCAGCAACGCCGTTCAATCTATGACATTGAATGGATTCCTCGTGACGATGTTCGAGCCGCAATCCGCGCCTTGAAACGGGGAAAAGTCCTGGTCGTCATGACCGACATCAATTTTCGCCAGGGCGGGGTGGCGGTCCCTTTTCTCGGCTTGCCCGCCATGTGTCCGCCCGGGGCGGGCCGTCTGGCACTGCAACTGAAGATTCCCCTGGTCCCCGTGGTGGTGACCCGAAATGCCCCGGGCATCAATCATATTCACTATCAGCCCCCGATCAACCTGGAAGAACCCAGATCATCCAATCATCCCGTGGAGGAGGCCACCTTTCAACTTAATCAGGTGTTCGCACGCTGGATCCACGAGTATGCCGATCAATACAACTGGTTGCATGCCCGCTGGCGCAGCCGTCCCGATGGCAGCTTGTGGCGCGCCGACGGCGACTGGTCACAAATGGCTGGGGCAAGGGTGGAACCCTTTGTGCCGGTCTCCTCAAGGATACGTACGCTGTTGGCGCACAAAACCTCCAAGGAATACCCATGAAAAAAGATTATTCCTTCATCAAAAAAGATGCACGTGCAGCAAACGAAGTCGATCAAGTCCAAACCTTTTGGACCGGAGTGTGGGAACACAGACTGCTTACGGATCATGCCCAACAGGATGTTCAGGAACATGAACTCCATCCCCTCGTCGATTCCTATCTTTCCACCCTGCCGGAGGGAAGCCGTATTCTTGATGCCGGGTGCGGCATGGGAGAATGGACCATTTATTATACCCACCAGGGAAAACACATCACCGGTATGGACCTGAGTGCAGACACGATCCAACGTCTTTTGGAAAAATATCCAGAGTGCGACTTTGTGACCGGGGATATCCGTCAGACCGGTTTTGCGCCAGATACTTTCGATGCCATCATTTCATGGGGAACCTTCGAACATTTTGAGATTGGTTTGGCGCCATGTTTCCAGGAAGCATGGCGGATCTTGAAACCGGGCGGCCATTTGATCATCACGGTTCCTTTTCACAATCTCCGTCATTGGTTGCGTGATCTGTTCCTGGCACCGGAAAAGAACATGGAATTGGTTCATGACCCAAAGGATGTGACCCATGTGTTCTATCAATGGCGCTTGACCCGGTCGGAGTTGGCGATTGAATGTCTGTTACATGGATTTGAGGTCAAGAAGATCATCCCATGTTCCCGGAAGAGTGGTATGAAGCGTTTTCTTCAACATGAATTCGGGGTACGTCCTGGAACCCCCTTGTACCGCCCCTTGTTCAAACTGTTTGATTGGCTGCTGCCCCGGGGATCGGTCGAACATATGATTCTTGGTATTTCAACCAAGGCTGACAAGCAGCGTGGATATGAATCTTTAACGACAGTGAAACCAAAAAATAGCAATTGATTGTTTTTTGATTTTCAAAACCAGGTATACCCTGGACAACGGGTGCGTTTGTTCCCTCATGGAATGAAACTTTCCAGGCTTTTGACTGCCCGTTTGATGGGAGGGAATTCATTATAGAGGAAGCCGTGTGCCTGAAAATAAGGGGAGTTCGCCAACTGTTCCGCCAAGGGTTGATCCTTGGCCAGATGTCGATCCACGGCGATCACCAGGTTGGGAACGTCGTCGGTGGCGTCCTGGCGATCCAGTTGTTGCAAACGCCGGAGGAGGGGTGCCCGATGCCAGCGGTGAAACATTTCCAGGTGGACCACCCGGTTTTGGCGATGGCGAAAGGTGAAATCGACGACGATGATGTCCGATCCTTCCAGGTGGAGCAGCTGGGTATCGGGCAGAAGGGTCCAATCGGTGACCTCTTCTTCAAACCGGCTGGCAAAACGTTCAAACTCGGAGGGAACATGGACACTGCCGATGGCATAATGGGAGACCAGACCACTTCCCTGATCCAGGGTCAGTTGACCGGTTTCTCCCCCTTTCGGACGGACCTGCGCGGTGATCTTCCATTGTTGCAGATGACAGATGGCGGGAAGGACGGATGCGAATTGCAAACCATAGCGACGGACCTGGTCGAACAGACTCAACGGTCCATCCAACACCAGATGGTAATGCCCAATCGCCTTCTGTTGAATGGTTGACAGCAGGCGGAAAAATCGCAACTGTCGGAAAAATTGTCGTAATCGACCCGTATCGGTATCGATGAGTTCCAATTCCAGACGGGTCGCCCCCAGCAACAATCCCTGCACCAGAGCCATATTATAGCGTTGCAGCAACCGTTCCTGGCTCATGGGGCGGAATTGTTCCAGGGTCTGGCGGTGGGCAAGGTCGGAAAAAAGGGTTGCGGTCAGGGATTGTGCAGTATGTCCCAATGCCCGGGCCACGTTGTCGCGAAAGGTTTCCAGGCGGCCAACAGTAGGGGCGGTGAGTTGCCGGGTCGATTCCATGAACGCCGTCAGGCGAATCTCTTCCAGTTTCGGGTCAGGTTCACGAAACTCACACCGGTCCAGCAACAACTTGTTCAGACCCCGGGCAATCAAAGGAGAGCGGCTGGCATTGATGACGGGTTGCACCAGCTCCGCAATTTCCTCATGGCTCAAACCATTCGCCTGGGTATAAATCGCGATCATCTCTCCGGCGAGATCGAAATAGCCCCGATTTTTCGTGTCGATGAACCGTGGGAGAATGCGGCCATCCCGGAGGCGGTTGAAGCGGAGCAGTTCCTTGGTCAGCATGTCACGTTCTCATTCCCCTGTTTTTTGACCTCCGCTGCTGCCAATGGATCCATATGTGGAATGAACAATTCATCCCGACTCATTTTGTTCCTCCTGGTCCGGAGTGTTTTTCTGGTAGGCGGCATGTTGGCGGCGACGTTCGGAAGTGAAGGTTTCCGCCGTATCGCCGGAGACCAGTTCATACAGGATGGCCTGTTTGCCCTGGCGTGGCCTGAGAATTCTTCCCAAACGCTGCACATGTTCCCGTACCGAACCACTTCCTGAAACAATGATGCCCACCGATACATCGGGGACATCAACCCCTTCATTGAGAATGCGGGAATTGACCAGGAACGGCAAAGTGCCATCGCGGAATCCCTCCAACAACCGAACCCGTTCGGCGGGACGGGTATGGTGGGTGATGACCGGCAGGAAAAAGGTTTCGGCGATGGCATAGGCGGTGGCATTGTCGTCGGTGAACAACAACACCCGTTCATGCCGATGCCCGATCAACAGCCGCCAGACCGCCCGCAACTTGGCGCGGCTGGCACGGGCGATCTTCTTCTGCATCCGATAGGCGGCATAGGCTTGACGTCCCTCCTGGGAACGGGCGCAAACCTTGATGAATTGACTCCATCCCTGGGGATTGCGGAAACTGATGCCGCTGGCACGGGCAAATTCCTTGTATTGGGTGTAGGCGGCATCATAGGCAATCCGTTCATCATCATCCAGATCAATGGCGATGGTCCGTAATTCGTAGGGGGCCAGATACCGTCCTTCCAGTTCGCCAATTTCGGAACGGTGACAGATGGGCCCCACCAATCGTTCCAGATCTCCTTCGGCACCATCGGCACGTTCGGGGGTCGCGGTCAATCCCAGGCGGAACGGTGCGATGGCCATTGCGGCCATGAGGCGGGTACTGGGTGCGGGCAGGTGATGACATTCATCGAAAATGATCAAGCCGAAACGGTTTCCGATCCGTTCCATGAACAACACCGCCGAATCATAGGTACTGACGGTAATGGTTTCAAGCATATGGTTGCCCCCACCCAACAAACCGATGGTCACACCAAAACTTTGCCCCAGCCGTTCATGCCATTGGAGCATGAGATCGATGGTGGGGACAATGATGAGGGTGTCGCGCCGGACATGGGCAATGGCCATGTGGGCCACCAGGGTTTTTCCCGCGCCCGTCGGCAACACCACGACACCACGTCGTTGCGCTCCGATCCATGCCTCAAACGCTTCCTTCTGGTGGGGTCGCGGGGGCGGATCGTTGCGGGGTGCCAGGGGATGCGTGGCAAACCGCCGGGCATGGTCGGTGAATGGAATCTTCAATTTGTGCAATGTGAGCATGATCGGGCCATAATGCATGGCCTCGGCACGGTAACAAAGCGTACGTTCATCCCAAAGGACATGCCCCGCCACCGGAGCCAGCGTTTCGGGGGTGCCGAAAAGGGTCAGGGTTCCCTGGTCGAATTCAATCCGAACCACATTCTCTTTGGATACGCCATGACTGGCCGCTGCGGTAGGGTGCGTCACAAGAACCTTCCTCGCCGGGCCGGGAATCAGACGGCGTCGGTGCCCGGTGTTCCGGGATCGCCGGGTCGGGTGGGGATTGGCTTGAATGCCAGGATCAATCCCAGACCGACCGCGCCACCCATGGTGTCCATGAAGGCATCCCGCAGATCGAAATAACGGTCTGGGAGCAAAAATTGTAGAATCTCATCCGCCAGTCCAGCAAACATCACCAGGGTCATGATATCGATCAATCCCTGCCGGTCACGCGCCGGATGGGCATGATGGATCAGCATTGCCAGGATGGCGTATTGTACAAAATGGACCCGCTCATCGGGATTGGTCGTGATGGTCAAGGCGGTCAGGGCAGCGATCCCCAGGAATGCCAGCGCCATGATCCGACGTTTGGCGCGCAACAACACCAAACCGACGACACCCGCCAGAACGACCGCCAACACCGCATTGACGATCCGTTCCACATGTTCCACCCCGTTCATGACTTCGTACAACCACATTTCCACGGTCGGAATCAATGGGACCAGAGAATAGTGCAAGGTCAGGTAGAGACCGACCCACGTCCAGCCCCATGGGGATTGACGGACAATGGCGGGGAAATTTTTTATTTTCTGAATCATTTTCATGGATTTAGATTAAATAAGGTTAAGGTGGACAATTTTATTTTATGGACCATTCAGCAATGAAGTGCAAGTTTTTCAACAAAAAGTTCAAAAAAAGGGATGACGGCCACGAGAACTTCGATTACATTCGGTCCACCCAAACGAGTATGCGTGGCCCCCGCCGTCAAGTCGAGGCGTGGTCGTCAAAGAGATATAGAATCCAAACATCTGTTTCCTCCAGGAAAGACCAGAAAAGACGAAAGGGTATGTCCATGTCCGAATCCAAAAAGCCCAGCCTTGAAGACTGGAAAGCCGCTACGGAAAAAGGCCTCAAAGGGAAGCCGCTCAGCTCCCTGGAATGGTCCACTCCCGACGGAATCAATATCAAGACGGTCTATACCAAAGCGGATGTCGAAGGATTGTCCAATCAGGATACCCTTCCCGGATTCGCTCCCTTCCTGCGTGGTCCCCATACCACCATGTATGCCGGAAGGCCCTGGACCATTCGTCAGTATGCCGGTTTTTCCACTGCCGAGGAATCCAATGCCTTCTACCGTCGCACGTTGGCCGGTGGCGGTCAGGGTGTTTCGGTTGCCTTCGACCTTGCGACCCATCGCGGCTACGACTCCGACCATCCCCGGGTGACGGGTGACGTGGGCAAGGCGGGTGTGGCGGTGGACAGCGTCGAAGACATGAAAATTTTGTTCGACGGGATTCCCCTGGGACAGATTTCCGTCTCCATGACCATGAACGGCGCGGTGCTGCCGGTGTTGGCCAGCTATATCGTGGCCGCCGAAGAGCAGGGTGTGCAGCAGAAAGAACTGCGCGGAACCATCCAGAATGACATTCTCAAGGAATTCATGGTCCGCAACACCTTCATCTATCCGCCCGCCCCCTCGATGCGCATCGTTGGCGACATCATTGAGTTCACCTCGAAGAACATGCCGTTGTTCAACAGCATCTCCATTTCCGGCTATCACATGCAGGAAGCGGGTGCCGATGCCTCTTTGGAACTGGCCTATACCCTGGCGGATGGCAAGGATTATGTGAAAACGGCGGTGGAACGGGGCATGGGGGTTGACGATTTTGCAGGACGTCTCTCCTTTTTCTTCGCCATCGGAATGAACTTCTACCTGGAAATCGCCAAGCTGCGTGCTGCCCGCATGATGTGGTGCGAAATCATGGAAGGATTCGGGGCCAAGAAAGCCTCTTCAAAAATGTTGCGCACCCATTGCCAGACCTCCGGTTGGAGTCTGACCTTCCAGGATCCGTACAACAACGTGGTGCGCACCACCATCGAAGCGATGGCGGCCGTGTTTGGCGGTACGCAATCGTTGCACACCAACGCCCTGGACGAAGCCATCGCCCTGCCGACCGACTTTTCCGCCCGGATTGCCCGCAACACCCAGTTGATTTTGCAGGAAGAGGCGCACATCACCCATGTGGCCGATCCCTGGGGTGGTTCCTACCTGATGGAAACCCTGACCCAGCAGATCGCCGACAAGGCGCGCGAAGTCATGAAAGAGGTGGACAAGGCGGGTGGCATGGTGAAGGCCATTGAAGCGGGTCTGCCCCAACGGCGCATCGAAGAGGCGGCGGCTCGCAGACAGGGCAACATTGACCGCGGTCTGGAGACCATCGTCGGGGTCAACAAGTACAAGCTGAAGCAGGAAGAAGCCATCGATGCCAGAAAGGTGGACAACAAGGCGGTTCGTTTGTCCCAGATCGATCGCCTCAACAAGATCAAGGCGAATCGCGATTCTGCCAAGGTCAAGGCCGCTCTGGATGCGTTGACCAAGGCAGCCGAGTCGGGCACGGGCAACCTTTTGGAACTTTCCGTCAATGCCATGCGGGTTCGCGCCACCCTGGGCGAAGTCACCGAGGCGATGGAAAAAATCTTTGGCCGTCATACCCCGCACACCAGCACGGTTTCCGGAGTTTATGGCAAGGTGTGGGCCGATGATCCCCAATGGCTCGACCTCAAGAAGGATGTCGATGCCTTTACCGCCAAGGAAGGACGTCGTCCGCGCATGTTGGTGGTCAAGATGGGTCAGGACGGACATGATCGTGGCGCCAAGGTGATCGCCTCGGCGTTTGCCGACGCCGGTTTTGACGTCGATCTGGCCCCCTTGTTCCAGACACCGCAGGAAGTTGCGGAACAGGCGGTGGAAAACGACGTTCATGTCGTGGGCGTTTCCACCCTGGCGGGTGCCCACACGACCTTGATTCCCGAATTGATCCAGGAACTCAAGAAGAAGAAGGCGGACGATGTGGTGGTGGTGTGCGGTGGCGTCATTCCGCAGCAGGATTATGATGAATTGCGCGCTGCGGGGGTTGCGGAAATCTTTGGACCGGGTACCTCGGTTGCGGTATCGGCACGCAAGGTGATTCAGCGGATCGCACGCTGAAACGATGTCCTTGATCCTGCCGGTGGTGATTGAAGCTGCCGGCAGGCGTTCAGGATGCGTGTGTCAATGTGGATGAGCAATGGACGGGCTGTCCGGCTATGGTTGGACAGCCCGTCGGTTGGTTGGGGCTGTGTGCGGGTCGTGTGACACAACGAAGGCCAGATCGTTGACGGGGTTGGCCAGGAGGATGGAATGCCAAGGTTTGATACCGAAACCTATGTTCAGGGGGTATTGCAGGGTGACCGGCGGATGATCGCCAAAGCCATCACCCTGATCGAAAGCACCCTGCATCAGGATGAAGAACAGACCCAGGAGATCATCGGGCAGTTGTTGCCTTATTGCGGAAAATCCTTGCGCATCGGCATCACTGGCCCCCCCGGGGCGGGCAAAAGCACGATGATTGAAGCCCTTGGTCTGCATTTGCTTAAAAATAAACGCCGGATTGCGATTTTGGCGGTCGATCCCTCTTCCAAACTGTCGGGTGGCAGTGTCCTGGGGGATAAAACCCGTATGGGTCGGTTGATGGCCAACAATGATATTTTCGTCCGGCCTTCGGCGGCCGGGGAAACTTTGGGCGGGGTCGCACGCAAAACCCGGGAAACGATGCTGGTCCTTGAGGCGGCGGGGTTTGATACCGTGCTGGTCGAGACCGTCGGCGTGGGACAGAGTGAAACCGTCGTGGCCGACATGACCGACTTTTTCCTCCTGGTTGCGTTGCCCAACGCGGGAGATGAGCTACAGGGGATCAAACGGGGCATTATGGAGATGGCGGATGCCATTGTGGTCAACAAGGCGGACGGTCCATTCGAGGATTCCGCCAAACAAGCGGCCCATGTCCTGCGGTCGGCTTTGCAGGTGATGCATCATCCGCGGCCCGATTGGGAACTGCCCGTGTTCCTGGCCAGCGCCCGGACGGGTCTTGGCATTGATGAAATTTGGAAATCCATGCTGCGCTTTCAGGAAGTCATGATGGCCAATGGCGTCCTGCAATCTCGGCGGCGGGAGCAGAATCTGGAATGGATGACCACGTTGGTGCGTGAAGAATTGGAACGGAGGTTTGATTCTCACCCCGAGGTGCAATATCTGATGCCCGACCTGCGCCGCAAGGTGAGTGATGGCAGAATCACCGCCGTGCGTGCCGCCAGCATGCTCATGCAGGCATTCGCCGTGGGATAACTCCTTTTGACCAACCATGGATGTGTTTGAACATGCAGGAGATTGTAAAAAAATTTGAACGATTGCGCGCAGAGGCCCGCTTGGGAGGCGGTCTGGAACGGATCGAGGCCCAACATGCCCGTGGCAAATTGACGGCACGGGAATGCATCGAAGTGCTGCTCGACGAAGGATCGTTTGAAGAGTTGGACATGTTCGTCCAACATCGATGCAACGACTTCGGCATGGAAAAAAAACAGATCGCTGGTGATGGCGTGGTTGCGGGGTACGGCGAGATCAATCGGCGCAAGGTGTTTGTCTACGCCCAGGATTTCACGGTACATGGTGGAACGCTGTCCGAGTCGAATACGCAAAAAATTTGCAAGATTCTGGATCTGGCGACGCGGACCGGAGTGCCGGTCATCGGCTTGAACGATTCGGGTGGAGCGCGGATCCAGGAGGGAGTGGCATCCCTGGCCGGATATGGCGAAATCTTTCAACGCAATGTGTTGGCCTCAGGGGTGATACCGCAACTTTCGGCGATTCTGGGTCCCTGTGCCGGAGGCTCGGTTTATTCTCCAGCCCTGACCGATTTTGTGATGATGGTGGAGGAAAATTCCTACATGTTCGTCACGGGTCCCGATGTGGTCCGAACCGTGACCCATGAGGAGGAAACCTTTGAGTCCCTGGGCGGGGCACGGGTCCATTCCACCCAGTCGGGGGTCGCCCATTTCGCCTTTCCCAACGGCATGGTGCTATTGACCCAGTTGCGGCGGTTGCTTTCATTCCTGCCGTCCAACAATCGTGAACAGCCTCCGGTTGTTCTGGCGGGTGATCCCCCGGAACGACAGGAACATTCCCTGGATTATCTGATCCCTGATGATCCCCTCAGACCCTATGATATGAAGGAATTGATCGACAAGGTGGTGGACAACCATGATTTCATGGAAGTTCACGGAGGGTTTGCCAGAAACATCATCATCGGTTTTGCCCGCATGGACGGGGGAACCGTTGGGATCGTCGCCAACCAGCCCATGGTGTTGGCGGGATGTTTGGACATCGACTCCAGCGTCAAGGCAGCGCGGTTTGTCCGTTTTTGCGATTGTTTCAATATTCCCATCATCACCTTCGTTGATGTACCCGGATTCATGCCGGGTCGCAATCAGGAATCGGGGGGGATCATCCGGCATGGGGCCAAGTTGTTGTACGCCTTTGCTGAATGCACGGTCCCCAAGGTGACGGTCATCACCCGGAAAAGTTATGGTGGTGCCTATGATGTGATGTCTTCCAAACATCTACGGGGTGACTTGAATTTTGCCTGGCCCAATGCCGAAATCGCGGTCATGGGCGCCAAGGGGGCGGCGGAAATCATTTTTCGTGGCGACTTGAAAAAGTCGGATAACGCTGAAAGCCTGCTCAAAATCAAAACCAAGGAATATGCGGATCGTTTTGCCAACCCATTCCGTGCAGCACAGCGGGGGTTCATCGACGACATTATCATGCCCAGTTCTTCCCGCTGGAAAATCATCCGTGGTCTGCGTATGTTGAAAGACAAACAAATCACCAATCCATGGAAAAAACACGGCAATATCCCTTTGTAGCGGGGATGGGGTATCCATGAAAAAAATTTTGATTGCCAATCGCGGCGAGATCGCCTCTCGTATCATCCGGACCGCCCGAAGAATGGATATACGGACGGTGGCGGTCTATTCCGAGGCGGACAAGGAGAATCTGTTTGTCCGTCAGGCGGATGAGTCCTATCTGCTGGGTCCGGCTCCGAGTACCCAGTCCTATCTCAACGTGGAACGCATTCTGGAGGTCATCGACCGATCCCAGGCGGATGCGGTCCATCCGGGATATGGATTCCTTTCGGAAAATGCTGAATTTTGTCGTGGTTTGGAAGAACGCGGCGTGACGTTCATCGGTCCGGCATATGGCTCCATTCAATCGCTGGGTGACAAGATCCAATCCAAACGGATTGCCATTCAGGCGGGGGTTCGGACCATTCCCGGGTTTGATGGGGTGATCGAAAGCGCCGATCATGCATTGACGGTGGCCAAGGAGCTGGGTTATCCGGTCATGGTCAAGGCGGCAGCGGGGGGCGGCGGCAAAGGGATGCGGATTGCCTCCAACGAAGTAGAACTTCTGGAAGCATGGACGACCTGTCGCAATGAGGGACGTTCCTTTTTCAGCGATGATCGTCTTTTGATTGAAAAGTTTATTGATAAGCCACACCATGTCGAAATTCAGGTATTGGGAGACAAACATGGAACGGTGCTCTGGCTCAATGACCGTGATTGCAGTATTCAGCGGCGCAATCAAAAAGTGATCGAGGAGGCACCTTCGACTTTTGTCGATCCCAACATGCGCCGGGCGATGGGAGCGCAAGCGGTCATCTTGGCCCAGGCGGTCGGTTATTATTCCGCCGGGACGGTGGAATTCGTAGTCGGGGAGGATAAGAATTTTTACTTTCTGGAAATGAATTCACGGTTGCAGGTTGAACATGCGGTAACCGAAATGATCACCGGCCTGGACCTGGTGGAACAGATGATCCGGGTGGCTCGGGGTGAACCACTGGGATTTTCGCAGAAAGATGTCAAGATCAAGGGTTGTGCCATTGAATGTCGGGTCTATGCTGAGAATCCGTATCGCAATTTCATGCCTTCGACAGGACGGTTGGTCTATTATCGGCCGCCCCAGGAAAACTCCAAAGTTCGGGTTGATTCCGGGGTGTTCGAGGGGGGCGAGGTTTCCATGCATTATGACCCGATGATCGCCAAGTTGATCACCTGGGGGCACAACCGTGAAGATGCATTGTTTCAAATGGAATTTGCGCTGGATGAATTTTTGATCTCCGGATTGGACCACAACATCGATCTGCTGAATTCGATCATCCGTCATCCACGTTTTATTGCAGGTGATTATACCACCGCCTTCATTCAGGAAGTTTTTCCAGAAGGTTTTACCGGTGCCCGACCTTCGGAAGAAGGGACACGGGCCTTTGCGGTGGCAGTGGCGGTCATTCAATCGGTGGAATCCTCTCTGTATCGGCAGATTCCCGCCCTTCAGGATTTGGTGGTGATGGTGGAGCATGAAGAGTTGCACCTGACCATTGAGCACAAGGAAGGGTGTGACATGGTGGCGTTCAAATCCGAAGATCCAGTGGTGGTCACCCATGAATACCAGGCGGGAAGCCGCCTGGCGTCCCTGGTCATCCACCATCAACCCTGTACCTTCCGGATCCGCCGGTTGGCGGAGGGATTTTTGATGTCCCATGGCGGACGAACGGTGACGGCCATTGCGCGTTCACCGAGGCATCATGCATTGTCACGCCACATGCTGCGTAAAAAACCACCCGATACCAGTCGTTTGATCCTGTCACCCATGCCGGGGGCGGTCTTGAAGGTTTTGGTTGGGATCGGTCAGACGGTCAACGCGGGTCAGACGGTGTGTATTCTGGAAGCGATGAAGATGGAAAACACCATCCGTTGCGAACAGGACGGCAAGCGGGTAAAGGCCATCCTGGTTCAGGCTGGTGATACGGTGGAGGTGGGTCAGGTTATCGTTGAATTTGAATAAATAAATCAATCCAACCCAAAGGAGTGTATGATGATTGGACGTCTGAATCATGTGGCCATCGTAGTGCCGGATCTGGATGCGGCGGCAGCCCGGTATCGTGATGATCTGGGAGCGCGGGTGGAAGCCCCGTTCGATTTGCCGGAACATGGGGTGCGGGTGGTGATGGTCCGCCTGGACAATACCACGGTGGAATTGTTGCATCCCTTGTCAGATGCCAGCCCCGTAGCGGGATTTCTGAAGAAGAATCCGGGTGGTGGCATGCATCATGTGTGCTATGAGGTCAAGGATGTGGTGGCTGCGACCAAAGCCATGATGGACCGGGGCGTCAAGGTGCTGAACGAAAAACCCAAGATCGGTGCCCATGGCAACCCCGTCGTGTTCTTGCACCCCAAGGATTTCAATGGGGTGTTGACCGAACTGGAACAGGTGCCGAGCAAATAATCGTTATCAAGATCGGTGTTGGAAACCGGTGGTGTTCTGATGCCACCGGTTTTCGCTTTTGATTCGTTGCATGGCTTCAAGGAATGGGATCCCGGTTCCCCTTGGCATGGAAAGACCTGAGAACTCGTTGTTCCCATGAGAAAATATGTCAATCTTAAAGCGTCACATCTCCATCATTCTGGGTATTGTCGGTATTCTGTTGGGCGGGATGGGAAGACCTGGAATCGGATGGGGCGTGGAAATTCGCGACCTGCCCGAGAAAGTCGAACTGGCCGGTTTTGGTGATGTCAGCACCCTGGCCAATTTGCTGCAAAAAAGGCCGGTCTTGATCGTCGTCGGTTCCCATGCCACGTTTCCCCTGTTGGAGGAACTTCCATTCCGCTGGCATGCCCGACACTGGACCATGGCACCGGAACAATTCCTGGGGGTGGCTGCGGTCAACAAGGCACCGTGGTTGGTGAAAAAACTGCTGGCGACCTCCAGTTTACGGCAGATCAAGGAAGAACGCGATATTCGCGCCAGGGGAATCATCGACAACCTGGATCGATCACAGGTCGTCGTGGATCGCGGTGGAGACATGGTTGCGGCATTACATGTGGAAGACCTGGGGAAGAAGGGTTACGCCGCCTTCATGGTCGACCGGGATGGTTCGGTCCATCGCCTGTTCCAAGCGGAGCTTCCGGGCAAAGAGGAAGCCAAGGTGGAACTGCTCCATGCGGCGGATGCCATTCTTGATCGGGCCTCCTCATCCTTCAATCGATGAACGATACCCCCAAAGGACCGGACCGGAGGGTTTTCCTTACCGGGGGGACGGGGTATATTGGCAGACACCTCCTGGTCCGGTTGCTCACCTCGGGTTTTCGGGTTTTGGCACTGGTTCGCCCCCACGATTGCGCCCCTGAAGAAAGAATTCGCCGTGCCCTGGAACCTTTGGGTGCCCTGTCAACCGAAGCGATTTCGCGGCTGGAATGGGTCGCAGGCGATGTCACGCACCCCAACTGTGGTCTGAGCACCTCCGCCTTGGAACGGTTGCGTCATCTGCGACCGGATACGTTCATCCATTGTGCCGGATTGACGCGCTTTGAGGAACGTCAGGCCGATGCATTGCAACGGATCAATCATCTGGGAACCCGGCATGCCTTTGAGCTGTGTTGCAGCAGCAATATTCCCGTATTCATCCATACCAGTACCGCCTTTGTCGCAGGAGATACACCGGTCCCATTCTTTTCGACCGATCTGGAAGTGGGACAAGGATTCCACAACCCCTATGAACGCTCCAAGTTCGATGCGGAACGCTACCTCGTCCAGGCGGTACAAAAGACCCCCATCTCCCTGCGCATCCATCGTCCCAGTATCGTTGTCGGCGGAATTCCCATTGGGGAACATAGTGATGTCGGTACGGTATACGCATTTTTGAAAGCGTTGCATTTCATCCGCACCTGTTGCCGCCTGGACCATGAACAGGCATCCGGCCGTCTTTCCGCCTTGGGGGTCCGCAACAAGGGCGATACTCTGTTCATCCCGATGCGGGTCGTTGCGTCAGAGGCGGTCCATATCAACCTGGTGGCCATCGACCAGGTGGTCGATACCCTGATGCGGGATGTCGATGATCGGGGCAAACATCCCATCAGAGTCCGACATGTCGTAGCCCGGAAAGGATGTTCCCTGGCCACCTTGCGCGATATTTTTTGTCGGGTCATGAGGATGGAAGGGGTGACGTTCTGTACCACCGTTGACTTCGAGAATACCCCAAAAAACGCCCTGGAAGGTCGTTTTCATCGTGCAACCCGGGCCTATGATCCCTACCTCCAGCACACGGTTTTGTTTCAGCCGGACAGCGACGATCCTGACGGGTCATCGGCCGTTCCGGTCGATCCGGAACGGGTGGCACGGCAATTTTTCTCGTTATGGCAGGCAGGGGAGGAACGTACCCCGCATCTGGGGAGGTTGACCCTGGATGCCTTGGGAATCGATGATCCACATCGCTATTTCGAAGGATTGGTCCGGGGTGATTTTGGTGCCGATTTTCTTGAAAAAAATAAGTTTATCACCGCATCCATTCGCTTTCATGTCCCGGGGGCATCCCCTTTTGATCAAATCCTCTGTTTTTCCCACGGCAAGGCCCGCTTTCTCTCCACTGAGGAGACGGGAACCCCCGACTGTTCGTTCGATTTGGATGCAGCGACCTTTCGTGCCGTCGTTCGGTGCCATCTTGATCCCAAACAAGCATTTTTCCGTGGTTTGATCCGTATCGGCGGCAATCGGGAAACGGGGCTGAAATTTGCGCACCTCTTAAGCCAGTATTATCGTAATATCAATGATCACGTCCTGGACGAAGTCGCAAGGTTTTCCTGAAATGACGACGACCCTTGCCCGACATGTTGAACATCATTTTCGTTTCATTTCGGTACTGACCTTTCTGTTGCTGCTGGTTGTGATCGAACCGCTCGCTGGACTCAAGGTGGAACATTCCTTTGAAGGTTGGATCGACCGGGATGGCGCATTGTTCCAAACCTACCGGGAATTCACCGACGCCTTCGGTGCCGATGATACGGTCCTGGTTGTTTTTCAACTGCGCGATCTGCTGGTGACCCGCCCCGATGATGCCGACAGCATGTATCCCCGTTCCTATCTGGACGATTATGTCGATGTGGTGCAATCCTTCGCCCGGATGGAAGGGGTTTCTGGGGTGATGGATCCGGTGGAAGCCTGGTCGCGTGCGTCAGGGGGGTTGGGGGGACTGGATTTTTTTGATCCGGAGCGTCTGGATGCCAATCGTGAAAACATTCAACGCCAAGCCCCCGGCAGTATCGGATTTTTGATCTCCCGCGATTTGAAAACCCTGGGATTGTTGCTGTTCCTGGACCCCGCCCGCCGCGAAGACCATCCACGGATCGTGACCCAATTGGAACAACAATGGCAAAAAACCGGGATTCCGGCCCATTGGGCAGGGGTTCCCTGGTTTTCCAAGACGCTGACGGCTGCCATTACCCGGGATTTGACGCGGGTGGTGACCTTGCTGGTGGTTGCCGCATTGGGGGTACTGATTTATTATTTCAAGAATTTCATGCTTGTGGGAATCACATTGCTGGCCATGGGACTGGCCTTGGCCTTCAGTCTGGGAATCGGACTCATGTTGGGGGCGAGGATCACGTTGTTCACCCTGATTTTGTTTCCCCTGGTCTTTTGCGTGGTGTTGACGACGGTCATTCATCTTTATTCCCTCAGAAACAAGGATGGCACCTACCATTTCGCCACCGCCTTTGCCTATATTTTAAAACCTGCCACCTTTGCCACGGTCACCACGGCGCTGGGTGCAACCGCCTTTCTGTTTTCACCCCAGGAGGCGGTGCGACAGATGGGTTGGATCCTTCCTTTGGGAATTTCCATTGCCTTCATGGCTGCCATGGTATTCGTTCCCAGCGCTTATCGTATGGTATCCGGAAGGTGGGATGTTTCCGGCATCGTCGTCAAAGGGGGAATTCTCAAGGCTGATCATGCCGCTGTGGCCCGGCCGGTCATCGGAATCCTGCTCATGGTCTGTGCCGTGGGATCCGCCTTTGTGTTGCCACGGCTGAAATCAGATGCCAACGCCCTTCATTTCTTCAAGCCCGAATCGGAGTTGATGCGTGGCTACCGCCATATCGAAGAACATCTGGGGGGATTGCTCCATGTGGAATTATTGATTCAAAGCACCACCCCATCGGGATTGACCGATCCCGTTTGGATGGCACAAATCCAGGCGTTTCTCACCCAGGTGCGCCAATGGCCCGATCTGTCCGCCATGGCTGGAGGAACCGATTTATCGAACATGACCGATCCTGCCATCAAGAAACGTTTCTTCGATGCCAGCGGTACACGAATGCGGGTGACCCTCGGATTCAGTCAACGGACTGATTATGCGGAACTTTCTCAACGACTGGAACATCTATGGCATCGAGTGGTTTCCGTTACTGCTCCCGTTTCATTGCGTCTGACCGGTCAATTACCCATGATCCTGGCGGCGCAAAAGCAATTATTGGACAGTCAGGTTCAAACCTTTGCAGTGGTTTTTTTCCTGGTTTCCCTCTTCCTGGCATTGAGTCTTCGTTCGCTGAGGGTGTTCATCCTGGCGGTGCTGGCCAATTTCATCCCCCTGATGATCACCGGTGCCCTCATGGTATTCATGGGCATTGCCATCAACAGCATGAATTTTTTTGTCGCCAGTGTCATGCTGGGGGTGATCGTCGATGATACCATCCATCTGCTGCATGCCCTCGCCGAAGAACGGGATCTGGAAACGGGCCTGGCACGGGTTCAGGGGGCATTATGGATTACCACGGTCACGGTATTCCTCGCTTTTCTGACCTTGACCGTCTCAAACATCGTTCCCATCGCTCAATTTGGGTTACTCTCGGCGATCACGGTCGTGGTGGCTTGGTTGTGCGATCTATATCTGCTTCCGTTTTTGCTGACATGCTTTGGCGGGAGAAAAACATGATCATGGACCGCGATGAATGGTTGCGCCGGATCCTGGCAATCCATCTGCACCCTGAAGGGGGAACACCCTATTGGCTCGAACGACAGGCGCAGCTCGGATTTTCGCTTCGGAAACGGATTTGCGGACTCGATGATCTGCCGTTGTTGGGGCCGATGTCGCTTGAAGTCCTGCGCGAAAGACCGATCGAAGCGTTTATCCCCCGTTCCCTCCATGCCTTGCATGAAAAACATTCCCTGGTGACCGCCCAGACGGGAGGTGCGACCGGCGTCCCAAAAACCACGGCTTATTCCATGGCCGATTTTGAATCCGCATTTGTCAATCCATTCCTGGATGTGGTCCGTCGGATGGGATGTCTCTGGTCCAATCAAGGGCTTTGGTTGTGGATCGGTCCCGGAGGACCCCACATTATCGGCAAAGTGGCCCATCGCATTGCCCTTTTGACCACCAGTTCCGACCCGTTCAGCGTCGATTTCGATCCGCGTTGGTTTCGCAGGCTTTCGGAACACTCCATGGCCCGCAGACGTTATCTGGAACATGTCCTGGAACAATCCATGGAACTCCTGGACGTACAGCATATTCATCACCTGTTCACCACCCCCGCCATCCTGTCTCCATTGGCGCAACGTCTTTCCGCGACGCTTCGCTCCCGCATCACCTTCATCTACCTGGGTGGGATGCGGATCACCATGCGCATGTTGCATGAGTTTCGCCTCCAATTTCCCAACGCCCGTTTTCTTTCCGGTTATGGCAACACCTTGTTCGGGGTCTGTCATCAGGGGGGTGAAGCGGGGGAGGGACTCTGTTATTATCCCCCTTCGCCTCAACTGGTTTCCCGGGTGGTCGCATGGGAGGTGGGCGTCGATGCCGCGGCCCGCCTGACCCGTGAAGTTCCTTATGGCAGTCGTGGCCAAGTGGTCATGCATCGTTTGCAGGAAAGTGGCCTTCTGCTCAACGTCATGGAACAAGACAGCGCCATCCGTGTTCCCCCCCAACCGGGAATGCCACCCTGGGATGGCCTTGCCGATCCGGGACGGCTCGAACAGCCACACCTGACGGTAGAAGACGGTATCTATTAAGAAAAAAAGTTACGATTCAGCCCCCCATTCGCATTGAAATTATTGAGGAAAAAAAGGGGTCTGGGGGATTGCCCCATATGCGTTAATTTTCTATAAACCGTTTATTGAATGCCAGGAAATGTGTCAGAATGTGCGCATTATGGCTAATTCAATCAAACTGAC
>PEAN01000090.1 GCA_002753735.1 Magnetococcales bacterium DCbin4
CCTTTTTTCTTTCAATATTCCTATGTATATCAGTCAATTGCCAGCCATCCTCTCCAGTTAATGAATGTAACAAAGTAGAAATACATCGTTTCACTGCAATATAATGATTTTAAACAAATATTAAAAGAAAAAAGGGGTCTGGGGGATTGCCCCCAGACCCCATTTTTTCTTTCAATGATTTTTTGGCAGAATCAGGAAGGATATTGCACAAAAACGAAGTCAGGGACGGTGTGAAACCACACCGTCCCTGAAGTTCATACCTTACTTGCCACCAAAGATGGCTTTGCCCTGGCCAGCGGAGCCGAGGACGTTCTTATTCTTCTCAATGATCATCTTCTTCAGTTCGTCGCGCGCCGGTCCCAGATATTTCCGGGGATCGAATTCGGCGGGCTTGTCCTTGAAGACTTTGCGAATCATCGCCGTCATGGCCAGACGACCATCGGAGTCGATGTTGATTTTGCAAACGGCAGAACGGGTCGCCCGACGCAGCTGTTCTTCGGGAATGCCGACCGCATCCTTCAGGGCACCGCCGTTGCCATTGATCATCCCGACATAGGTCGGAACCACCGAGGAGGCCCCATGCAACACGATGGGGAACCCGGGAATGCGGCGCTCGATTTCTTCGAGGATGTCGAAACGCAACGGAGGGGGAACCAGAACGCCGTCAGCGTTGCGGGTACATTGGCTGGGGGAAAACTTGTTGGCGCCATGGGAAGTGCCGATGGAGATCGCCAAGGAATCGACCCCGGTCTTGCTGACGAATTCTTCGACTTCTTCAGGACGGGTATAGGTGGATTTGTCGGCGACGACATCGTCTTCGATACCCGCCAGCACACCCAACTCACCTTCAACGGTCACGTCGCGACCATGAGCATATTCCACCACTTTTTTGGTCAGGGCGATGTTGTCGGCGAACGAATGATGCGAACCGTCGATCATGACCGAGGAAAATCCGGTGTCGATGCAGGATTTGCACAGTTCCAGGGTGTCGCCATGGTCGAGGTGGAGGGCAAACTTCAGATGGGGATTGATTTCCTTGAGCAGTTCCGCTGCACCCTGGGCCATGTAACGCAACAGCGTCTGGTTGGCATACTTCCGGGCACCGGAAGAGACTTGCAGGATGAAGGGGGAATCGGATTCGCCGCAGCCGGTCACGATGGCTTGCAGTTGTTCCATGTTATTGAAATTGTAGGCCGGAATGGCAAACTTGCCTTCAAAGGCGGCCTTGAACATGGCTTTGGTATTGACGAGGCCTAATTCTTTATAGCTGACGGTCATGTTTTCCTCATTTTTGTTGACGTGTTTAAGGCTGTAGTTCCCGGAGCCCGAGCAAAACACCTTACGCCCCGGCAAACCCTTGCGTGCATCGATGGTTCAGGGAAGCTCTCTTTAATTATCGCTTGATGTTAACAGCACCGACTCCGATACGCAATCCATATTCATCCACCGATTGCGAAACCGAGTAAAGGGGCGTCATCCATACCGGCGTTCAAAATCGACCATGAACGCGACCAAAGCCTCCACCCCCTCATCGGGCATGGCATTGTACAACGAAGCACGCATTCCCCCAACCGAACGATGGCCCTTCAAGGTCATCAACCCCGCCTTGGTCGATTCGGCCAGGAAGGTATCGGTCAGCTCCGGTTTGCTCAAAGTAAACGGAATGTTCATGCGTGAACGGCTCTCCTTCTGGTTGGGGCATTGATAAAACCCCGAGGCATCGATCACACCGTACACCCGCTCCGCCTGGCGAATGTTGCGTTGTTCGATCCCTGCCACCCCCCCTTGGTCACGGACCCAATCCAACACCATCCCCAGGATATAGATGGCATAGGTGGGCGGGGTGTTGAGCATCGATTGCTCTGCCACCTGAGCCTTGTAATCCAACATCACCGGCAGGTTGGCGTTCCGACCTTCCAGATCCTTGCGGATGATCACCACCGTGACACCGCTGGGTCCAAGATTTTTCTGGGCGCCGGCGTAGATGAGTCCGAACCGGTTCACATCCACCACCCGCGACAAAATATTGGAAGACATGTCGGCGACCAGCGGAACCTTGCCGGTATCAGGGGTATATTGAAACTCGGTCCCATAAATGGTGTTGTTGGTGGTCATGTGGGCATACACCGCGTCGGGATTCAAACGCAACTCGCCCCGGGTGGGGATCCGGGTAAATCCTTCATCCTCGGTCGAGGCGGCCACACGGATCTGGGAAAAAATTTTCTTCGCTTCCTTCATCGCCTTTTTCGACCAGCTACCGGTCAGGATATAGTCGGCGGTCTGTCCCTTGGGATCGGTGATCAGGTTCATCGGGGCCATGGCGAACTGAAGGGTCGCACCCCCTTGCAAAAACAACACGTCGTAGGCGTCGGAAATCCCCATCAGGGACCGGAGCATCGACTCGGCATGCTGGATGATCCCCAGATATTTCTTTGAACGGTGGCTCATCTCCATCACCGACATGCCGGATCCCTGATAATCCAGCATTTCATCCCGGGCACGCTCCAGTACCGCCACGGGCAAAACGGCGGGACCGGCACTGAAATTATAAACACGTCCCATTGGTCCTCTACGCTCCTTCATCGTGGTAAAAGAAAAAGGGCGCATGACCTCGCGCCCCAGGAAAATCAACGGTTTGCTGTTTCAGGTGCATCCTTTTGGATGCACCTGTATTGATCCATCTATTTGTTCAAGCGGTTTTTGATCAGGCTTTCCACCACTGTGGAATCGGCAAGGGTCGTGGTATCACCGAGGTTTTCCAATTCGTTGGCCGCGATCTTGCGCAGGATGCGCCGCATGATCTTGCCGGAACGGGTTTTGGGAAGGCCGGGTGCCCATTGAATGATATCGAGCTGGGCAATGGCACCGATCTCCTTACGTACCAGTGCAACCAATTCCTTGAGCAATTTGTCCGACGGTTCCACCCCTTGCATCAGGGTGACATAGGCGTACAGACCGTTGCCCTTGATGTTGTGAGGATACCCCACCACCGCCGCTTCCGACACACTTTCATGAAGGACCAGGGCGCTTTCGATTTCCGCAGTTCCCAGATTGTGGCCCGACACGATGATGATGTCATCGACCCGACCGGTGATCCAATAATAGCCATCCTCATCCCGTTTGCAACCGTCACCGGTAAAATATTTCCCAGGGACCGCCGACAGATAGGTTTCGATGAAACGTTGATGATTGCCGTAGATGGTACGCATCATGCTGGGCCAGGGACGGGCCATGACCAGATTGCCCTCGGTCGCCCCTTCAAGCACTTTGCCTTCGGCATCGGTCAATTGCGGTTCGATGCCGAAAAATGGACGGGTTGCCGACCCTGGTTTCAAGGGGGTACAACCGGGGAGCGGGGTAATCATGATACCGCCCGTTTCAGTCTGCCACCAGGTATCGACGATGGGACAGCGTCCTTCGCCGACCACATGATAATACCATTCCCAGGCTTCAGGATTGATCGGTTCACCCACCGAACCCAACAGGCGCAAGGATTTGCGGCTGGTTTTCTTGACCAACGCATCCCCCATTCCCATCAATGACCGGATGGCGGTGGGAGCGGTGTAGAAGATGGTCACCTGGTGTTTGTCGATCACCTGCCAGAAACGGGAGCCATCGGGGTAGGTGGGGATCCCTTCGAACATCAGAGAGGTTGCGCCATTGGCCAACGGTCCATAGACGATATAGGAATGTCCCGTCACCCAACCCACATCGGCGGTACACCAGAAAATGTCACCGTCATGGTAGTCGAAGATGAACTTGTGGGTCATGGCGGTATACAAGCTATAGCCACCGGTGCAATGCTGAACCCCCTTGGGTTTGCCGGTGGAGCCGGAGGTATAGAGGATGAACAAAGGATCTTCCGCATCCATTTCTTCAGCAGGGCAGACCGGTTCCACCCGGGCTGCCGCCTCATGATACCAGATGTCCCGACCATCGACCCATTTCACTTCCGTACCACTGTGCCGCACCGTCAGAACCGTGTGGACATTGGGACAGCTTTTGAGCGCCTCATCGACGTTGGCCCGCAACGGAAGCACTTTGCCTCCCCTGAAACCACCATCAGCGGTGATCACCGTCCGACAGTCGGAATCGAGGATCCGATCCTTGATGGAATCGGGTGAAAACCCGCCGAACACCACCGAATGGATCGCCCCGATCCGGGCACAGGCGAGCATGGCGACTGCCGCCTCAATGATCATGGGGAGGTAGATGCATACCCGATCCCCCTTGGACACGCCACGCCCTTTGAGGACGTTGGCCATGCGGCATACTTCGGCATGCAGTTGCCGATAGGTGATCCGGCGTTCTGAATTGGGATCATCCCCCTCCCAGATGATGGCGGTCTGATCACCACGGGTTTCCAGATGGCGATCCAGACAATTGTAGGAAGCATTGGTCTTGCCCCCTTCGAACCAACGAATTTGTCCCTTGCGCAGATCACAATCCATGACCCGGTTCCAAGGTTTGAACCAGTGGACGAACTCACGCGCCCGGTCACCCCAGAAGGTTTCGGGATCTGCAATCGACTGTTTGTACCATCGCTGATACTTTTCTTCGTTGATGAAGGCATTGTCGGCAAATTGCCGGGGTACGGGATAGACCTTGCTCATGTCGGTTCTCCTGGTATGCGCCCTGGCCCGGGGGCGAGGCGAAAGTCTTGGATCGGACATTTGAAAGACGGGCTAACCGGGCCTCATGGGAACCACACTCCACCTTGCGCATCAATCCCCATGACCGGACACCCCCCTTGACGCCGGGCATTGTAACACTTCATTTGTCAGGAATCAGTCCCCTTTTTTTCGGCCGCGTCAAAAAATTGGAATTCACACGGTGATGACCGACACCGATCCCCCACACAAACCACCATGTCCCTGCAATCAACCATGACCATTCGCGGATGAATCAGGTCCATTGTTTGGAATTTTTTGCCCGGGTACCTGACTGAACACCCGTTCGTCACATGGAGGGCGCGACAATATTTATATATTATAAACAAAAACTTACACAAAGATTCATGCAACATGAATCCTTGGCATGCCACATGCTAACCATTATTCAGGTCCGCACACAACTCTATTCAGGTGCTGCCTCTCTCCCTTTCTCCAGTTGCGTTTTCCCGCTCGCGGGAGAACGCAAGCTGGATTTTTTTTTATTCCGCCCCCGCCACACCCGGCTTCCTGGTCACGAAACCATCAATTAATGGCATCAATCATGCTTTAATGAACTCATCAACACGGGCGGGACGGCACTTCCCCCTTCGCAACGACTACTTAAAAAAAGGAATCAAATCATGGCCATTTCCAAGGTGAGCGCACTCATGAGCAGCGTCAGCAACCTGATGGCGACCCGGGCCATGCAGGCCAGTCAAAAACTCGGTGCCAAAGTGCATGCCAGCTCTTCACAAACGGCAAATACCATTCATGAACGCTCCAACGTTCCCCAATATGGAAAGAGTCAAGCATTCAAGGTCAATATTTCCAAGACGGGGATGGCCAATTTTGAAAGCATGCAGGTTTCCAACAAATAAACCATGTGCAGCACTGGATGGATCGGTCAATGGGTCATTCAGGCTTGCGGAACGCCCGAGATGCTGGCCAGTTCCAGCTCCGTCTTGCGGATCCGTTGAAGTTTGACCTCTCCCGTCCCTGCATGAAACACGATTCTGCGCCCCCACGGACCCCCGACATCGGAGGCGACCAGATGCAACCGTTCACCTCGGATCAAGTCCATCGCCGTTTCCACGTTCCTTTTCCCGACCGCGATGGACCGTTCCCGGGGTTGGTTGTCGAGCATGAACATCATCGCCCCGCCGAACAGTTTGACCTCCAATTCTTTTCGCGAAACCCCCATCAGGTCGAACCACGACAGCATGAACCGCAGTGAACAGGAGACAAAATCACCCATGGCCCGGCATATTTTCAGGCCACAGGCAGGGTGATCACACTTCCTTGAAGGAAGTTTGCCGTGACACATGGCCCCCATTCTTCGTTGCGGGTGAAAAAGAACCACCGAAACACACGATCCCAACACCGTATGAACCTCGACCGGTTTGACGCCGAGGTACATTTCACCCGGATCCAGGTTGACCGTTCGGGTTGACACTCCATGGATGGCCATAAGCGACAATCAACCTGTATGGGTGGCAATAAAGTGACGGATGGCACGTTTCAGATCGGGGCCATCGGTCAAATCAAACCAGATCAAGACCGAACCGGCAACCTTTCTGAAGGGGATGGCAACATCGATCCTGAGGTTGGCAACCCTTTTTTCTTCCCAGTGCCCATCAAAACCTCCTTCACCGCCAGGATTGAACGAGGCCATGGCAATATTCCAATCCCTGGGATTCCCCCGATGAAACGCCGGTTTTTCCCCTTCCACATCCGAATCCAACAAACGGCTCAAGGTACTGACACAGGTGTAGAGCACCAGATCCCCCACATCCGTAAAGGTTTCGCGACAGACCTGGTGCTGCGTCGCCATGGGCACGGGGACGCCATACAGCGCATTGAGCATGGGTTCCATCGAATCGGCCCGCATGAGGAACAGCGCTGTTCCGGCCAAATTTTCCCTCCAGGAAAAAACCAGATCGAATCCCATCTGCACCAGACAGGCGGCTGACCCGACGAGCGATTCAATGTTTTCCACCAAACTGCTGGCGGGAGTCATCTCAAGACATGGGACTGAAAATTCAATTTCCGCATCCACCATTTCGCTCAAGGTCGGTACTGCGCGACCCAGGCTGAGGTTGAACAATTCCTTGATGGCATCTTCCTCAAGTTCATCAAGCATGATCCGGTCCTCCCGTCAAACATTGGATTCAGGCCATCGACGATCATTCTTGATGGCAATGATTTCACTGCTCTTTATCGACCGGAATCACCACGGTGAATATTGATCCCTTGCCCATTTCGCTTGCAACCCGGATCTCCCCCCGATGGGCATCAACGATCTTTTTGACGATGGAAAGTCCCAACCCAATGCTTTTTTCCTTGCCGGTCGGACGGGCGCTCAACTTTTGGAAGGCACCAAACATCCGGGTCCGGTCATCATCGGAAATTCCCGGTCCCTGGTCTTCCACCGAAAACCAAACCTTTCCATCCTCGGTTCCGGTTCGAAGGGTAATCCGTGCCCCCGGATTGGAAAACTTGATGGCGTTGGCAATGAGATTATCGACCACCTGGGACAAACGATCATCATCAAAACAGGCCATTCCCGTTTCGGCAAGTTGTGCATCGATATGGATTGATTTTTTTTCCAGTTCAAAGCGGAACAGTTCGACCCGGGAGAGAATCACCCGTTCCAGACGATCGGGTTGCAATGAAAGATTGAATCGCCCGCTCTCGATGACGGACACATCCAGCAAATCATTGATCAAATTCCGCATCTGCATGCCGACATGATGAATCGAGGTGATAAACCGGCGTTGTTCCTGCTCATCCAACTGCAGGTTGAGCAAAATGTCCGACATGCCACAGATGGAATTGAGGGGATTGCGCAAATCATGAGCTGCCATGCCGAGAAATTTGTTTTTCAGATTGTTCAGTTCGAGCAGGCGTTTGCGTTGCCGCGACAATTCCAGATGCGTGTGAACCCGGGCCAGGACGACGCTGGGATTGAATGGCTTGCGTACGAAATCGACCGCGCCCAACTGCAATCCCCGGGTTTCATCGGCAGGATTGTTCATGCCGGTGATGAACATGATGGGAATGCCTGAAGTGGACGGATCCCCCTTCAATTGCCGACAGACCTCGAATCCATCCATTTCCGGCATGATGATGTCCAACAGAATCAAGTCGGGGATGGGGGCGGAGCGGGTTCTTTTCAGGGCCTGAAGGCCATCTTTGGCAACCAGAACCCTGAATTCATTACTCAACAACCCTACCATGACATCAATGTTGGTCTTCTCGTCATCAACGACCAGAATTCTTTCCTGTTCATCTTCCATGATCATGCCCCTCCCGAAGAATATTGCCCGACCTGGTTACGCCCATGGTTCTTGGCCCAATAAAGTGCCCTGTCCGCCATTTCAATCAAATCCTCCCGGCACACGTCATGTGCCGGGATCAAGGTTGAGGTGCCCAGGCTGAGGGTCACCAGTTCACCGGCATCGGACCGGGGATGGGGTAAATGCAAATTTCTGCAATTGGCCAGGATACGATGAGCGACGATCCCGGCCCCGTCCACATGGGTCTCTGGAAGAATACAGGCGAATTCCTCGCCCCCGTAACGGCAGGCCAGGTCAACGGTTCGGGGCATCGCCTCAGCAATCGCCCGGGCCACCTTGACCAAACATTCATCACCTTTGGCATGACCAAAATGGTCGTTGTAGCGCTTGAAAAAATCGATGTCCATCAGGATCAGGGAAAGGGGATGCCGGTAACGCAGGGAGCGTTCCCACTCGTATTCCAAAAACTCATTGAAACGACGGCGATTGGCAATACCCGTCAGGGCATCGAGAACCGCCATTTGCTCCAACATGTCGCCACGCCGTTTCAACTCCACATGATTTTTAACCCGCGCCAGGGTAATCAAAGGACTCAAGGGTTTGCTGATATAATCGACCGCACCCACCTGGAATCCCAGCGCTTCATGCCGTTCCTCGGCCTGCCCGGTGACGAAGATGATCGGGATTTCCCGGGTCAGGAGATTGTTCTTCACCCTGCGGCACACCTCATAACCATCCATCCCCGGCATGACGACATCCAGCAGGATCAAATCGGGAAGAGGCGGTTTCTCCAATCGTTTGAGCGCCTGGGAACCATCCTTGGCGACGACGGTTTTATAGAAAGGTTTCAACAACCCATCCAGGATGTCGATGTTGATTTTTTCATCATCGACGATGAGGATTTTGGCCTTGTGATCACTGTCGGCCCGGAGCCGGTCATTGAGCATGGTTCGCCCCATCATGGCAAGGGGATGGTGATATTCAGGGCGATGGCAACTTCCTTGAACGTGGCCTGCGCCGCTTCGAATTCATAATCGTCGATCTGGGCTTCAAGCAGGTGCAACGCCTCCAATACCTGTGCGCCGGACAGCAGTTCCCTGGCCCGGACGACAAGATTCAAGGCATCCGAATCGCCCTCCTCCAACAGATGGCTCAATTCGGTCAACAATGGCAGCAAACAGTTCATAGCCACGGGTCCCGTGGACACCTCATCCAGCCCGCAAGCTTCAATGCTGGAGGGGACGACCTGCTTGATCCCCTTTAAAAAAGATTCCAGAGAGGTCATCACCCGTTCGACTTCGAGGGCAAAAGGGGTCATGAGATCATCGATACCCTCGTCACTGCCACGCTTTAACTTTGATTCCAACCGTTGCGCCAATTCCTGCAACCTACCGGCACCGATGGTACCAACGATTCCTTTGAAAGTGTGTACCAGACGATGGGCTGCCGCAAGGTCACCCATCGCCCGGGCGGTCCGAATTTTTCCAACGATATCACGATGTCTACCAAAGATGTTTTTCAGAACCTTGAAATACAGTTGCCGCTTGCCATTGACATTGCCAAGTCCACGCAGTACGTCCACCCCGTCCAGGGAATCGGGCAATGGCATGGAATCCTCATCTTCATCCGTTACCGGGGCGACGAATTTTGACATGGGGTCCGGCAAGGCCGATTCCACCGGGGGTTGGACCGGACGATGGATGAACCGGCACAACGTTTCAAACAGGGTGGGGGGATGAATGGGCTTGCTCAGATGTTCGTTCATTCCCGCCAAAAGACATTTATCCCGATCTCCGGTCATGGCGTTGGCGGTCATGGCGATGATGGGAAGATCCTTTCCTCCCGGCAAAGTCCGGATCTTCCGGGTTGCGGTATAACCATCCATGACCGGCATCTGGATGTCCATGAGCACCGCATCGAAGGAGGTTTCCTGAACCGCAGCCACTGCCTCGACGCCATTGCTGGCGATTTCGACCTGCAACCCTTCATCCGTCAACAATTCTTCGGCAACCTGTTGGTTGATTTCGTTGTCTTCGACCAGGAGGATCCGTGCTCCTTTGAGATTGATCTTTCCAGAAACACCCACCCCCGGTTTGTGTGACGCAGACCACGTGCGATTGACGTATCCTCCAAGGGCGGTCAAAACCGTATCGAACATGACCGAAAGATTGACCGGTTTGGTCAACAGGACATCGATCCCCGCCTGTTGGGCCGCCATGACAATCTCCTCGCGGGAATAAGCGGTCACCATGACAATTTTGGGCACCTTGACCTGGGGGAAACGGCGATTGATCTCATGTGCGGTCTTGACGCCATCCATTTCGCCCATCTTCCAGTCGAGGAACACCAATCCAAACGGTTGATTTCTGACCATGGCCCGCTCCAACTCGAACAATGCCTCCTCCCCCGAAGCGACCGCCGTCACGCGGAAGGAAAACGATTCGAGCGATTTTTGCAATATTTCGCGTGCCACCGGATTGTCATCTGCCACCAACACCGGCAGTCCCACATACTCCTTGCTGGGAAGCCGAAAGCGGCGGCGACTGGTATCACTGCGGGGAAAAAGGGCGGTGAATTGAAAGGTGGAACCGACACCGGGAATACTTTCCACCCACAGGGTTCCCCCCATCATTTCCACCAACCGTTTACAGATCGTCAATCCCAGCCCGGTTCCACCAAATTTGCGGGTCGTAGAGGTATCGGCCTGGGAAAATGCCTTGAACAACCGTCCCATTTCCTCGGTCGTCAGACCGATGCCGGTATCCTGAACCATGAACAAGAGTTCAACCCGGTATTCCTCGGTTTGCCGCACCTGGATGGAAAGAACGACATTCCCTTTTTCCGTAAACTTGACGGCATTGTTGGCCAGGTTGATCAACACCTGACCCAGACGCAAAGGATCACCGATCAAACTCATCGGGACCCCGGCATCCACATGGAAACTAACCTCCAACCCTTTCTCCTCCGCCTTCATGGAGATCAGATTGGCCACGTCGTTGAGGACATCATCCACATGAAATGGAACGGCTTCGATGGTCAGTTTACCCGCTTCGATCTTGGAGAAATCGAGGATGTCGTTGATGATCCCCAAAAGCGACTGGGCAGAATGGTAGATTTTGGTGACATAATCGTGCTGCCGGTGGTCAAGGGCGGTTTTGAGCGCCAGATGGGACATGCCGATGATGGCATTCATGGGCGTACGGATTTCATGGCTCATATTGGCCAGAAAATCACTCTTGGCCTGGTTGGCCTTTTGCGCCACCTCCTTGGCCATTTTGAGTTCCCGGGCCTGGTTGCGCAACAAATGTTCCCGGGAAACCGTATTGGTGATGTCCTGAATCTGAATGCAACAATAGCGGACCCCGTCACCGTTGCGGATCGCATTGATCTGCACCATCTGGTCCATCCTCGGACTCCCTTCGCTTTTTTCCGAGGCGGTATACAACGGAAACGGCGTGGGCGTCAGGCGATGAGACAACATGGTCGGCAAGCCCGAGTTCAAGGCCCCCTCAACCGCCCGATGAATCCGTGATCCTTCCAGCTCACCAAACACCTCCAACAACGGGCGCCCCAACACTTGATCCGACGACAACCGGGTCGCCTTATGCATCCATTCATTCCAAAACACGATGGTCTGGTCGGGCGCCAGGACAACCATCCCCATGGCACCCACTTCCAGCGCGTTTGCCAACAGTTTGGGATCCAGATCCATCATGGTACCCAACTCATCTCCTACAGATTGGACAGAATCACTTCCAACTCGCGTTTCAGAATCAACATGGCCTGATGGGAAAACAGAAGGACGACAAAACCACTCAACGTGTGTTGCTTCTGCTCCTCATCACTGGTTTTGAAATCCATCATCAGGACAAAGGCCCGTTCCTCATCTTCACCCCCCCCTGTGGCCATCAACGAATGCCTCTGGGCTGCCAGATGCGAAGAAATATCCAACAAAAACCGACTGGATCCCCGTAAATATTCCGCCGCCTCGAATTCAAATTCGACACTCATCATCTGGGTGAAGCTTTCCAGAAAGGCATTGAGAATCACATTGCCCACATCCAGCAGGGTTTCCTGTTCCAATTCCGTCAATACTTCAAGGGGAATATCATCATTCAACAACGTGCGCACCAGTTCCAGGCTTTCACTACCCGGAAAGATCAACAGGGCGGTGCCCGTCAATTCTCCCCTGAAATTTTGCCGAACCGCCACCAGCTTTTCTTCTTGACTGTGTTGGACCAGCATTCGGGTCGCCTCTTCGTAGGTGACCACCTTGAGTTTGGGCAGGGTCAGCAGGACTTCATTATTGACCATCTGGCTCAAGGAATTGGCCGCCATGCCCAGGCCCATGTTGAAAAATTCTTTCAGAGCATCTTCCTCCAACTCGCTCAGTCTGAACATCCTTCCATGCTCCCCGGTCATCGTCGTTCCAAAATTTCAGTTTGTCAGCCAAAAACAAGTCGATGGACAGCATCTCTGACACGCACCGTCAGATTGGGCAGTTGCGACAAGTCGAGAAACAGCATGACCTCTCCAGAAATCTCCCGGCTCAACGTTTTGAACTGCACCCCCATTTGCAGTACCCTGTCCTGCAAAGGCAGCGGTCTGCGTTGATTTTCCTTTTGCGTTGCCCCCTCGACACCCGTCGCCCCGGTACACCGATTTTTATTGCGGGCAATTTCGATCAAAATATCGGACGTACGGTTCAAATGGACCTCGGGCAGACAGGAATCGAGTTCGGTTTCGATCATGTCGGCCAGACTGGACAGACACGAATGGAGAATCAGATTACCCAGTTCCGCCAAGATTTCCGCTTCGCTGACCTCTGACCCACTGAGCAGACGGGAAAGAATTTTGCTGCTGGCCTGGGGAATGAACAAAAACGCATCCCCGGAAAAAGTGGATGCGTTTTTGGTATCGACAAAGGCCTGACGTACGGTATGGGCCTCGGTATCAAACCGTTTGGCGCACTGATCGATGGCAGGCCGTTTCGGCAGAATCTGGAGCGAGGGAACCGTCACCTGGACCTCTTCCCCCAACAATTCACTTAACGCCGCCGACCCCTTGCCCAGACCCAGGTTGAAAGCTTCGGCCAATAAATCCAGCTCAATTGCGTCCATGGTTTCAATCCGCGTACCCATGGATGATGTCTGGCCTGAAGCGCGAACAGACGATGAGGGATCCTCCATCCGTCACCCAGACAATCTTTGCATGGCGTCGGAGATCTTTTCCTGGCTGATGGGTTTTTTGATGAATCCGATCCCGATGGATTCGGCACGGAGTTGCATCCGTTCCTGAATATTGGCCGTCACCAGATGAATTGACAATCCAGGTTGTTTTTCCAGCAATTTTTCTGCGAGATCGATTCCGTTCATCCCAGGCATGTTAAAATCGACCAATGCCAATTGCAACGGCAAACCCTCAGCCTTTTCGAGGGCTTCCAGTGCATCCTTGGCTTCCAGGAGATCCCAATCCTTAAATCCCTCGGTAAAAAATTTGCGGACCATCATGCGTGCCAGACTGCTGTCATCCACGATCAAAGCCTTTTTCTTCTCCATCACCGCTCTCCAATCGAACCTGCCCAGTCAACCGAGCGTCTCCAACCCGTGCAGCAACGCTGGTACATTCAACAAAAAGGAAATGCCGCCATCAGGCATGACCGCCGTACCCGCCAGGATTTGGATATGGGAAAAAATCCTGTTGATGGGTTTGATCAACAGGGAGGCGTGGCCAAGAATGGCACCGACCTCCAAACCGAAGAGGTGATCCTGCGCCTGGAGTACCACGACATGCAACTCCGTTTTGGCATGGATCCGTTCCACCTCCCTCATACCACCGCGTCCGGGACCATCACGCTGCAACGTCCGTTGCAAAGGGAGCAACGGCAACAACTTTCCCCGCACGCGGACCATGGGGGACTGAATTTTTCCTTCGACGTTGGCCTCAATGTCACGGCCATAAAATGAAACCAATTCTATAACATTGGCCTGAGGTAGTGCAAAGGTCTCCCCACTGTCGCCGACCAGCAGGGCGGGAACAATGGCCATGGTTTGGGGGATGGACATGCAAAAAGTCGAACCCACCCCCGGGGTACTGGAGATGGCAATGGTGCCACCGATTTTCTCCAGCGACGCCTGGACCACATCCATACCGGTTCCCCGGCCTGAAATTTTGCTGATTTCCCTGGCGGTGGAGAATCCAGGAATCATGATCAACCTGAAGATGTCCGCCTCCTTCATGGTGGCCGACTGTTCGGAAGTGATCAATCCGATGGCGCGTGCCTTGTCCAACACCACCCTGGCATCGATGCCATGTCCATCATCCTTGACCTCCAACAAAATTTGTCCATGTTTCTGTTCGGCACTCAAAGTCACCCGCCCCACGGGAGGTTTACCGCGACGGGTTCGCTCTTCGGGAGGCTCGATCCCATGATCGACGGCATTACGGATCAAATGTCCCAGCAACTCGTTAATGGAAACCAGGACATTGCGATCCACTTCGGTCTCCTCGCCGACCAGATCCAACACCACTTTTTTGCCAACTTCCACCGACAGGTCACGGACCAGACGATGGTATCGCTCCCAGATCCGGCCGATGGGTTGCAGGCGGTATTTGATGACTTCGCTCTGCAACCAATGAATCTGTTTGCCATGGGCTTCCAATATCTGATCGATCTGCCCGGGCCGCGTCGTCAAAACATATTTTAATTGATTGAATGAGGCTCCGAGTTCGCCTACCTGGTTCATCAAGGTATCCAGGCGGTCCAGGGAAAGTCGAATCGACTCCATGGAACCGGCGGCGGAAGAAGTTTCAGGATCACGGCTACGGATGGGGGGCGTTCCATCGCCCGATTCGGGAGCCGGCACCGGTGGTGATCCGGATCGCGGTTCCAAACCAGCAGCGGGTTGGGCAGCGAACCCCTCCAGATCGCGGATCACTGCGGAAAAATCGGGGGTCCCTTCCGACCCCGACCGGGAAATCTCCATGAGCACCTTGCGCACCCGGTCCACCACGGCGAGGAGCACGTTGCCGATGTTCTGGTTCATGACCAGATCATCCTCACGGATCAGATCAAGAACGGTTTCCGCCTTATGGGTCAGTTCTTCCAGACGGGGAAAGGACATCATCCGGCAGTTGCCTTTGACGGTATGCATGTCCCGAAAAATGGCGTGAATCAATTCACGATGATCCGGGTGTGATTCCAGGTCAAGGAGTCCCCGCTCGATCCGGCCAAGGGCTTCCCGATTTTCGGAAGAAAACTCTTCCAGCAGTGCCTTCCTGGTCTCTTCATCGAACATGGGCGAGATATTCAGCCAGTTATGATGGGATGCAACGATGGGGAGGTCCGATCAATAACGATGGCCTCGGAATGGATCAACAAATTTCAATAATTTTCTTCTGAAATATTATTGTGCGTCAACATTGCATGCAAGGGATGGTCATTGAATTCCCTTCCCGGGATGCGCTATCGCAACATACCCGTTGAATAATATCAATGGCACACTTATTGCTATAATGCAATCAATCCCGTTCATTACTTTTATTCAAGGTGACGCAATGGCGGCTTCTCCCATGATCATTTCAGATATGTCAGTCCCCCCCCCTCTTACCCGGGATGGGCGTGCCCGAGGGGTTGGCTCTGCCGAAAAGAATCCGTTTTCCGAACATCTCGATCAGGCGCTGGAGGCAAGAAACGTCCTGCCGGAGCAAAAACCGAGTTATCACACCGTCAGCAATCCTTTTGTGGATGCGGTGATGGCGGCCTTGAAGCAGGTCAAGGAGACGCAAGGGATGGCGTTGTCACCTGATCTGGATGCCATGGAAACTGCTGGAATGCAAACCAGTTGGCCCTCTTCTGCCAGTTCGTCGATGGAATCGGCCATGCAGTGGATCACCCCGACGTCTGGAGTACCGATCCGTCCCCGGGTTTCGACCCAGGATATTCCTGCCCGAACCCCGACCGGTTCAGTGGGTGTTGTTGGTAGTGGAAAATATGACGCCATCATTCAAAAAGCGTCACAGCGGTATGGAGTGGACTCTGACCTGATCCGTTCGGTCATCAAGGTTGAAAGCAGTTTCAATCCGCGAGCGGTATCGCCATCGGGAGCCAAGGGGATGATGCAATTGATGCCTGGGACCGCCAAGGAGCTGGGGGTCAAGGATCCTTTTGATCCTGAGCAGAACATCATGGGTGGCACTGCCTATTTGAGTCGTTTGTTGGACCGTTATGATGGTAATGTTCGTTCTGCTCTGGCGGCCTACAACTGGGGCATGGGCAATTTGGAGAAAAAACCCATGGCTGCCATGCCTGGAGAAACCCGGCAGTACGTTTCGCGCATCATGGGGATGATGGATGGGGATGCGGCGGTTTGATGTTGGAGAAATGGCGGGTTTAAGGATTAAGAAAAAAAAGGGGTCTGGGGGATTGCCCCCAGGGTTTTGACTTTGCTTTGGTTTTGACTTTGCTTTGGTTTTGACTTTGCTTTGGTTTTGACTTTGCTTTGGTTTTGACTTTGCTTTGGTTTTGGTTTTACTTCCCCCACAGGGGGTTTGGGGGACGAAGTCCCCCAAGGTTATGGTTCTGG
>PEAN01000091.1 GCA_002753735.1 Magnetococcales bacterium DCbin4
CTGAATTTCACCATTCACGTCCACTGAAATTTTTCAAAATTGGCTCCTACTGCGTCCAAAATCTGAGCGGATGGACCAATCGGGAGGGACAGGGAGTCAGAAACGTTCCGATATGACTGCAAACAAACAATATTTTCTTAAACACCAATACACACGGAAAGAAAAAGTTCGTATTGGGTATCGACCGGTTACCGAAAGAATTCGCCGAAAAATCTCCTTGGTCGCATCACACTTTGTCCAAAAAAACTTCATCCAGTGACTGGGCATCGAAGATGCGGAGGCTCCAATCTTCCAGGGAGGATAGCTCGGCTTTGGCGATCTTTTCATTGGCCCAGTCAGGCATGGTGCCGAAGCGGCGTTGTAACAGGCGAGTCAACATTGATACGCCTTCTTCCCGGCGGCCTTTCTGCTCACCTTCCTGCCGAACCATCTGGGTCCATTTTGGATTCGTGTTCTCAATAACGCTTTGCGCAAATTGTGACATCATTTTTTCTTCCTCCTCTGGACGCACCCGTCGAATAATCTCCCGGATATCCTTTTCATCGTAATTCCTGTACGTTTCCACCACATACCGCATGATGATCATAAAGTCATCGGAGGGAACTTCTGTCAAAACCTCAACGAGAAAATCCTTGATCTCAAGTTGCTTTCCGTCTCTCGTTGCATACTTGGCGGCCAACAACCACGCTCTCAGGTGGGGTTGCTTGGAAAGCCGATGATCCTCAATGTGGCCCAAATCGAAAAGGGAAAACTTGAAGTCCAGCAGGTACGGCCTCCATCCTGTTGGTGCATCTACCAACGCCAGGAAATTATTCGGAATGCGCCATGTGTCCGCTCCATGGTACACGACAAGTGGAACAATGGCTGGCAACCGTTTCCATTTAGGATTTTCTCGTTCCCATTGCTCAAGTGCCCTGACCATATATCGCAATAACTGCCACGCTACGAACCCATCTGGATAGCTCTTATGGTCAACCAGGGCATACAAAAAAGCCTCCTGTCCATGAACAGTCCTCACCCGAAAAAGCCTATCCGTCAGGTACTCTTGGAGTTCCTGATCAACGAACGAGCCAACGACCAACTCCGGGAGTTCATCGGACAGCAATTCCGATATCTCGACCGGAAGCCGCTCTCGCAGCAAATGTGCCGCTCTTTCTGGATCCGAGAGGAGGAGCTTCAGGAAACGATCATGCGGGTGGGCAATCTTGCTCATAAAAACGCACCAGATACATGAGGCATTATGAAAAACTGGATTTTCTTCATCATTTCCACCTTGGCCAGCGGGTTGCGCAGTCGAACCGCACTCCAACTGGAAATTCTGGCTTTACGCCATCAGCTTCTGGTACTCAACCGGAAGCAAAAGAAACGACCAAAGCTAAAACTTCTGGATCGCCTTTTCTGGTCTTGGCTGTCCAAAACTTGGTCAGAATGGCGCACAGCCTTGGTAATCGTCAAACCAGACACCGTCATCCGGTGGCATCGTGAAGGATTCAGGCTGTTTTGGAAATGGAAATCCCAACGAAGGCACTCGGGTGGAAAGGAGAGGGTATCGAAAGAAGTTTGCAACTTAATCCAGCGAATGTGCCGGGAAAATCCGCTCTGGGGAGCACCGCGCATTCACGGTGAACTGCTGAAGCTGGGCTACGAGGTAGCCCAGTCGTCTGTTTCCAGATACATGATCAAGCCAAAAAAAACACCATCCCAAAACTGGAAGACATTTTTGGAGAACCACGCATCATCTCTGGTTGCCATCGACTTTTTCACCGTACCAACAATCTTCTTCCAAGTCCTGCACGTCCTGATCTTTTTAAGTCATGATCGCCGGAAGATCATTCATTTCAATGTGACGTCAAACCCGACTGCTACCTGGGTGGCTCAACAAGTTCGCGAAGCATTCCCGTGGGATTCCGTTCCACCGTACTTGATTCACGACCGAGACCCACTTTTCAAAGCTGAATGCCGCACTACATTCAAAGCGATGGGAATCGAGTCAGTGGTATCGCGTCACCCCAATCAAAACTCCTTTTGCGAACGTGCGATCGGCTCTATCCGCAGGGAGTGCCTGGATCACATCATCGTCTTGAATGAGGAACACCTCCGGCGAACAGTTTCTGCTTACATCGGCTACTATCACGGCTCGCGTACGCACCTGGGCCTTGGAAAAGACTGCCCTGACGAACGTCCTGTTCAGGCGAAGGATGCCGGCAACGTGATCTCCATTCCGCATCTGGGTGGCCTACACCACCGGTATCTGCGAAAAGCAGCCTGAATTCGTTTCAATTCTGATTTTCAAAGAACCGTTCGATAGAAGGCGGTTCCGTTGGCCTATGCCCGAAATCTGAGATGCCGGCACAGGGGCAAGTGGAAACAGCCTCCTCACGCTCCGATTGTCCTGGATTTCACCACCTTCGTCTACTGGAATTTGTCAAATCTGGCATTATTGCGTCCAAAATCCGACCGGATGGGCTAATCGGAAGGGACGGGGTGAGTCCAGAGCTTTTGGAGAATTCTGGCGGAGAGAGAAGGAAAAGGCAATTTCCGACTTCGGCGGGTCCGGCGGGGGACCAAATTCTTTCTCGAACCGCCCGTGCTAACCATTGGAAACATTGCCATTTTTTTAAACGACAAAGCCACCCCGAAAGGTGGCCGCGTCATAGAGAAAACCTATTGAAAAAAGAATGGTGGAGGTGGCGGGAGTCGAACCCGCGTCCGAAACATGTAGTCAACCCGGAAGATGTACGGCCATTTCGCCGGTCATGAGCAACGGATCCATTGCAGACCGGCTGGATCCGACGCTTCCGTTACCTCGGAATACTGGGTGACCCTGGATTTTAACCGGCATTCACATTCCGGCTTGATCCCGTCTCGAAAGACTTCTGTTGCCGGGCCCGGATCAGGACCCCGAAGTGACAACGGTTTTAGGCCGCTGCCCTCATCGGAGCATAGTGCTCGTCATTGGCAATTATAAAGTTTCGCCCTGTTTCGGTGGTGCGATACCGAGCCGCCTCCAAAAGCCTTTCCATACCCCGTCGAAACCGTGACACCCCCTTTGCTCCTCTTGAGAAACAAAGTCGTAATACGTGAAAATGGTGCCCAGAAGAAGACTCGAACTTCCACGACCGTAAGGCCACTAGACCCTGAATCTAGCGCGTCTACCAATTCCGCCATCTGGGCAAATCAATCATGCCATTGTCCCGGAAAAAGTGCCCGATGTCAATAGCCGTCGCGCTACAAAAATTCATTCCGAATCCATTCCTCAAAATAGAGATCAATCATTTCTAATATTGATTGTAAATCACGGTTCAATTTTTTTCATTGATGCCAAACCCAGAAAATTTATTTGCATGATCCCTGTTGCCAATCCTGCCGGGAAAAGGCTTGCCAGAGGTTCGATATTGGAGGTATGAATATCGGTTCGTCATATATTAATGCAGTCTAAAAACGGATTGGGGACCAGCCCATGGAATCGTTACAATTGCAACTGGCTGGACTGATTGTCGAGTCGGTTCAGGAGATCTTTTCCGCCTATCTGTTCATAGATGCCGTCCCCGGACCCGTGAAAATCAGCGCCTTGGGAGAAGTCTATATCCCTCCCAAAACCGAGGTTCTGGCCATGGTCAGTTACCACGGGGCATTCGATGGGGGCATGCACTTGGCGTCACCGGAATATGTCGCCTGCAAACTGTCGGGCGTCTTCGCCGGCGTCGAACTCGAAACCTTGAACGCCGAGGCGTGTGACGCCTTTGGTGAACTGGCCAACCTCATCGCCGGCGGTGTGCAAACCCGATTGATGGAGCATCACGGCCTTGGGGAAATCACCCTGACTCCTCCCACTGTCTCGGTCAACGGTCAGGTCAACGGTATCTACAGGGAGGATCTGCTCAGTGTTCAACAATATTTCAAATTTGCCGGTGGATTGATGTTTGCGGAATGCTTTTTCATCCCGCCCATCAACGAATCAACCCCCTCCAATTGACCATCCATCTAGTCTCTCCGGGTCCCTCTGAACCGGGGTTTCCGTTTTTCCTTGAATGCGGCGACCCCCTCCTTGGACTCGGCGGTTTCATAAAATAATGAGACGGCATGAAGCCCTAAATTCGACAGACCGGCAATATGCTGGGTGTCGGCGTTGAAAGAGCTCTTGGCCAGTGCCAGCGCCGTCGGTGAATTGGCCAGGATCTCATTGCACCATTGCGCTACCTCACCATCCAATCGATCGTCCGGAACCACCCGATTGATCATCCCCATCTCCAACGCCTGGGCCGCACTGTAGCGGCGACACAGATACCATACCTCCCTGGCTTTCTTCTCTCCCAGTACACGCGCCATGAATGCAGTGCCAAACCCCGGATCCACCGATCCCACCTTGGGCCCGACTTGACCAAATACCGCACTTTGGGCCGCTATCGTCAGATCACACAACAGGGCCAATACATTACCCCCTCCAATGGCAAAACCTCGTACCTTGGCAATCACTGGCTTCGGTACCGCACGAATGACCCCCTGAAGGGCTTCCAACGGTAATCCGATGATCCCCCGCCCATCATAGGCGCCATTGTGGGACGATTGATCGCCTCCGGTGCAGAATGCCTTTTCTCCCGCTCCGGTCAACACAATCACTCCAATCCCCCGGTTCCAACCGGCCCGGTCGAAGGCATGAATCAGTTCGTCGCATGTTCGGGCTCGAAAGGCATTGTAGTTTTCAGGCCGGTTGATGGTGATCGTGGCAACACCCTCGATCTCGTGATAAAGAATATCCTGGTAATCCATGGCGATTTATCCTGATGGTATTCGATTCAACCTTTCCAAAGCCCCTGTCGGTCGGTGTAAAATGGTCACTACCATCGGCTCGAAGACCGATTGCTCTGCCGTGGTCATTGGAATTGGAACAGGCAAGGGCTGCAATCATAGCCGGTTTGGTGACAAGAGAAAACTCGTTTTCGTGGTTGATCTTGCCCATGTCCGCCCCAGATTCACGGACTTAAACCTCTTTGTCGATTCTTGATGTTCACATCACTGTGAATGCAAGGATGAGGAAAAACATGTTATCCTTTCTGCCATGATTCAACCATCCTTTGATTCCTTTCGCGCCCTGAGCATGCAGGGCAACGTGGTTCCGGTTTATCGGGAAATCCTGGCTGATCTCGATACGCCGGTTTCCGCCTTCATGAAGGTGGCCGATGCGGCCAGCTATTCCTTCTTGTTCGAGTCGGTGCAGGGGGGCGAGAAATGGGGGCGTTACAGTTTCCTGGGACTCGATCCAACCGCTATTTTCCTGGCCTTTCCCAACCGGGTGGAAATCCGTTGGCGCAATCGGCCCAAGGAGGTGTTCGTCTCGGGACAACCGATCAAAATCCTTGAATCCTTGATGCGTCGGTTCACCCCGGTTGAGGTTCCCGGCCTGCCCCGTTTCCATGGGGGGGCGGTCGGTTATTTCGGCTACGACATCGTTCGCTCCTTCGAGCGCATTCCTGACAACAATCCCGATACCCTGGGGACCCCCGACGCCATCTTCATGCTGTCGGATATGGTGATCCTGTTCGATAACCTTTCGGGACGGCTCAAGGTGGTCGTCAATCTGTTGATTGATCCCAACAGCGATGTCATCACCCTCTATGCCGATGCGGTCACCCGCATCAACCAGATGGTCGCCAACCTGCGCAATGCACCTTCACGTCCCAGACCTCCGGCGCGGGGACATCGGATCCACGAAGATGCTTTCCGTCATGAAATGTCCCGCGCCACCTTTGAGGCGGCGGTGGAAAAGGCCAAGGAATACATCCGTGCCGGTGATATTTTTCAAGTCGTTCTTTCCCAAAGGCTTTCCATCCCCTTTGCCCATTCCCCCCTGTCGCTGTACCGGGCTTTGCGTGCCACCAATCCGTCGCCCTACATGTTTCTGCTTAATTTCGGTGATTTTTCCCTGGTGGGTTCCAGTCCTGAAATCCTGGTTCGTCAGGAAGGGGACACCATCACCGTCCGTCCCATTGCCGGGACCCGGCGTCGCGGTGAAACCGAGGCCCGGGATCTGGCTCTGGAGCAGGAGCTTTTGGCCGACCCCAAAGAATTGGCAGAGCATATCATGCTGGTCGATCTGGGCCGCAATGATCTGGGACGGGTGGCGGTCAGCGGTTCGGTTCGGGTGACCGAACGCCTGATCATCGAGCGCTATTCCCATGTGATGCACATCGTCTCCAACGTCGAGGCAACCTTGAAACCGGGTTTGACCCCTTTTGATGTCGTGGCGGCGACCTTTCCCGCCGGCACCGTCAGTGGTGCTCCCAAAATACGGGCCATGGAGATCATCGACGAACTTGAAGTTTCCCGCCGGGGTCCGTATGCCGGTACGGTGGGCTATATCTCTTTTTCCGGCAACATGGATCTGGCCATCACCATTCGCACGGCCATCATCAAGAACGGGACCCTTCATGTTCAGGCAGGGGCCGGCATCGTTGCCGATTCCAGGCCGGAACGGGAATATGAAGAGACTCGCGAGAAGGCCCGTGCCATGTTTCGTGCCGTTGACATGGCACAACAGGGTTTGGAGTAGCGCACATGCTCTTGATGATCGACAATTACGACTCCTTCACCTACAACCTGGTGCAATACTTCGGTGAACTGGGGGCCGAGGTGGTGGTCAAACGGAACGATGCCATCCGGGTCGAAAAGATTGTCCAGAGTTCACCTTCGCACATCGTCATCTCTCCCGGTCCCGGTACCCCCGATCAGGCGGGGATTACCTTGGAGGTCATTCGTCGTTTGTCGGGGGTGGTTCCGATCCTGGGGGTTTGTCTCGGACATCAGGCGATGGGGCAGGTGTTCGGGGGCCAGGTGATTCGTGCACCGACGCTCATGCATGGCAAAACCTCCCTGATCCATCATCATGCCACCGATTTGTTTTTCAATCTTCCTTCTCCCTTCAATGCCACTCGGTATCATTCACTGATTGTCGAAAAGGCGACATTTCCGGAATCTTTGGAGATTACGGCCTGGACTGGCGATGGCTTGATCATGGGATTGCGCCACAAGACCATGCCGGTTTATGGGGTTCAGTTTCATCCCGAATCCATCTTGACGGAGCATGGTCATGCCTTGTTGAAAAATTTTCTCGATCCTTCCCACTGGCTTGAGGGGCGGCAGACATCATGAATTTGGTTGCGGCCATTACAAAACTTCTTGATCACCAGGATCTTTCGCAGGAAGAGGCCCGTTCGGTGATGGAACGGATCATGACGGGTGAAGCGACCCCTGCCCAGATTGCTGCTTATGTCATTGCCTTACGGATGAAGGGGGAAACGGTGGATGAGCTGGCGGGTTCGGCTCAGGCCATGCGTGACCAGGCGGTGAAGGTGGTGGTTGCGGGGGCACCATTGATCGACACCTGTGGCACGGGTGGTGATGGTCGGGGGACCTTCAATATTTCCACGACGGCTGCTTTTGTGGTTGCTGCCTGTGGGGTGACCGTCGCCAAGCATGGCAACCGTTCCATTTCATCCAAGTGTGGTTCGGCGGATCTGCTCAAGGCGCTCGGAGTGAAGATAGAGGTGACGCCTGATGTGGTGGCGCGTTGTTTGAGCGAGGCGGGGATTGGTTTCCTGTTTGCGCCCAGCCATCATGGTGCCATGAAGCATGCCGCCCAGCCCCGGAAGGAACTGGGGGTTCGGACGATCTTCAATCTTTTGGGTCCATTGACCAATCCCGCCTCGGCGACCTGTCAACTGATGGGGGTGTTCGATGGACGTTGGACCGAACCGTTGGCCAGGGTATTGGGGCGTTTGGGATTACGTCGTGCCATGGTGGTTCATGGGATGGACGGATTGGATGAAATCACCACGACCACTTCCAGTCGAATTTCTGAACTCAAAACCGATGGTACGGTGATGACCTGGCAGGTGGAACCGGAACAATGGGGGATGACTCGTGCGGCTCCGGCGGATCTTGCCGGGGGAGATGCCGAGGAGAATGCGGCCATTACCCGTGCCATTCTTTCGGGTGCCATGGGGCCGGGGCGTGATATTGTGTTGGTCAATGCGGGGGCTGCATTGTATGTGGCTGATGTTGTTGCGGACGTGGTGACGGGTATCCGTCGTGCCGCCCGGGCGATTGACCTGGGCGAGGCTAAAAATCGCCTGGACCATCTGATTGCTTTGACCTATCAATCATAAAAAATATTAAAAAGAAAAAGGGGGCTTAAGGGATTGCCCCCAGGGTTTTGATTTTAGAAACAAGGTCAGAAGCTAAAGCATGGAAACCTTTTTGTTTATAGTCAAAATCAAAGTCAACACCCTGGGGGCAATCCTCCAGGCCCCTTTTTCTTTTTAATATTTTTTTTACCGAAAGGGCCATAGATGCACATCCGGGGTACCATCCTTGAGCGGATCATGTCCACCAAACGCGAAGAGGTGGCACGCTATCGCACACGCTTCAGTGAATCGTCCCTGATGGACCAAATCGCCGAAGTCGGTCCGCCAAAAGGGTTCATCAAAAATATTCAAACACACATGACGGCAACACAAGGTGCCATCATCGCCGAAATCAAGCGTGCTTCACCCTCCAAGGGACGGATTTTTCCCGGGGAAGATGCTGCGTTCGATCCGGTGGTCATTGGTCGTGGCTATCATGAACAGGGTGCCGCCGGGCTGTCATGTCTGACGGACAAGGATTATTTTCAAGGATCGGATGCATTTCTGCCGCCATTGCGTCAGCACGTTCCCTTGCCATTGTTGCGCAAGGATTTTCTTTATGATCCCTACCAGGTGATCCAATCGCGGGCCCTGGGGGCCGATGCCATCCTGTTGATCATGGCGGTCCTCTCCACCCCCCAGGCGTTGGAACTGGAGGCGGCAGCCCGGGAACTGGGTCTGGATGTGTTGGTGGAAGTCCACGACGAAGAAGAATTGGCAGCGGCCCATGAACTGCGTACCCCCCTTTTGGGCATCAACAATCGCAACCTTAAATCCTTTGAAACCTCCCTGGGGCGGTGTCTGGAACTGGCGGGCAGGGTTGAGTCCAACCGTATCGTGGTCGCGGAGAGTGGCATCAACTCGGGTGCCGATCTGGCGGTATTACTCGCCAACGGTATTCGTGTATTTCTCATCGGCACTGCGTTCATGCGCCACGCCGATCCAGGGGCTGCCTTGGCTCAAATGCGGGCAGGCGCATCGGAACAACCGGTATGAGGTCAACGTCGTGGCATCAATTTTTGTTCCAGGGCGTGATGCCAATCGAGCCGGATGACCTGTTCAAAACCATTAAAATCCATATGGTGCGCCAATCCTTCGGTGGTGCCATGGTTTTTCAAGTGGGTGAAACAATTTTGTATCGCTTCGGTTGCGGCAAACAATCCGGATAAGGCGAAGACGACGATCTTGTATCCCATCGCTTCCAGTTCGCTGGCGGACAGGTTGGGGGTTTTCCCCCCTTCGATGATGTTGGCGAAAAGGTGGTTCCGGGGAAAATGTTGCGCCACGGTTACCAATTCTTCTCTGGTACGGGGCGCTTCGACGAACAATAGATCAGCTCCCGCTTCAAGATAACGTTCCCCCCGCAGCATCGCTTCTTCCAGTCCATGCATCGCCCGGGCATCGGTTCGGGCAACGATCACCAAACCGCTGTCGGCGGCGGCATGACGCGCAGCGGCAATCTTTTCAACATGTTCCTCAACATCAATTACCTGTTTGCCTTCCATGTGGCCACACCGTTTCGGCCATGCCTGATCTTCCAGGATGATCCCCGCCACCCCGGCGGCGACCGCTTCCTCGACGGTTCGGACGACATTGAGCGGATTACCATAACCGGTGTCCATATCGGCGATGACGGGCAGTCGGGTTGCCCGGGCAATGGCCCGGGCAGCATCGATCATTTCGGTGGCCGTCAGATATCCCATGTCTGGTTTTCCCAGCCGGGACGCGGAAATACCAAATCCTCCAGAAAAAATCAGTTCAAAGCCCACCTGTTCGGCAACCAGTGCTCCCAGGCAATCATACACGGCTGGAGCAATTCTGATCCCGGGGTTGGCCAACAGGTGTCTCAGTCTGTTTCCGGCGGTCACGGTAAGGTCTCCCTGGTTTGAGGACTTTTGAGAACGGTCCAGATGGATTGGAGTTTTTCATACTTTTTCCATACTGGCAACGGGCTGACTGTAGCGGATCGGCATGGAAAGAATAATCATCACCAAGTCGATATTTTTTCTTTTGATCATAATTAAAAATCAGGTACATTCAGCGTTATGAATTTTATATGCTTTTCCATGTCCATCACCAGGAGGTTGTCATCATGGAATCAACCCGTTTAAGTGCCGTTGTGTTTCAGGGGGGAGGGGCCTTCGGGGCCTATGAGTATGGTGCGTTCAAAGCGCTGTGGGACAAGGGCATTCATCCAAGGATCGTTACGGGGGTCTCCATCGGTGCCGTCAATGCTGCCGTCATTGCTGGATGTCGCAATGACAATCCCCCCGCTGCCCTGGACGAATTATGGCATCGTATCAGCGCCTTGCCCATGCCAGGGATTCCCGATGGTCTGCATCACCTCCTGTCTTTGCCCTATAATCCAGGCATGTATTACACCAATCCGGGCGTGTTTTTCGCCCCCTGGTTCCAAACCTCCTTTTCTGATACCGCTCCACTGGCAAAAACACTCAACGATATGATCGACTGGGATAAACTGAATCATGGCCCGACTCGTTTGGCTGTGACTGCCTTGAACATTGAAACCGGCAAGTTGGAAGTGTTTGCCAACTTTGACCAGAATGAGGTGAATTCTGCATCTGCGGGCCAACGTCGTCTACTCGATGTCCGGCATATCCTCGCCAGTGGTGCATTGCCTCCCGAGCTTCCCATGGTGGAACTCGATGGCCAGCATTATTGGGATGGTGGATTGTTCGACAATACTCCGCTTAAACCTGCGTTCAAAGCATTGAATGGGATCAAAGATACAGCGACCGAAACCTTCTTGCGGTCTGTTTATGTCTTCTCACTGTTTCCGCAGCGGGGAATGGTGCCGAAAAACATGCTCGAAGTCAGAAGCCGCAAGACGAGCATCAACTTTGAATGCAAAGTTGAGTTTGACCGAAAACTCTACAAAAAGATAAATCGTTACCGCGAGTTTGCCCAAAAGATGGACGCAATGCTTCCTGACGACAGTCCCTTGCGTCATGATGAAGGGTTCATGGATCTCCGCTCCTATCAACCGGTTCCACCTCCCATCGTTTTTGAATTGACCGAGAACTATTCCCTGCAGGAACAGGCATTGATGCCAGGGACTGATTTTACTCGGAAAACCATCGAACACCGATGCCAGACCGGTTACCGGATTGTCATGGATACCTTGGACAAAATCCCTTCATGATCATGATTGATGGAAGAAAGGTAAACGCATTGCAAGTGGTCATGCCTTACCTTCTGCAATGTGTCCCAGTCTGTTCGCAAAAACCGCGAAAGGACTGGGACAAGGCGCGCTCCTCACGCGATCTTCCCGCAATAACCACGCGGGAAGATCGCCTCGGGTGAACGGGTGCGTAAAAAGAATCAAAATCAAAGTCCCGGGGGCAATCCCCCTGACCCCTCTTTTCTTTCAATATTTTTATTGATATCAGTGAACTTTCAGGTGTTCTTTCCAGTTCATGAATGTGACAAAGGAGAAATACTCGAGTGATCATTCTTCTGTGGGCATGCCGGGTTGCCATTGGATCACTCGGTTTCTCCCCTGCCGTTTGGCCATATACAGCGCATTGTCGGCAAGCTTGAGAAACGCTTCCCATCCGTCACAAACGACCCCTGGGAAGGTGACAACCCCGATGCTGCACGTCACATGGATTCCATTGCCGAGGTCGGTGGCTTCCAACCGTTGCCGAAAACGATCCGCCGCCAGGAACGCCCCCCGTTCATCCGTATCGGTCAGAATGATGCAGAACTCTTCCCCACCGTAGCGGCAGGCATAGTCTATGTTGCGATAATGGCTCTTGGCGGTCTGCCCAACGATCTCCAACACCTTGTCGCCCATGTCGTGACCATAGGTGTCGTTGAATTTTTTGAAATGATCGACATCGAAAAAAAGGATCGACAGCGACAGGCTGTAGCGGCGGGCACGGTCGTATTCCCGTTCCAACAATTCTTCCATGCGGCGCCGGTTGTAAAGACCGGTCAATTTGTCGGTATAGGACATGAGCCGCAGTTTTTCTTCCAACTGCTTTTCCTGGGTGACATCTCGAATCAATGCGGCACTGCCGATCGGTTGATCCTGGTTATTGCAAATGGTTGCCGCATAAAAATTCAATACCCGGTTTTTGTAGACCAGGGTATCGGGCATTCCCTCCCCACTGCGTTCAATAAAACTCTTGACATAATCGGGATCGTCCACCACCGCGAGGAATCCATCATGGACCAACTGTTCAGGTGATTTTTCCAGAATACGTTCCGCTGCCGGATTGATCAGCACGACCTCTCCGGCACTGTTGGTCACAACCACCGCCTCCTGGGAAGATTGGATGACCGTGGTCAGTTTGTTCTGTTCTTCGGTGAGACGGACATAGCCCCGGACGACCTCGATGGTCATGGCGTTGAAACTTTCCGCCATGCGTGACAGTTCCAACAATCCGGTGACGGGGATCTGTTGGGTGAAATCACCCTTGGCCACCCGCGCCATGGCGGCGGTCACTTGGTTGATCCGTTGAACCAGGGACCAGCGGACCAACAATCCCACCACCAGAAGACTGCCCAGGATACACCCCACCAGGACCCAAAGCGCCTGGGCACGGCTGGCCTGGATCGCTTCCCGGATCGACAGGAGCGAGGCGGTCAGTTTCAACACCCCCCGCACCGGATTTTGCTTGTCGTGACAGCGATAACACGGTTGTTCGGCCAGGATCGGCATCAGGAAGGTCAGCTTTTCAATGCCATTCTCCTGGTGGGTATGGATCACCCGCCGCCGATCCCGGAGGGTCTGATTCAAATAGGGATCGGTGGCGGGGAGAATCGTGATGATCTTTTCTTCATCGCGGGTTTGAAACTCATCCGTTCCCAACTGTTGATTGACCGACTGGATGGTCGTGTTGTCATGGAAGGCTTCGGTGCCATCAATCCGCAGGATGCGAAAATCTTCGATGGTGCCGACTTTTTTCAGATCATTGGCATAGGCCTGGGCAATGTCGGCATAGCCACGCAACATGAGGACGCGCAGCCCTTTGAACGCCGTTTCCGCGGTACGGTTCAAGCTCGCTTCATGTTGTGTGAGAATGGTTTTTTCTTGCTGGTCCGTATAAAAGGCGACCATGCTCGCCATGCTCAATATGTTGACGATGCCGACGAGCAACAAGATTCTGCCACCAATCGTTGAAAAAAATCGTGTCATCGTGTCGGGATTCCATTCTGGGAACCGTTGGCAACTACCCAGGGTTCACTCTGACTTAAAAACCGGTGCAGATGTGAATCGTTTGATTGGCTGTGTAGATTTGCGCAGTACCAGCTACCGATCCATCCTCAGTGTTCTGACTACCACGGATATCACCTGTGTCGCCGATGCCGTCATCCTGCTGGGTGTCGTAGGCTTCAGCGAATGCCGTTGGAATACTGCTCATGCAAACCACTTTTTTTACCAAACCCAGAACAGCTTGAGGTGCAGGGTCTCGGCCATCGGCAATGCCAAGAACGCCACCTACGGGATTTCGCGGAATATCGTTGTTGGCGCCTGTTGCAACACAGGTTCCTTTGACCAATTCGGCGCAACGCAGATGGTTCCATGCCAGGGCCGTTTCATCGGAAGCAGGGTTATTGGCACCGGTAGCAAAGTTGAAAAAGCCAATAATGATACCATTGCCATCACCAGCTGCAGGCCCGACACCGGCGAAATGGGTCGCTGCATTGAGGTCATCCCCCGGTAATTGCCAATAGGTGTCGGTATAGGCGTTCATGGAGGATTGAACTGCCTGGGTGTCGGTGGCGATCCGTTTGATCTTGCTGTTCTGGACCATCGTTTGCCCTTTCATGACCCCACCGAGCAAAAGACCGATGATGACCAGGACGATGGCGATTTCAATGAGCGAAAAACCGGATTGAGGTGTTTTTTGGGATCGAATGTTCATAGTGGGTTCGGGTTTCCTTGCGCTGAGGTGGGTACGGGATGATGTGCCGAACGGGAAACTGGGCCTATTTTACACTTTCGGACGCATGCATGCGAACAAAGATGGTGCGTGGGTGTATTTTTTTTATTCATGGTCGCGATGCATCGTGGGTTCGATGACCTTCTTTCAGTTTTCTTCTTTCAGTTTTTCCAGCCAATCGGAAAAAAACCTTGTTTCCGAGGGGGCATGGGAGGGGCGCTGTTTTTGCAGGGTATCGATCCACCGGCGGGCGCGTTCCGGCTGACCGGTCGCGTGCAGGAGACTCAAGCGCTCCCCAAAGACCCAGGGTGGAAGGTCTCCTTGTTCAAGTGCTGGGAACAATGCATCGAGGTAACGGAGGGCCAGTTGGGGATCATTGAGACGGTGGTGGGCAATGACGGCGGCAAACGCCAGCCAGCGCCACCGTTGTTTCAAGTCAAGCAGGGCGTGCCGCTGGACAAAATCGAGCATGATGCGGGTTTGGACGCGATCCGGGGTCCCTGCGTACAGGTACAGGGCAACAAACAGGGGATAGTCACTGCGGGGATCCAGGGACAGAATGAGTTCAAGCCATTGTTCCAGCGTGGTATCGTCCAGATGGCGCAAGGGGAGGATCAGACCCGGCTGGTCATCAAACCCTTGCAGCCACAGCATGAGGATGCGTGCCAGTGTCACCGGGTCTCCCAGGGTGGCCAGTTGCAACCAGGATGAGGATGGGGGCGGGGGCAGATCCTGGGTTTTGGCGGTGGGCGGTGGTCGGAGGATGCCCCACAGCAATTGCATGACCAGCCCGAGCAACAACAAGAACACGACCGGTCGCGGCGGTGTGCGTGGCGTGGGGGCGGGGGTTGATTTATAGGTCTTTTTTGTAAAAATCAAAGAGTCCCGCTCCACATCGACCGGTTACTGAAAGAATTCGCCGAGAAATCTTCCTGGTCACATCACACATTGTCCGAGAAAACGTCGTCCAGCGATCGGGCATCCACAAATCGAAGGCTCCATTCCTCCAGGGATGAGAGGTCTGCTTTGGCGATTTTTTCGCTGGCCCAGTCGGGTACGGTACCGAAGCGGCGTTGCAATTGGCGAGTCAAGAGTGCGGCTTCTCCTTCCTGTCGGCCTTCCTGTCGGCCTTCCTGTCGGCCTTCCTGTCGGCCTTCCTGTCTACCATCCCTCTGCGCCTTCATGATGATTGGCCGAAATACATCGTTTTCCATTAAGTTGAAGGTCAGTGACATTTCTTCAGCCTCCGTTTTGACGACCGTTTCCAGTCTGCGCAACCTGGATAAGATGACCAATTTCGTCAGGGCATCAGCCCTGGCCTTGATCGGCAGTTCGCTTATTCGATACAAGATTTCCTGGATCACCTCTTTCCGGTTGTCGATCCGGCAAAGAATCGCCAGGATGTTTTCCTCCAAAGACGGGCTGTCCATCAATTTTTTGCAATCAATGCTGCGGATGTCAATGACATCATAACGAAAGGATAAATGCTCCTCTTGGATGACCGATCTGGGATGCCACTCGTTCAGCCCAACGAACAGCACTTTCTGAACCAGAATTTTGCTCGGGTAACGCTGACGGATCAACGAGTAATACATCAGCATACGCCAGTCCATGCCCTCAGAACCGCTTTGCAGCTCCAGATGAAAAATCGAATCATCCTCCAGTAAAAACACCAGATCGGGCAAACGCTTTTGGGTGGAGGCGAATTCAACCGGCAGAAGTTCCAAGGCTTGCCGTCCGATCAAAATCTGCAACAAACGTTGCGGCGGCTTTTCAAACAAATCCTTGAGGGTGGTATCGTATTGGGATCGGTTCTTTTCTTTCTGGTCTCCCATGATTTTTGTTGGCTCCAAGTTGGCACTGGCACACATTCCCCGCGTCACCAGATGATCCGTGAATACTTGCTCTGAAACTTGATGACGAGATGTTGGGCCACGGTGAAACAACGCTTCCACAGCTTAGATTGTCCAGGATTCCACCTTTCTCGCTTTGGGTATCGACCGGTTACCGAAAGAATTCGCCGAGAAATCTTCCTGGTCACATCACACATTGTCCGAGAAAACGTCGTCCAGCGATCGGGCATCCACAAATCGAAGGCTCCATTCCTCCAGGGATGAGAGGTCTGCTTTGGCGATTTTTTCGCTGGCCCAGTCGGGTACGGTACCGAAGCGGCGTTGCAATTGGCGAGTCAAGAGTGCGGCTTCTCCTTCCTGTCGGCCTTCCTGTCGGCCTTCCTGTCGGCCTTCCTGTCGGCCTTCCTGTC
>PEAN01000092.1 GCA_002753735.1 Magnetococcales bacterium DCbin4
TCAAGCAAGATTCCCGCAAAAACCACGCGGAAATCTTGCTTCGGGTGAAATGGCGCGTGAAAAACAAAATCAAAGTCCTGGGGGCAATCCCTTAAGCCCCCTTTTTTCTTTCAATATTCCTATGTATATCAGTCAATTGCCAGCCATCCTCTCCAGTTAATGAATGTAACAAAGTAGAATTATTTAGAAGAATTTTTTCAGATCCATCCCTGCGTAGAGACTGGCGACCTGGGCACCATAGCCATTAAACGGCAGCGTCTTGCGGCGTAAGAACTCACCGATTCGCCGCTCTTTGCTCTGATCCCAACGGGGATGGTCCACTTCTGGATTGACATTGGCGTAGAAGCCATATTCTTCAGGTGCCTTCTGGTTCCAGGAAGTGATGGGCTGTTGTTCGGTCAAAGTGATGCGAACGATCGATTTGATACTTTTGAAGCCATATTTCCATGGGACCACCAACCGCAAAGGGGCCCCATTCTGGTTGGGAAGCAAACGTCCGTACATTCCCACGGCCAGGATTGTTAAAGGATTCATCGCTTCATCCAGACGCAACCCTTCTCGATAGGGCCACGCCAACATCCCTTGGTTTTGGCCAGGCAAATGGGCGGGGTCATACAGCGTCTCAAAGGAGACATGGCGGGCCTTGCTCGTCGGTTCAAACCTTTGCAGGAGCGCCTCCAGGGGAAATCCAATCCAGGGGATGACCATGGACCACGCCTCCACACACCGCAGACGATAGACCCGTTCTTCCAGGGGATGGGGTTTGAGCAGGTCTTCCAGTGCCAAACGGCCTGGCTTGCTGACTTCACCATCGATGACCACATGCCATGGCTTGGTTTGCAACTTGGAGGCATGCATCGAAGGGTCACTCTTGCCGCTGCCCAACTCGTAGAAGTTGGTGTAGCTGCTGGCAGAGTCAAAGGGGGTCAAGGATTCATCTGGCGGGGATGGGTCTTTCTGCACATCCGTCAGGCCCGTGTTGGCCAACATCGAATGTGGGCGTAACCCCAGCGCCGCCCCGGCGCCCAGGGCAATTGCCCCTTGCAGCAGGCGTCGCCGCTGCTGGAACACCGCTTCCGGGGTGACATCCTGTTCGGTCAAATCGGGATTCCAACGGAAAGGCATGGCAATCACTCCTCTGGTTCCTGAAATACGTTCCATGGCCTTAGGTTATTGAACAGAGGGGCGTCAAAAAGTTCCCGATCCGCTCAATCGACCAGAGGCAAAGAGGTGAACAGGCACAGGCCGGTGGAACTTCAGGTGGCGGTGATCTCCTGAACGATCTTGACCCGTTGCGCTTGTCTCTCGGTGGCGTTGGTGATGATTCTAACCGGAATTTATGATTTCGCGGAGGCGATTAAAAAATCAAGCGATGATCTCGTCGACCCATCTGAGGATTCTTATTCTTCTTAGTAATCTTCTTCAATGCAATTATAATTTTAATTATTGGTAAAAATATATGTCATAAACGATGGCCTATCCTGCCTGAATCAGGCTTGAACATTTGCGACCGATCTTTTGCGATTGCGACCTCATTCACGCCGGTAAGTCATCCTTTGAATCCCTCCATGATCAATGTTTCCTTTCCAACATGGCGAGGATTTCATAGTTGGAATCCTTGACCTCAGCAATTTTTTTGATCATTGCCTTCAAGCTGATCGACGCTTCGTTGGCTGCATTCTGAATCTCTTGGATTTCTCGGGTGATGGCAGTGGTTGCAGAGGTGGTTTGCCTGGAAAGTTCCTTGACCTCTTCGGCGACGACCAGAAATCCTCGCCCCGACTCTCCCGCCTGGGCTGCTTCAATACCGGCGTTGATTGCCAACAGCTTGGTCTGGCTTGCAATTTTCTTGACCTGGCCCACGGTTCCCAAAATACTTTCTACCGCCTGTAACAGTAGTTCGGAAACCCTTTGATTGACTTCGGACAACTCTTCGGCTTCTTGCATCCGTGCAGTGTCATCAACCAGATTTTGATACAGGACCTGGATCAGTTCCAAGGCATCGTCAAGGTTCTCCGGATGGTAGGGAAGCGACATGCGTGACCTTATCCATGGGCTGAATGTTGGGAGGTGCGTTTAGATGAAATTGACATGTTCTGGAGGATTTTTCAGATCCCACAAAAATTTATTGAGGTAGTCCTGTCGACAGCCAATGGCACAATCCTTGTGGACATTGACCGAGGTACGGATGTCTTCATGAACCTGCCAATAGCGATCACCCATGACGATATCATGGTAGGATTGATCGTGAATATTGCCGATCAAGAATCTTTTTTTGCCGTAAAATGGCCCACAAGGATAGACTTCCCCATTACCCGACAATTGCGACAGGAAGGGAGTTCCCATGCAAACGTCATATTTGCGCACCCCTCCCTGATAGAGTGTCGTATCACTGGCCGCCTTGATTTTGTTCCACTTGACCTGGACCACATAGTCGGATGTGGACAGGGCTTCAGCCTGTTCAAGATCCAATTCCGCCTGGGCATAGCGCCGATAATCGACTCCCAATTCCTTATATTCCGAATCGGAGCATTGTTTGATGACCAGATAGTCAACACCCAACTCCGCTCCCAATTGCGCTTCCGGCAAGATTTGGTCGAAGTTTTCCGGGATCAGCACCATTTGCAATCCCAAGGTACAGGAATAACCTTCCTGTTTGCGTAATGCAACCAGAGATCGAATCTTATCCAATAAAAGGAAGAAATTGTCAGCTTTCGATTGGTGAATTTTTTGGAAACCCTCCGGGGTTCCCGCCGACAGGTTGAAGCGGATCCAGGTCATATCACGAAGGATCTCATGGGCACGATCCATGTCCAACTTCAATCCATTGGTTGCCATCGAGGTGTCCACGCCCCGTTGCCGGGCCAGGACCGCTGCATCATACACGGCCGGGTTGAGTGTGGGTTCGCCATCGCCGATGAACCCGATGGAACGGACTCCAAGCCGTCCACAATCATCGATGAAGCGCAACAGGGGATCCCGTTGAATCATGGTCCCCCGGGACATGTTCTGGACTACGGCATAGCAATAAATACAAGCAGTATTGCAAAATTTGGTCAAGCCCATGTCGATATGGATGGGAGCGAACCGTTCACCCCGCTGCCAGGCCAGGACCCGGTCCAGATGGTACATCATCTTATGTCCGTCGAAACGGAACCGCTCCCGTTTCGTTTGGAATGATGGTCCGGTAAACTGGTTGGGAAGGTCGGGTTCTTCGTGGGTTCCTTGTTCTGAAGATGCCGAACCGGTTTGCGCCATCGAAGGGGTTGTCGCCAGTGCCGCCCGTTCCACGATGGCGGAGCCAGAACGTAACCGATGCCCCGGGTGACGCATGAACACAAGGGATTCACCCACAGGCGTGGCGTCAGGGACTTCAGCGGATATCGTTCTGTCATCCTTCATGGTGATCCTCCACTGGATCGAAAATCATCCTCAAACGGTGGATGAACAAGCATTTCAACCGGCACTGATATGGGCGCCATGCTCGACCAGGAGGGCTACCACCTTGCGATGGCCGTTGGCCAGTGCCAAACTCAACGCCGTCCGTCCCCACCAGTCAGTTGCATTGACTTCCGCTCCAGATTCAAGCAACTTTTGTACGAGCGTCGTTTCACCTTGTTCGGCAGCCCACATCAAGGTTGTGCGGCCTTGCAGGTCCATGGCATCCAAAAGCCGTCCTTGATACAAAAGTGCCGTTACAATTTCCGGGTCACGTGAAACGGCATTGGCCTGCTGGACGGCTGCGGTCTGTTCATCCAGCCTTGTCTGATCCGATGCCAAATCGGAATTGGACATGTCGATCAAACTGGAAAACATGATACCGGGAATTACCATTGCCAGTCCGGGGATTTTCATTGCCTGCTCCGTTGTTTTTGGTTGAAGACTCCAATGCAGTCAATGGGAGACATCGCAAACGGGCTGCCAGAGTGGCGGTAAAAATATATTCTTTCTATTTCATATGTTTAACCTTGGGTTGCCCGATTATTGGAAAAAAGACCAGGATGTCATGATGGGCAAAACCGTCCTGTCCGACAAGGCAAAAATTGCCGCTTGGGCGGTTGAGGCAAGTCAAGCCATCAGCAATGGTCCAGCAGAAGTACCGTCACCTGATCCCCATCTTGCAGCAGGGAAACTTCTTCCGGAATCATGATCAAGGCATTGGCCATGGCCATGCTGGTCAACAGCGCCGATCCCTGGGGACCGGTGGTTTCCACAAAGGGTTCCGGTGCACCAAAATGGACCCGCCCGCGCAAAAAGTTCATACGGCCTGTCTTTTTTTTCACTTGCCCGCGGAATGGAAGGGTCATGATCGGTAACGGCATCGGCGCTGCTCCCATCATTTTGAGCAGGGCCTGCCGAACGATCAGATGATAGACCACCAGGCAAGCGACGGGGTTGCCCGGGAGACCGAAAAACATGGCTCGCCCCAGCTTGCCATAAGCCTGGGGCTTTCCCGGCTGCATCGCCACCTTCCAGAAGACGATTTCCCCCAGTTCCCGCAACACCGGTTTGACCAGGTCGAAATCGCCGGCCGAGACACCACCGGTGGAAATGATGGCATCTGCCTGTTGTCCTCCACGGGTCAGGGCATCGGTAATCGCTTCCCGCTGATCGGGTACCAGGCCAAGGTCCAGCACCTCCACCCCCAGGGACGACAAGGCAGCCCGCAGACTGGTGCGATTGGAATCATAGACCCAACCCGGTTTGAGTGGAGTTCCTGCCGCCATCACCTCATTGCCCGTGGAAAGCAGGGCAACCACAGGTTTACGAAACACCGGAACCTCGACCAATCCCAGGGAGGTCAACAGGCCGAGATCCACGGGTCCCAATCGGCGTCCCTGAGTCAATACCCGGGTGCCCTGGACCATGTCTTCTCCCGCAAAACGGATATTGGCGTTCCGTTTTTGACCAGGAGGGACAACGACCTGTCCCGGACTTGAGTCGACATCCTCCCGGGGCACCACACAATTACAGCCCAGTGGAACGGGTGCTCCTGTCATGATGCGTACCGCCTCTCCCGGTTGCAACGGGGTATTCAGGCGATCTCCGGCGGGGAGGTTTGCCACGATTTTCAAGGGGACGGGATGATGGGGATCCAGATCTTCATGGCGCACGCCGTACCCGTCCATGGCGGAATTGTCGGCGTTTGGGACATTGAATGGGGCTGTGATGGGGGTGGCCAGGATCCACCCCAGGGCATCGGTGACCGCCCGAACCTCAATGGTGTCCATCACGGGGGTGTGTTCCAGGACACGGGTTCTTGCTTCGTCAAAGGAGATCATGGAAATGGCATTCCTTTTCTGATCGGCGCTATCGCACATGTTCGAGTTAAAAAAAATGCTTTGGGATTCGGCCAGTGAGACGTGAACCGCAATGGTGGGTCACCCCACCTGCTTCCATTACCACGTGAAGCTCTTGGGGTGACGACCGTCCGAGTCGGTACCATTATTTGGGCCGACAGGATGACACTGTGTTTCCCGGGGATCGGGAAACAGATACCATTGGTTCAATAAATAGCGTATCCGGTGCTGTTGCGCCCGGGATCGCAACCAGGACCAGGGTTCCCAGCGGGAACGGCGACCCAGGCGACAGGCTTCCAACAGATGGAGAAATTCCTGTTTTTGCTCCGATGACACCCTTTTTTTAAGGAAGCCGAACAGGTGCATCATGCAATCGACGTGGCGCTCCAAGGTGTCGGGACGTGCCATGGCGGCAAATAATTCCCTGCCATAAGACAATGTCTCCGCTGCTCCCGATGCCGCGGCCAAACGTCCCATGGATTTCATCGCTTCCCGATCATGCGCCATGATCTGAAATTTGTGTCGTGCATGGAATTCCGTAAGATGATGAGCCGTTACGGTGCCGTCCACCCATTTTTGCCAGCGATCCGCGACCAATACCCGTTCGACAAACCGTCGTTGCCCCTGTTCATCTGCAAGATCCGCCTCTTCGACGACCACAGTCATGGGAAACGCCTGCTGGAATGCCCGGGTCCACAGACCAGAACCCATGGCCGTGACCGCCCCCTCCCGATCATGGATGGGAGCACTTTCAACCGCACAGGAAGGAGAACGGCTTTTGAAAATGAATCCCCTGAGCTGCATGGAGGTACAACGGATGCATTCCGAGGTACAATGGGTGATTAAAGACTCTGTCAGGTCTTGACCCGTTGCCACCGTTACCAGGCGAGGTGACCGGGGATCACCAACAAGACGCATGGGGGGACGAGGAATGCCCAAACCTGCCTGCGCCTCGGGGCAAAAGGGAATCAGTCGGAAGACACCGGATAACCTGTGCATCACCCGGGGATCGCCCTTGTCCCGGCCATCGTAGCGCACCGGTTCACCCATCAGACAGGCACTGACCCCCAGGGTGATGGAATCATCCATGGCGTTCCCCGTATCCAACGATCCTGCGATCAATCGGAATCGGGGACGATTTCGAGAATCTCCACATCGAAAATCAGATTCTCCCCCGCCAAGGGATGATTGGCATCCAAAGTGATGACATCCCCGTTGATTTCAGTGATGGTCGCAAACATTTCGCGTCCCTCCTCCTGCGAGAGGGAAAATCGCAATCCGGTTTCCAATTCCATCCCCTCGGGAAAAAGTTCCCGGGGAAAATCCCGAACCAATTCTTCCATCCATTCACCATAGGCTTCCATCATCCCGACATGGACCCGTTTGGCTTCTCCCACTGCCATTCCCAACAGTTCCTTTTCCAATCCCGGAATGAGTTCCGCATCTCCCACGGTAAAGCGGATGGGTTCATCACGCGCGATGGAGGAGTCGAACACCTGGCCATCCTCCAAGGTTCCAGTGTAATGCATGGCGATGATGTCGCCGTTTTTGATGGTGATCATGAGATTGGTGACCTTCCTCAGCACACTGGCAGGGGTATGATTTCCATTAAAGGTACTGTGGAATCAATCCACTGATCACGGAAAAATCCCTGTACCCATTCTTGTGATGAAGTTGTCGCCCAATTCATCACCATGAATCAAGGATCAATCCCCTGTTGGGGGGTATGATTTTCACCCAGCATCAGGTTGAGCGCTTCAAGGAGACGTTTTTTCCGGATGGGTTTGGTCAGATGGAGATCACAACCCGCTTCCAGCACCCGTTGTGTGTCTTCCCGCATGGCATTGGCGGTCAGGGCCATGATGGGGGTGCGATGCAAACCCGATTCACGTTCCCATGCCCTGATTTTTTCGGTGGTGGTGTATCCATCCATGATCGGCATCTGAACGTCCATCAACACCGCATCATAGTGTCCGATCCGGAACATCTCATACGCCTGAGCGCCATTGGACGCGATTTCGACTTGATATCGGTTCTGCGGGAGAAAGGCTGAAATCACCAGTTGATTTTCCTCGGTGTCTTCGGCAAGCAAAATACGAAAGACCTTGTCGGTCGCAAAGGTCTGCGCCGCAGGATCCAAAACGGAAGCCCTCCCTGTGGCAACGGTTACATCCTCCACGGGGAAGGTGACGGTTTTCAGGGGAATTGCAAAGAAAAATGTGGAACCCTGTCCGGGCATGCTTTCAACCTGGAGAACTCCGCCCATGGCCTCAACCAATTGACGACAGATGGTCAATCCGAGACCGGTTCCGCCGTATTGCCGGGTCACGGAGTTGTCTGCCTGGGTGAACGGTTGGAAAATACGTTCAAGGTTTTCCGGGGCAATCCCCATTCCGGTGTCGGTGATCGAAAAAACGAATTGTTCCGAATCGGCTCGGGAAACACGCAATTCAACGGTACCGCACTGAGTGAATTTGATGGCATTATTCACCAGGTTCAATAAAATTTGCCGCAACCTTTGCGGATCGCCCACGACCATCGCGGGGACATCATCATCGATGGTCTGGTTCAAGTGCAGTTCCTTGTCCCGGGCCTGAATGGTGGCAAGGTTGCAGGTGGAACGGATCAACTCCGGCAGGTCGAAAACCGTCGCTTCCAATGCCATTTCACCGGCTTCGATCTTGGACAGATCGAGAATGTCGTTGATGAGCGCCAACAGTCCTTCACTGGCCCGGTTCATCACCGACAGATAATTTTTCTGCTCCTGGGAAACGGCGGTTTCCGCCAAGGTTTCTCCCAGGCCAATAATGGTATTGAGCGGGGTGCGGATTTCATGACTCATGGTGGCCAGGAACCGGCTTTTTGCACGGTTGGCGGCATCGGCATTCAGGGTCGCATCGCGGAGTTGGGCTTCCAACCGTTTGCGTTCCGTCATGTCGATCCCGACCCCGAGCAGATAGTGATTCCCTGATATTTCAATGCGCGTTCCAGAGAATAGATAGGGAATCCTTTCTCCTGCACGGGTCAACAGGCAGGCATCGGCAACCGCATACCCATGCAGAAATACCAACCCGATCTGTTCTTTGACGAGTTCCCGATCCTCGTCGGCAATGAATTCCAGTGCGTGCATGCCCGGCAACGATGCCCGGGGATATCCGGAAACCTCCTCGAAATTGCGATTGAATCGAACCAGGTTGCCCCGAAGGTCAAACATGTAGAACAGACCCGGAAGGCTCTTGATGATCGATTCGGAAAAAAGTTGTTCGCTGAGAACCTTTTCTTCAGCTTCTTTTCGATCCGTGACATCGACGAGCGTTGCCAGAAGATCATCACCAAACGTCACGCCCCCGATCAAAAGGGTTTTGGTTTCACCACGCTTGCATGTGACCTGATATTCCAGGGGGGTGATGTCGACCCCCTCCTTGATGGAGTTCAGTACCGCCGCGTTCCAGGTCTCCATGACCCATGTGCGATAATGTGGGTCAGGATAGGCGCGTGGCCACCATGCCTCCAGGTTGGGGACATCCTGTTGGGTATAACCCAGCAATTTGGTAAATCGCTGATTGATGTGCAGCAGGATCCCATCCTGATTGACATAACAAAGCGGGATTGATACCTCCATGAACAATCTCATGAATTTTTGTTCACTTGTGATTAATGCAGTTTGTTCATGTTGTAATCGCACGGCCCTTTGATGTGCCATTTGATAAAAATGAAACGTCAGGGCCAGAACGACCGAAAGAATCAATCCAAACACCAGTAAGGCATTATGCGCCTGCAAAGCGGGAACAACGTCATTAATAACGGACGGATTGCTCTGAACCGCATGGTAGGCCTGCCACAAGGCCAAGGTGGCCGTTGCGGTGCCGATTCCGATCAGCGCGGGAAACCAGTGGGGAAACAATGTGTCTTTTCTCGGTTCACGATTCCAGGCCAAGGAGATCAGGCTGATGCCCAATACGACAAATCCCATCGCGGTGTGAAGCGCCATACGGGTCAAACTGCCCCAGCCAAAGGCGGCTTCGAACTTGAAGGGATACCCCAACAGGGCGACCACGCTCAAGGCGAACACCAAGGCACCAAAGATTGCAGAAAGGGAATTCTTTCCATGAGCATGCTCATTATTACAGCTGGTAAGGATGCCTGCTCCCGCCAATATGAAACAAAGTGCCGTATTGGGCGCCATCCGTCCCGGTGAGATGGTCTGAACCAAGATGTAATGATTCATGAACAATTGATCGATGCCCAGATCCATGCCCGACAGATATTCCACCAGGGTCAGTCCACCAACCACCATCGGGCCCAGCGCAGCCAGTTTTGCCGCGCGCAAATGATTCCAATGCAAAAGCATCAAGCCACATCCGCCGAGAATAAAACTCAAGGCGGTATTGTATTGCATGGGGACAAAGGATGGGTGGATCTGGACCAACGCAATTTGATGGGTATGCCAGCCGACGGCAACCAGGATACCCAGTATCATTGAGGTCATCCCACCGAGAAACGTGAGAAGTGCGCTGATCTTGATGGTTGTTGAAACACTACGAAGGATCATGGGTTGCAGAACCTCATTTCAGGTCCCAATGACAAGGTTTCGACCATGAGTCGAGAATCCGTCTTGATGATCGAAATCCATTCCGTGAATTTTCATACGCATCAACTGTATCATGTATTCCAATCAGAAACGCACTCCGATTTTACGCTTCATCCATTTCAACCATCTGCATGGAACGATCCTTCATGACCGATCCCGTCATCGCCATTGTTCCTGATGGATTCAAGGGGTGTATGAGTTCTTTTGAAGCGGCCCGGGCCATTGAATCTGGACTCCGGCAGGGGTTGCCAAAGGTGACAACCCGGATCATTCCCATGGCGGACGGTGGCGAAGGGACGGTCGATGCCATGGTGACTGCCATGAGTGGGACACGGCATACCGTGAGGGTTTGTGGACCTCTTGGCCAGAGTGTCGAGGCCATGTTTGGTTTGGTGGACCACGGTCACACGGCCCTGTTGGAAATGGCCTCGGCCAGCGGAATCGCTTTGCTCGCCCCGGGTGAACGCGATTGCATGGGGGCCCATACCCTGGGGACCGGAGAACTGATTCGCGCCGCTCTGGACCGGGGTGTGAAAAAAATAATACTCGGTCTGGGAGGTAGCGCTTCCACCGATGGAGGCACAGGGATGGCCCGAGCGTTGGGGGTACGTTTTCTGGATCACCAGGGCAACGAGTTACCGTTGGGAGGAGGGGGCTTGACCCGATTGCATGAGATCGATGTCAGTCACCTGGATCCTCGGATCAAAGAGGTCGCAATCATCGCAGCCTGTGATGTCACGACCCCCCTGTGTGGACCCATGGGGGCGGCATCGATCTTCGGTCCGCAAAAGGGGGCCACACCCGCCATGGTCGCTGCGTTGGATCAAGGACTCGATCAATTGTCCCGCCTGATGGCGCAACGTCTTGGCCGGGCCGTTGCCCATCTTCCCGGGGCCGGTGCCGCCGGTGGCCTGGGAGGGGGGCTGGTGGCCTTTTTGGGGGCGCAGCTTCAACCCGGCGCGGCGATGGTGGCGGAAACCATCCGGCTCAGGCAACGTTTGGCAGGGGTTGATCTGGTCATCACCGGAGAAGGCCGTCTCGATGGTCAGACTTTGGCGGGCAAGGCCCCGGCCCAGGTTGCCCGGGTCGCCAAATCGTTGGGACTTCCCGTCATTGCCATTTGCGGCATTGCCGGACCAGGGGTCGAACACATCCACCAGGCGGGGATCGATGCCTGGTTCGTCGGCAGTTCCACCCCCCTGGCCCCCGAAGACATTCCTCGCCTCGGCCCTGCGATGATCACAACCTGTGCCCGGCGGATTGGACTGCTGCTCAATGCACTTCCTTCGGTGTTCAAGAATGAAACCCGTTGATGGCGGGCAGATCCTCAAACCTCATGGACACTGGCTTCGACACGCATTTCATTGATTTTTCTGATAAAGTCAAAACTCTGACCCTGCGGCACCAAAATCCAGAAACACCCCTTGATTTCCTTGACCCGGTCTGAGTACACCAACCACTCTTCCCATGTCTCTTCCTTGTCCAAAATTTCACGGGTCTCCACTTCAACAATGAACTGGACATTATGTTTCTTGAAAGTCATATCGGGTTGGAAGCCGCCCACGGTACGGGTCGATGGATATCGATCCAACAGATGGGGGGAACGAATGTCGGTAAATCCCCAGGATTCAAACTGACTGCTCAATTCCTTCAGGGCATCCTTTTTGAAAATTTCATGGGTCTGCGTCATGCCGCACTCCTGGAATAACGTCGTCGGGTAGTGCAGGGAACCTTCCCGGACCCTGCCTGAACCGGGTTTCAAATGACCGGATTTTTGACAGAAAAGTGGCGTATTTGTCATCATTAAACATTAAAAATGAAGCTCAAATTCAATCATCTAATTGGAATAATTGTAAATTTAATTTAGGCATGAAATTTGCGAAAATCCACGGAAATGAAGGTCAGAAACATGCCGTCAACGAAAAAAACAGTCAGCAACCTACAGCACGACTTGTACAATGAGGTTAAAAAGGTTAATACAAGCCAGAAGCGCCACACTGCAAACGGCCTGCGCGTCTGGTTCACGAGGCAACAGGGGGAAGGCCAACGTGTTTGTCGGCAAACTTGCGGATTCATCAACATTGAACCCATGGCAAACCCCGAAAACGCCATCCATTGACGCTGGAACGGTGGTGTTTTTCGTCACGGTCACCCTCGAATCCCTCAAGAACGTTGTACACCGTCTTGAATCCTGCCTGAAGCAGGAAATTGCCGGCATCGATGGAACGATGACCAGAACGGCAGATCAGAAGAATGGTCTGGTCTTTCTGGGCAACCCGACAAACGGCATCAAGAAAATCGGGGTTTTGTTCAAAATCGGGGGCATCCTGCCATGGAATGTTGACAACGCCCAGGGGACTACCGACAAAAAAGTGTTCAATTTCAGAACGAATATCGATAAATATGGTTCCTTCCCGTTGCGACAGGCTGAATGCCTCTTCCGGGGTTGCCTGTAGCAGGTGGGGATGTCGTGGACTGTGCGGAGCAGATGCAACCATGGAATATATTCTCTTGTGATCCAACGTGAATGGACAAAATCATCAATCTTTCAAGATGCACTATAACACACGCAGGGTCGAACGGGAGTCTTTTCCCGATAAAAGTTGGTGGCAATGATTGTGTGAAGGAGAAACAGAAACAGGTTGCACCATTGTTGATCAAGATGGCACCCAAGGACATGCCGGATGCGTTGATATGCCGGACTTGTTCACGTTTTTGTTAAAGAAATGGCACTCAAATGTCTCAAGAAACCTGGACCAAAAAGAAACCAGCCGCGCGACATGCCGTGGTCGCGTCGTCCACGACGTCCACGACCAAGAGTAGTAGTCGGCCATGGAACATCAAACCTTCCATCCTGGCCAACCAGAAGGTTGAACGGCGGATCCGCAAGGTGGCCCCGGCATTAACGGCCAAACAGAGTGATGCCATTCCGGTCATGCGCAAACAGCGGTCATGGCAACGTATTTCCGGCAAGGATCTCGGACTCAGGGCGTTGGAGGGAAGTGTATACCTGGTTGCTGGACTGTCGATGTTCGCCAGAAACAGCCTGGAAAGCCTGATCGGAATGTTCAGGAACAGCCGGGAGGCGATGAATCAGTTTGCGCTTCTACCTCAGGAAGAGATCGGATATGCCGATGATGACCGGGTCGAACCCGAAATGCTGACCGAACCCGGGTTCACCCCATCTTTCGACACCGTTGATCCACGCAACATCGTCGAGGAACAAAAAATGACCTTCCTCCAGGAGGAAGAATTCGGTCTCCCCTCCGATGTCCTGGATGATCAGGCGGGTGCTTTACGTTCCCTGATCTCCGATCAGCAGGAATAATTGTCACGTTCCACGGCATCCGTCCAATTGGTCACTTGCCTTGCCCTGACAGCATCGGTTATACCGATGCAAAGGCATGAGGGTTTGCAGGTTCTCACCCCCCTGACATTTGCCGGGTGTTGGGATTCATGGTTGTTGATCGCCAGCCAACCCGGACGTTCAGGAAAGAAACCGGGACAGTTTCATGAGTTCCACACAATTTACCGATGCGCTCCCCGCAGGGTCCAAAATCCTTTGGTTTGAAATTCTTAAGGTTCTGGGAAAGGGGGGATTTGGTATTACTTATCTTGGGAGGGATACCAACCAGGATCAACTCGTCGCGGTCAAAGAATATCTTCCCAGTACGTTCGCATCTCGGACCGAAGATCGTCAGGTTCATCCCAATTCACCCGCCTGCAAAGATAAATTTGAATGGGGCCTTAAAAGGTTTCTCAAAGAGGCCCAAACCCTGGCCCGTTTCCGGCATCCCGCCATCGTCCGGGTGGTTAGTTTTTTCCGTGATGCCAATACTGCCTACATGGTGATGGAGTATGTTGAAGGAGAGGGTTTGGATGCGCTGCTCAAGCGTAAGAAAACTTTGACGGAAGAGGAGGTCAGAAAGCTCCTGCCTCCGCTCCTGGACGGTCTGGAGGTTCTGCACAATGCCAATTTCATCCATCGGGATCTCAAGCCCCCCAATATTTTGATTCGCCAGGACGGAACTCCGGTGATTCTTGACTTCGGGTCTGCCAGGCAATCGGTGGGTGACGACATGACCAGCCTGCTCAGTTTGGGCTACTCTCCTTTTGAACAATACGATTCATCAGGAGATCGTCAAGGTCCCTGGTCTGATATCTATGCCATGGGTGGGGTGGTTTATCGTTGTATTTCGGGCCGCAAACCGGCGGATGCGGCCATGCGGATTGCCGCACGGTTGCGCAATGATGCCGATCCCATGAAAGCGGCGGTTGAAATGGGAAGGGGACGGTACAGTCCCCAATTTTTGGAAGCGGTCGATAAAGCCTTGGAAGTGTTGGAGACGGATCGCCCCCAGTCGATCAAGGAATGGCGAGCACTGCTGGGTATCGAATCGATGACCACCCCGGGTTTTTCCGCGAAAAAAATGTTAAACCGTGGAACTGCCAATCCTCAGGAAGAGGGACAACAGCCGGAGGTCAAGCGCAAGAAGAGCAGTTGGCGCAGCTTCATTGCTTCCATCAATGAATTTTCCACCCCGGGGGCGGTTGCACCGGAACCGTCTGCCTCTGCCTCCGTGCCTGCGTCTGCTTCTGCCCCTTCCCCTGTGCCTGCGACTGCCTCTGTGCCTCTGTCTGAGAAGGTCCAGGGAAGTGCTTCTTTGGTATTGGAGCATAAAAAGGATTCAGCTTCGACATTGCTTCCGACGGTTCCTCCGGTCCCCAGGAAAAACGACACGCCAAAGATGCTGGTCGAAAGTCTGACCCGATCAGAATTTGTCCAGATTGTCGGAGGGACGTTCAAGATGGGATCGGAAGCCAACGAGAAGGGGAGAAAAGAAGATGAGGGTCCGGTTCATGCGATTACCCTCAACCGGTTCTGGCTTGGCAGAACCCCGGTCACTTGGCAAACCTGGAACCGGATCATGGGTGATTTTCCCAAAGGGGTGTTTTCTCCCGACCTGGCCCAACACCCCGTGGAACGGGTCAGTTGGAACATGGTTCAAAAGTTTCTCGAACGTTTGAATAAATATTCCAAGGGGAAGAAAAACTTTCGTCTGCCTACGGAGGCGGAATGGGAATATGCGGTTCGGGCCGGAACGCAAACGCCGTTTCCTTTTGCCGGCGAAGGTGAAGCATTGGGCGATTATGCCTGGATCAAAAGCAACTCGGATGAAAAGACCCATCCAGTTGCGGAAAAATTACCCAACCCTTGGGGATTGTTCGACATGATGGGTAATGTATGGGAGTGGATGGCGGATGGATATGATCCTGGCTTCTATCAGTCAAGCCCGGCCAGCAATCCCAGGGGGCCTGACACGTTGGAGAAAAAAAGTTTGCGTGGTGGTTGTTGGCGGAGCCTGCTGCGGGAATGCCGCTGTGCCAACCGCATGTCCGCTTCAGGCAAATTGGTGAGCAACATGGTTGGTTTTCGGTTGATTTTGGAAAAACCTGCCGGAGATACCCAATGAGGTTGATCCAGTAGAGATCCATTGACGCTGTTTTGACGGCTCCTCAGAGGCACCATGAAAAAAATATGCGACCCGAATCGACGTACTGTTCTGAAGGGGCTTTCCTGGACCATGGGGATCACCGGTCTGGGTTTAACCCCTTTGTTGTCCAGCTGTCTTACCCGTGAAGCGATTCCGGATCAGGGAATCCGGACATTGAAGGGAACAGCCTGGCTGGATGGAATTCCGTTGCAACCCGGCATGCAACCCAAACCGGGAAGCACCATTACGACCGATGTTGGTGCAAGCGTTACCATGGTCATGGGAAGTGACGCATTTCTGATTCATGAATACAGCGAAGTTTTTTTATTGCCCCGTCCGTTGGCCATGTCCCAAGTCGGCGAAGCGCGTGTGGCCGATGTCCAACCGGAGCAGTCGGCCACGGTGACGGCGGTTGGCACCGTTTTGGGTTATTCTTTGAAACGGGGACGCATTCTGTCGGTTTTTTCACCTGGGTTGCGCACTTTGCAGACCCCCAATGCGACCATTGGCATTCGGGGAACCGGCACTTATCTGGAGTACCAACCGGGTCGAACCTATCTGTGTACCTGCTATGGGACCACGACGATTCAATCCCTTCAGGATCCCACTGCACGCGAAACCATCACCGCCCAGCATCACGACGCCCCCCGATTCATTCACGATGTCGGTTCAGGTAAGGAGTTTCTGGAGAAAGCACCGATGATCAATCATACCGATGACGAATTGGTGATGTTGGAAGGTCTTGTTGGGCGCAGACCCCCATTTGATGATCGTTCTGGCAATCACCATTCCTATTAATTAAGATGGGTAAACCCCCGGCTCTGCCGGGGTGACAGCAGAAGTTTGACATTTACGGGAGTCCACCAGGACACTCCAATACTGTGAGCCGCCAAG
>PEAN01000013.1:0-6561 GCA_002753735.1 Magnetococcales bacterium DCbin4
AAAGTCAAAATCAAAACCCTGGGGGCAATCCCCCAGACCCCTTTTTTCTTTCAATAGTTTATTTGATGTCAACACACCCTAACGACCAAGCCAGGTTTGATCACAGATCTGAGGTGGGTTCTGCAGTTGCAGGGAACGGTAAAAATTGCGGCACGTCTGGGCATGGATGGTGTGCTCCGGGCAGCTTTTCAATCCCTGGTAGATCATCTTTTGATAATTGTCCAGGCGGATTTGACAGTTGCGCCGCCACAGACAGGCAAGATACCGTTCATGTTCCGGGCCTGGCCTCGTGGGGGGGGCGCCACAGGTTTCAATCCTGATGTTCATCGGGGAGACCGCAGCATTTGTTCCCTTGAGATTCCGTTGCTTGTTTGCCGGCTCCTTTCGGGATTCCCGGGGCGTGGGTGGTTTCGGCGATGGGGTGGATGGGTTGGAAACGGCAGAGATCATGGTCGGTGACGGGGTGACCTCGGTGGTTTCTTCCCGGGATGGGAGGGATTGGGTCGTCGTTACCGCGGATGGTGCATCGGTCGCTGGCGCAAATTCCCGTCCCTGTACAATCGGCACTTCCTTTTCATCCAGAGATGTGAAACGAATCTCTTCCGTGGCGACCTTCTCTTCGGGATGGGGCAACGCCAACTCCGGTTCCGAATGGTCCAGAGGTTTCAGGAATTTTGCAAGCCATTCCATGTCGTCCGACAATCCGGGGGCGCTTTGCAACAGTCCGCCGGGGGCATCCATGAAACGCAGGAGCAAGATGAAAAAACCCATCCCCAGGAGCATTCCAACCACATAGGGGGTGAAGGAACGAAACAACCAGTTGATGCTGCGCTTGACCACGGTCCCCACCTCGTTTGACGTGTATCTGCCCAATGATTCGCGTTTGTTTTCGACCCATTCAATCGCAAATGGTCAATTCCTGTTGCTGCATCTGTCCATGTTGAAGTAGAAAGCCGTTCATGTCCAACCGTCCAAGGGTATCCAGGGAGACGATCAAATACAGGGCGTCGGGATAATGGAACTCCGCCAGATCCCGGGGCGATGGCATGGCGGGTGCCGAGGGATGGCTGTGATAAATGGCCACGATTTCCTCACCACGCGTCCTCAGATCCTTCATGAGCTGAATCTGATGGGAAGGGTCGGCCAGAAAACGACGTTCGTGCCGGAGGGTGTTGGGTAACGGATGCCATCCCTTGATCTGACGTGCGGTTCCCGACAGGATGCCAACACATTCTTCAGGTGCGGTGTTGATCGCATGGGTCAAAATCCGATTGACAATGGGACGGGGAATGATCCATGCCGATGAAGGACGTGGTTCCACCATGTTGGCCTTTTTTGGACAATTGAGTTGAAAATGTTTCGACTTGACTTGCGAATGGACTGACTTTCTGGCCTATTATAGCCATGTTATGGAATGGTACACGGAAAAATCGCATGCGGGCAAAAAAGCATACCGTTGATGAAAGCATACCTGCAAAGGGTTAATCCCCAGTCCGGGGAAGTCTGGTTCTACTCCATTCAGATCCAACGTGATCTCCTGGGGGAATGGCAGGTCATCCGGGAATGGGGTCGTTCCGGTTCTTCGGGGACGATGCGGCGTGAGGTGTTCTATGACCTGGATCCCGCCCTTGAAAGCATGGATCTATTGGTGGAACAACTGCGGGAAAAAGGTTACAAGGTGGTGATGCGTGAAGGGCTGACCGCCGAAATGGCGCATTGATCCGCCTGAGGTAATGATAAAATATTGAGGATGTCCTCCTCGGGAATCGGACGGGGGATTGCCTCCAGGATTTTGTTTTTTTGCCCAACGGGCATCAAACCGCAAGGAGATTACATGGCCCAACCCTACCACCTGTCCATGGAAGCAGGGGTTCTCCAGGTCAATTGCCAGATCCTGGCCAATCGTGATGAAGGATTGGCGGTGATCATCGATCCGGGTGGCGATGCCGATCGGATCCTGGCGCAGTTGAATCATCTTGGGGTTAAATTGACCCATATCATCAATACCCATGGTCATTTCGATCACCTGGGAGGGGTTTCCGATCTGAAGGAAAAGACGGGATGTGAATTTTGGATTCATCCCGGCGACGCCCCGTTGGTGGCCGCGGCCAAGCAACATGCCAGGGCATGGGGTTTGCCGTTTGGTGATCCTCCGACCATTGACCGTGAGCTGGTGGACAATGAGGTTCTTCAGGTTTCGGGGATGGAACTCCAAGTCATTCATACCCCCGGTCATACGCCCGGTGGTGTATGTCTGCGCTGGGGTGACAGCATTGCGGTGGGGGATACCCTGTTTCAGGGGTCGATTGGGCGCACCGACCTGCCGGGTGGCAATCACAGCCAATTGATTCAAGCCATCAAAAAACGGTTGCTCCCTCTGGGTGATGCCATTGTCTGCCATCCGGGCCATGGCCCCGATACCACGTTGGGGGCGGAACGCAAACACAATCCCTTTCTGAACAGTCTGTGGTCGTCACCTTTTTGAAGGGCCGTCAATGCAAAACACGGGATCCGGGAACCTCCATGAAAAACGGGGGAATGGATGCCCAAAACTGTTCGCCCTCATCGGTGATGAACAAATAGCGCCCTTCCATTTGTCCCGTCGGAGTTTCCAATACGGTCCAACTGGTATAGTTGAATACCCCGCCCGGTTCCAGCCTTGGTTTTTCTCCGACGACCCCCTCGCCGCGAACTTCCTGGCGGCGTCCGTTGTCGGACATGACGATCCAATGCCGCTGCAACAGTTTGGCCGGTTTTGGACCTTCATTGAGGATGGTGATGGCATAGCCGAAGGCATATTCGCCTTGTTCCGGGTTGGAATGGGATTCCAGGTATCGCGTGGTAGCCGTAACCTTGATGTGGGTTGGTTCTTCCATCACATGGTATCTCGCCTGTTGTCAGGAATGGTTTGGTTTCTTCTTGTCTTTCTTATTCTTTTCCAACTGAATGCGACGGTTGAGCGCGGTTCGGGACAAGCCCAGCATGGCTGCGGCAACCCCTTGATCACCGTGACTGCGCCGCAATGCCTCGGCCATGAGTTGGCGTTCAACTTCCTTGAAGGTCGGTAACGGACCGACAATGGCATGGAAAAGATTGTTGTTTTCATCTCTGACTACGATACCGGAAGAAGGTTCGGGTTGCACTTCATTTTTTAATTTCGTCGGCAGGTGATCCACCGTGAGTGGACCGCCATGGTGACAGGCAATGGCATCATGGACCAACGCCTGGAGCTCACGGATGTTTCCCGGGAATGGCCATGTTTTGAAACATTCCATGAACCCGGGGGTGATTTCCGGGACAAGTCGGTTCATTGATTGGGCCGATTCCGCAACAAAATGACGGATCAGGAGCGGAATGTCCTCCAATCGTTCGCGTAAAGGGGGAATCAATACATGATGGGCCGTCAGCCGATAGTACAGATCGGCACGGAACTGTCCCTGCGCCACCTTCATCTTGAGATCGATGTTGGTGGCACAGACCACCCGGGTTTCACTTTTTCGGGGGGCATCGGCGCCCAGGGGATAATAGAGTTTTTCCTGGAGCAGCCGGAGCAGCTTGACTTGCGATTCCTGGCTGAGATCGCCGATTTCATCGAGGAACAGGGTTCCTCCTTTGGCCTCGGCCACCAATCCTTGTCGGAGGGTATCGGCGCCAGAATAGGCGCCCCGGACATGGCCGAACAGGGTATCGGAGAAAAGCGTCCCATCGATGCCGGCAACGTTGATGGCGATCAGGGGTCCCGACAGACCACTGGCCCGGTGCAGGGATTGGACAATGAGTTCCTTGCCGACGCCCGTTTCCCCCTGAACCAGAACCGTCAGGTCAGAACCCGCGATCCGTTCAAGATAGGAAAAGATCTCATACATGCGATCATTGCAGGTTATGATGGCCGAAAAGGGCGTGAAGCCATGAGCCTGTTGCTTGCGGGGGATCGCATGGGGAGGGACATCCGTTTTGGAGGGCATTGGTGGGCTCATGACCCGTCTGGAAGGGGAAGAAACCATATCGATGACGTCATGAATCCGATCCGGCGCGGTGCATCGGATGGACCGCGCCGGGATCGGAGATTTCGTTCGATGCCGTCGGTCTAGAACTGGTCAAGAACCTTGTAGTTGATCCGAATATTGGCCTGGTTCCAAAGCCCGTCCAGATAGGCGGTCAACTGTTCCAGCCCCAGTCCATTCTCAATCTGGTCGACCATCTTCTTCCGTTCCTGAGCGTTGAATTTCGCCAAATCCGCTTTTTCGATGGTCTTGAGCCGCAGAACGGCGAGGGAATCGGCGTTTTCGATGATCTCGGTGTGGATGGGGGATTCCAGGGTCAGTTTGAAGGCGGCGGTACGGATGGCCGTGCCTGCTTTGGGGTTCTCTCCAGAGCGGACAAAAGGTTCGACGGTTTCAGTCTTCAGGGCTGGATGAGAAGAGGCTACCTGTGCCCATGTCGTCCCCTGGGACAGATCCTTGAGAATGCGTTCCATTTGTTCCCGTGCCAGCTTCATCGCCTGTTCCCGCTTGAATGCCTTGGCGACCTGTTCCTTGACTTCATTCAAGGGGCGGGGTTGGGGTTCCTGGCGCGCAACAACCTTGAGTGCAATGAATTTCCCTTCCGATACTTCCACCATCGGGCTGAGTTCTCCCCGGGGGGTGGTAAAGGCGGTGTCAAGAAACTTCGGATTTTGTTCAACGACTTCAAGTTTTGCAATCTCGTCGCGGCTGAAAAAATCCATCTCCTTGTAGCGCAGATTGAGATCGGTGGAGATTGTTTTCAGGTCGCCGGAGGCAAAAATTTGATCTTCCATGACCGTGGAGCGCTCATAGACCATATCCAGCGCTTTCTTCTCAGTCAACAAGGCCCTGATCTCCGTTTTGACCTCCTGTTCCGGGCGCATCTGTGCCGGATGAATGGCATCAACCCGGATCAGATGGATGCCAAAGGGGGTCAGGACCGGTTGGGAAATAACTCCGACCCCCTGGGAAAAGGCCACCTGCTCAAATTCCTGAACCATGATCCCCCGGGCAAACAGTCCCAAATCGCCCCCCTGGGCCGCCGATATGTCTTCAGAAACCTCCTTGGCGACGGTTTCAAAGGCTTCTCCCTTGTCGATGCGGGCTTTGGCAGCCAATGCCTTTTCCTTGGCCTGTTCCTCCGAGACACCATCACCGATCTTGAACAGGATATGATGGGCACTCCTTTTTTCTTCCTGTTGGTATTCATCCTTGTGTTCGTTGAAATACTCATCAATCTCAGCATCGGTAATGGTGACCGATTCGCGAACGCTGTCGGTGGTCAACAGGATATACTGTACCTGGACCCGGACCGGTGAAACATAACGTTCATGGTTTTTTTCCAGGAATGAGGCCAATTCCTCGTCGGTGGGTTGGAGGGTGGCCATGATGGCGTCGAGGGGGAGGGTCAGGAGTTCAACGGCACGAAGTTCATGTTCCAGTTCATAAAGATTTTCGATGAGCAGATCGGGTGCGTTCAATGGGGTGGCGAGTATTTGTTGGATCTGGCTGGCGACCAGATCTGATTTCAATTTGCTTTCATACTCCTTGGGGGCCATCTGGTTGTTGCGCAAAACCAGGGCATACCGTTCCGCATCAAACGTTCCATCCTTTTGAAAGACAGGGGTGGCTGCAATATTGTCGCGCAAGGTCGTCGTGGAGACGGTCAACCGCAGATCATGGCTTTTGGCCAGGAGCAGATTGCGATTGATCATGGCATTGAGCGTTTTATGTTTCAGGCCCAGGACATCCGCCGTCTTCTTGTCCAAAGCGCCACCGAAGCGTTGGCGCATGCGTTGGAATTCATGATCGTAGGCGATGGCGAATTCACGCGGACCAATGGCCCAGTGGCGTGCTTCGGCGACCGGTTCCTGACTTTGATTGTTGACATAGTCACCGACACCCCAGACCATGAAACTCAGGGCGATGAAGAACAGCAGCAGTTTGACGATGAAGGTGTTGGCACCTTTGCGTAATATGTTGAGCATCTTAACGGAACTCCGCCTGCTGTGGAGAGGAATGAATGGCCTGTGGGGTCGTGCCAGCGGATCAGAGAATAGTGTTTGGGCGCGGGAATTTCCAGTCTTTCTGGTTGATTACTTCCATGAGCCATCGGCTATTGGCTGGCTAACCCGTTTGGATCCTGATGTTTTTGCTTGGAGAGGTGTGGGCTGGCATCAATGCGCGTTGACGGAACCTTTTCCTTCCGGTAGTTTTCCCGACATCATGGGCTGGTTTTCTTGTAACTGCCCAGGTGCCCTTCGGATTCAATGATTGAAAGAAAAAAGGGGTCTGGGGGATTGCCCCCAGGGTTTTGATCTTGTTTTTGACTTTGATTTTGTTTTTCCACGCGCCCTTTGACCCGAAGCAAGATTCCCGCGTGGTTTTTGCGGGAATCTTGCGCAGGCGCGCGCCTTGGTCCCGATCTTTTCGCGATTTTGGCGAAAAGATCGGGACGCATTGCCGGTTGTCAAGTCTTACAACCGGCAATGCGTTTGCCTTTCTTCGCAAAAGGCGCGAAGAAAGGCAAACCAAGGCGCGCGCCTGCGCCGGGGTT
>PEAN01000013.1:6624-77866 GCA_002753735.1 Magnetococcales bacterium DCbin4
AATCAAAACCCTGGGGGCAATCCCCCAGACCCCTTTTTTCTTTCAATAATCCCGAACCGGGGTGGTACCCGGGCTGTTACTTCTTTTCCAATAAGATTGCATGGACCGCTGCCGTTGCCTGAAAGGACCCGGGGTGAACGGTGTGGATTCAGGCGTGGGCTGGAGCTATAGCATTCGGAATGTACATCATTCGTGGCAATCTCAATATCGTCCCCCGGTTCAAGAAGGCGGTCGTGACCATCGGCAATTTCGATGGCGTCCATCGTGGACATCAGGCCATTTTTTCCCGTTTGCAATCCCTTTCCCATGCCCATGGGGGGGCGCCACGGGTTGTCATCACCTTCGAACCGCACCCGAGAAGGTTTTTGGGCACCGATCAGTCGATGGCCAGAATCACCCGTCTCGGGGTGAAGGTTCGCCGACTGGCCGAAGCGGGGGTCGATGCGGTGTTCATCCTCAGATTCAATCGGGACTTGGCGACCCTGTCGGCGGAAGAATTCGTCCAACGCCATCTGGTTCAGGGACTCGGGGTCCGGGAAGTGTTGGTGGGTGAAAATTTCCGTTTCGGCTCGGGTGGCGAGGGTAACCTTGAAACGTTGCGGCAATTGGGGGCACAACACGGGTTCGGGGTCCATGAGGAGCCGTTGATGCGGGTTGGGGATACGGTGATCTCCTCTTCGATGATCCGGGCGGCGGTGATGCGGGGCGATTTGGAACAGGCGGGCGTCATGTTGGGGCGACCTTTTGAAATGGAAGGACGGGTGATCGCGGGTGCGCGCAGGGGACGGACCCTGGGATTCCCGACGGCCAACATCCCGGTCAGAAACATGTTGCACCCCCCTTTGGGGGCCTGGATCGTTCAGGGATGGGTGGCGGGTATTTGGCGCAAGGGTGTGGCCAATCTGGGGATCAATCCCACGTTTTCCCTGGAGTGGGTCAATCTTGAAACCCACCTGCTCGACTTTTCCGGTGATTTGTACCGCCAATGGTTGCGGGTTGAATTTTTAAAGTTTATCCGTCCCGAGCAAAAGTTTTCAAATCTGGAAGCGTTGCAACGAAGAATTGCCCGGGATGTCCAGGAGGCGAAACATTACTTCTCAAGTACCGGTTGAAGGGCCTGAGTCGTGACTGTTTCAGGGCGTGTTGGAATATTAATGGTCAGGGAGAAAAAGGGGATCAAACGAGTTTCGCCAAGGCGGAACCCCTTTTTTTCTTAATCATCATCAGGAGTGAAACAGGCTGTGGATTACAAGGATACGGTGCTATTGCCCCAGACGGGGTTTGCCATGAAAGCCAATCTTTCCGCCCGCGAACCGGAACTGTTGAAAAAATGGCGGGAATTGAATCTATACCAACGCTTGCGGCAACAATCGGCGGGCCGGGAACCCTTCATTCTCCATGATGGTCCACCGTACGCCAACGGCCACCTCCACATGGGGCACGCCATCAACAAGGTCCTCAAGGACATCATTGTCAAATCACGGCAGATGATGGGCTTTGACGCCAATTATGTCCCGGGTTGGGATTGCCATGGACTGCCCATCGAAACCAAGGTGGAACAGGAACTCAAACAGGAAGGCAAAACCCGTGAATCGATCGCCATTGTCGCCTTCCGCCGGCGCTGCCGCGATTATGCCGGGCATTGGGTCGAGGTCCAGAAAGATGAATTCATCCGCCTGGGGGTGATTGGCAACTGGGAGCATCCCTACCGCACCATGGACTATGACTTCGAGGCGGAGATCGTCCGGGAACTGGGTCGGTTCCTCGCCAATGGCGGACTCTACAAGGGTTCCAAGCCGGTCTACTGGTGCGTCCATGATGTCACCGCCCTGGCTGAGGCGGAGGTGGAATATCAGGACCATACATCCCAGGCGATCTACGTCAAGTTTCCCCTGGCCGGGGGATCCTCCCTGGAAGACCTGGATCCGGCCCTGCGGGGGCGGATTTCGGTGGTCATCTGGACAACGACGGCCTGGACCGTTCCGGCCAATCTGGCCGTGGCACTCCATCCGCAATTGATCTATGTCGCCCTGGAAATTCTCGATCCCTGCGGTCACGCCAACCTTCGTGCAGGTGAACTTTTGATCGTGGCGGAAGGGTTGTGGGAATCGGTGGTGGATGCCATCGGCGTGGCACGGGACCGGGTTGCGGTGCGTGCCCGTATTCCCGGTGCGGCACTGGAAGGGCGCCGTTTCCGTCACCCCTGGCTCGACCAGGATGCCCCCATCGTGCTGGGCGACCATGTGACGTTGGAGGCGGGTTCCGGCTGTGTCCACATCGCCCCCGGCCACGGGCATGAAGACTATGAAGTGGGTTTGCGTTATGGTCTGGATGCCTTCAATCCGGTCGATGACCGGGGTCGGTTCACCAGCGAAACCCCGGTGTTCTCCGGTGCGTTCATCTTTACCGCCAACGGGGCCATCATCGATCATCTGGATCAGGGCGGCATGCTCCTCGGCCGTGCCCCGCTGCAACACAGTTATCCCCATTGCTGGCGTTGCCATCAACCGGTGATCATCCGTGCGACGCCGCAATGGTTCATCTCCATGGAACATGACGATCTGCGGCAAAAGGCTTTGTCGGCCATCCGTGCCACCCGTTGGATCCCCGCCTGGGGGGCGGACCGGATCTTCAACATGGTGCAGGGCCGTCCCGACTGGTGTGTCTCCCGGCAGCGGGCATGGGGGGTTCCGATCACGGTGATCTCCTGTAACGGTTGCGGAACCCACTGTACCGGGCCGGAGGTGATCGAAACGGTCGCTGCGGCGGTGGCGCGGGGGAGCGCTGATGTGTGGTTCGAAAAAGAAGCCCGTGAGTTCCTTCCTCAGGGATTCGTCTGCCCCAACTGTGGCGGGGAGGAGTTCCGCAAGGAGTCCGACATCCTGGATGTGTGGTTCGACTCGGGCGTGACGCACGCGGCGGTGTTGGAAAATCATCGTCCCGAGGGTTGGGGGCTGCGCTGGCCCGCTGATCTGTATCTGGAAGGGTCCGATCAACATCGGGGTTGGTTCCACTCCAGCCTGCTGACCGCCATCGGTACCCGTGGTGCCGCTCCTTACCGTTCGGTCCTGACCCATGGGTTCGTGGTCGATGGCCGCGGACGCAAAATGTCCAAATCCCTGGGCAATGTCCTGGCTCCCGAAAAGGTGATTCGGCAATACGGGGCCGATATCCTCAGAATGTGGGTCAGCGCTGAAGATTATTCCGGGGATATCCGCATCTCCGATGAAATCCTCAAAGGATTGGCGGACGCCTACCGCAGGATACGCAATACGATGCGTTATCTCCTGGGCAATCTCCATGGATTCGACCCCCGGCATGAAATCCCATGGTCTCAGATGCCATCCTTGGACCGCTGGGCATTGGATCGATTGGCCAACCTGATCGCCCAGGTGAAAACCGCCTACGAAGAATATGCGTTTCACAGGGTCTATCAGGAGCTGCACTATTTTTGCGCCGTGGATATGGGGGCGTTCTATCTGGACATCCTGAAGGACCGGCTTTATTGCGATGCCGCTGATTCGGTGTCGCGGCGTTCGGCCCAGACGGTGCTGAACGCCATCCTGAACGCCCTGGTGCGGTTGATGGCCCCGATTCTGTCGTTCACCGCCGAGGAAATCTGGCATCACATGGAAGGGCGGTCCGGCGATTCGGTCCATCTGGAACCATTCCCCCCCAGCCGTCCCGAATGGCACAACGATGATCTGGCGGCTACCTGGCGCCGTTTTCGCGAGGTGCGCGCCGAGGTGTACCGTCTGCTGGAAACCTTGCGCAACGAAAAGGTGATCGGTTCGTTCATGGAAGCCAAGGTGCGGTTTGTGGCAACCCGGGAATGGTGCGACTTCTTGAACTCCTTTGACGGACTGGCGAGGCTTTTGCTTGTAGCCCATGTGGAAGTCGTCGTCCGGGAGGATCTGGCGGGGCGGGAGACGGGTCTGGCCGGGTTACTGGTGGAAGCGGTGCGTTCCGATGGCGCGAAGTGTCAACGTTGCTGGAACTGGGGGACCGATGTCATGGGAGCGCCAGGATTGGAACTGTGTCCCCGGTGTACCGGGGTGGTGGCGGGCCTGGGGTTGTTATGAAACCATGGGGTGGGGATCAACGGGGACTGCTGATTGGGATTCCCTTGGCGTTGCTGGTCTTCGTCGCGGACCAAGTGTCCAAATGGCTGGCGGTGGTGCAGTTGGCCGATGGTCGCCGCATCGTCCTCTGGGAGCATTTTTTCGATCTGGTATTGGTCTATAATGTCGGTGCCGCATTTGGCATGTTTCAAAATCTGGCTGCGTTGTGGCGCAATTTCATTCTGGGAGGGATCGCTTTGGGGGCGGTGGTGGCCATCGTCATCATACTGGGGCGGACAACCGGTCTGTGGCTTATCGGCGGGATGGCCTGCATCCTGGGCGGGGCACTGGGCAATCTGGTGGACCGGGTGCGTCTGGGAAAGGTGGTGGACTTTCTTCATGTCCATTGGCATGATCTTTCCTGGCCGGTGTTCAATCTTGCCGACAGTGCCATTTCGCTGGGAGTCGCCATGCTCTTGTTGGATTATTTCCTGAATGAAGAGAAAGGGAATTAAGACAAAAAAGGGGTCTGGGAGCAATCCCCCGTCATCCTGAGCGATGGTGGGAACCTTTTTTTTCTTGATCGTTTCACGGCTTTGGAAGGAGGCGGCATGAGACGGCTCGGAAAGGTGATGATGCTTGTGGTGGGGTGTGGATTGCTGGGAGGATGTTCCAGTTCCGTTTCCCTTCCCTGGGAGCAGGATTTGCTCGATCCGGGGCGGGTTGCAACCCGCGAACCTTTGGAAATTCCTCCTGATCTGAGTGAATTGCCCAATCCAGATGTCAAAAAGAAGGAAGAATCCCCCCTGGAACCCTGGGTCAGTCCCGATGTGTCGGCGGGCAAGGGCGGGGGAACCCGGGAAGGTCGCAATGATCGGCTTCCTTTTGCCATTCCCACCGTCCGTGAGGATAAGGAAGGTTTGTCCCGCAATGAAAAAGAAAACCTGCCCGGTTGGATGGACGCGCCGATCAAGGCGCATTGAGTTTGGCCCCGCCATTTTGGCGCTGATCCTGGTCCTGACTGCAACCCGGGGCGGCGATGCCCTGGGGTGGGAGTCGGAGGATCTGTCCCTGGAGAATGGATTGCGGGTCATCCTGGTGAAAGAATCCAAAGCCCCGGTCGTCGTGACCCAGGTGTGGTATCGGGTGGGGGCGGCGGATGAAGTGGATGGCAAAACGGGGCTGGCCCACATGTTGGAACACATGATGTTCCAGGGAACCCGCGACATCCCTCCCGGTGAATACAGCCGGATCATCGCCCGGCATGGGGGCGAGGACAACGCCTCGACGGCATGGGACTACACCAACTATTGGTCCCGGTTGTCGTCCGATCAACTGGATCTGGCGCTCCGCCTCGAAGCGGACCGCATGCGCCATCTGGTCCTTGATCCGCGCCGCTTCGAATCGGAGAACCAGGTTGTGCGCGAAGAGCGCCGCACCCGGACCGATTCCAATCCCCAGGGGCGCTATTATGAAAAATTCCGCCATTTTTTCTTCCAGAACCACCCCTATGGCCGTCCCGTCATCGGTTGGATGAATGAGATTGAGCACCATACCCTCAAGGATCTGGAAGCCTGGTATCGGGGCCATTATTCCCCGGATAACGCCATCCTCGTGATCGTCGGGGATGTCGATTTCGCCCAGGCCAAGGCGCAGGTCCGTACTCATTTCGGCAGCATCGAACCGGCGGGCCGCACGGTCACGAGGGATCTTGCCGCATGGCCTCCGATTACGGGTGGCAGGCGCATGGTCCACAAGGATCCCCACGTCATGGCCCCCCTGGTACAGATCTCCTGGCCTGCCGCATCCTTGACCCATGGCAATTCCCGTGATGTCCATGCCCTCGATCTGTTGGCGGCCATTCTCGGCGGCAGTGGTTCCAGCCGGTTGTATCGTCGGGTCGTCGTCGAACAGCAAAAGGCCATATCGATACAAACCCAGTACAACGGATCGTCCCTGGGGGTCGAAACCTTCGACATCTATGCCGATCCCCCCGATGGCCAGGCGGTGGCCGCCCTGGAGCAGTCGTTGTTGGCCGAGGTTGATGCGTTGATGACCACCTTGTTGACCGATGAGGAGTTGCAACGGGCGAAAAATGGTTTGCTGGCTGAGCGGATTTATGCCCGGGATGCCATCGATCATCTGGCGTCGATGATTGGTCGTTTGAGCGTCAATGGGGTCGATTGGCGGCAGGAAGTGGAGGGGTATCCCCGGAAAATCCAGGAAGTGACTGCGGAACGGATTCGCGAGGTTGCGTCCCGCTATCTGACACGGGATAAAGCGGTGATCGGGATTTTGACGCCATGAAACGATGGATTGCCTTTTGGCTGGTATGGATGGCGTGGACGGGTCCGGGACTTCTTCATGCGGCAACGTCCCTGGGAGAGGCTCGTTCCTTCCAGACCCGGGGGGGGATCCGGGTTTTTCTGGTGGAAAATCATGCCAATCCCATGGTGGAAATCAACCTGCTCACCCGTGGGGGTTCGGCGTTTGATCCCAAAGGCAGGGATGGTGTGGCCTATCTGACGGCCTGGATGTTCAACGAAGGGGCGGGGGGGATGGATTCCGAAACCTTTCGTGCCCGTCTGGATGATCGTGGCATTCAAATGGATGGTAATGCCAACAGGGATACGCTGGAAGTCAACCTGACGACCCTTTCGGAGCATCTGGAAGAGGCGGTTCATCTGTTGGCCTTGGCGGTGACTGAACCTCGCTTCGATCCCAAGGATTTTGCCCGGGGGCAACAGGAATGCATTGCCAACGCAAAACAAAACCGTGAGCAGGCCGAGTGGCTGGCGGGGGTGCGGTTGAATGCCATGATGTTTGCCGGTCATCCGTATGCGCATCCCCCTACCGGCACCGAAGAACCTTTGGCCCGGATCACCCTGAATGATGTCCGGCAATTCCATGTCAAAAGTTTCCGCGCACCTCAGATGGTGCTGGCGGTGGCTGGCGATGTGACCCCGTCGGCCCTCGAATCCTTGTTGGAACGGTATCTGGGGGGGGTCGATTCCCGTCCTTCACCGCATGGGGCGATCCCCGAGACCCCTTCGGCGAAGGTTGGGGAGGCCGTCCATCTGACGATGGAGAGTCCCCAGACGGCCATTCAGATGGGGCGGGTCGCCATGGACCGGGAGGATGCCGATTATTATCCCATGCTGGTTTTGAATCAGCTTTTGGGTGGGCCCGGGTTGACCAGCCGTCTGAATCAGGAAATTCGAGAAAAGCGTGGATTGACCTATGGCGTTCACTCCCAGTTCAGCCCACTGGAGATGAAAGGTCCGTTCATGGTGATGATGAACACCAAGACCGAATCGGTTGCTGAAGCACTCGGTTTGATTCGGGAACAGATGCGGATCGTCGTCAGGGAAGGGGTTGGGGAAGAGGAATTGACGGATGTCAAACGGTATCTGGTCCAATCTTTTCCCTTGAATCTTGACACCTTGAAGAAGCAGGCTGCGACCTGGAGTCTGATTGGTTATTACCGGCGAGGTGTCGATTATTTGCGGCGTTGGCCCGAGCGGGTCGAGGGGGTACGCCGGGAGGATGTCGCCCGTGTGGCACGGCGCATGCTGGATCCAGACCATTACTTTACGGTAACCGTAGGCAAGCGTGCGGAAAAAAAATAATGATCAAGAAAAAAAAAGGGTTTGGCGGATTGTCCCCAGGGGTTTTGATTTTAGAAATAAAGGTAACTGCCCAGGAACCTCCCCGGGTCGGGATTATTGAAAGAAAAAAGGGGTCTTAAGGGATGGCCCCCAGGGTTTTGACTTCAAGGATCGATCAAAACCATAAAAGAAGAACCTTGGGGGACTTCGTCCCCCAAACCCCCTGTGGGGGATGTAAAAACAAAGTCAAAATCCAAGTCAAAGTCCTGGGGGCAATCCCTTAAGACCCCTTTTTTCTTTCAATAATTTTTTTAAATGTCAACAAGCCTAAGGGTTTTGCTTCCTGCCCAAAGGGCATCCTGTTCTGGATGATGGTTCGGCGGTCTATGCGCACTCCCTTCTTCCTGTTTCTTCCCCCACTCGATGGCGACAAGGTGGTTTTTGCCGGTGGCGAAGCCGGCCTGGACCAGGTGCGTCGGGAGCCGAGCGGGATTGCTGCGTTTGCGGCCAAGGGACACAAGGTGATTCTGGTCGTTCCGGGGCGTGACGTACTGCTGACCCATGTGGAACCGCCGGCAGGGGCGAACAAGCGGCAACTGGACAAGGCAGTTCCCTTTCTATTGGAAGACGATCTGCTCTCTCCAGTGGAACAATTGCATTTTGTCCTGGGCAAGATGGGGTCGGATGGCCGTTTACCGGTTGCGGTGGTGGCCAAAAAGACCATGGACAGTTGGATGGCCTTGGTTGCGGAGTGGGGCATTCAACCCCATGCCATGGTGTGTGATACCCTGCTGTTACCCTGGACGCCGGGCAAATGGCAGGTGTTTGTCGATGAAGAGATGGCTTGGGCACGTTTGGGGGAGCACGAAGGGTTCATGGTGGAGCGTGACAACCTGGAAATTTTTTTGACATTGGCCTGCAAACGGCCCGATCTGCCCGAACGGATCCGTAGGGTCGATTTTTCCAGGGATACCCCCCCGTTGGGCGACTGGTCTGCGCTTGGGATTCCGGTGGATGCGGTGGTTGGTCATCGTGACCGGGTGGTGGAGATGGTCGGTGGGGATGGGATGACGGTGGGGATGAATCTGTTGCAGGGTCCCTATCGCGCGGTCGGGTTGCTGGGTGGTGGTTGGAAACAGGTGCGATGGAGTGTGATGTTGTTGTCGTTGTGGCTGATCGTGCGTGTCGTCGTCGGCATGGTGGAACTCAGTTATCTGGACAAGCGGGAAACGGCTTTGAAAAATCAATCCCGGACCATTTTGACCGAGGTCTTTCCTGACATGAAGGTGATTGTGAACCCCAAGGGGCAGATGATGCAACGATTGGAGGAACTCAAGGCCAAGGAAGGGAAAAGTCGGGGGGACGGGTTCATGGAATGGTTGACCAAGGTGGGGATGGCGGCCCGGGGGGAGGAGGGGTTGCTGTTCAATCGGGTGAACTATCGTGATGGAACGCTTGGTATCTTTGTCAGAAGTCCCGACATGGGGCGTTTGGAGCGGATGATCGATGTGTTGAAGAAACAGCATGGATTGCAGGCGGTTTTGCGCAAGGCGGACCGTGGCAACGATGGCGTCGATGGCCAGATTGACATTGGAGCGATGTAGACCATGAATGCGTTGTCGGGCCTGAGGGAGACGTGGCAGAATCTTGGGGCGAGGGAGCGCCGGATGGTCGTGATCGGGGCTGCGGCATTGTTGGTTGCCGGGTTTTATTTCATGATCTGGTCCCCCTTCGTCGAACGCCTGGATCATGCGCGCCAACGGGTGACGGCGGGTCTGGATGCCCTGACCTGGATGCAATCCAAGGCAGCGGAGGCCAGGGCATTGCAGGGTGCCCTGGGCGAGGCGGGGACGAAGGTCCAGCCGGGATCCCTGGTGTCATTCATCGAAGAGAATGCCCGCAAGGGGGGGTTGGGGAGTGTCCTCAAGGGGGTGGAACCTTCCGGCAACGACCAGGTTCTGGTCCGATTCGAGCAGGCCTATTTCCACGCCTTGATCGCCTGGATGATTGATCTCCATGCCAAGGGGGTGGATGCCTCTTCGGTCTCATTGGAACGGGAACAGGAACCGGGCAAGGTCCGTGCCCGTCTGGTCCTTGGCCGCCGTGGCGGATGATAACCGTTTGTGCCGTTTGAATGTCGAACGGTTTGAGATGCCGCAAATCTTGAAAAGATTGACTCGCAGCAGTCGGCAATTGGCCGAACTCAAGGGGATTGCGGCGTCCATTCCCAATCAGGACAAACCCTATGAAATTACGTCGTTTACAAATTGAAAATTTTCGTGGCATCACCAGTCTGGATATGGAGATTGGGGATACGACGGTCCTGATCGGGGAAAACAACACAGGAAAGACTGCCATGCTTGATGCCCTGCGGTTTGCGTTGCGTGATGTCCGCTCCCGCCGTGGATGTGCATTTGATGCCTACGATTTTCACCTGAAAGACGCCAAGTCTGAGCCATCCATGGCCCCGGCGATCAGTATTTGTTTGACCTTTCGTGAAGATGAACCCAATGAATGGGATAAACAACTGATAGGAACCATGAGCCGTTCTCAAATTCTTCAGACGGATACGAACGGCCGCATGTGTATCATGTTGAAAGTCGGTGCCAGATTTGATACGGGAACGCAGGAATTCATTCATGATTGGGAGTTCCGAAATCTGACTGGTGCGCCATTGACAACCTATGCGGATTCAGCGCTATCGATTTTTCGAAACGAGGTGTCGTACTACTATTTGTCAGCCCTGCGTGATGCGGCAAAACATTTTGATGACAAAGGCATCTTCTGGAGACCGTTCCTGAAAGAGTCTCAGTTGACCCAAGAAAACCGTGAAAAGATTGAAAAAATATTAGCTGAAGTCAATCAATTGATTGTTTCCTCGCATGTAAATTTTTCTCAGGTCGTAGAGAAACTGAGGGAAATAAACGAAGTCGTGTCGATGGGGGGAGATCATGATCTGGTTTCCATCGATGCGGTTCCCGGTCGTCTGTTCGATGTGTTGGCTAAGGCGCAGCTGAACTTGAATACCGGCACTGGCGCGAAAATTCCGGTTGGGCGACATGGGGAAGGCATGCAAAGCCTTGCAGTGTTGACACTGTTTAATGCGTTTCTTCAAACATGGAACAAAGGCACGGCAATTGTCGCCATGGAGGAACCCGAAGCACATTTGCATCCAAGTGCTGTGCGGGCACTGTGGAAACTGATTGAACGCATCCCAGGACAAAAAATCATTTCAACACACAGCGGTGATCTTCTATCAGAAGTACCATCGGAAGTGGTTACCCGCTTGCATAAGAGGGCTGGAACTGTAGAAGCAGCATGTCTCAAGAACGCTGACTTGAATGCGGACGAAACGAGGAAATTCGATTTCCATATTCGACGCACACGGGGTGATCTTTTGTTTGCAAAGTGCTGGATTCTTGGAGAAGGGGAAACCGAGGCTACCTTGATTTCAGAATGTGCAAGGGTATTGAAGGATGACCTTGAAAGGATAGGAATTCGATTTGTAACCTGCCAGACTGGTATTTCCCCTGCGTTAGGTCTCAAAGTAGCCAATTGCATGGGAATTGATTGGGTTGTCCTTGCAGACAATGATCAACAAGGAAAAAATTATCATAAGGCGGTCAGAGATCACCTTGATGGCCGTGTTGAGAATGAAGTCTTGTTCACAATGAAGGAGAAAGATATTGAACACTATCTGTGTGCTAATGGTTTCTTAGATGTATACCTTGGTCTGCTAGGTGATCAACCAATAAAGAAAGTTGATGCGCTTCCAGATGATCCAAAGTATCCCGAACAAATAGCAGACGCACTGCCAAAGAATCAGAAGACCAAGGCTGTACAAAAAGTTTTGGAAGCTATCGGAGGCGACCCCTTGAACGTGCCATCGCTTTTCAGGGATGTGATTGACGCCGCAATCAAGTTGGCAAAGATCGAATGAGCAGCTCAAGATACCAACCAAACGACAATCAGAGACGAGCAATTGCATGGAATGATGGACCACTGCTGGTTTTGGCGGGTCCTGGTTCAGGTAAAACAGCTGTCTTGACCCATAGAGCAGCACGTCTCCTCAAGGAGTTTCCTGATTCAAGCGTTTTGGGACTCACTTTCACGACGAAGGCTGCCGACGAAATGCGGGAACGGCTGAATGCATTGATTGGGGGACGTACTGACCGTGCCCGTCTCTGCACCTTCCACTCGTTTTCCGGGGATATTCTACGTCAGCATGGGAGCCATGTGGGAATACAGCCTGATTTTTCGGTTCTTACTCTTGATGAAGACCGTATGGCGATACTCGAATATGCAATGACCTCGCTGAAGTGCGATACTTCATCCATTCCACACGACCGGAAAAATCTTTTGGTGATTCTTGAATATTTGTTCAGGGAATCGTATGATGGGGAACCTAAAATATCTGGGATGGTTCCCACTCCACCGTGGATACCAGAATTGTTCTTGCGGTACTGTGAGTTGCTGCAACAGAGCAATCGCTTATGTTATGGAGGGCTTTTGTACTTTGCCCGAAAATTGCTCTCAGGCAATGCAGGGGTGGCACGTTTGACACGGTTGACTTGGCAGTTCATCTGTGTTGACGAATTTCAAGATACCAACCGTGCGCAATATGATTTGCTCAAGTTGCTTGTTGACGATCAGCAGCCAAATCTTTTTATCGTCGCTGACGATGATCAAATTGTTTATCAGTGGAATGGCGCAAGTCCGGAAAGATTGCTTGCATTGCAAGATGATTTCAATATGGAATTGGTGCAACTTCCAAAAAATTATCGCTGCCCACCGGTCATTATCACCATGGCCAATAAGTTGATTGGTCACAACAAGACTAGAGCGCATGACAAACAGCCTCTTGAGGCAAATAAAAGCATTGATTCTGCACCCGTCCTGAAATTGAAGGACTTTCCAAATGTCGATGAAGAGGTCATGTCCATTCCAACCGCAATTAAACAGGCCGGATGGGTTCCTGGAGATTGTGTCGTTCTCGCCCGTTCGACAAAGCTTCTGGTATGTGCAGCGAAAAAGTTGAGCGCGCATGGGATGACGCCCCATCTGTTACAGCGGAAAAACGAGTTTGAGTGTGCTTCGGTTCGTTGGATGCATGCGGTACTTAAGCTTGCCAACGCCCGACATGATCGAGAGTTCTTGCGGCGGGTTTGTGTGACGTGGCGGGATTTTACCGAAATATCGATCAAGGTGAATGATGTTGAAGCTGCGGCGGCTTTGAATGGTGGCGACTTTTTGCGTGCATGGGTCGATGCCGCTTCAATGAAGATTGAACCAGACATGAAGACATCGGCAAAAGTTGATCCGAATGCGATTCGGTCGTTGTTGGATCGAGTGGGTCATGATCTTGTAGACCGCCTGACATTCATGAAGTTGCTTGAATGGTTTTGGGCCAATCGATGGTTGGATAACACACTGGAAGTCGAGGAAATCAATACGTGGCGGGAGTTGCATGGGACATTGATGCAAGCGCATTCACCGGAACATGTGTCGCTTCACCTTTATTTGCAGGAAATGGATTTAAAATCAAAATCTGCCGCACGAGTCCCCGATTCAATTCCGTGCCTTACGGTGCATGGGGCCAAAGGGATGGAGTTCAAACATGTATTCCTGATCGGTATGGCTGACGAAGTCTTTCCATCCTACCAAGCGGTTAGAAAGGGAGACTACAGCCGGGAAATGGAAGAAGAACGTCGAGCCTGTTTCGTCGCAATCACACGTACCGAAGAGACACTCCATATGAGTTGGGCTCACTCTTACAATGGTTACCGCAAAAATCCTTCACGCTTTATCGAAGAAATGGGATTACAGTCGCTTGACTCGAACAAGCTGAGAGAAAGTGGGGATCTATGATGTGAATCAAAGAAATGATTAAGATAAGAAAGGGAGCTGGATGGCGGTTTGTCGGTCGATGTGGTGGCCAGAAGGCAACGGGTGATGGTGCCCTGACCTGGATGCAATCCAAGGCAGCGGAGGCCAGGGCATTGCAGGGTGCCCTGGGCGAGGCGGGGACGAAGGTCCAGCCGGGATCCCTGGTGTCATTCATCGAAGAGAATGCCCGCAAGGGGGGGTTGGGGAGTGTCCTCAAGGGGGTGGAACCTTCCGGCAACGACCAGGTTCTGGTCCGATTCGAGCAGGCCTATTTCCACGCCTTGATCGCCTGGATGATTGATCTCCATGCCAAGGGGGTGGATGCCTCTTCGGTCTCATTGGAACGGGAACAGGAACCGGGCAAGGTCCGTGCCCGTCTGGTCCTTGGCCGCCGAGGTGGATGATACGGCCACGTTTGTATGGATCAAATTTTCTCTTTGTGATACATGTCTTCGATCTGATGTATAGAAAAGTCGATTTTCTATACATATCGTGCTGACACATGTATGGAAAAACCGATTTTCTATATATATGTCGATCATCCTGGCAGGATGGAGGGTCATGAAACCGCTTGTTCCGCTTGAACGCTTGAACGTCGAACGGTTTGAGACACCGCAAATTTTGAAAAAATTGGCCCGCAGCAGTCGGCAATTGGCCGAACTCAAGGGGATTGCGGCATCCATTCCCAATCAGGACATCCTGATCAGCACATTGGGTTTGCAGGAGGCCAAGGATAGTTCCGAGATCGAAAATATCGTGACCACCCATGACGAATTGTTCAAGGATTCGTTGTTATCGAAGGAATTTTTAAATCCGGCTACCAAGGAAATATTGCGTTACCGGCAGGCATTGCGGCACGGTTTCGAGCAGGTTCAAAAGACCGGCTTGATCACGGTCAATCATATCATCGGCATACAGGCCGAACTGGAACGCACCCATGCCGGATTGCGCAAGCTACCGGGAACCGACTTGAGGAACAACCGGGGCGAGACGGTCTATACGCCACCACAGAATCCCGACGAAATTGTGGCATTGATGAACGATCTGGAACGTTTCATCAATGATGCAGGCTGTTTTGCGGCCGATCCGCTGATCAAAATGGCGCTGATTCATCACCAGTTTGAAAGCATTCATCCGTTTTACGACGGCAATGGTCGTACCGGGCGCATCGTGAATGTGCTGTATCTGGTCAAGGAAGGATTGCTGGATGTGCCGGTCCTTTATCTGAGCAGTCACATCGTGCGCACGAAAGCGGATTATTACCATCTGCTGCAAGCCGTGCGTGACCACGATGCCTGGGAGGATTGGGTCCTGTACATGTTGGAAGCGGTGGAACAAACCGCTGAACAGACGATTGCCACCATTCGTGCCATCAAGGTTGCCTTGTTCGATTATAAACACCGCATTCGCGATACCTTCAAGTTTTACAGTCAGGACCTGATCAACCATCTGTTTACCCATCCCTATACCAAAATCGAATTCGTGCAGCGTGACCTGAAGGTAGCGCGCATGACGGCAACCCAGTATCTGAATGCGCTGGCCGATGGTGGTTTTGTGCAAAAGCATAAAGTGGGGCGAAACAGCTACTACGTCAATCAAACGCTCAACGGCATTTTGACAAGTAAACAAAAATAATCAACTATTCGCCTGAAGTGGTCAAGGTCGTTCATAGAGTACCTTTCCCTCCCGCAAGGCGTGGGCGATGAGGTGGTTGGTGGTATCACGCCACTGAGACACTTCGTCCGCACTGGAGAGGATGATGTCCACCGGGGTTCGGATGCGCGGCAGGGCGCGCCATAGACGGGCCAGGCACTTGCGGCGGCAGTTGTGGAGACCATAGGTTTCGGTGGTGATCACCAGCAGGTCCACGTCGGAATCTGGCGCGGCATCGCCCCGGGCGTAAGATCCGAACAGGATGATCCGCTCCGGATGCACGGCTTCCACGATGCGGGCGCTCATGGTGGACAGATCGGCGTCGGTGATGGTCATGCTCGTGGGGGAACCATGGATACCTGCGTCATGGGTTATCCACCATCACCGGGCCGACAAAGTAGATCACCGGAAAGGTGCGGTGCCACACCTTGCTGAAAAACTGTTCCATACGGGTCCCCTCACCATAGCGGATACGGGTGCCGACGGTTAAGGATTGACGGGGTGCCGCCAACCAACGCTCCCCATCCGTCGGGTGGGAAACCCGCAGATAGGTGTAATTGTTGCTGTCAAAAGCTTCCAAGACCGATCCATGATTCGAGGCGGAAGATTCCGGAATGGCCAGAATGCGGGATGCATCCTCCACACTGGGGTGTCCCGGAGGCGGTGCCGCCTCTGCCACGACTGCCATCATGATGGCTGCGGCAAGGGTCAATGGTGGTCGCAATCTTGTCCACATCATCATTTGAATCTCCATCCATCGGTATTCGTTGCCATGTTCGTCTGGCCATGGATTGTCACGAGGTTCAGCATTTGCCGCGCACGCTCCGATCATGGTACGCTTCCAGTGTAATTCTTGGCAAGATCAACGGCCAAAGGTTCAAGGGTTTGGACCGATGCCATTCTTAATTTTACGCGGTCATTGAGGATCACCATGTTTTTGCGCCAGCACGAGCGGATTGCCTTTGATACCGAAGCAGTCCTGTATTTTCCGGACAAGAAGGAATTCATCTGCAAGACCCTCGACATCAGTGTCGGCGGCATCAAGGTGGCCCGGGAATCGTTGAAGGAACTCTACGGTTACATCGGCGATCATTGCATCGTGGAACTTGCCCTCACGGTGCCAAACGGGCTGGAAATGAAAAGTGTCTTTTTGCAGTCCAAGGCGGTGGTCGTCAATGGCGATATCAGAGGGATCGGGGTGAAATTCGAGGGGCTTGATCATGAAACTCTGACGCTTCTGGAAAAAGTGGTCAGCCGGGAATGCGTTGAGGAGGATTTGAGTGTTCTGAAAAGCAAGGAAGGGATTACCGTCAAGCCCAGTTATAACAAGGTTTTGGTTTCCCAACTTGACGGATTGATCGTTGAATCGGTCAAAGAGGTATTCATTGCTTTTCTGGGCATTGATGTCGTTCCCGGTCCTTACATGGAGCGTCCCGCCTTTCAAGAATACAAACCACCTGAAACCGAAGTGACGGGTATTGTGTTGTTCAATGGCGCCCTGGAAGGGGGGATTCATTTGTCCTCTCCAATGCATTTTGCCATCAAGGCGGCCGGGGCCATGCTGGGAGTGGCGGGTTTGGATTTGGAGAAGCAACAGGAAGACATGGTCTGGGATGCCCTGGGAGAAATCACCAATCAGGTCGCGGGTGGTGTGCAGACACGGATCAGCAGCAGTTTCGAAAGCATCAGCCTGACGGCTCCCAATATTGTCATCGGGCCAAAATTTCGTATCAATTACAGTAAGAATCTGACCAGCGTCCGTAAATTTTTCCGGACGCCATACGGCCCCTTTTTCATCGAATGTTTTTTCTCCTGACCTTCTACCGATGAGTATCATTCTCTATGTGGACGCCGATGCCTGTCCGGTGAAGGAGGAGATCATCCGGGTGGCGGAGCGGCATCAGCTCAACGTCATCATGGTCAGCAATCAGAAGATGCGCCTGCCTCGAAGCCCCCTGGTGCGCATGGAAGTGGTTGCGGGGGGGCTGGACAAGGCGGACGATTGGATCGCTGAACGGATCGGTCCCCGGGATGTGGCCATTACGGCGGATATTCCGCTTGCCGCCCGTTGTCTGGAGCGGGGTGCCCGGGTGATCGGTCCGACAGGCAAACCTTTTGACGCCGATTCCATCGGCATGGCACTTTCCATGCGTGACCTCAACGCCCACCTGCGCGATACCGGTGCCATCTCCGGCAACAACCCGGGCTTCGAAAAAAAAGACCGCTCCCGCTTTCTCAACGCCCTGGAAAACACCATTCAGGCACTCAAGAGGGAGAAAACGTGAATGTTTCATACTCTGGATTGACGTAGGGCGCATGCTTGAAGTAATAAATTATTGAATGATAAATGTGCGTTACTACACTACCTGGAGGCATCATGAACCGACTCGTTACCTGGATCACACTGTTTTTGTTGCTGCTGCTGGTTCAGATTCAGAGTGCCCATGCCGATCTGACCCGGTTGGCGGAGAACGTCTATGCCTATGTCGGCACCAAGGATGCCACACCGGCCCGCAGTTTTGCCGCCAACGCCGGGATCGTCATCGGTCGCGATGGGGTGCTGGTGGTCGATACGTTGATCTCCGCCAAGGAGGGAGCGCGGTTCCTGGCCGATATCCGCAAGGTGACCGACAAGCCGATCAAATATGTCGTCAATACCCATACCCATCTGGATCATGCCTTCGGCAACTGCGTCTTTGCCAGATTGGGGGCGACGGTGATCTCCCACGAGGCGGACCAGGCCATGCTGGCTTCCAAAGGGGCTGACATGCTCAAGAGTGTCGGCAACTATGGCCTGAAACCGGAGGAGATGGAGGGGACTGAAATCGTCGTACCACAGCTCGCCTTCAATGATCGACTCTCCATTGATCTGGGGGGGGAGAACGTCCGTTTGATCCGCACCTCCCCATCCCATACCGAAGGGAGTCTGGTGGTCTATCTGCCTGTGGAAAAGTTGATGTTCACGGGTGACATCCTGTTCAGCGATTTTCACCCTTATCTGGCGGATGCCGATTTTGACGGTTGGGCCAAAACCCTGGACGCTCTGCTCGCCATGGAGGTGGAACGGATCGTTCCCGGACATGGGCCGCTTTCGACGAAAAAGGATCTTCAGGCGATGAAGGAATATCTGGTCCTTTTCGATACCAAGGCGAAGGCATTGGCGGCCATATCGCAGGATGCGGAGGCCATCGCTGCCGAATTGCTCAAGGTGCTTCCGAAACGGTCGCTGGCGGAGTGGATGATCGCCGCCAACGTCAAAGGGCGCTATCTTGGGAAAAAATAATTCTGGTCAAGGTACAGGATAAAAAAGGGTCTGGAGGAGTGCCTTCAGATCCTTTTTTGCATCTTGATCATTTATAACATCCCCATGGAGCGCCGGATCACCACCACCGTTGTTGGATTGCGCCGCAACAAGGAACGCAGGATCATCTTTCCCTGTCCCACTTCCGCCTGGGCGTTGACCAGAAAAAAATTGCTTTTGACATCCACATGAGCTTCCGTCAGCGTTTGCAACTCCGCCTTGGCCTGAACCAGATTGGGATGATTGCGAAACGATTCCATGTTTTTGAACGGCTCCATGAAGCGAGACTTCACAACCTGTTGGGCATCGGACAAGCTGATGTTTCCCGCCAGGGCACTCAATAGTTCTGCCGGGGCGGTATTGACATTGATGGCGGTTCGGCCCGGCAAGGCGACGACGAACGGTTGCAACCGTGCCCACCCTTTGGCATCGAATCCCTGCACCAACATCAATTCCGTGGCCGATTGCATTGGTTGATTGGCAGCGCCATAGGGTGATTTCAACCGGCTGTAAGCATCATTTTCCACTCCCATTGCGCCACCCCGTTCACTGTCGGCATCGATCCAATCGGCCACGGCGGTTGCCGTCAACGGATCCAGATCCAACCGATCCAACAACCGTTCAAAGATTCCCATGGCAATGCCGTCCTGCTTGCCGTTGATCACCAGGCTGTTCAGATTGAACCGGGATTGCAAATCTTCATTCCATCCCCACACCGTAGCCCCTTCAACCTCCATGGGGGCCATTTTTTCGGCCCAAGGTTCATCCAGGGAATCCCATGCATTGTCACCCGCCGTACGCAGCAACACTGCCTTTGCCCACGCCTCACCCCCCAAGACCATGTTCCATGCCTGATCCCGTCCAATGAGAATCGACGTATAACGGGCCTGCATTTTTTGATGGGTGGCCATGGCAACCATCGTGATGGTCGCCAATGAAACCATCAAAAGCGCCGTGATCAAGGCGACCCCCTGCGTTCCATGTCCCGTCGACCAGCGCATCACAACCACCCCGGTGCCAACGGAAGTTCAAAGATACGCCGTATCCGGCCGATTCCCTGCTTTTCCAGGGTCACTTCGACGGCCCGGGGCAGGGTGTCCGAGATCACGGTGGTATCTTCCTCTTTAGGCCAAAGAGGGAATTTTCCTCCCTTGTCGTCTGTGAACGAAACTTCCAGATGCAACACCTGTTGGACCATGGTTTCATCATCATGTGGGTTTTCCCCCAGGGCATCCAAATGTCTCCAGGAACGCCGGATCAGGGCACCGCCCTCGAACATCCAGGCGATTCTTTGAAATTCACTGCGAGCCTCGCCTCTGGGATTGGAACGGCCAGAGCGGGTCAAGGTCAGCCAGGTGCTGGTCTGTTCCCCCCCGCGGAATGCAGCGTCTCTTTTGCCATCTTCCATGACGACCGTTCGTGCCACTGCCTGGGAGAGATCGTTGCCAAGGATCATGAAAAACATTTGTAACTCATCCAGATCCCGTGCCTTTTCCTCGATGATGTCTCGCGTGCGCAACAGGTTGGACAAACTTTGATACGCCATGACGGACAACACGACAAATACCGACAAGGCAACCAACAGTTCCAGGAGGGTGAATCCTGCCCGATGGTTGCCAGGATGGTGAAGTTCATGGTTTGCCAAGATAGCCATTCAACACCGCCAACGGCGTTTGGGAGCGGGCGGAATCCTGAAAAACCGCAACTTCGATGCGCCGGACATCAGGTTCCGGGGTGTCTGAAATATTCGCCCGCCAATACCACATGCGCCGTCCCAGTTGTTCTTCACCAAACTGCGTTCCCGGATTGGGGAAAAAATTGAGCAGCCTGCGATCAACGATGCAGTTCATCGCCACCCAATGGGCCATGGTCCGATCCTCCAGATAGGCGGCATTGCGTGCATGCGCCCCAGTCGCCTTGATCACGCCGCCCAACACCAACGCCAGCACCACCAGGGCTACCAATACTTCGATCAGGGAGAAACCACCGTGTCGTCTTCCTCTCATGATTCCGGACGCTCCACTTTGATGGCACCCACCATGCCGCCGGTCACTTCGTTCCAGATTCCAGTTCGTGATTGGATCCGAATCCTGAAGGGGGTTCGATCACCACTGCTGAAAAAAAAGAGATGCGGTTTTGGTTTTTCCTTTTCCGATTCATCATTGTTTTGTTTTTGTTCATCATCAGTCAATGCCATCGGGACATCCTCCACCCAGACCGAAAAGGACATGCCGTCGGGCAAAAACCGTTCACGCAATAGATCATCTCCAGCAATCGGAAGCCATTTACCGTTATCATCCCGGCTCCAGAAGGAAAAACCGTTGGGGGTCAATCGCACTCCGGTTTCGCGAAAGGTGAGGACCGATTCCCGGGCGACCATGTCCAGCAGTTCACGCAATCTGCGCGCCTCTTCGGTGACCATGGCGGCGGGATCGTTGGTTCGGATGGAGACCACCGCCAATCCCGACAACAAGGCAATGATGAAAAAAACGACCAGAAGTTCCAGCAGGGTGAATCCATATTCGCTGGAATCGGTATCCCGCAGTTCATGTCCTGGTTTCATGATCCGGTATTATCTGATCAGGGTATTGAGTTCAAAGACTGGCAGGAGAATGGCAATCACGATGGTGACCACCACTCCGCCCATCATCAGGATGAGAAGCGGTTCCATGAGTCCGGTCAAGGTTGCCACGTAGGTTTCCACCTCCTGTTCCTGGGCCTCCGCAGCCCGTTGCAGCATTCCCGACAGATTGCCACTCGTTTCGCCGCTGGCCACCAGATGGATGAGCATGGGGGGGAAAATATTGGTTTCGTTGAGGGCCATGTGGATGCTGCCCCCTTCACGTACTTTCACCGCGGCCAGTTCCACCGCCTTTTTCATTGGCAGGTTGACCAAAACCCGCGCCGAAATTTCCATCCCTTCGAGGGCCGGGACCCCACTGGCGGCAAGAATGCCGAACGTACGGGCAAACCGCGCCGCATCCATCCCCCGCACCAGGGTTCGAACCAAAGGCAACACCAAAAGCAGGCGATGAAATTGATACCGGGCCGCCTGATTCTTCAGCATCATTCCAAATCCGATCCATCCCAGTACCATGCCCACCGCCAGCAACCATCCATGCGAACGCAAAAAATCACTCAATGCAATCAGGGTACGGGTCAAGGCAGGGAGATCCTGGTCGAAATCGGCAAATACTTTGGAAACTTCAGGAACGACATAGGTTAGTAATGCGACCGTCACGCCCAGGGCAAAGACCAGGACCACCATGGGGTAGATCATGGACAATCCGACTTTCTGTTTCAGCTTGCGGGTGTTTTCCAGATAATCGGCCAATCGTTCCAGGACGTTTTCAAGTTTGCCGGTTTGCTCGCCTGATGCCACCGTTTCCCGGTACAGGTCGGAAAACAGATGGGGATAGGCCCCCAATGCCCGAGAAAAAGATTGCCCTTCCAACACTTGCGTTCGCACCGCCAACATCAGAAGGCGCATCCGTTTTTGCGCACTTTGTCGGGAGACCGCTTCCAAGGCTTCCGCCAGTGGCAATCCTGCCCGCACCAGGGTTGCCAATTGCCGGGTAGCGAGGGTCAGGTCGGACATGCGAACCCGTCCCCCCCGGAAGACCCCCCCCTGGCGGGATTGATTCTTTTCCCGGACCTCCTGGATATTCAACAGGGAAAGCCCCTGTTTTTTCAGGGAGACGCGGACTTCCCTGGCCGATTCACCCATGGCCACCCCTTTGCGGGTCCGGCCTTTTTGATCCAAAGCGGTATATTCGAATGCACCCACTCGGCCCAACCTTTCCTCAAGGTCCCCCGACGTGCTGTGATGGGAGGAGGATTAAAAGAAAAAAGGGGGCTTGAGGGATTGCCCCCAGGGTTTTGACTTTAAATCAAAAGCCCCAATTTTTGCTTTTGATTTTGTTTTTGACCTTGATAACAAAGTCATAAGCGGAGCATGGAAACCTTTTTGTTCAAATTCAAAAACCAAGTCAACACCCTGGGGGGGGGCAATACCTGAAGCCCCCCTTTTTTTCTTAATCATGAATGTTAAACGGTTCGCTAAAAACGTTCAAACTCATCATCCGTTCCCCGGGATCCCTCAAGGTTCAACGCGATGCCACCCCCCTTGGCGGCCTTTTTGGGAGGCGGCAACGATGGGGCTGATTTTCTTACGGGCATGGCCTGATTGGCCTGCTTTTTGGGTTTGGAAACGGGGGGGGAACCATGGCTTCCAGCCGAAAGTTTGAAGAAACTGACCGCGATTTTCAATTCTTCCGCCTGTGCTGATAATTCTTCCGAAGTCGCTGCCATTTCCTCGGACGCGCCCGCATTTTTTTGAATGACTTGGTCGAGTTGTTGAATGGCCTGATTGATCTGGATGGCCCCTGCATCCTGCTCACGGCTGGAAGCGGCGATTTCCTGAACCAGCATGGCGGTTTGTTGAATATCGGGAACCAGAGTCGACAGCATGGTGCCCGCTTGTTCCGCCACATGGACACTGGAGGCGGAGAGGGCATTGATTTCTCCAGCTGCCTGTTGACTGCGTTCGGCCAGTTTGCGGACTTCAGCAGCGACTACAGCAAACCCTTTGCCATGTTCTCCTGCTCGGGCCGCTTCAATGGCGGCATTCAATGCCAGCAGGTTGGTCTGGCGGGAAATTTCTTCGATGATGGAAATCTTGTCCGCAATTTTTTTCATGGCTTCTACCGCCTGGGAGACCGCCCGGCCACTCTCCTGGGCATCGGTGGAGGCTTTTTTGGACATTCCTTCGGTTTTTGATGCGTTTTCGGTGTTGTTTTGAATGCTTCCGACCATCTCTTCCATTGCGGATGAAGTTTCCTCAATGGAGGCCGCTTGTTGAACGGCTCCTTGCGACAGGTTTTGCGAAGAATCGGACAATTCCCGGGATCCCGCCGCGACGGAGTTGGACACCTGGATGATTTTTTGCACGACGGCGCTGATCCGGCTGACCATGTTGCGCACATCGTCCAACATCCGCCCCAACTCATCCTTGCGATCAACCACGATATTGGAGGTCAGGTCACCTTCGGCAACCGCCGTAAAAATGGAACGGCAATAGTTCAAAGGGGAGGCGATATTGCGGGTGATGAACACGCCCAACATCATGGAAAGCAGGGTGCCCAGAATGATGCCGAAGATGGATTGTTTTTTCGATAGCCCCGCCATTTCCAGAGAGGCGTGGGATGCCATGGCAATGAGTTCTTCTGTCTTCTCTTCGACTCTGACCATCATCTCGAACATTTGTTCACCGATCTTGTCGGCATTGTGGTCGGTCTCAGAACGCTGCGCCATGATTGCAGACCACTTTTTCAAGGTTTCTCTGAGGGCGGCAACACTTTTTTGAAAATCTTCGTCATGGATGGTATCAATCTGTTCGACGATGGCCAACAGTTTGGGATCGGTCACGGCCGAGATTTTACCTTCTTCTGTGACCGCCCCGGTTTTCAGGGCACCGATCCATTGGTCGAATTCCTGCAGGGTTTTCTGATAATCCTGTCCGGCTTCTCCAGCCGATTTCGTTTCGATGCCCTGATTCATCCGTTCGACCGCGATCCGGCTGTTGGCCAAAGTGGTTTTGATCTCCATGGCCATGTCGGCCCAGGTGTTTTCGGTGGCAAGGATGTCCTGTGCCGATTTCCCGGCGGCAACCTGTTCGCTGATGCGTTCCTTGACCTGTCCCTCGAATTGTACCGCCAGTTCGGAAACACGATCGTAGCTCGTTGCCATCTGTTTCATGTTGAGCGCTCGCGCTTCATCCAAATGGAACAGCTCCAGGGTCAGATCACGAATCGATTGCAACGCCGTTTCAAAGCGGTCGCGGTGAAACCGTTCCGCTTCGCCGATGATCTGGCGCATCGATTCGTCCCGGGTGGCATGGTAGGTATCGTTGTCGATGACCGCCCCTTCGAGGACCGCCTTGGCATATCCATGGAACTGGTTTGAAAAATTTTCATGTTCCCGCCACAGTTCACCCAGTTCTTCCGCGTTTCCCGCCGCCAGGAACTCCATGATCATCTGCATGTCTCTGGCCACCATCAGTTTCATTTCCAGGGCGGCATCCATGAGTGGCGTGGTTTGGGAGATTTCTTCCTCTTTTTCAATCATGGTATTGATGTTCACGAAATTCAGCCCGCCGATGATGATCAATACCGAGGTCACCATGATAAAGGCACCCATCAGCTTGGTGCCGATGTTCCAATTATTGATGTGCATGATATTCCCGTTCCCCCTGTGTGATTATTTTTATAAATCTGTTTTTTCGACTCGCATTTCCGACAGGATACCGCTTTGCATCAACCTGGGAAAGCATGTTGATCATCCACACCTTCCATGACACGCTTTCATCTTGGGGCAATCGGGTATATTATCAGAAAAAAATATCTTTTTTTGTTTGGACATGGTGGATATGCACAAGACATCGGCCTGGATCGGTGATGCCTGGGGTGGCTTGGCGGCGATGTTGGTTGCCCTCCCCTCGGCGATTGCCTATGGGGTTGCCGCCTTGGCACCGCTGGGGGCATCCAGTCTTCCCCTGGGGGCGATGGCGGGGGTGATGGGGGTGATCGCGCTGGGTTTGTCAACGCCAGGATTGGGTGGTGCTGCGCGTCTTATTACCGCACCCTGTGCCCCGGCGGCGGCCGTACTTTCTGCCCTGGCGGCGGAACGGATTGCCAGCGGTTCCCAATCGCCCGCAGAGATTCTCGTCTTTCTTGCCATGGTAGCCCTGCTTTCATCGTTTTTGCAAATGCTTTATGGTGCCCTTGGGGGGGGCCGGATCATTAAATTCATTCCTTATCCGGTCGTCGCTGGCTATCTGAGTGCCGTTGGCCTGCTCATTTTCTTGAGCCAGGTTCCCAAATGGTTGGGATTGCCTCGGAATGTCACTCTTGCACAAGGATTGACCCACCCCGATCTGTGGCAATCCACCGGCATCCTGACCGGACTGGTCACCATCATCGGCATGATCGCCGCGCCCTGGATCACCCGTAGACTGCCTGCGCCGGTCTTTGGTTTGCTCCTGGGGATGGGGAGTTATTTCCTCTCCAGCCTCAACCATCCCGAACTGCTCCGCTTGACCGACAATCCCCTGCTGGTTGGCCCCATTCAGGTAGACTTTTCTACGCTGCGTCAGGGATTCGAAGGGCGTTGGCAAGCCTTGGGTCAGTTGCATTTGCGTGATCTGTTCGCCCTGTTGGTCCCTGCCTTTACCCTTTCGGCGCTTTTGTCGGTCGATACCTTGAAAACCTGTGTCGTCGTCGATGCCATGACCCGTTCCCGGCATGATTCTAATCGGGAACTCATGGCCCAGGGGGTGGGCAATCTGATTTCCACCCTGCTGGGAGGGATGCCCGGTGCTGGCACCATGGGGGCGACGCTCGTGAGTATCAACAGTGGCGGACACAGCCGGTTGGCGGGGATTCTTGAAGGGTTCTTTTCCTTGTTGGTCCTTCTTTTCTTCAGTTCCCTGCTCGGTTGGGTTCCGATCCCTGCGCTGGCGGGGATCCTGATCGTTGTCGCCTGGCGCATGGTTGATTGGCACAGTTTTTCGTTGCTTCGGCGCAGTGAAACCTTCCTTGATTTTTTTGTCGTGGCCACGGTGGTCGTGGTTGCCATCGTGTTCAACCTGATTGCCGCCGCCGGTGCCGGAATGGCGTTGGCGGTCGTATTGTTTGTTCGTGATCAGGTAAAAACTTCAGTGATCAGACGCAAACTCTATGGCGGGCAGTATTCATCCAAGCATCAACGTCTCCCTGAAGAACGCAAAATTTTGGAGGACAACCGGCGCCTCGTCGTCATCTGCGAATTGCAGGGCAATTTGTTTTTCGGGACCACGGATCAGTTGTTCAGTCGGCTGGAAACCGATCTCAGTAGCTGTCGTTTCCTGATCTTCGACATGAGCCGGGTTCAGACCATCGACTTTACCGCCATGCACATGCTGGGTCAGATGGACGCCATGCTTTCCGAAGGGGGTGCCCATCTGATCTTGACCGAACCTTCCAGGATCATGTCTGGCGGACAAAACCCCATCGTTCATTTGGAGCATCTGGTGTTGCGTCCGACGGAGCATCTCCAGACCTTTGCCACGCTTGATGAAGCCATCGAGTGGGTGGAAGATCAGATCCTTGCGGGTGATGTTGCGGGGCGTGTCGTTGAGGAGTGGCCGTTACCGATCCATGAATTCCCATTATTTCTGGGTTTGGAGGAGGAGGGAAAGGAGGGGGTATTGGCGTTGTTGGGCAAGGTTGTGGAGGAGCGTTCCTACAAAGCGGGGGAAACCTTGTTTCAACGGGGTGATCCGGGGGATGAGATGTATTTCATTCGCAAGGGTGGGGTTCGCATTGTTTTGCCGATTCACCATGGCAAGGAGCATACCCTGGCCATTTTTGGCCGTGGTGGTTTTCTTGGGGACATGGCGTTCATCGACCTGGCCCCCCGGTCTTCCAATGCGGTCACCATCATGGATACGGAGGTCTTCATCCTGTCGCGGCATCAGTTTGATCTGGTCAGTGGAGAAGACCCCGAAATGGCGAAAAATGTGTTCATCCGCTTGTGCAAGGTATTGACGTTACGCCTGCGTTTTGCCGATGCCGAGATCATGGCGCTCAAGGAGGCGTGATTATTGTTCCCGAATCAGATGCATTGCCAATCCCAGTTTGTGAAACAATGAATTCGGTTTCAAATGTTGTTCCACGGTCAATTTTTTTCCTGGTTCCAGGTGTTGTAATTGTTCGAACAGTTGTCTGGATCGTCGTGCCGCCAAACCTGTCAGTGCATGCTGCACTTCCGGGGAAATGGCCAGCAAGGCATCGAAGGCCGGGGAGGAGACTTCCAGGAGTTCCACCTCTTCCGGTCCCGCTTTGACCGTGGCGGTACGGGGCAGATCGGTCAACAAGGCCATTTCACCCACGAGTTCACCCGTTTCTACACGGAATTCCTGGGTCGCATCCAAACCTTCATAGAACACCATTCCGAGCAGGTGTCCCCGGGCCACGATGTGGCACACCCGTCCCACCTCGCCTTGACGGAATAAAAGCTCGTTGGGGCCATACACGCGATGCACCAGAAGTGCAGCGAAGTTCAGGAGTTTTTCCGGGCTGGGCAGGGGTGCCCGCGGCATGGAGGCCAACAGACGAGTGAAAAAACCACATTGTTGTAGAATGCGGATATGATCCTCGGGTTGTTTTTCAACCTTTGGTACCAGGGTTGGCGCGACCGAATAGACTGAGCCGCCATCGGGAAAGGGGATGGAAAGTCCGTGACGCCGTAACTGATACCAGACCCGCTCCCGGACCAATCCTTCGAGTTTGGACCGGTCGAAGTAGGTTCTGCTCCAGAAACGGACCAGATACACCACCCCATAATCACGAAATTCCTGAATGAAGGCATCGACCGGTTTGCTCTGTTCCACCTCATCCACACTGGAAGCGGCATTACGCAGAATCGTTTTCACTTCCTGGGGGAAATCACCAAAGGATAGGGTGAAGAGCAATTGATGGCGTCGCAGGGGGCTGTTCCAGGTCATGTTGTTGATGACGCTGGCGGCCAGTGTGCTGTTGGGGATGATGTAGATGTGCCCACTGGTGCTGCGCAGGCGGGTTTCCCGCCAGTTGCGATGGATGATTTCCCCCTCTTTATCGCCGACCGCGATCCACTGTGACGGTTCAACCGTGCCGACCAGGTTCATGGACAGCCCTGCCAGGAAATTGCTCAACACTTCACGCAAGGCGATGCCCACCACTGCCGCCACGACGGCTGTCGAAGTGAGGAGTTGGGAGGTATCGAAATCCAGGACGAAGTGAAAGATGGCAAAGGAGGTCGCCCCGATCAGCAGCAGGCGCAGCAGGAACAACATCACCGAAGGGATGGGGAATCGCCGTCGATGGACGAAATAAAACAGGCGCCCAATGGCTTCATTGATATTGAAAAACAGCAGAATGACCCAGAACAGATACCATGCCTTGATGTAGCGCGCATCGATCCGCGCTGACCCCAGCCATTCGGGATGGAGGTCGAGTACCTTCAGCAGGCACCAGGTCAAGGTCAGGATCACCACGGGACGGATCACTGCCCCCAATAATGGCACGACCCAGGATTCTCCCTGGGACGAGGGTATTTCCTTGGGTTCTTCGATGGCAGTGGTTTTCGATGTTCGCAGGCGCAACGGCAACGTCAACAGTGTTGCCACGGTGAAAATGGCCAGGAAGCCACCCAGTGTCAGTGAGATCAGGGATAAACTGTCCAAAGCGGGCACGATCCTTGGTGGAAATCGAAGTCTTGGGGACGTTTTCTCAAGCTTAATTATATTTATTATATCAACATGTTATTGATGACGTTCGCCCAGTTGATTGATGATGACATTGATGGCATCGACCATGCGTTTGAAATCACCCTGGAACTGGCCATCCAGTTTTCCCGGGATTTCACCCCGACTGATCCGATCCACATGGTCGGCAATCAGCCGCAATTCCTGCAAACGCCGGATCATGTCATTCAAGGCGGAACACATTTTTTGGAAATCACCCTGAAACTTGGCATCCAGGGGATCGGGAATCGCCCCTCTTGCCGCCAAAGCCATGATCATCACCATGCGATCCGCAATCAGGCGCATGGCACGCATGCGGTTGACCATTTCCCGCATGACGACTGCCAACTGGCCGATTTCATCCTGACTGTCCAACGTGGTTTTCGCTTCCAGATTGCCGCCCGCCACCTCATGGGAAAAATGCCACAGATTGGCAATGGCACTGACAATCGAACGGACAATCATATAGGACAGCCATCCACAAATGATGATGGCGAATAAACTCACGATAAAAATGAATTGGGCACGCCTTTCGGCGGACTGACGGGTTTTCGCTGCCGATGCCGCGACCAGTTCATCGGCAATGGCGCTGATGTTTGCGACCAACGGTTCAGTTAGATGCACTTCGTGTCGCATCGATGTCATGGTTTGTCGGATGTTGGCGTCGGTTATGGCCATGGCCTTCATGGTTTCCAGATAATTCGTCAAATGGCCGTCCAGCCGTTTTTTGATCTCCTCTGACACCATCGATTGTTGAATCAGAAGATGCAACCGTTGCGCTTCTTCATGGAAGAGGGGGAGAAGGGATTCATCCTGACGCATCAGGTAATCCTTTTCCATTCGGCGCAGTGTCAGATAAACCATCTGCGCTCCGGGTATGGTTTCGCGGCTGACCTGGTGAATCAGTTGCAACAGAACCTCCCGGGAAGCGGTTCCTTCTCCCCCGCGGGCGTGCCACCGTTCAAACGCTGCGGCAAATTTTTTCAAGCCGTGCAGAATCTGGCGCTCAAGTGGCGATTGATCGGCTTTGGATTGCAGGGATTGTCTCAGGGTACGCACCATATGGGTGACTGGCGTGACCGTATCGGGTGTGGCGGGGATCGACGCCGTCAGGGCCAGTCGCAGCAAATGTTCCAGATCGTTCAGGATGCCGTCGGCATTCATGTTACGGAATGCCCGTTCCATGGCATGGGCTGCATCACGCAATGTTTTGTGCTGTCCATGTTCATGGTCCAATCCACGTACTTCCCAGGCAGCAACAATGGCCTGGAAGCTTTGTTCATATTGCTTCAGATGATCCGTCAACCGTAATTGCTGTCTGATTTCCAAGCCACGATCCGTGGGTGGTACCAGGCGTTCCACGGCTTGCGCCTCCTGGATGGCACGCTGCACGTTCTGAATTGCGGCCAGGGCATGGGCAGGATCCTTTCGGGCCAGAAAATCTTTTTCGTCCTTTCTGGCCTGAAGCACATACAGGGAAATTTGACTTGCGTGCTGACGGATGGCGATTTCATGGTTGAGGAGGTGTTCGTAACCGGTGATGGTATTGCGCAAGGTCAGGGTATATAACAAAACAGCGGAGCAAAATAATAAAAAGCAAAACCCAATCGTGAACATTAATTTTTGTTTTATTGGAATATCTGAAAGGCGCATTTATTTTTCCGTTCAAGGTTGAACCTGCGGGTTCATGACACGGGCCATGGTGCTGGTGTATGGGCGCGATATGCCGATACACGTGCGGTTACGATGCACAAAATGCAGGATGGTGTCAATTACAGCGTGCTTTCAACCCCGTTGCGCGCAAAAAAGTGGACATGATCATTGAGAGGGGCTGTCAGGATGTCGTAGAATGAATCCACACTTTATAATGTGATTTCAATCCATCAGGAAGGTTGCGCCCGAGTGAATGTCCATTTTTTAAGCATTGGCATGTTCTCAATCAACCGTGGCAGGCCCATTCCCGCCACCCTCACTTTGTGGCAGGACCGCCGGGTTTCCCTCAAATGTGCCGCAGAGCGCCTGAAAAACGTATTTTCGGTCAAGGGAGAGAAAAATATTGTTGCCTTCCTGGCCCTGGTCAACGGGGCCATCATGAAGGTCAAGTCCAAGAGCATGATTTCTTTTGTTAAGGGGCGGGGAGAGGATGAGGACTTTTATACTCTTTCCTTTGCCATCCATGAAGTTTTGGATGAATCGATTGGCAATCTGTTCAACCCCATAGAACTGTCGGATGAAGGGATCGTATTTCGGCAGTACTACGAGGAATCCAAACGGGAAAAGACCGTCAAGGTTGTCGAGACCGATTTCAGTCCCCTCAATTTGAACCTGGGGGTTCGGATCATTTATGAACATTTTACCCAATCCGTTTTTGGTCCGGAGGGGGAAGATGTATTATTCAACGATTTTGAGACCCGGATCCTGGGGAAAATCTACGCGCTTGCCGATATTCAAGTCCTGACCCCGAATCCAGAAGACGACACGGTCGATCAGGTCAAGAAGTCTTCCTACTGGCAAAAAGCGCTTCCCAGACAACCGCAAGTCAAGCCAGCGGATGCCCAGGCGACGAAGGCAACCTCCCAGACCCCGCCGTCTTCTGCGGCTGTGGCGGCGACCGGGGCGAAGAAAAACTGGTGGGAAAAGGCAGCCGATACCCTGCCTCCAGAGAAAAAGGGACCCCGGGCACCTCCTGCCAGAACGGCACCCAGCCCAGTGAATGTCCAGCAAAAGGCGCCGCCGATTGCCCCTGAGGTTTCCGCCAAAGCGGTTTCGACCCTCCCGAGTGATGCACCGCCACCGCCCAGGAGGATCAGCGACATCATGCGGCTGATCAAAGATACCCGGGAATCGCGTTCCTCTGTCATTCGGGAGATGGCCCCTTCAATCTCGTGGAATTCCGAAGGGATCAAATCGGTCATGACGGGACTTGGCGACCTGGAACGTAACCGGGTGAGTTCGGCATACGCACAATCGAACCGTAGAGGTAATTATCGGATCTATTTCAAGGATTTCCCTGGAGTTGCCACCAACGAGGAAAGTGTCGAGTTTCCGATCAATATTGATAATATTTCCGAATCGGGTGCCCTTTTTTCCATTGTCGCCGCCTCTTCGGAGATATCGTCTCCATTTGCCATCAACGACACCGTCATGCTGGAAATTTCCATCGTCGGTTTTTTTGATCGGGAAATATTTGGCAAGGTGGTTCGGGGAACGCGAACCCGATTCAAGAACGGGAAGATCAAATTTTCCTACGCGGTCAAATTTTCATGGATTGCCGCTCCCCCTGCTTTTGTGGAAGCGGTGCGCAAAACGCAATTGTTCATCACTGCCGAACAACTTGGACGCGATTCTTGATCATTGCCGCGCGCGGATTGATGTCGATATCATGAATCGGAGGAGTTGGAACGGGGATTTGCTTTTGTCCTGGGTTTTTTGAATCCCAGGAAGGTTTGCAATTGAAGGCGAATCGAGGTGCGTTCGCGAGGTTGCGGACAGTCGGTATCTCCTTCGGCAAAGAGCGCAGTGGTCGCGGAATGTTTGCGGATGATGGCATCAAGGCGTTGCCGGTGGAGGCTGGCAATGAAGGTATTGATGTGGTCACGATCATTGCTGACGATGGCTGAGAAGAGGGCCGTGATATGAATGCGCGAATCGGGGGGCTGGGGCGGATGAGTGACAACCTTGGGTTCCACTTTGCGGATGACGCTTCCCCCGTTGATCGTCCCTCCTGCAAAGGGAATGGCAACCTGGACGAAGGTTCCAACCGTTGGCAGGTCTTCCGCGAGGGGCAGTGAGCATTCAAATTGTCCGGAGCTGATGGTTTCCAGACGCACGGAATAGACGCGGTTGCTTTCCATGGTGAGTGTTGCGTTGATTTCTTCCTGGGGCATCAGATCGACCCCCAGACGTTCCTGACCTGCGCCGCACAGCAAGGCGATCAGGGTGTTGCCGAGTTCGGTGGCGGAGGCTTTGAGTTCCATCCCCACCCCTTTGGGATTGGCGTGAACGACCCGGATGGGGAAGTTTTTTTTAAGGCGCATTCCCCCGAGTTCCAGGGAGCCCGTGCATTCCGTCACGGCATCGGGAACGGGGTTAAAGGTTGCCAGAAAGATACCATTCATTCCCAGGTTGCGCGTGACCCCCACCAGGGTCACCGGTTTGCCGTCGGTTGGATGGAGGATTAAACGGCATTGGAGCCTGCCCCAAATTCTTGGGAAGCGGCGCCGACATGGGTGGGGATTGGACACGGGAGGTTCTGCAGGCATCGGGGCACCGTGAAGTTACGAACTGGAACGTTCACCTGCTTCTTCTTCGGCCAGATATTCTTCCCACAGCAATTCGCCCCAGCGATCACAACGTTCTTTGGCTTCGGCGGCGATTTTGCCCATCAGATCCATGGAGAGCGGTTTTTTCACATAATCGATGGCCCCGAACGAGAGGGCTTCCATGGCGCGATCCAGGTCGCTGGCACCGGTGATGACGATGAACTGGATCATCGGATATTTTTTCTTGGCCTGTTTGATGAATTGCAGGCCGTTGCCATCGGGCAGATTGATGTCCTGGAACACGATGGCGGGATTGTCCTGTTCCAGTTTTTCCAAGGCATTCTCGAACGTATTGGCGCTGATGAACTCAACGTCGCCGAACTGGGGTTGGAATCGCAGGTAACGTTCGATGCTTCGGATGATCTCCGGTTCATCATCGACGGTCATGATTTTCAGTTTGCGTACTTCCTGATCATTATCCATCCCAGTCTCCCAAGAAAAAATTCAATGCCACCGGCCTGGATGGCATGCAATGTTCCCCCAACTGGAGGTACAGGTGGAACGCTCGTGATCTTTCCTGCATGTCCAGTCATTGCAGGAATGAAATTAACATGATTTGCCCGGATTTTACAAGCACCGTCGGGGCAGGGGATTCGTTTGCAATTCGAATCGGAACATGATATTAATCATTGGTTATTTCAACGATCATCAGGGGAATGCCGCCATGAGCAACATCGTCAAAGTGCAGTTGGATGAAAAGACCACCTTTTATGCCGAAGTGGAGGATCGGCCCGAAAATGGATTACAACAGGCTTCCCCCTCCATGACGGAGCAGGTTTCCGCCACGGTCAGTGAAGGGTTGGCGTCGATGCGTCCGGTCGTGCAGAAGGTGATGGAAACGTTTCGTGATCTTGGGCCGGAAGAATGCCAGGTGGAGTTCGGGCTGAAGATCAATGGCGAGGTGGGGATTTTTGTATCCAAAGGGGGGGCCGAGGCCCAGATCAAGGTTACCATGAAATGGAAGCGCGATCCCCGCTCATGACCGATCCCAACCTTCCGGCACTTCATGGCGCTTTGGTTCATGTGCTTGCTTCAAATGGAAAACGGTGTGGTATCGGTTTTCTGGTGGACCGGAAACGGGTATTGACCTGTGCCCATGTGGTGACCAACGCAGACCCGAATCTGCGCCAGGTACGACTTCGGTTCCCCTTCCTCAACCATGCCGAAATGATGGCCACGGTGAAATTTCTCTCTCCTGCGGCACCGCCGCCGGATGGAACCCGGACGGTCGCCAAAAACGATATTGCCGTGTTGCTATTGCCAGAGGATGCCCCTGATGGGAGCGATCCTGCCTGTCTTTTCATGGGAGAGGTGAACGATGGTGACCCGTGTTGGGTCCATGGCATTCCCAACAAGGCCAACACCGGGGAACAATGGACCTCGGCCACCATCCATCCCTTGCAGGGCAATGGTTGGCGGGGTCTGTTCCCGGCCAACCCGAATAAACCCATTGTCGGTGGTTACAGCGGTTCCCCGGTGACGACGACGCGGGGTCTGGTGTTGGGGATGGTGGTTGCCTTTGAGAACCCCAGCACCGAGGCATTCATGATTCCAGCCCGTGTGTTGCGGGAGGTCTGCCCATCCCCGGAAAATTTGGTGGCAATTGAGCGCGAGCATCCCTATCTGAATCAGGGCGAGGCTTGCGAACTGGCACGCTATGCCCGTTGGGCCTTGAAAAAACATGGTGAACTGGAGTTGGTCGGTCTGGGTGGTGGCGACCTCCCCCTGGAACTGGAGGAGGTTTATGTCCCCCTGCGTTTGGCCTTCCAGGGAATGCGGTGGGAACAGGGGGAAGGGCATTCCGGATCCGTGGAATTGCAGGATGTGTTTCGGCATTCCGCGAACAAACCGGTCACACTCCTGGGACAACCGGGGTCCGGCAAGACCACCGCCTTGCGCAAAATGCTCTACCTGTGTCTGAAAGAAGGGGGGCAGATCCTTGGACTGCCACCGGAGGTCTTGCCCGTATTTCTGCGCCTGCGCCGGTTTGATACCGCGCTTCTGGATCAACCGTTGGAATCTTTTATCGACATCGATCTGGCGGAAATGTCGGAAGGGGCGGACCTGCCGAAAGGGTTGGGCCAACGGTTGTGGCGGCGGGGTCATCTGCTGCTGTTATTCGATGGTCTGGATGAAATTTCCGACCCCACTATGCGGCAACAGGTGGCTCAAAAACTTGAAAGGGAATTGTTCCAATCTTCTCACACGACAATCTGGATCGTGATTTCCAGCCGCATCGCCGGATTCGAGCCGGTTCAGGAGCATTTTGGCAATACGTTTGGCTTTGAGGTTCAACCCTTGAATCCGAAACAAATCGAGCAGTTTGTCACCCTGTGGTTCAAGGCGGCGTTCATTAAACAGGAGCGAGGGACACCCGAGCAGGCACGGAAAAGCGCACAGGTTTTGTTGGATGGGTTGGGTCGGGAGGAAAACGCCAGTCGGCGCATCCAGGGGCTGACCGGATCACCGCTGCTGTTGGCCCTGCTTTGCCTGGTGGTGTTGCAGGGGGGCGAGATTCCCCGGCGGCGGGTGGGGTTTTATGAAGAGTGCCTGCGGGTGTTGCTGCAACGATGGGGTGAAAAACAAAAGATGGAATCCCCCTTGTTGGACCTGGATATCGCCCAGGCGCTGCTTCAGTATGTGGCTTGGCATCTTCATGAAGCGGGACAACGGGATACCATGACCGGGAGTCAATTCGTCTTGTGGGCCGAGGATCGTCTGTTTGATTTGGGGTATCTCGCTGTGGATGGCTATGCCGTGTTGACGTGGCTGCATCATCGCACCGGGGTTTTCTCCGAATATGCGAAGGACCTTTATGGTTTCATGCACCTGGGATTTCAGGAATACCTGGCCGCCTGTCGTGTCGCCAGGGATCGGCAGCTATTGTCGGTTCTTTGTGGTCACGCTGGAGAACGATTTCATGGCGAAGATTGGTGGAAAGAGGTCATTTTGCTGCTGGCGGGGATGGCGGAACGGACCCTGTTTTGTGATCTGGTCGCAACCCTGTTGCCAAAGATCGAAGACTCCGAACGAGAAAATTTGTTGCGCAATTGTTTGGAGGAGGCCAAGGAGCCTGATCTGACCCCCTTTCTGGAACTGCTTCAGCCCAAGACCCCTTCTCCGGTATTGATGGCGGTATTGCGCATCCTGAAAGGGGATCGGTGGCAAAGGGTTGCCGAATTGCAGCAACGGGTTGCCACCCTGAAACAGGCGACAACCGACCCCACCGTGAAGTATTTGTGCGATCAGCTTTTGGCACCCCCCAAGGCCACGGACAAGGAATTTCATCTGCTGTTGATCCATGGGCCACAAGAGGCCGGGATCGTTCATGGGTGGCATCAAGAGTTGCACGGTCTTGGTTTGAATCTTTGGCCGGAACGCCAACCTTGGCGCAAAGAGATTCCACAGGTACGGCAAAAAGTCGCCGCCGCCGCTCTGTTCGTGGGTGCTTCCCCACCGCCATGGAGCGATCAACAGGTCGCCGAAGAACTTCAAGTTTTGGCCAACCGGATGAAACTATTTCTGGTTCCCTTGTCTGGGGCACCAAAACCCCTGTCGCTGCCATGGGACGCTACCTGCCCAACAGTCATCGATCCGCTTTCCCTGGCACAGGGGGTACGGGGAGCGGAAGGGACTTCCAAGATCGCCGAGTTGATTGAACCCAAAACCGGTCTCCGACTTTTGTTCATTTCTGGTGCGACGTTCACCATGGGCAGCGATGATCACGAACCTGACGAGCGCCCCGCTCATGAGGTACGATTGTCCGACTACTGGTTGGGGGAAACTCCGGTTACCAACGATCAGTATCGATGTTATCTCAGGGCTACCAAGGCTGGGGAACCTGACTATTGGCGCAATCCTCGTTTTTCTGATCCGATGCAGCCGGTGGTCGGGGTCAGTTGGGACGATGCCCAGGCTTTTTGCCAATGGCTCAACGAGGGTTCCGGACAAAACTTCCGCTTTAACCTGCCCAGCGAGGCGCAATGGGAGTTTGCCGCCAGGGGGACCGATGGGCGGGACTATCCTTGGGGTAAAGAAGAACCGACAAAAGAGCGTGCCTGCTTCGGTCAGCAATCTTCTTACGGCAAACCTGCACTCGTGGGCAGTTTCCCCGATGGGCGCGGTCCGTTTGGCCACCTGGATTTGGCGGGCAATGTGTGGGAATGGTGTTTGGATGGATGGAGTGCGGACTATCGATGGTGTACGGAGAAGAAAAAATTCAACCCGATGGGGCCTGGACGTGATATGAGGATTCTCCGGGGCGGGTCCTGGTTCAATCCTGCCGATCTCCTGCGTGCGGCCTATCGCCGCGGGAACCTTGCCGGGCTCCGGCGCGGCGTTGTCGGTTTCCGGGTGGCCGCTGCGCCCGCGCGCCTTTGATCCTTGGATTTTATTGATTTTTTTTGTCCAGGGGCGTAGCCCCTGGTCGCCATCATCGTATGGCTTTTAGTTCCGCTTGCGTCCATGTCATGAATGGGGTTCCAATATCTCCTCGGCAGCCCGGGCCAGAAACCCGGACCGGCTCATGTGGTGTGCCTTGGCGTAACCATCAATGCGGCGCACCAGGGGTTCCGGAAGGGTGACGTTGAAGCGCAGGGATTTGGGGCTGATGTGTGCTGGATCAATGTCTACCAGCATCCATACCCCGCCCTGGAACGCTTCCTTTGCGACCAGTTCCTCCAGCGGGCTGGGGGGCGGGATGTTCAAGTCTTCGCCGTCAAAGTGGACTTCAACCGCTTCCCGGACCATGGCCGGGATCATGTCCCAGGCGTCGGCGGCAGAGAAACAGCAGGGGAAGTCGGGGATGGTGATGCCGTGCGCGTGATCTTCATCCCCCATATGGACGTACACCGGATAAAGCATGTTCCCCTCCATTCCCAACCGGCGAAGACGATTGATGATGTCCGCACTATTCATGCTGGGGATTATTCCACGCTCAGACAAGATGACAAAGAGGGAATGATGTTGGATGATATAATGTAACGAAAAAAATATAAAATATCATCAAAATAAATATTTATTATAAAATTTCCGCTAACATGGCCACGCCAATGTATCAATCAAATTAATAATGATCAAAGGCTCGCGGGCGCAACGGCCACCCGGAAACCGAAAATGTCGTCCCGGAGCCCGGCAAGGTCCCTGAAGCGATAGGCCGCACGCAGGAGATCAGCGGGATTGAACCAGGACCCGCCCCGCAGAACCAGTCTGTCATCTTTGGTGACAACCGGGTCCGGCAACGTTTCTTCCAGGGGCGGCAGATTATCTTGATAGATCGTATGCTGCCATTCCCAGATGTTGCCCGCAAGGTCGCTGTGGCCACAAGGTCCATCTCCCGCCGGATAAATCCCCACCGGCGTGGGTGCCCCGACGTTGCGATTGAAATTGGCCAAATCGGGAGTTGGTTCGGGCGTACCCCACGGATAGCCTCCGGTCGATGGTTGGGCCGCCTTCTGCCATAAGACTTCGGCAGGGAGGCAGAGTTTCATTTTCTTCTGGTCGCTCAACCAGCGGCAATAGGCCATGGCTTCAAACCAGGAGACCCCGGTGACCGGGCGGGTGGGGTACTGGAGCTGTGCATCCCATTCTTCTGGCGTCGTCCAGCCTCGTTTGTCTCGTATTCTTGACCACTGCTCATCCCACCAGCGGGGATCCCGGTAGCCATCGCCATGGTCCACAAACTCTTGATATTCCATCACCGTAACCGGAAATTTCCGCAGTCGCCAACCGCCGGTTCCGGGAACCTCGATCAGGTACTTCGGATCGGCAAACAGTTCCCGGGCCAGGCGCGGATCACCGCCCCGGCCCAACGCCTCGGCCGCTGCGATGCGATCAGTGATTGGAACCTGGGCTGCACCTTCGAGGGTAAATATTTTCAGCACCTGGGTCATGATTTCGTGTTCGGGTTCGCGTATTTGTGGGGGGATACTGTAGCCGTAGACCCCCAGCGGGGCCAGCAAACACCCCAGAATACCCGCAACCTTGGCATCCTGGGCCAGAGTGTGCTGTTCACCACGCTCGGCGAGTACCCGGTTGAGCAGAAGATCCACCCGCCGCCGTCCCCCTTCGTCAAACAGGGCACCCGGAAAAAATTCCACTGTCTCCCGCCATTGGGAATCGTCCAGCCGGGGTTGAATGACCGGCCACCAATCCTCTGTGGGATCTTCTCCATCACCTAAAAAAGTTAGGGCATAGGCTGCCAGATATTCCTGGAAGGTGAGGTGCCAAAATTTCAATCTTTGGTCGCCCAACTCCTCCACAATGCCACTGTTCAGACATTCAAATACCAACCATTGTCGGCCAAGGCGTACCTGATCCGCATTTTTCTTTAATGAAGGAAAAAATCGCGCCACCAGGGGTTGGATCACTTCAGCCCCATCCTGCACCTCGTACACCACGTTTTTTTTGTTGTCCTTGCCGATCATCATGGCCAGGGCCAGGGTGGCAAAGGCTTCGAACACAAACCGACTTTCATCCACCCGTTCCATCGCGTCGCCCAACCCCGGTTGGCGCTGGAACCAGGATTGGCGTTGTCTCCGACGGGCGTCGATCAGCCAGCGCAACACCGCCTGATAGACGCGGGAGCGCCCCTCCGGCAGCCGCCCTTCGTTCCAGTGGATCACGCACAGGCAGGTGAGCATCACCGGATTGGCGGCCAACAACCGGATGGTCGGTCGGTCCAGAATGGCTTGTTGCAACGTGTGGCGATCCGTGCGCGCATGGGTTTCTTCCCCGATCAGCGCCGTCACCCAACGGTCGATGAATGCCCGAATCTGGTCATGGCCAAAGGGATCGATCACGACATGTTCAAACCCGTGCTGGCGCAACGCCGCCGCACCGAAGGGGCGACTGGTCACGATCAGGGGACATCGGTGCCAGTGTTTGGCTGCATCATGAAAAATGGCGAAAAGACGATCCCGCGCCGATGCTTCCGTCACCTCGTCCAACCCGTCCAACAACAGGATCACCTTTCCCTCATCCAGCAAGTGTTCAATCACCGCCCGACCGCCGGGGGGCAGTTCCGTGGTCTTTTCCAGTAAATCCAGCAATCGGTGGCGGGTGTCATGGGTGTTTTGCAAACCGTGGGTTTCCAGTTGCGACAGCCGCAGAAAAAGGGGAAACAAGACTTCGCCCGTCAATCCCAGATAATGATGACGCCAGGTATCGCCATTGGGGCCGGGAATATCCAGCCAATCCTTGGCCAGCATGGCGGCGGTGAGGCGCAAAAAGGTGGTCTTGCCCGCCCCCGGTTGCCCTTCGATCAGCAGGCGGGGCGCCTTGGGGCGCAGATCGGACAACCGGACCGTGCTTCCCCATCCCCCGTTGTGCCGTTTCTCTATGCCGCTGCGGCTGCGCAATTCGGTATAAAGCTGTTCGATGTCGCAAAACATCGCTTCCCGACCGCGCCCCACCCCGGAACTGATGCCACGAAGTTCCAGTTTGCCAACACGTTCCAGCAATTCGCTCATCCAGGGGCGCAGATCGGTGACCTCGGTGGCGACTTTGGGAACCGCCTGGGGATTTCCCTCGATGATCTTGGCGATTTTTTCCTGGGTTTCCTGGATGTATCCTGGCAAGAGTTTATTATCTTTGATCGGAAATTCAACCCGTGTCCAAATCCATTCGGCGGGGATCGCCACTTCCGGGCTGTTTTTGCCGGGGTGCCGCTGCCAATCATCCATGAACCATGTGGAGGTCACCAGCACCAGGGGACGTTCTGGACGCTGTGCCAACAATATTCGGGGCCAGGGGTGGTCCACCAGCCGGTTGAGTTCGGTTTTGGCGGGGGAAAGGGCATGCTGGCCAACCGCCTCCACATTGCCCAATGCCAACCCGACCCGCAATCGCAGGGGGGCGTTCGGGAACCGGGCATTGTCGGTCTCCAGTGCCCGTTCCAGATCCACGGCAAAACGCATCGCTTCTGGTGAGGAATATCCCTCCATGGGGATGTAATACCCATCCCCGGTGCTTTGCCAGGCAAATGCCCGACGCGGATCCACCCGGCCGGTGAAGGTTCTGAGTACCTTGACCAGGATGTCATCGAGACGCAGCAGAATGTCCCGTTGTTCCGATACGGTCTTCAACCGGGAAAAACCGGCCATGTCGATCAGAATAATGGGAACAGGGGGGTCGTTCATGAGGAGAAGGCTTTAGATTGATGTTTAGACCTTTTGATACCCATTTTTATTGGAATCATGATCATCGAATTTATCATGATTTTTATTTCTATTCAAATTGAAGTCAATTGCTCGGGAAGGAAAAGCGCGGCAATGACCTTGGTGCAAGGTCAATCCACAGGGAGCGCCACCATGGCCTTGATGGGTGATCGGTCAACCCAGTTCAAAGGAAGTGATGCCGTAGATGTGGTCGAGGGGGAGGCCGGGGTCGCCATGAAGGTACATGCGGGCGGTTTCGAAGACGGGCGTCATGCCATGTCGGGCGGCCAGTGCCAGGGCTTCGACATTGGGTTGTGGCAGGTCGAGGAACAAGGGTGCTCCGGGGACCATGGAAGATAATGCCTGAAACAGACGTTCGGCGACAGCGGGGGTGGTGGCGAACAAAGGGCCGATCTTGTGACCGAGGCGGCAGGGCCGAATGACGCCATAACCCGCCAAAACGTCATCGGTGATGATGGCCTTGCCGGGCAGGGTGGACCAATGGCGCAGAAAGGCGGTACGGGGCCGGCCGAAATGGTGCGCATCAAAGGCGTTCAGCCAGTCGAAAGGGATGGAGGCCAGGTCGATCACCCCTGCGGGGGCTTCTCCACCTCCGATTCCCTGGAACCGTTGGTTGCGGTGGGCCAGGATGAAACCGGACCGGCGATAGTTTTCCTGTTGCGCAACGACGCCATCCAACCCGATCCTGCGCCGGCCAAGCCGGGACAGGGCGGCCTGCCATAGATTCATCCCATGTCCACGGCCGCGAAACCCGGGGTGTACAATATAAAAACCCAAAAATCCAAACTGATCGTCATGGCGGACGGCGGAGATCAAGGCGATTGGCTGCCCATCCCGTTTCGCCAGGAGGAATCCTTGCGGATCGGCGGCATGAAAACACCGGGCATCATTCAGCCCCGGGTTCCAACCTTCGTTTGCCGCCCAATTGAGGGCCAGTTCCATTTCCGGCAAAGAGAGGGAATGGATGACGGTCGTGGATTGATTCATGGATCCGTCCTGTCAAATGATTCAAAACGATAAAAAATTATCAAAAGAAAAAAGGGGGCTGGGGGACTGCCCCCAGGGTGTTGATTTTGTTTTCAAATCCAAACAAAAAGGTTTCCATGATCAAGCTTTTGACTGTGTTTTCAAAGTCAAAACCCCAGGTGCCATCCCCCAGCCCCATTTCCCTTTGAATTCAACAGGGGGAAGATGGAACAACCGATGCCGATAGCATACAGGGGTTGGTGCATCAAGCACAATCACGGTCGGATGGGAACCGGGATCCTTGGCCCGACACACGGTCTGATCATCATGGGTTTCTTTGATGGCATCTGCGGATCGGGATGGATAAAGGGTGTGGCGGGGTGAATGGGTTGAGGCACGCTTGGACATCCGATTTCTTTGCCCGTTGCAGGGCACGGAGCAGGGGGTGGGACAGATGTGCAATCCTGAACCGTTGCATCAAGGTGGTCTCCATGTGGCACAGCAGGTGTGCGGTCATGGTTGCGTCCGCCATGGCACGATGGGCCTTGCCGGTATCGGGCAACGCCATGAATCTGGCCAGGGTCTCCAGTTTGTGGTTGGGTGCGGTGGGATAGACCCTTCGGGCCGCCAACATGGTACATGCGAATTCCTGTGGACGGGTTCGACCGATCCGTGCCAACTCGGCATCCCAAAATTTGCGATCAAAGGATGCGTTATGGGCAACCAAAGGGAGGTCACCCACGAACTCGGCCACTTCCCCCATGACCTTGGCGGCGGAGGGGGCCTGCTGCACCATGTGGTTGGTAATGCCCGTCAGTTGGGTGATGAAGGCGGGGATTCTGATGCCGGCGTTCATGAGGCTTTGGTATTGCCGCACAATCCGACCATCCTGCACCACCACGGCCGCTATTTCCGTAGCCCGTTCCCCTGATTGGGGTGAAAGCCCGGTGGTTTCAAAATCGATGATGGCCATGGTTTCCACAAAAATTGAACTCCGTTGTCTGTTGGCACATCGGTCCCGCCGATGGCATTTGGCCCGGTGCGCCTCGATTATTGGAGATGCAGAATACGGTTGGCCCGGACATCTTCCAGGTCACGGGCTAGGATTGCGGGGGGAATGTCGAAGGTGGTGAATATTTTGTGGCACAAGGCGACCGAGGCTTCCAATTGCATCGAAATGACATGATTGGCCCCGAGGTGTTCCAATTCGGCAACTTCGCTGACAAAATTGGAACGGGCGACGATGAAGAGGTCGGAGCGCAGTTGCCGGGCGGTGGCGACGATGTTGCGGGTGGCGCTGGAAAAAGGGATGGTGATCATCATGGCTTTGGCATGCATGATGCCGGCATGTTGCAACACTGCCGCCTGGGTGGCATCGCCAAAATGAATGGGGGTGCCGTTGGCATGTTCCCGGCGGACGGTTTCGGGGTTGGTCTCCAGAATGATGTGGGGAATTTCATGTCTGCGGGAAAGCAGGGTCGCTGCCTGGCCGTTTTCGCCAAAGCCGATGATGATCAAATGGTTGTCCAGATCCTCCCGCGTGGCATGGGCCGGGTCGCGACCCACGGCCAGGGAACGAAACATCGGCCATTGTGCCAGTTTGCGTCCCAACACCCCCGAGCGTTGCACCAGATTGGGGGCCATGGCCATGGTCAGGATGGAAACGGCAAGAAAAAATTGATAGTTGAACGGGGAAAGCAGTTTTTCAGACATCCCCGCCTTGGCCAGGACAAAGGAGAATTCACCCACCTGTGCCAGCGACAGCCCGACCGCAACCGAGGTGGCGAAACCGGCTCCGGCAAACATGGTCGAACCGAAGGTCAATATGATTTTGAGCACGATGACCATGGTCGCGGCGATGGCGATGTCGGACAGATGTGCCAGGAGGAATCCGGAGTCCAACAGCATGCCGACCGAAACGAAAAACAGACTGGTGAAAATGTCACGGAACGGCAGAATGGAGGCGAATGCCTGATGACCGAATTCCGATTCGGAAATGATCAATCCCGCCAAAAACGCCCCCAGTGCCAGCGACAGGTCCGCCATCGAGGTGAGCCAGGCGACGCCGAGGCCGATGACAATGACGCTCAGGATGAATAATTCCGGGTCGCGTTGGCGCACGATGCGAAACAGCATGGTGGCGATCAAACGTCGGGCACCAAACCACAGGATGAGGCCGATGAGGGATGATTTGAACACAAACATGCCAATCGCCAACATCGGATGCGCTGCGGTTCCCGACAACAGGGGGATCGACAGCAACATCGGGACGACGATAAGGTCCTGAAAGATGAGGATGCCCACGGCAATGCCCCCATAGGGGGTTCCGGTCTCACCTCGCTGTTGCAGTATCTTGAGGACAATGGCGGTGGAACTCAAGGTGACCAGGAAACCGATGAACAACGCATGATTCCAGGGGAGGGCGAGGTTCCAGACGATCAAGCTGGTGATCAGAGTGGTCAGGAGCACCTGAAGCCCGCCACCCACGAACACCGCCCGTTTCATCTTCATGATTTTCGACAGCGGCAATTCCAGGCCGATGGTGAACAACAGCAACATGACCCCGATTTCCGCCAGTTGGTCCACTTCATGGAGGGATGAGACCAGGGAAAGTCCATGGGGCCCTGCAACCACTCCGGTGATCAAAAAACCCAGAATCGGGGCAATACGAAAACGATGGCACAGGTAGACCACCGTAACCGACAGGGAAAATATGACCAATAGTTCGAAAAGAAACGAATTATGCATGAAAGAACGACATCCATTCCATGGATCGGGTTGGGAAGGGGGAAGCCCCCTTCCCGGAATTCCTTGCGGAGAAACACGCTTCAGGTCAACGCAGTGGTCGTTCAGCCGTCGGCGGTGATGCTGTCAATCAATTCCTTGAGCACGTCGTTGGCTTTGTCATTGTCGATCTGGCAGGTTCCGGCATTGCGATGGCCGCCACCCCCGTATTTCAGGGCCAGTTCGCCGACATTGGTGTTGGAATCGCGTTTGATGATCGATTTGCCAATGGCAAAGACGGTGTTCTGTTTTTGGAACCCCCACAACACATGGATGGAAATATTGCATTCCGGGAAGAGGGCATAGATCATGAAACGATTCCCGGCCCAGATCGATTCCTCCTGACGCAGATCCAGGACCACCAGATTTTCATGCACCTTGGCACAATCCTGGACCTGTTGCCGGAATTTTTTCTCATGCTCGAAATAGATATCGACCCGTTCCATGACATCGGGGAGTTTCAATATTTCTTCGATGGGTTTATCCCGGCAATAGTCGATCAACTGCATCATCAACTGATAGTTGGAGACGGTGAAATTGCGGAACCGTCCCAGGCCGGTGCGGGCGTCCATCAGAAAGTTCATCAGGACCCAACCGGTGGGGTTGAGAATTTCATCGCGGGAAAACTGCGCCGAATCCCCTTTGTCCACCGCCTCCATCATCTCCTTGCTGATCCGGGTCAGCACCGATGCCCCCCCGTAATAATCGTAGACCACGCGGGCGGCGGAGGGGGCTTTGGGATCGATGATGTGGTTGTCGGGTTTTTTCCCGCCCCGGCGGATGGTTTCGCTCAGGTGGTGGTCAAATGCCAGATACACCCCATCGACATAGGGCAGATTGGTCGAAATATCCCGGTTGGTGATGTCGATTTTGCCATCCTGCATGTCCTTGGGGTGAACGAACTTGATCTCTTCGATCATGTCCAGTTCCTTGAGGATGACGGCGCACACCAGACCGTCAAAGTCGCTTCGGGTGACAAGCCGAAATTTGTTTTTCGGATTCATTGGGACTCCTTCGACATCGAAGTTGGGTTGTTCATTTTATGTTCCATCGGCCTGCATGTTGCGAATCGCATTCGCAACATACCATACCGAAAAAAAAAATGGATTCAAACCCTATTTTTTTTCCCGGTGCCGCAATACCCAACAACGGTGGATCTTCGGGTGTCGGGCAAAATCGGGAGGGAGGGTATCGCGACTGATCTCCTGGATCCCCAGGGTCGATTGCAGCGCCGTTTCATCCAGTTTGAATCTTTGAAAGTTGGTCGAAAACAATAAAATACCGTGATGGCTCAACCGTGCGGCCGCCTGTTGAATCAGGTGGACATGGTCGTTTTGCAGATTCAAGGGCCGATCCATTCCCTTGGAGTTGGAAAAGCTGGGGGGATCCAGCAGGATCAGGTCAAAGCGTTCACGGGTATCGCCGAGCCACGCCAGGCAATCGGCGCGCATGAAGCGATGACGGGGACCCATGGTGAAACCATTGAGTTCCATGTTTTTCCTGGCCCAATCGATATACAGGTTGGACAGATCCACCGTCAGGGTCGATTCCGCCCCGCCGGCGGCGGCAAAGACGGTGGCGGTTCCGGTGTAACCGAACAGGTTGAGAAAACGCATGCCGTGGGCGTGTTCCCGGATCCAGCGCCGTACCTGGCGGAAATCAAGGAACAGGCCGGTATCCAATCGATCCTCAAGGTTGACCAGGAAGCGCAGACCCCCTTCTTCCACTTCCAGATAGCGTTCCTTGCGTTGGAACACGCCGTAGCGGGCACCCCCCTGGCCCCGTTTGCGGGTTTTGAGAAAGACGGCATCGGGGGAACAGCCCAGATGTTCCGGAATCGCCGCCACCGCCATGCGCAACCGATCCCTGGCCTTTTGGGGATCGATGGTTTTTGGGGGCAGATATTCCTGCACATGCACCGCAGTGCCGTAAAGATCGACCGCCAGGGCGAACTCGGGGATGTCGGCGTCGTAGAGACGGTAGCAGGAAATCTGGTCGCGACGGCACCATGCCGCCAATTTTTTCTTGTTTTTGAGCAACCGGTTGACGAACGATGCCACTTCGACCGGTTTTTCATGGGTACCCTCCAGGATGGCCGTCTCGGGTGGGGCAACGGTTTTCTCGGGGGGATAATGAATGAGCAGGCAGGGGAGGGAGCCATTGTTGAGAGCATCCGTATGGTGTGCCTTCCGTCCCAGGGCCGCTTCAGCAGCTTCCAAGCCTGAAAAGATGGCGCAATGCCAATCGAAAAAATGGCGTTGGATCAATTCTCCCAGGCGTTGATGCAACACCAACACCTCATCACCCGATCCCATCCGGACGCCATAGGGGGGGTTGGTCAGAAGCAATCCCGGGGTGTCGGGTCCCGACTCCCGGGACAGGTGTTCCAAAGGTTGCCGTTCAAACCGGATGCGACCTTGCAATCCCGCCCGCGCCGCATTGGCCTTGGCGGCGATGATGGCCCCGGGGTGGGCATCCAATCCCACCATCTTCGGCAAATGTGCCAACCCTGCCGCAAATCGTTCCCGTCCCTCTTCGCGGCAGCGGATCCACAGGGAGAGGTCCATGGGAACCCATCCCATGAATCCATGGTAGTCCCGTGACAATCCCGGGGGGCTGTCCGCCGCCATGAGGGCCGCTTCGATGGCAAGGGTTCCGGTGCCGCACATGGGATCGAGAAAGGGGGTTCCCTCCCGGGCCAGTTCCGGCCATCGGGCCAGCAGAAGAATGGAGGCGGCCAGGTTTTCCTTGAGCGGGGCATCCCCCGGTTGTTGCCGGTAGCCGCGGCGATGGAGGCTTTCTCCCGACAGGTCCAGGGCGATCATGACCCTTTTGTCGCGCAGGCGGCAATGGATCCGTACCTCGGGCCGTTCAATCCGGACCGAGGGCCGCTGTCCGGTTCGCTGGCGAAACCGGTCGGCGATGGCATCCTTGACCTTCATGCCGCCAAAATGGGTATGACGGATTCCCTGGCCCGTGCCGAAAAAATCGATGGCAAAGGTGTCACTGACCCGCAAATGATCTTCCCAGGCCAGATCCAATACCCCGGCGTACAGGTCTTCCGGGGAATCGATGACGAAGCGTTTCAATGGCAACAACAGACGCGATGCCGTCCGGGACCACAGACAGACCTGACAGACGGTGGTCAGGGATCCTTCAAAGGAAACGCCTCCCTGGGCCGGACGGATCTTTTTGGCGCCCAAGGTGTGCAATTCCCGGGCAAGGAGGGCTTCGGTCCCCTGGGGGGCGGTGGCAAAAAGGTCAAGGTTGGCCAAGCGTGTTCCTGAAGGGCAGGTGGATATTCATTCTTTGAGGGTACCATGAATGCGTTCAACTCCGGAACGAATCCTGATGATCGAGAAACCAACGGTAGGTTTGGGTGATCCCCTCTTCCAACGAGATTTTGGCCTTCCATCCCAGGGCGTTGATTTTGCTGACATCCAGGCATTTGACCGGTGTGCCGTCGGGTTTGGAGGGGTCAAAGCGCAATTCACCTGAAAAACCGATGATCTTTTGGATCAATTGCGCCAACTCGGCAATCGTCAAATCGTGTCCCACTCCGACATTGATGATCTCTTCCGAATCATAATGGCGCATGAGGAAAATCGCCGCTTCCGCCAGGTCATCAACGAACAGGAATTCACGTCGGGGCTGGCCCGATCCCCAGATGACCACCTGTTGTTCCCCCCGGATCCTGGCTTCGTGGAATCGCCGGATCAACGCTGGCAGAACATGGGAATTTTCATGGTGAAAATTATCTCCGAAGCCGTAAAGATTGGTCGGCATGAGGCTGATGGCATTGAGTCCATATTGCCGACGGTAGGCCTGGGTCATGCGAATACCCGCAATTTTGGCAATGGCATACCATTGGTTGGTCTCTTCGAGTGGACCGGTCAGCAGACTTTCTTCCCGGATGGGTTGTGCGGCATCTCGGGGATAAATGCATGAAGATCCGAGAAAGAGCAGTTTTTTTACCGGATAGCGCCTGGCGGCTTCGATGCAGTTGTTTTGTATTTGCAGATTGCTGTAAATGAATTCAGCGGGGTAGGTGGTGTTGGCATGGATGCCACCGACCCTGGCTGCCGCCAAAAATACGAACTCGGGGCGTTGGCTTGCGAAAAACTGTTCCACATCCGCTTGTCGGGTCAGGTCCAATTCCCGGTGGGTCCGTTCCAGAAGGTGTTCATATCCTTCCTGGCGCAATTTCCGGGCGATGGCTCCACCCACCATGCCGTGATGTCCCGCCACGAAGATTCGCTGTTTTTTATCCATGAACAAGGTGACCTCCTCGGCAATGTTGATCTCCCGGACGAAAGAATCCATTCCCATTTCCGTTGGCATCATCCTGCTTGTTTTGGATCGGCTGCGCAAGCGGTCTGATTCCGGTTTTGCTGGACAAACAGCCGAACCTTCCATTCCGACGTTCTAACCCAGGCGGATTTTCATGACCAGGACGATGACCAGCAGGATGAAGGCGAGCGAGTTGGCCATGATGATCGGCCAGGCATGCAACACCACACCATAGATCACCCACAGGAAGGCCCCCATGCTCGACATGGCGTACATCCAAAATGAAATGCCACTGGTATCGCGGGTTTTGAAGGTTCGCACCACCTGGGGGACCAGGCCGAACGTCGTCAGGCAGGCGGCGGCGAAACCGAGGAGCGAAACAAGGTCCATGATCCAGATACCATCGGGTGAAGGTGGAACCATCCCATCCAGCGGAATCGGGTGTCACTTTACAGCATTCCAAGGCAACCGTATGCTCTTGTCATGAACATTTTGACCTTCACCACCCTATATCCCAACGACAGCCAGCCCACACATGGCCTGTTCGTGGAACATCGTGTCCGGCGGGTGGCGCAGAGTGGTATGGCCAACGTCCGGATTCTGGCCCCGGTGGCGTGGTTTCCCTTCACCCACCCCCGATTCGGCAATTATGCCGGTCTGGCCCGTGTCCCCGGGAATGACCGTCGGCATGGTTTGATCATCGACCATCCCCGGTTTCCCCTGATTCCGAAAATCGGGATGAATCTGACCCCCTTCACCATGGCGGCGGCGATGGTGCGTCCTTTGCGCGCCATCATGGCCCGGGGGTTTGATGTTTCGTTGATCGATGCCCATTTCCTCTATCCTGACGGTGTCGCGGCGGCGTTGTTGGGGCAATGGTTTGACCTGCCGGTGGTCCTGACCGGCCGTGGAACCGACATTACCCTGATCCCGCAATACGCCGTGCCACGACGCCTGATCACCTGGGCCTGCCACCGTGCGGCGGCGGTGATCACGGTGTGCGAGGCCCTCAAACAGGCGTTGCTCCCGTTGGGGATTCCCGAGGGGCACATCCGGGTTTTTCCCAATGGGGTGGATCTGGATCTGTTCCGCCCCCTGGATCGGGAGGCGGCACGGCGGGAATTGGGAGTTGAAGGGATGACATTGCTTTCGGTGGGACATCTGGTGCAACGCAAGGGACATGACATTCCGATCCGTGCCTTGACTGCATTGCCCGGGGTCCGTCTGATGGTGGTCGGAGGGGGCGGGACCTTCGAAGACGACAACGAGGTGGCGTTGAAACAGTTGGCACACGATCTGGGGGTCGCCGATCGGGTTCATTTTGCGGGGGCGGTGCCGCAGACCCGGTTGCCGTTGTACTATTCCGCCGCGGATGTTCTGGTTCTGGCCAGTGCCCGTGAGGGATGGGCCAACGTGTTGTTGGAGGCGATGGCCTGCGGCTTGCCGGTGATCGCCTCCAATGTTTGGGGAACTCCGGAAGTGGTGGCGGCCCCCGAGGCGGGGATGTTGATGCATGAGCGTTCGGTCGATGGGTTCCTCACTGCTTTTGCCCAACTGTCCGCCGATATGCCCGACCGCACCCGAACCCGGCGTTATGCGGAACAGTATTCCTGGGATCGGACGACCCGGAATCAGCTTGAATTGTTTCGGGGTATCCTTGGGTTCAAGGAATAAATCATTGAAAGGGAGAAGGGCGCTGGGGCAATCCCTTGAGGCTTTGATCCCTTGATCATTTTTGCAACCAAAGGTCGATCATGCTGAAAGAAACCTGGTGGCGATGGCGGCATCTGTTGGCCAACGAATGGCAGGGGCGCCGACATCGGCAGGTCTACTTTGTCACCGATTCCGCCAACTGGTCGTTCAAATGGGACGCCCATTACATCACGACCGGCCTGAGTCAGCGGATCGGTGCGGCAGTTCCCACCCTGACGACCCCCTGGCATTTGCGCCATCAGATCATTGTGTTTGGCAACCGCTATCCCTGGTTTTTCGGCCCCAGGAACCGGCTGCATCGATCCAATACCCTGTTTCTGACCTGGTTTCATGGCGATCCTGACGATCCCGATCCAAACATGCGTACCATGTTCGATCAACTGCCCCAGGCCCTTGATCCCATGGTTGGGATCGTGGTGACCTGTTCCATTTCCCGCGATATTTTGCTGCGGTATGGGGTTTTGGAGACCAAACTGGTGACCATCCCTCTGGGGGTGGATTTGAATCGGTTTACACCGCCCACTCCGGAACAAAGACGTTTGAGTCGCCAGTCTTTGGAGATTTCCGATGAGATGTTTTGCATTGGTTCGTTTCAAAAGGATGGCACCGGCTGGGGGGATGGCCAAACCCCCAAACTGGTCAAGGGACCCGATGTCTTTTTGGAAACCCTGTCCCGGTTAACCATCCCCCGTCATCGGCTGATGGTGTTGTTGACGGGACCGGCCCGGGGGTATGTCAAACAGGGGTTGACACAAATGGGGATCCCTTGGCGGCATCGTTTTCTCGATGATTACCATGAGATCGTCTCCTGTTATCATGCCCTGGATGCCTACCTGATCGGTTCGCGTGCCGAAGGGGGACCCAAGGCATTGCCGGAAAGTTGGGCCTGTGGTGTGCCGGTGGTTTCGACCCGGGTGGGGATGCCCGCCGACTGCATTCAGTCGGGAAGCAACGGTTTTCTGGCAGATATCGAAGATACCCATTCCCTGGCTACGGCTTTGGACACCCTGTTTTTCCAGCCCGATCTGTACCAGAGTTGCCGACAGGGGGGATTGACTTCGGTGCGCGGTTTGGACTGGAGTATCATTGCCGACGGATATTTCCAGATGATCAAGGAGCACCTGTGATCAATGATAACCCGCCAGCTCCACGTAGCCATCACCTTGGACTTCCAGGCCGGCATGGACGCCTCGTACCTGCACCGCCCCTTCCCAATAGCGGACCAACGTGCGGTTGAGTTCCTGATCCTGGATCCAGGGGGTAACCGAAAGATCGATCCCGACGGTAGCGACCCGCAACCGCCAGCCGGAGGGATAGACAATTTCTGTTTTTGGACTGCGCCAGTGTCCCAGGGGATCGATGATCATCGCATCGTGGGCGAAGGGGATCCGTGTTCCATCGGGGTCGATCAGCGCGCCGGCGCTCAGGGTGCCGGTGGTTCCATTTTTCTCCCGCATCCGATAGAGCATCAGATCCCACCCGTCGGACAGGTGCAGGGCGAACCAATCCCATCCTTCCTGATGTTCATCCAAGGCACTGGTACTCCATTCGCGATCAAACCAGCTCATTCCCGTGACGGGAAATCGTTCGCCCTGGAGTGTTAACCATCCCGTGGTTTCCATGCGCGGCAAGGAATAGTAGTACGAGGCGTTACCCGGGCGTTCACTTTTTCGGCTGAGCCCGTTTTCGCCCTGCAACACGACCGGTTTGCGGGCGGTGAGGTTGAGATCAAGCGTGATGTCTTCATGATGTGCTGCAAGGTGCATGGTCGGGGCCAGGGGGGTTCCCCCGGTTGCGGCGATGGACCAGTCGCCCAGCCATACCCGGAACGGATCGGCCACCGCCCCTGCCAGGTCCATGGCGATCCGGGAAAAACGTTGTGCGTGATGAAATTGTTGTTTCTGGATATCGGTTACCGCAAAATGTCCCATTTGCACCTGGGTGCTGCCCCACTTTGAGGTTCGTTCCATGGGTTTGGGTGTCAGGGCCAGGCGGAAGAGGGTCAATTCATAGCCGAACCGGCGTTCCCCGACCTCCGTTGCCAGGGTTCCGGTCATGTACCACCATTCATGTTTGAATTGGGGATGGGGACCATGATCCGCAGGGAAATGGAATGGCCGGGGGGTGGTGGCGCGATCAAAACCGGCATCATCGCCCCCACCCAGCAAAGAGGTCATGACTGCATCCGGGTCGGAACGGTGTCCATTGTCGAATCGGGTCATGGCGGCAATCAGAACGACCGCCATGACGACAACGACCATCACGATCCATCTTTTACGCATGTGTAACCCCCAGATCCCTTTTTTCCTTGATTGGTTTCCCGTTATCCCTGTTCCCGCAACGCCTCCAGGGGAGGTGTCCGGGCCATGTGCCATGAGGGAATGAGCCCCGCCAGCAGGGCGGTGGGGACCGCAATGACCATGGCCTGAAGGATCATGGCGGGGCTGGTGGTCATCTGGAGGCTCCAACCGAAGGAGCGATGGTTGATCACCTCGACCAGGAGCAGGCCCATGAACCACCCCAGGGGCATGGCGATCCCTCCGGCGATGATCCCCATGAAGGTGGTTTCCAACAGGTTCAGGCGCAACACCTCCCCCCGCGTCATCCCCAGGGCGCGAAACACCGCCAGCTCCCGGGTTCGTTCCAGTTGAATGGCCATCAGCGCGGTCCATATGCCAAAAAAAGCGATGACGACACTCAACAGGCGCAACACCCGGGTCACTGCAAAGGTGCGATCAAAAATTTCCAGGGAAGCTTCGCGCAATCCGCGATTGGACTGGATTTCAAGTGAATGTGCAGGCCCTGCAGCCAGGTTGAGCCGGTCCATGACCGTTTCCACCGTTTCTCCCGCACGGATCCGGATGCCCATGCTGGCCATGGCAGGGTCGTCCCAGTAGCGGGCAAACAGGGTACGGCTGACGGTGATGGAACCGGTATCGGCGCGGAAATCGGCATGGATTCCGGCGATGGGAAAGGAATGCAGACCGGTGGGGGTGGGGAGTTCCAATGTGGCACCGACATCAAGCTTGCGGCGAAAGGCCAGCGATTCAGAGATCACAACGATCTCCCCTCGTTGAAAAGGGGGCCAGAGATCTTGTGCATTTCCCTTGAGAAACCAACGTTCGGAAAACCGGGCCTGGTCAATATCAAGGACGAACAGATTGAGCAATCCTTCCGGGGTATCCAGGGAGACCCGGCGTCCCAGACCGACGCTTTCGATCCCTGGTACCCGGGAGAGGGTCGCGATCAGTTCAGGATCCAAAATTCCCACCTCCACTCCGGCCCCGGTCGAAGTTTCCCCGGTGGAGACATAAATGTCGGAGGCGACCGTTTCCGTCAACCATCGTTCCACCGTATCGCGAAAGCTTTCCACCAGGATTCCCATGCCGATGGTGGTTGCCACCGATAGGGTCAAGGCGGCTACGGCGACCCCGGTCCGGCTCAGGTTGCGCGGCACTGCGCCCAAGGCGAGGGTCCAGGTCCAGGGGAGCCAACGGCGGACCATGGGTTGGATCCATCCGACCAACAGCATCATGGTGGTCGGTACCAGGAGTGCGGCGCCGACGGTGAAACAACCCAGGGCGGCGAATCCGGCATAAAGATTTTGGCCGGGGAGCAATAGAATGAGTCCACCCAGGAGCAGGATACCCGCTCCCCAGCGGCCTGCACGTTGAACTCCTTGTTGGACCGTATGTTCCAGTGTTGAACGGGTCAGGGCGAGGGAGGGGGGGATGGCGACCGCCTCCCAGGCGGCGGGCCAGGTGGCAATCAGGGTGGCTCCGATACCGAGCAGACCCCCTTTGGCCAGGGACCAGGGATCGAGGGGCAACCGGGTGACCTGGAGTTCAAAATAAAGATCATTGATGGTTTGAACCACCAGTCCCAGCAATCCTTGGCCCAGGGCCAGGCCAAGGAGCAGGCCCAGAAGGGTTCCCGGAATCCCCAGGAGGAGGCCGTCGGCGAAGAGTTGTACCAATAATTCCTGCCGCGTCACCCCCTGGGCGCGCAGGAGCCCGATGATATGGCGGCGGCGGACGACCGAAAAGGTGATGGTATTGAAAATAATGAACATCCCCACCATCAATGCCAGCATTCCCAGGACCGCCAGGTTCAGCCGGAAGGATTCGGTCAATCCTTCCAGTGCCCGGGTACGGCGTTCCGTTTCGATCCAGCGTGTGTGTTTTGGTGCCGGGGGCAGGGGGGATCCGGGGGTCAACACCAGATCAATCCGGGTCAGCCGACCTTGAAAATCAAGCAGTTCCTGGGCGCTGGCCACATCCATCACCAGGGTATCGGCCAATCCTTGGCGGATCAGCGGATCGGAAACATCCAACAGTCCAATGATGGTGATTTCATGTTTTTTTTCACCGACCTTAAGTGGCATCGTATCGCCGGCCCTGATGCCAAATCGTGTCGCGGTCCGGGTTGAAAGGAGGGCGGTCCCGGGAATGGTCACCAGGGATTTGAGATCGACTCCCCGGGTATTTCGCGTCAGGTGGGGGCGGATGGGGGCATCGGCGATGGGGTCCACTCCCATGATGCGCAAGGTCCGGTCGGGAAAGGTGACCAAACGGGCGACCCCTTCAACGATGGGGGCCGCCTGTTGGACGCCATCTGCCCAGCGCAGGGGGCCGAACAGGTGTTCCTCCATTCCCGTTGTCGGTCCCGACAATCGATGGGTGGTATGCCCTGACAGGGAGGCCATTGTCAGGCGCATCGCCCGCATGGCCCCTTCGTTGGCCAGATCGACTGCGGTGACGACGGCGACTCCCAAGGCGATCCCGAACATGGCCAGAATGGTCATCCAGGGATGCCCAAGGAAATGCCTCAGGCTGGAGCGGAGCAGAAGGGGGGTGGCAAAGGGGTGTTTCATGTGCGATCCGATTCATGATTATGATCAAGAAATGATCGTCATTCATGTCAAGCCTTCTACAACGCATCCTGGCGGATGGAGGCATGCAGTCGTCCCCGTTCCATGGTGAGGATGTGATGGGCTTGTTGCGCAAAAAGTGTGCTGTGGGTGACCATGATCAAGGTTTGGCGCTGCTCCAGGACGAGTTGGGTCATCAGGTTGAGTACTGCGCTTGCCGTTTCCTGGTCAAGGTTGCCCGTCGGTTCATCGGCTAAAAGAAGACGTGGCCGATGGACCAGCGCCCGGGCGATGGCGACCCGTTGGCGTTCCCCGCCCGAAAGACGGTCGGGAAAGGTCGTCGCGCGATCCGCCAATCCCACCCGTTGGAGCAATTGCATGGCCCATTGTTGACCTGCTGCATCCGCCCGTGCCATCAATTGCAGCGGGAAAAGGACGTTTTCCAGGACATTCAATGTGGGGATCAGATTGAAAAATTGAAAGATGAAACCGATGTGGTGGCGGCGGAACAGCGTTCGCTGCCGATCATCCATTGCCGTCAGTTCGGTGGGACCGATGCGAATGGTTCCGCCATCGGGGAGATCCATGCCGCTGATGAGGTTCAACAGGGTGGTTTTTCCCGATCCCGACCGCCCGATGACCGCCGTGATCTCCCCTTGATTGAAGTTCGCTTCCAGATCCTGCAACACCGCGACGTTGCGTTCCCCCTCGCGATAGGATTTGTGGATGCCCTGCAAGGAAACCAGGGTGTGTTCATTCCATGGCATGGGAGAAACAACCCTCGGGTTGGGTGGTGGGATGACCGGAGATTCTACTTCAGATCCCGATGGGGTTCACTGGTATCGGATCATAAATAAGCAAAAAATCAAAGTAACTTTGTTTTGACCGGTTGCCTTCAAAGCCAGCGGCAGGCATGCTGTTGCCCTGGCCAAGGGATGGGTGGCTGCGAAAGGAGTGGGCAGATGACGGATGCGGAATTGGAACTCTTTCTGGATGATCTGGAATCAGACCGGGTTGAACGCAAGGAGTCGGAAAAGGCGGGAGACAAGATTTGTCAGGCGATTTGCGCCTTTGCCAACGATATGCCAGACCATCGGTTGCCTGGCGTGATCTTCGTGGGCGTCAAGGATCAGGGTTCTTTTGCCGGACTTGCCATCACCGATCAACTGTTACAAAACCTTTCCGCCATGCGTTCGGATGGCAATATTGTTCCACTCCCGGCCATGACGGTGCAAAAGCGAAACATTAGAGGGACAGATCTGGCGGTGATCATTGTGCAACCGAGCGAGAGTCCGCCGGTCCGATTCAAGGGGACGGTTTGGATCCGTGTCGGACCGCGCAGGGCCATCGCCAACCTGGACGAAGAACGCCGATTATCGGAAAAACGACGTTATAAAGATTTGCCCGGGGATATCCATCCCATCCGCTCCGCTCCCATGGATGGACTGGACGAATTTTTGTTTCTTCGCAGGTATCTCCCAACAGCCGTTTCTTCCCTGGTGTTGGCACAGAACCATCGTAGCCTTGAAGACCAATTGATTGCGACCAAATTTGCCCATCCCGGTCCGCCAGTCTGCCCTACGGTCCTTGGTGAATTGACGATTGGAAAGGATCCCACCGATTGGATTCCCGGGGCGTTTGTTCAATTCATCTGGATTGATGGTCATGAACTGGGTGACCCGGTGCAATCCTCGCAAGAATTGCGGTTGCCCATGCCTGAGTTGCTGCGGGAGATTGACCAATTGTTGAAAATCAATATCCATGTCGCGGTGGACATGACCACGGATTCCACGGAACGCCGACAACCCGATTATCCCCTGGTCGCTTTGCAACAAATGGTTCGCAATGCCGTATTGCATCGATCCTACGATCAGGGCAATACCCCGGTGCGCATCTATTGGTTCAAGGATCGGGTGGAAATTTTCAATCCCGGAGGCCCCTATGGGCAGGTGACAAAAAAAAATTTTGGTCAACCCGGGGCCTATGGCGATTGTAATCCGAATCTGGCCACGGTACTCAAAGATCTTGGCTATGTTCAACAGTTTGGCATGGGGATCAGTCTCACCCGGAAAGCAATGGCGGGGAATGGTAATCCACCACCAGAATTTCTGGTTGAAGAAACCCATGTGGGCGTCATCTTGAGGAAACGTTCATGAGTGTTCCAGTCATCGCGTTTTTTAATAACAAAGGCGGCGTGGGCAAGACTTCCCTGGTGTACCACGTATCCTGGATGATGTCCGAGTTGGGTTTGTGTGTCGTGGCGGCCGATCTGGATCCGCAGAGCAACCTTTCCACAGCGTTTCTCGAAGAAGAACCTCTGGAATTGTTGTGGTCGGCAAATGGGCATGATACGACGATTTTTGGGGCCATCAAGCCACTCAAGGAAGGCGAAAGCGATGTTGCCGAGCCAAAGCTCTTCAAAATAAATGATCGCTTGCACCTGTTGCCGGGAGACATGATGTTGTCCCGATTCGAGGATGACCTGTCGGAAACCTGGCCCAAATGTCTTGACGGTGATATACGGGCGTTTCGAATCACTTCCGCATTTTGGCGACTATTACAAAATGGAGCGCGACAGTGTGCGGCGGATGTGGTGTTGGTGGATCTGGGACCCGATCTCGGGGCCATCAATCGGTCCGCCATGGTTGCCTCAGATGTTTTGGTCATCCCCCTGGGGCCGGATCTTTATTCGTTGCAGGGGTTGCACAACCTCGGGCCTGCTTTGCGTCTTTGGCGTAAGGATTGGAAAAAACGGTTGGATGAAATTCCCGATCCCAAGCTGGTCATGCCCCAGGGAACCATGAAGCCGATTGGTTATATTGTCATGCAGCATTCGGTGCGACTGGATCGTCCCGTCAAGGCGTATGACAAATGGGTCAATCGTATGCCGGGAGATTATCGGGAATTCGTTCTGAACGAATCCATCCCGGAAGGGGTGAAGGTTGCCAACGATCCCCATTGTTTCATGCTGCTGAAACATTACCGCAGTCTCATGCCCATGGCCCAGGAGGTACGTAAACCCATCTTTCACCTGAAACCGGCGGATGGTGCCTTGGGTGCGCATACCTACGCGGTTCAAGAGGCTTACCGGGATTTTGAAAAACTTTCACGGGAAATCGCCAAACGGGCCGGGATTCCCATTGAAGGCGCGATTTCGACGGAATAACAGCTCTGGTTTGTTTATTGTTGCTTTTCAGCACCCCCTTTACATTGAAATTATTGAAAGGAAAAAGGGGGTGCTGAATCGTTACTGTTTTTCTACCCTTCTCCACCCGCGTCGGTCCTGGAATGATTCGGGCAATCCACCTGGGTCACGGGCAGATCGGGATGGTCCAGGCGGATCGCGGTCAGACGCCCCCCATAGACGCACCCCGTATCCAATCCCTTGGAATGGGGATGAAGTGCCAATCCCACCGCTGCCCAATGGCCGTAGACCACCCGTTCCCCGGAGGTCCAACGGCGCACCTGATACCATGGTTGAAAGGAAAAGCCCACGGGCGGTGGCGCATAAGGGTCGGATAAGCCTGCTTTTTTTGCCTCTTCCGGCCATACCGGACGACCATCGGGGGCCGTCAGCCGGATCCGGGTGAACACGGTCTGATCATCTTTGGCGATGCGCAGTGGGTCGGGTGGTTCCGTGGGATCCACCGTTCGTTTCGCGGCAGGGGCATAGAATGTTTCCAGGCGATCCAATCCACCCGCCTGACGCATGACCTTGCCCGCCCGGGTCATCGCTTCGTCCAGGGACCATGAAGGATGCACCCCCGCATGCACGACGACAAATCCGGTTTCCCGATCCTGCAACATCAATGGCAAGCGGCTGATCCAGTCGAGCAAAGTGTCGCGATCGGAAACCCGGGTCAACGTTTTCTGCCAGGGTTCAACCGGAGGGGCATCGACCGCCGCCATTTGCCGGAGGAGATTGACTTCATGATTGCCCATCACGACTTCAGCCCGGGTTCCCAGGCTGCGAATGAATCGCAGACACTCCAAAGAATTGGGACCCCGATTGACCAGGTCACCGACGAACAACAGGCGGTCCCGGGCGGGATCGAATCTCAAGAGCTGCAACAGCCGTTGCAGTTCCAGAAGACATCCGTGAACATCACCGATGGCATAAACTGCCACGATTCATTTCCTTTCCCATTGGCAATAGGGATGGGTTGCCAGATTGGAATTAAAGTAACGTGGATCGTCGGAAACCTCGATTCCCAACCAGGGAGGAATGGCAAAGGGTTGATCCGCTCGGTCCAATTCAATTTCAGCCAGCACCAGACCCTGATTTTCCCCCTCAAATTCATCGACAACCCATTCCGACGTGTCATGAATGAGATGATACCGTTGTTTTTCGATTAATGGCCTTAAACACAGGGTATCCAAAAGTTCCAACGCCTCCCGGGGGGGAATGGGGTATTCAAATTCACTTTTGACGGTACCGCGGGTTGGCCCCTTGATGGTCAGGGTGCCGGTCTCCCCGACAAGGCGAACACGAACGACCCGTTCTTTGTCGGTGGACAGGAATCCCTGTTTCAACCGGGTTACCGTGGCACCTGAACGCCAGCGATCATCCTTGACCAGGAAACGACGCTCGATTTCAATACCCATGGTGTGGATTCCATCCCGTTACGGCAACAGATCCTGTGGCCATGGGCCATCTTCCTCGACATGTTCATGTCCAGCCACCAACGCGGCAAAGGAAAGCAATGATTTGCGCGCATTGCCCAAAGGATAGTGAAAAGCATCCCAGTTGTCCCCGTCGCCCGAATCGTAGGAGACCAGGATGTGTCTGAATTTCCACGCCTCACGCAATTCCAGGTAGGCGCTGACGCTGCCATGCTCAATGTCTTCCAGATCTTTGAGCGAAAGATATTGTTTGCGGCTGGCGGTGCGCCGCAAAAGTTTGCGGCGTTGAACCTCACGCACGAATCCATTCAAATCCACACGACGCTCGGGTGAACGCAGGAACAGGATCTCTTCCTTGGAAAGGGGTGACAGAAAAATGGGCAGATGGGCGAATTGGTTGAGGATTCCTTCATCCCACAATTTGGCCGGGACAAAAGGGTTGCCTTCATAGTAGGGGATGTTGCCTTCATCGAGGATGCGCCGTATCTGGTTGATTTCCAAAGCCTGGAGGTTGCCCCGGACATCGGCGACCACAAAGCCCTCCTTGAAGCGCATCGATTCAAGCTCCATGCGGGAGCGAAAATAATAATCAACGCCGTCATCTTCTCCCGGGTAAGGGCTGCGATCATTGAACAGGACCAGGCGTTTGAATTTGGCGGCGGTTTCGGGATAAAACCGGCGGAAAGCGGCAAAAAGGGGACGTTTGCCGACGCAACCGGGTCCAGCCAGAATGATAATTCTACTCATTTTTGATCCCCATCCTGTCGATCATTATTAAGGTTCTGGGCATTTCCCAGTTCTGAACATTCGAGGAATACTTTGCGATTGCATTGTTGACACGTCTGTTTATTCAGAAACCGGGTCACGATATTTTGCACCGCTTCCATCTTGGATTCAAAAATATGATTCTGCCCGATGATGTTGACATATCCAAACCGTTGAAACATTTCGCAGACTTGATCCTTGACGCCAAAGAAGAACATGCTGCCATCCTTCATTTTGTAGGTTACAGCGATTCGGAGCAACATGTCGATGCCTGGAAGATCGATATAGTTGATCCCGCTGCAGACGATGAGCAAATTGGGTTGCCGTTGTCCATCGGAGGTTTCCCTGTGGATCATCTCTTCGATGTGGGCCACCGAGCCAAAATAGAGGGGGCCGTCGATGCGGATGATTTTAAGTTGCGGACATTCGGGCAGGTCAGGGTCGGTGACGAAGGAGCGCCACGCCGATTGGGGATCGGGAACCCGGCTCAGGACAACGGGAGCTGCGGTGCGATGGAGAAAAATCACCAGGGAGAGCAATACGCCGACGAAGATGGCAAATTCCAGTTCCAGGGAGAGGGTGGCCAGAACGGTTACCAGAAAGACGCTGACTTCGGTGATGCCTGAACGGATGATGACCCGTATGGTTTGGAAGTCGATCAGTTGGTAGGCAACCACCAGGATGACACCTGCCATGGAGGCAATGGGGAGGTATTGGGCCAGCGGTGCCATGGTCAGAACGATGATGGTGAGGCAGACGGCGGCGAATATGGCGGCCATGGGGGTTTGGGCGCCGCTACGAAAATTGATGCCGCTGCGGGTAAAGGAGCCGGAAGAGGGATAGGAGGAGAAGAAACTGCCGATCAGGTTGGCCAGCCCCTGGCCGAGAAATTCACGATTGCCGTTGATTTTCTGGCCGGAATGAAGACCAATGGAGCGGGCGATGGATACCGCTTCGATGAGGCCCATCAGGGCGATGGCAAGCCCCCCGGGTGCCAATTGTTTGAGGGTGGCTGGTGAAAGATCGGGCATGGAGGGGGGGGGGAGCGTTGCCGGAATGGGGCTGACCATGGCCACGGAATCAAGGCCGGTGAGCCAAACGGTAAGGCTTCCAACCAGCATTCCCAGGAGCATGTTGGGCCAGGTGGGGGCGAGCCAGCGCAGTGCAATCACGGTGGACAGGGTGATCAGCCCGATGGCCATGGCGTGGATATTGGTATTGGGCAGCTCGCCGATCAGGCGCATCAGATTGCGCACGAACCAGGGATCATGCTCGAAATGGAGGCCAAAAAGATGTTTCAACTGGCTTGATGCAATGAGCACGGCGGCTCCTGCAGTGAAACCGACGACGACGGAATGCGAGACGAAATTCACCAGCAGTCCCAGCTTTGCCAATGCCAGCGCGATCTGGAACAGACCGGCCAGGAACGCCAGGGTCAATGCCAGGGAGACATAGTCGGAACTTCCCGCCGGAGCCATGGTGGCCAGGGTGGAAAAGACGAGGAGGGAAATGGGGGTCGTGGGACCGGAAACCAGATGGTGGGAGGATCCGAAGAGCGCGGCCACAATGACGGGGATCATGGCGGTATAGAGTCCATATTCCGGCGGCAGGCCGGCGATGGCGGCAAAGGCGACTCCTTGTGGCAACACCACGATGGCACCGGTGATCCCGGCAAAAAAATCTTTGCTCAAGCTTTGCCGGCTGATTTTTTCCTTCCAGGGAAACCAGGAGTGCCATGAGGGGACACGCTGGTGGTGGGCGGTCAGTTTGTGGCGTACCGAAGTCGGGCAGGGAACACCGCCCATTCCGGAAGCGGTCATCTAAAGTCCTCGCAAAAGCAAAGTGTTCCCTCGCCCCGGGGGGCAAGGGGGAGATGAGCAGCAGAAGTAACTGATGGTGGCAACGAAACAGCTCAATGGGACCGTGTGGTGGTTCCTGTTTGTAGAGGGTTTGGGTCAGTCCTTGACGCCCAATTCCTTTTTGAAGATTGCCTTGTGAATGTCACCCAGACTGATGATGCCCACCAGTTGGTCCCCTTCCTCGACGACGGGGATGCGGCGAATCCGGTGCAGGGCCATCTGCGAGGCGGCCTTCATGATGGGATCATTGGGGGAGGCGGAGAAAACCCGGGGCGTCATCAATGATCCGACCGTTTTGGTCAGGACGGCGTGGTAGGAATTTTCCATGACTTCAAAGTCCCGGGCCCGGATCGGGTCATGGAGAAACTCGGAATAGCTGGGCAGGAGGGCATTGAGAATATCTTTTTCGGAGATGACACCGATCAGGTGGTTGTCCTCGTCGACCACGGGAAGACCACTGATTTTACTGGCACAAATGATATCGGCCACGGTACGGATGGTATCGTTTTTTTTGGCAGTGCGTATGTTGCGGATCATGACATCTTTGACGAACATGGATGGACTCCTTCATTTTTTGCATCAAAGTGTTGATGTGCAGGGAATGCGGCAATCCGGTTCCCGACTTTTTGCGACCTTGGTCTAGGGGTGCAGCCAACCTGCGGAACAGCGACTTCAAGTGATGCACTCATTTTTCATTTGTCAGGCGAGTGTAAGCAAAAAACACATTTTCAAAAAGGGTTGAATTCATTTTTTCGGTCTGTTCGTCGTTCCATGATCACCGCGTCTTCCGCCATGGTGGGACCAGGGTAGTAATTTTTCCGGATCCCGACGGAAAGGAATCCCAGATTTTCATAAAGATTCATGGCGGGTTGGTTGGAGGCCCGGACTTCCAGAAGGATCGTTCGAGCGTCCGATTCGATGCCATGGGCGATCAAGGCCAGCATCAAGGTTCGGGCCAACCCCTGGCCTCGGCAGGAGGGTGCCACCTTGAGGGTCAAAAGGTGCCATTCATCCAGCAGCCGTCGGGCAACCAGAAACGCCTGGAGGGTTTGGGTCTCATCCACGACCACGCGACAGAAGGAATCCAGGCGGAGTTCCTCGTAGAACATGGGTTCGGTCCAGGGTCGAAGGTTATCGACACGATCCAACAGGGTCACGGTCGGAACGTCTTCATACACCATGGACCGCAGTTTCATGGGATGAGTTCCTTCCGGGTCATGACTGCTTGTGGCGGACGCAAATAAAGAGGTTCCAGTTCGAGGGGGGGGGGAAGGTTCCGGTACGCCAGAGCGCAAGACCAAGACGCCCCAAAAGATCGGACGAAGGGGGCACATGGGGTGTGGAGGGTGACCGGAAGCGGGTTCCAAGGTGTTGTTCAAGCCGGATGCGGCAGGTATCGAGACCGGGGCCGCAACAAAACAGGGTTGGGTGGGACACGAGCGGTTCCAACATCGAGATCAAGGATTCAAGGCTGCCCATGGTGGGGGTGATCCTTGGGGTGAGAATTTTTCCCTGGCGATGGTACAGGGCAAAAAAGAGCAGTCCATTGCCGGCATCGCGCAGGGAAAGAAGTTCCTGATGTTGGGGTTCAGTGGCTGCGGCCACCAGTTCCAGGGTTGAGATGCCGACGATGGGGATCGAATGGACCAGGGAGATCCCCTTGGCCAGCCCGAGGGCGACCCGTAATCCGGTGAACGAACCAGGACCGAGGGCAACGGTCAACAGGTCGAGCGTGGCGGTGCGCCATTGGTGGCGTGCCAGGATGGCCTCGATTTGCGTGGCGAGGGTGACCCCGAATCCGGGGCCTTCGGCAAAGTGGATCGTCTCCAGGGGAATTTCATCTTCGAGGAGGGCAATCCCTCCTCGGGGCCCTGAGCCATCCAGCGCCATGGAGCGTGTTTTCATGAGAAAAAACGGCGTACCGCCTCCCGGTTGCGTGTCAGGGGGGAAGGGGGAAGCCCTTCGATGAACCTGCGACCATACCATTTATCGACCATGCGGCGGTCGAGTACCGCCAGGACCCCCCGATCTTCCCGCCGACGCAGCAAACGACCCAATCCCTGCTTCAGGGAGAGAATCGCCTTGGGAATATAGAGTTCCTTGAACGGATTGATCGCCTGGGATTCCATCCAGCGGCTTTTGGCGGCCATCAGTGGATCGCCGGGAGAGGCAAAGGGGAGACGGTCAACAACGACCATGGAAAGTGATTCCCCCGGGACATCGACCCCTTCCCAAAAACTGGCCAGCCCCAATAATACCGAATCGATTTCTTCGACGAAACGGCGCAACAGCAGGCCATTGGGCCGGGTTCCCTGGACCAGGAGGGGAAAACGGATCTGTTTACGGATCCCTTCGTGGACGATTTCCAGCATGCGTTGCGAGGTGAACAGGAGCAGGGCACGTCCCTTCGAACAATCAAGCAGTTGTACGATTTCATCGACGGCGGCTCCCGGGAAATGGGTTTGTGTTGGTTCCGGGATCTCCAGGGGGACATAGAGCAGGGTTCGGCCGGCATAGTCAAAGGGTGGGGGAAGGCGTTTGGTCAAAATTTCTTCCGATTCCAGGCCCAATTGCCGGGCGAAAAAGGTGAATCCGGTGGCATCTGTTCCGGTGGCCAGGGTGGCGGAGGTGAAAATATGGCTGTCGGCGGCGGGGAACAGAAGGTCACGCAAGGTGGGGCCTGTTTCCAGCGGCGAGGCGGTGAGAGAGAGGAATCGTCCACGGGTTTCGTACCAGTGGACCCGTCCCGGATCCTGCAATGAGCGGATTCGTCCTGAAATTTCAAGCAGTTCCGCTGCTCGGCGTTTGCAAGTGCCCAACCCCTCCACCTGGGACAGCAGGGGTTCCATCCCATCCAAAAGACGGTACAACGCCGCTTCCATGGTGACCATGGCCCGTCCGGGGCGATCCTTCATGTGTTCGGGCGAGAGTCCGCCACGACTGCTTTCTTCCGGGAAGGCGTTGCGCAGTTCCGTCATCGCCTGTTGTAAATCTTCGATGCCGGCGCGAAATTCTTCATCCATGATCCCGGCGATCTCCATGTGCTCATTGCTGTCGCGGATCAATTCCTGGATTTGGCCGTTGGTGATTTCCCAGCCAAAGAAACGGGTCACGATGTCTGGGATACGGTGGGCTTCATCAAAGACAAAGACATCCACCTTGGGCAGAATTTCACCAAATCCCCCATCCTTGAGTGCCAGATCGGCAAAAAAAAGGTAATGATTGGCGATCACCAAGTGGGCTTCCATCGCTTTGTGCCGGGCAGCGGCAAGAAAACATTCCTTGGCATCGGGACAATTTCTTCCGGGGCAGATCAAGGTGTCCGCATGGAGATGGTGCCACAGGGTATTGAGATGCGAAAAATCATCCAGTTCATCTTTGTCTCCGGTTTGGGTTGTCTTCAACCAGCGGTCAATGTGGCTCAGTCCGATCTGTTGTTCCGCTGGCAGGCTGAAGGGGGACTGTTTTATCTGTTGGTAACGGAACTGACATAGATAATTGGCGCGTCCTTTGATGATGGCCATCTTGAAGGGACGGGAGATGACCTGGCGGACCAGTGAGAGATCCTTATGGATGATCTGGTCTTGCAGTGCCTTGGTGGCCGTGGAGACGATCACCCGTTTGCCCATGTGCAGGAGCGGCAGCAGGTAGGCCAGGGTTTTTCCGGTGCCGGTCGCTGCTTCCACCAACAGTGGCTTTTTCATCGCGACGGCCTGAAAAACCAGGGTTGCCATTTCTTCCTGGGCGGGACGCAGTTCGTACCCATCGATCTTTTTTGCCAACAGACTGTCAGGGCCAAACAGTTGTTTCATCCCGGTTTGTGGATCCAACATGCATGCGCTCCAAAATTGTGGCCATGATGGGCCGTAAGAATACTCGGGATGATTCCAGAGGTGAAGTTCTACTGAGGGGGTTGCCGTGAAAAGGCATCGCAAGAAAACAGATGCTGTTGATACACGCTCCTTGTTCCCCCATGGTGGAGAAGCAGCCCGGGCGGGTGCGGATGGGTGCGCTTCAAGTCCTTGCCAGACAACAACGGGATGGATTCAGGTTGCCACCGTCCCGGGTTCGTTGCGGAAGACTGCCTGCGGTGGTCATGTTCCCATGTTCATCGTCGGCAATGGCGCATGCGTCGCCATGAACGGGAGTAGGTGTCCGTACATGTCCATATGGAGGTTTTTGTTCTTCCTGATCATGACCGATCATGCACGATGCGGCCCAGGGCGTGTTCGATCTGTTGGAACAGTGTGCTTGATTTGACAGGTTTTTTCAATAATATGGTTTTGCGGAATTGCGTTTCAAACTTTTGCTCCTTTGCCCAAACGTGTACCGGAACCAGACGTATGATTTTTCCACGGCAGGCATCCATGAGTGGTGTATGACCTGCGCCGTATTGTTCCATGGGAAATGGTCCGTCCAGGCCATAAGCACGAAGGAACAAACCGATTTTGCTTTTCCGGGCGATGTTTGCATCTTCATCGCTCAAAGGTTCCCGGGAAGGGGTTTCCTCAAACCCCGGCAGGGACAAGGAATGATCCAGGAGAAGAATATCAAACGGTTGTCCGGTTGCCGTGGCATGATGCAGCGCTGCCAGGAAGGTTGTGGAATCTTCGGCCTCTGTGACCTCCGCACCCCATCTGGCAACCATGTTTTTGATGAGTCTGCGTCCAGTGGCATGGCGGTCGCCCACAAGGATTCGGACTCCTGTCCAGTGGGTGCGGGGGGAAGCTGGCCGAGTCTCATCGGGTCCCGGGGAATGGCGGCCAAAACGGGCGGTGAAATGAAAGATGCTCCCGTTGCCTTCCACGCTTTCAGCCCAAATCGATCCATTCATCAGTTCCACCAAATGTTTGACAATGGTCAGGCCGAGTCCGGATCCGCCATGATGCCGGGTTGTGGAACCGTCCATTTGGATGAACCGTTCAAAAATGGCGGCGATGCGGTGGGAGGGAATGCCAATGCCGGTATCGGCAATCGAAAAATGGAAACAGGGTTCCGCATCCCCTGCCTCTGGGGCATCAATCCGTTCAACACGGATGACGATTTCCCCCTTGAAGGTGAATTTAATGGCGTTGTTGACCAGATTGGTCAGAATCTGGTTCAGACGGAGGGGATCGCCCATGAGCAGGGGGAGATCCTGTTCCAGATCATCATAGAGTTCAATATTTTTTTGATGGGCGCGTACCGCCAGTCCTTCACAGACCTGTTCGACGCAATCCTGAAGATTGAATGCAATCCGTTCCAAAACCAGTTTGTTCGCCTCCATTTTGGAAAGATCCAGAATGTCATTGATGATGCGCAGAAGGTTGGTGGATGAATGTCGAACGATTTCCAGGTTTTCCCGTTGCTCAATCGTCAGTTCGGTATCGAGGACCAATCCGGTCATCCCGAGGATGGTGTTCATGGGGCTGCGAATTTCATGGCTCATGTTGGCCAGGAATTCATCCTTGCTCCGGTTGGCCGCCTCTGCCACCGCCAGGGTGTCATCCAAAGATTTCAACAGTTGCTTGCGGTCGGTGATGTCGTGCAGAAAAGCGGTGTAACCGGTTTGTCCGTTGTGATGGATCGCAATCAGGCTCATTTCAAGGTCGATGATGACGCCATCGGCCCGTTTCCCTGGAATTTCGCGCCGTAGTTTGATCTCTGGGAACAGATTGATCTCCGCGTTGTGCTGGGTGGGGGGGACCTCGTGTTGCGGTTTGGCGGGGATGATGAGTGTCGCAAGATCCTGTCCGACCACTTCCTGTTCTGCATAGCCAAACAATTGTTCCGCCGCCGGATTGAATTCGATGATCCGCCCGTTGCCATCGGTGGTCATGATGGCGTCCAGGGCGTTGTCGAGAATGGCGCGCAGACGGGATTCGCGCTGTTTCAAGGTTTCATGGGCCTGATGCAGGTCTTCTTCGACCGCCTTGCGTTCCGAAATGTCCGTGGCGATGCAACAGATGCCATAGACCGTTTCATATTCGTCCCGCAGGGGGAAACGGATGGAAAAAAACGTATGCTCCCTGCCGTTGTACTCAAACCGTTCTTCGACCTCCATGGCCTGGAAATCCTGGAGAACCTTGCGTTCATTTTCAAGAAATATCCGTGAGACATGGGTCGGGAACAGATCGGAATCGGTCTGGCCCCGGGCTTCATCTTCGGTCACATGGAACCATTCCTCGAAACGCCGGTTGACCAGCAGGTATCGCCCTTCCAGATCCTTGATGAAAATGACCGATTGGGTATTGTTCAATATGGAACGGAATCGTTTTTCGTTTTCCTTGAGTACCGTATGACTCCGGATGATCTCGGCGCTCATGGTATTGAATGTGTGACCCATCTGGGCGAAATCACCCTTCAACCCGATCATCCTTTGTTCATAATCGCCCGTGGCGATGGCATTCATCCCCTTGTTGAGTGTCGCAATCTGGTCGGTGACCAAACGTTTGATGATGTACCACTGCAATAGGAACACGAAAAACAAGGTGATCAAATGGATGAGCGATTCCTGCAGAAATCGGTTTTGGATCCGCTGTTCAATGGCGGAGGCTGGCAGTTTGATGCTCAGGATGCCCCGCAAATCACCGACCTTGTAATCATAGGAAGCCTCATAGGTGTCACGGATGGTGGGGGGGGCATCGGCCTGATCGCCATGGCACTTGAGACATGAGGCCTCGATCCGGATGGGGCTGGCATAATGGAAAAAAGGCTCCTTGCCATTCTGTTGGAATTCCACAAAACGCTGCTTCTCTTTCGGGTGTTCCCGGAAATGGCGAATGGCCTCCATTTCAACTTCGTCGGCACGATTGTCGGGATTGCGTGGACGGTCGGAAACATTGTTGAAATACAATCCTGAGTCGTTCCAATGGGCAAAGTCGTTTGAGATGCGTGACAGGGCGTGTGCGGGGATGAATCCAAGTGTCTTGTGGGTCAATGGAATGCCGCTGTTGAGGAATTGTTGATTGTAGACCCGGCGTGTGGACATCAGAATATCATGGATCTGCTCGGCCAAATGTAATGTATCCTGTACCGATTCCTTCTTGATGTCTTGATAAGTCAGTATTTCCAGACCAAGGAATGACACGATGAACACCGCCATGATGGCCAGGGAAAGATGCTGTTGCAGGGTCATGATCATTTTCTTGAAGGGGCGTTGGATCTATAAATTATTAATGATTGTTAACATTGTTTTACACAAAGATCAAGCCCGTTGGACAAGCATCCGATGAAACACACCAAGTGCGGGATTTGGTGTCCCCAGCCGGGAAGAAAGGTGGGTGGGTCGGGATGGTTCGCTATTATATCCTGGGGGTGGTGTTAAGCCTGATAGGCATCAGTCTGGGGTATCTGCTGCTGCCATCGGTGGAGACGCTGGCATTGATGAACCTGCGCGACCAGGATTATGCCACGGCATTGGCGTTGTTTGAACGACAGTTGGAAGGGGAGGGGCGTTTGCCCGATTCGGCCATTCTCCCGCTTTCCAACCTGTATCTCCAGAATGGACAGGTGGAGCAGGCCATCGATGTCCTGGAGGGATTTTTGAAAAAAAATCCTGACCATCTGGAGGCGCGCAAGGAGTTGGGAAAGCTCTACCAGTATGCCCAAAGGCCAATGGATTATCTGGAAAACCTGGAGGTGCTGCATCGGCTGGAACCTACCATGGAAGTATTGCAGCAACTGGCCAATCTGTACAGTTATTCCGCCAACATCAAAAAACAGATGCAAATTTTGGAGGAGATGCAAAAACGTTATCCACGCCATGTCGGGGGATATCGTGATCTTGCACGGTTGTTGATGTCGGCGGGGGAGTTCGAGCGGACGGTGGCGGTGTTGATGGAATTCAAGGGGCGGATTTCCCGGGGACTGGATCCTGAATCCTTGCAGATGTTGGTGTACGCGCTGCTCAACCTTGGACGCAAGGATGAGGCTTTGGCCGAGGCCAGGGATTGGCTTAAATGGCAGAGTGGGGGGGGTGGCGGGATTGGGATGGTGACGGAATTGTTGCAACAAGGGGGTTCGGCGGAGCTGGCATGGTTGTGGGTGGAGGATTTGCGT